>DJOD01000055.1 GCA_002437115.1 Prevotella sp. UBA6447
CGATTGCCTTCATTTAAATTGAACATGTCTTTTTTCAGGCAAAGTTCGCATGTTAATGGGATATGGACAAGACGGCTAATTTCGGATGGTTACTCTTCTATTCCTTACCAAACAAACGCAAAGCTGTGCCCCGCTTGCCATCAGGCAAGAAAGGCGCGGCCTGTCTTGAGAGCCTCACTCATGCGAGGCTCGGATCACAAAAAATGATTAGCAATTCTTGCAGGTAGCCCAGGGCTTCAACTCCTTGAAGAAGTCGTGCCCCTTGTCGTCCACAAGGATGAAAGCAGGGAAGTTCTTCACCGTAATCTTCCAGATAGCCTCCATGCCAAGCTCTGGATACTCCACACACTCGATACTGGTGATGCAATCCTTCGAGAGCACAGCAGCAATGCCGCCAATGGTGCCGAGATAGAAGCCACCATGCTTCTGGCAGGCATCGGTAACCACCTGCGTACGGTTGCCCTTGGCGATCATGACCAGCGAGCCTCCATGATCTTGGAACTCGTCCACATACGGATCCATGCGGTTGGCCGTGGTCGGCCCCATGGAGCCACAGGGATACCCCTCTGGAGTCTTGGCCGGGCCAGCATAGAGGATGGGGTGGTCCTTGAAATACTGAGGCAGATCCTCGCCCTTGTCCAAACGAGCCTTCAACTTGGCATGAGCAATGTCACGAGCCACGATGATGGTACCGTTGAGGAGGACACGCGTGGAGACAGGATACTTGGTCAACTCTGCGCGCACGGCATCGATACCCTTGTCGAGGTCGATGACAATGCTGTCGCCATCCTCACCGGGCTTGCGATACTCCTCGGGGATGAGTTCGCCGGGATTGTCGTCCATTTTCTCCAACCAAACGCCATCCTTATTGATGATGCCCTTGATGTTACGATCGGCAGAGCAGCTCACGCCAAGGCCAATGGGACAGCTGGCACCATGGCGCGGCAAGCGAATGACGCGGATGTCGTGAGCCAGGTACTTGCCGCCAAACTGTGCACCGAGACCAATCTTGTGAGCCTCATCAAGCAACTTGGCCTCCAGGTCAACGTCGCGGAAGGCACGACCCGTCTCGTCGCCCGTGGTGGGCAGGTTGTCGTAATACTTAATGGAACCGAGCTTCACGGTGAGCAGGTTCTTCTCAGCCGACGTACCGCCGATGACAAAGCAGATATGGTAAGGCGGACAAGCGGCCGTGCCGAGGCTCTTCATCTTCTCCACGAGGAACGGAAGCAGCGTGCCCTCGTTCTGGATGGTAGCCTTGGTCATGGGATAGAAATAGGTCTTGTTGGCCGATCCGCCACCCTTGGCCACCATGATGAAACGATACTCATCACCCTCTTCAGCCTCGATGTCTATCTGGGCAGGCAGGTTGCACTTGGTGTTCACCTCCTCGTACATGGTGAGCGGAGCATTCTGCGAATAGCGCAAGTTCTCCTGTGTATAGGTGTTATAGACACCACGTGAGAGAGCCTCCGCATCATCGAAGTCGGTCCACACGCGCTGTCCCTTCTCACCATGGATGATGGCTGTGCCCGTGTCTTGGCAGAAAGGCAACACACCTTTGACGGCCGTCTCAGCGTTGCGGAGGAACTGCAAGGCCACATACTTGTCGTTCTCCGAGGCCTCGGGGTCCTTCAGAATCTGAGCCACCTGCTCGTTGTGCTTGCGGCGCAACATGAACTCGCAATCATGGAAAGCCTGCTGGGCCAGCAATGTCAAGGCCTCGCGCGAAACCTTGACAATGGTCTTGCCCTCGAACTCTGCCGTGCTGACGCCTTCCTTGGTCAGCAAGCGATACTCAGTGTCGTCCTTGCCCACTTGGAACATAGGAGCATACTTGAAATCTACTGGTTTAGCCATATTCGATATTGAATAGAATTATTTATAATGTTTTTGCAAAATGATTACTCACCAAAAATCTCATCGGTGGTGAGACGCTTCACAGGAGCTATCTTCTCAAGAGCCTTCATGTCGAGGTTCTTCTCATCACCAAGGATGAGGTAGCGGTAAGCCTTGTTTGCTATGTTCTCCTTGGCAAAGTTCATTACGTCCTGCAACTGCAACTTAGGCAGGGTCTCATAAATCTTCTGGCTGATGTCGTAGTCGATACCGAGTTTTTGTGCGCGCAGGTAACTGGTGAGCACGCCAAACTTGGTAGTGCGCTCGGTGGCCAGACTCTTGAACAAACTCTGCTTGGCCAACAGGAAACCAGCCTCGCGAGAAGGCGTGTTGTTGAGCAGTTTGTGGAATTCGTTGACGCAGTCCATCATCTTGTCATTCTGCGTGATGATGTAGGTGAAGAACGATTCATCACCCTTCAGGCGCGATGGACGAACGTAGCTGGCGGAAGCCGAGTAAGCCAAGCCGCGCGCCTCGCGCAGCTCCTGGAACACGATGGCGTTCATGCCGCCTCCAAAATACTCATTGAAAAGCGCCTCAATGGCCGCCTTGTCGGCACTCCATTTCTCTCCCTCGTTATGGAGCATCAGCATGTAGATGTTCTTGGCATCATAGGGTGCAAGCCACACTTCGTTAGCCGGTGTGCGCTGCTGGACATATTCATTGGCTGCAGGGGCTGCCACAAAGGTCCTCGGGGTGAGATGAACCTTGCCCACCAAGGCATCGAGGTCGGCCTCCTTCGTGGGGCCATAATATAACAAGGTATGCTTCTTCGTTTTCAGGTCGCGAAGCAAATTGAGCAAAGTCTGGGGATTGGCGGCACGCAATTCCTTTTCCGTCATCTGGTTGGTGAAAGCGTTATACTTGCCATAAGTGCCATAATAGCGCAGGGCCGAGAAGTTGGAGCGCTGTTCTTTTTTGGAATCGGCACGACCCTTCTGCACCAAGTCGACAAACTGGTTCCATGTGGCCTTGCTAGCCTTAGCGTCGTTGAGCACCGTCTCAAGCAACCGCAGAGCCTTGGGCATGGAACTATTGAGACCCGTGAGATAAACATCAATGGCATCATCACCCACATTCACGCTGTAGCTGCAAGCCAAGTCATAGAACATCTGGTTGATTTTCTGGTTCGACAGCTTAGATGTTCCCACATAATCGAGGTAACCTGCAGCCATCTCATAGCGCTTGTCGCTCTGCTGGCCGAACGGATAGTGATAGGCCAACGTGAAGAGGTCGTCATCTGTATTTTGCTTATAAAGGACGTCCACGCCCTTCTTCGTGACAGCCTTCATGAGGTCTTTCTTGTAATCGACAAAGCAGGGCTGAATGGGTTGCGGTTTCAGGCTGACCACTTCCTTGAGAAACTCGCTCTGTTTATCGTTGTTGGTAGGTATCGGCGTGATGCTGGGCTTCTCAATCTTGTGGATGGTCGTGTCGTTGCCTTGGCGCTTGAACACAGTCACATAGTTGTTGAGGAAGAAGCGGTTGGCGAAGTCAATAATCTGTTGGCGGGTCATCTTGGAGATGCGATTGAGGCGGTTTACCTGGTCGCTCCACTTCTGCCCGTTGATAAAGGCGTCAACAAACTTGTCGGCCCGCGAGCGGTTGCTCTGCAGCGAGCGATAATAATCCAGCTTCATGTTATTGACAACTGCCGGCAGAAGATTGTTGGAGAACTGCCCTTTCTTCAGCTTATCAATTTCAGCGAGCATGAGCTTGCGCACCTCTTGGAGCGTCTGTCCTTGCTTGGGGCTGCCTATCAATATGAACTGTCCATAATCTGCCATGCCCATGCTGCCAGCTCCGGCACTCTGCACCTTCATCGGTGTGTTGAGGTCGATGTCGAAAAGACCGGCCTTTCCGTTGGAGAGCATGTTGGAGATGACATCGAGCGTGTCAGCCTGGTAGCTGGCCGCACCTTCTGTCTTCCATCCCATCATCAAGTTCTCTGCCTCAAGACCCACCACCGTGGTGTCGACAGGAGCCTTCAGCTCGCGCACTGGCGCATACTCGGGGCGGCTGAGACAATCGCTCTTTTTCCAGTCGCCAAAGTACTTATCGATGATGGCCACCACCTGATCGGGATTGAAATCTCCAGCCATACAGATGGCCACGTTGTTGGGCACATAGTAACGGTTGAAATAATTTTTGATGTTAAGGATGGAAGGATTCTTCAAGTGGTCTTGCGTGCCGATGGTTGTTTGCGTGCCATAAGGATGATTGGGGAAAAGCTTCGCAGCCAAAGCATTCCATTCCTTATTGTTGTCGCTCGCCAAACCAATGTTGTATTCCTCATAGACAGCCTCCAACTCGGTGTGGAAACCGCGAATTACCATGTTCTTGAAACGGTCACTCTGTATCTTGGCCCACGTGTCAATCTCATTGGAGGGGATGTCCTCCACATAGCAAGTGACATCATTTGAGGTGTAGGCATTGCTGCCTTCAGATCCAATGGACGACATGAGCTTGTCATACTCATTGGGAATGTTATATTTGGCTGCCAACTGTGAGATAGAGTCAATTTCATGATAAGCTTTCTTGCGCGCAGCTTTATCGGTGAGACGGCGGTAAGCCTCGAACCTGTTTTGAATGGAATCGAGCAACGGAGCCTCAGCCGCCACATCACTGCTTCCGAAATGAGTAGTGCCCTTAAACATCAGGTGCTCCAAGTAGTGGGCCAGTCCTGTAGTCTCAGCGGGGTCATTGCGTGAGCCAGTACGAACGGCGATGTAAGTTTGCAAACGGGGCTTCTCCTTGTTCACGGAGAGGTACACCTTGAGCCCGTTGTCAAGCGTGTAGATGCGAGCTTGCATCGGGTCGCCCGGCACTGTGGTGTACTTGTACTGCTGAGCCACGGCCACTGATGTAATCAGCAAAGCCACTACAGCAAGAAAACTTCTGATTTTCATATGATGAGTATTATTTAAAACCGTCAAGAGATGTTGTTGGCTCACATGACAATCGGCTTGTGTGCCAATGGCAGCCGACTTGAACCATGGGCCTAAGCCAACCTGTGCCATGTGGCCAAAAGCCTTGAACCTAATTTTCAAAGTCGACCTCATGGTCGAGGTTGTTGATGAAATTATCAAGCACTTCCTTTTCTACGTCGCCCATGCGAAACTCCTTCTCGGCATCCTTTCGTATCTCCGCGATCCACGCCCGGCGCGCCGTGATGTAATCTTGCTTAATGCGCGCGGCATCGTCGAGTGTCAGTTCCTGCAAGTGATAGTAGTCGAGTATCACCCGATAAGTCCAGGTCCACTGGTAGAGACGATAGTTCTCGTTGATTTCCACAAAACGGTTGGTCACCGCGTCGATTGTGTCGAGTGTTCCGTTTTTGATATCATCCACCAAACGTTGTTCCTCTGAGGAAGGGAGAAGCAGACCCGACAGGTCGTTCCAATCGCCCAGTCCCACGGTTGTCTTTGGCGCATGGAGCTCTGGGTCGCGTTTGAGCACCCGCTTGAGCACAGCGCCCATATAGATGCGCAAGGCTATGTCGTAATACTTGATACCCTTGTGGAGCGACGCTCCATTGATGACATAGTCGTGAAAATTGTAGCTCGACACGTCATCACCCGACGATGTGCGCAAGTCCTCCAGAATTTTCTTGCCATTAATGATCTCTCCCACGCTGAAGGGAGAGAGCCAATCGAAGTTGACAATGCTTCTCTGTGAGCCTTTCGGTCGCATGTCGCGCTTGGGCCATTTTCTGATGTCTCGATAGAGCCCTACGGTAGTGATGTTGCGTCCTGGCGACAGATACATGGTGTCGCCATAGGCTATAAGATAAGAGAAAGGAAGATTGCGTGTGTCTGGATGGTGCATCAGCTTGCCAAAGCATACGCTGAATGTGCCGATGGTGGCCGGCATGAGAAGGTAAGCCCCGCTTGCCGTCTTCGTGCCACGCTCCAGCACGCCCCAGTGCATGGGTCCCATCTTGTAAGCGTGATTGGAGAAGTTGGTGGCCGAGCCTGCGTTGTAGAAACTGAACATACCGCCGATGAGCAACGAGCTCTTGTGGTGACTGGCCGAGAACGGACCACAGAAGGCCGCACAAGCCTCACCATTGCTCATGTAGCTGTTGGCAAAGAAGACGCTGGCCGAAGCCGTAAACCCATTGCTGATCTGGCAGGCCTCACCGACGAAGCAGTCTTGCATTTTGACCGAATTGATGATACTGGCCCCATCGCCAATGATGGAATTCTCACAAATCACGCCCGTTCCGATATAGACACTTGCCTCCGGCGAACTCAGGATGGTGCAGTCGCTAAGGCGAGCCGCCCCGTTGACCTCACAATCATCGCAGATATTGGTGTTAGTGATTTCCTTGGTGTTGACAATCTTCACTCCCGTCCCAAGTGTGCCGCAATCAGTGGTCGTGGCCTCGATTTCCTCGCGGATGAGGCGCCTTATGCAATCTTTCAGTTCCTTGTCATGGAAGTGCTTCACCATGAAAGCAGCAAACTGACTGTTGAGATGCTTGAAGAGGATGAGGTTGCCGTCGCCTACCTCGTTGAGCACGGATATGAGGTTGCCCTCACCATAGGTAGCCCCCTCAGTGGTCTCAATGGTCGACACGTTGGAAATATAACAATCATCACCGATGACATAGTTGTTGATGAAGTTGCCCACGTTCTCAATGAGGCAGTTGTCGCCCACTGAGACGTTGCGCAAGGTGGCATTGACGATGCCCGAATGTTTGAGGAAGCCCTTCGAGACTTCCACGTTCTTCTCAAACGCCCCGATACGGATGTCGCCATAGAGCATCACCCGATGCATGTAGTTGGGCTTGAAATCGTCAGAGACCAAGACCCTGCTCCAATCTTCGGCCCAGCAGTTATGGTCTTCAAGCACATTGATCTCCTCGTCGGTGAGTTTTCGGTAGTCCATATCGTTATCGGTTTATTGGGTTGTCGTTGGTCAGTCTTCCACCGGGTATAGGAAGTCGTTGTAGGGATATTTCTGCACATGCAGCTCACGCACCTTACGGTAAAGCGTCTCCCTGAACTCTTCCACGTTTTCCTTCTCGCGTGCAGAAATGAAGATGCAGTTGTCGTTGAGACGTGCCATCCATGTGCGTTTCAGTTCGCCAAGCGTAACATTCTCACGCGTAGGAGGCGTGAGGTCGTCGGGTTCCTTGTCTGTCCAGCGGTAATTGTCAATCTTGTTAAACACGATCATCGTGGGGCTATCGGCACAACCAAGTTCCTTGAGCGTCTGGTTGACCACTTCTATCTGTTCCTCAAAGTCAGGATGAGAGATGTCTACCACATGAAGCAACAAGTCGGCCTCGCGCACCTCATCAAGTGTCGACTTGAACGAATCAACCAAGTCTGTGGGCAATTTCCTTATAAATCCAACGGTGTCAGCCAGCAGGAAGGGCAAGTTCTCAATGACCACCTTTCGGACGGTGGTATCAAGCGTCGCAAACAACTTGTTTTCCGCGAACACCTCACTTTTCGACAACAGGTTCATGATGGTAGACTTGCCCACGTTGGTGTAGCCCACCAGAGCCACGCGGATGAGTCGTCCGCGGTTCTTGCGCTGCGTTGTTTTCTGCTTGTCTATCTCAGCCAGCCGTTTTTTCAGCAGGCTCATGCGGTTAAGGATGATACGCCGGTCCATCTCTAACTGCGTCTCGCCAGGCCCTCGCAAGCCCACCGATCCTTTGCCCCCACCCGAGCCCGAGCCACCCGCCTGGCGCTCTAAATGGGTCCACAGGCGCTGCAGCCTGGGAAGCATGTAACGGTATTGAGCCAGCTCCACTTGCGTCTTCGCATTTGCGGTCTGAGCCCTCATAGCAAAGATGTCAAGGATAAGTGACGTACGGTCCAGGATCTTCACCTGCAACTCCTGCTCAATGTTGCGCATTTGCTTGGCAGTCAGTTCATCATCAAAGATGACCATTCCTATTTCCCGATTCTCGTCTTCCTCTTCTTTAATATATAGCTTAATCTCCTCGAGCTTTCCCTTGCCCACATACGTGATGCTACTTGGTCCTCCCACACGCTGCGTGAAACGCTTCACTGTGACTGCTCCAGCCGTGTCGGCCAGGAATTCCAGCTCGTCCAAGTATTCCTTGGTCTTGGCCTCATCTTGCTGAGGCGTTATGAGGCCCACCAGTATGGCGGTCTCAGCCTTGACTTCGGATATAACGAATTCCTTCATGCTTGATACATTATTTATAAATGCAAAGATACAGAAAAAGATTGATAAAGAGAGACTGGCTTGCCCATTTTTTCAGTTTGCGCCGCCAAAAGGAAACCAGCCCATTCACCGTTGCCAGGCATCACGCAAACGATTACGCACAATTTTGCGCAAAACAAATGAAAAAACGACACACACTAACATATAATCACTACCTTTGCAACACCAAAAGATTGATTAGAAAGCCGTTTTCAAACTCACATCTACAAAAGAACTAACTACATAAGCATTTAAAAGCCAAAGGCGCGCGGACGTGAGTCCGTGCGCCTTTCTCATTTTGTATCATCGACCAACTTTCAGTTCGACCCCAGCCCCCTGGCAGTCGGCGCCCATGGGTGGGTTGAGCTTGGTGAGCCAAACGGTCACTTCGGCCACTTGCGGCCACTGTCCGAGCAAGCGTTGCGCGATGCGGGCAGCCACGTGTTCCACAAGATTGGCGGGCTCCGCCATCTCTTTTCCCACAAGCTGGTATGCCTCCGCATAATTGACCGTGTCGTTCACGTCATCACTCAGCATGGCCTTCGACACGTCAACGCGCAAACGCAAGCTGACCTTATAATCGTTGCCAACCAACCGCTCTTGCGCCGCCACGCCATGATAAGCGTGGAAACACAAGTCGCGCAAGTAGATAAAACTTTCTTTCACTTTCATGTCTACAGCTCTTTACGAGTCCTCCACAGCCTGCTAGGTTATCCACACCTGCTGGCTCCACAATTGGTGCAAATGAGGCAGCCCTCTTGATAGACCAGCGTTTCCTGACCGCAAACCGGGCACTTCTGCCCGGCTGCCTTGGTGCCATCCGTGACATATTTCTTCAGGGCGCGCTCCACACCATTCTTCCATGTGTTGATGCTTTCGTTCTTGAGTTGCAAAGACCCCACCAGCTTGATGACATGATCGATGGGCATACGGTAGCGGAGCACACCCGAGATGAGCTTGGCATAGTTCCAATACTCTGGGTTGAACTTCTCGCTGAGTCCCTCAACGGTAGTCTTGTAGCCACGCTTGTTCTCAAACTGGAAGTCGTAGCGGTGCGTTCCGTCCTCATTGGTCTGTTTGATGATTTTCCCCTTGGTTACCGTCTTGGGCAGCACAATACCCTCCTCGTCGTCCTGCAAGCCTGTGAAAATCTCGTACGGATAACCGTTGAGCAAGCCCACGAAAGCCACCCATTTCTCACGGTTGTTCTGGAAACGCACCACATCGCAGTCGAGCTCCTTCGGCCTAACTTCCTGCACGGCAGGCCGCTGCATGACGGGACTTGCGACGGAGGCCGAAGCATCCTGGCGCTTTTTCTTGTCCTTCTTGCCGACAGACACCATCACGCCCGACCTGCTTCCGTCGCGGTATATGGTACATCCCTTGCAACCCGAGCGCCATGCCTCAACATAGAGCCGATTGACCAGTTCTTCATCCACGCTGTTAGGTAGGTTCACGGTGACTGAAATGCTGTGGTCAACCCACTTTTGGATAGCACCCTGCATACGCACCTTCATGAGCCAATCCACATCATTGGCCGTGGCCTTGTAGTAAGGCGAGCGTGCCACAAGGGCATCGATCTCCTCCTGGGTGTACTTTTTATTGGTGTCGACCCCGTTCACCTTCATCCACTCCAAGAACTTCTTGTGGTAGACGATGTATTCCTCAAACGAATCGCCCACCTCATCAACATAATCGACGTGTACATCCTTATCGTTGGCGTTGACCTTGCGGCGGCGTTTGTAGACAGGCATAAACACGGGCTCTATGCCACTCGTGGTCTGCGTCATGAGCGATGTGGTGCCCGTGGGAGCTATAGTCAGGCAGGCTATGTTACGCCGCCCGTGTTTCACCATGTCGCCATAGAGCTGCGGGTCGGCCTCGCGCAAACGGCCAACAAAGGGATTCTTGGCCTCGCGCTGCGCGTCGTAGATGGCAAAGGCACCGCGCTCCTCAGCCAGCGTCACAGACGAGCGGTAGGCATTGAGCGCAAGCGTCTTCTGCACACTCACGGCAAAGTCGGTGGCTTCCTGCGTGCCATAGCGCAGGCCCATAGCAGCAATCATGTCGCCCTCAGCGGTGATGCCCAGACCCGTGCGCCGTCCCAAGCCACTCTTATGCTTGATTTTCTCCCACAAGTGATACTCTGTGTGCTTCACGTCGTCGCTCTGCGGGTCGTTCTTGATTTTCTCCAGGATAAGGTCTATTTTCTCCATCTCCAAGTCGACAATATCGTCCATGACGCGCTGTGCCAACCGAACATGACTGGCGAACTTGTCGAAATCGAAACGAGCCTCCGCCGTGAACGGATTCTCCACATAGCTATAAAGGTTGAGACAAAGGAGCCTGCAACTGTCGTAGGGGCAGAGCGGAATCTCGCCACAGGGATTGGTGGAAACCGTGCGGAAGCCCAAGTCGGCATAGCAATCGGGGATGCTTTCGCGCAAGATGGTGTCCCAAAAAAGCACACCAGGCTCCGCGCTCTTCCAGGCGTTGTGCACAATCTTGTTCCACAGGTTGCGCGCCGAGATTTCCCGGCTTTCGCGCGGCTGCTCCGCGTCAACGGGGAACTGCTGCACATAGGGCTTGTCGTCGATGGCGGTTTGCATAAACGCGTCGTCAATCTTCACGCTCACATTGGCTCCCGTCACTTTCCCCTCAGTCATCTTGGCATCGATGAAACCTTCGGCATCGGGATGCTTGATGCTCACCGAGAGCATCAGCGCGCCGCGCCGACCGTCTTGCGCCACCTCGCGGGTAGAGTTGCTGTATCGCTCCATGAATGGCACCAATCCCGTGCTCGTCAACGCCGAGTTGTTGACGGGAGATCCCTTGGGCCGCAGCGCGTCAAGGTCGTGGCCAACGCCTCCACGCCGTTTCATGAGTTGCACCTGCTCCTCATCAATCTTCATGATAGCCCCATAGGAATCGCCGTCACCCTCGATGCCTATCACAAAGCAATTGCTCAGCGATGCCACCTGATGGTGGTTGCCGATGCCAGTCATCGGACTGCCTGCAGGGATGATGTAACGAAAATGGTCGAGCAAGTCGAACACCTCTTGGGCACTCAGCCCATGGGGGTACTTTGCCTCCACGCGGGCGATCTCCTTGGCTATGCGCCAGTGCATATCAACAGGACTCTTCTCAAAGATATGACCGAAACTGTCCTTCATGGCATACTTGGTCACCCACACTCGGGCAGCAAGCTCATCGCCATCAAAATAGGCCAGGGAAGCCGCATAGGCTTCCTCGTAAGAATAGGTCGGTTGGTTTACCATAGCATAAAATGTTTTCTGTATGTTGAAACTTCGTTTTGCAAAACTACAAAAGATTTGCGAAAACTGCGCCACTCAAGCAAACTATTTAAGGAAAAAGAGACACGTTTCGGATAATTTTCCATATCTTTGCCATACATAAATTTCACCAAAATGAAAAACTTAGACACACGCCGAAGCATCCGAAAATATGCCGACAAGGCCGTTTCCGACGAATTGCTCAACAGCCTCCTGGCAGTAGCTGAGCGTACGCCAACCATGGGCAACCTGCAACTCTACAGCGTGGTCGTGACGCGCGACCCCGAGATGAAAGCCAAGTTGGCTCCAGCCCACTTCAACCAGCCGATGGTGTGCGGGGCACCAGTGGTACTGACATTCTGCGCCGACTTTCACCGCACCACCCTATGGGCCGAAAACCGCAAGGCCATACCAGGCTACGACAACTTTCTGAGCTTCGTCAACGCCTCCACCGACGCCTTGCTCTTTTGCCAAACCTTCTGCAACCTGGCCGAGGAGCAGGGGCTCGGCACCTGTTTCTTGGGCACCACCGTCTACCAGCCCCAGCAAATCATCGACACCCTCCAGTTGCCTCGCCTGGTGTTCCCAGTAGCCACCATAACCTTGGGCTGGCCCGACGAACATCCGGACCAGAGCGACCGACTGCCACTGCGAGCCATCATCCATGGCGAGACATACCACGACTACACGCCACTCGACATTGACAGTCTCTACGCAGAGAAAGAAGCCTTGCCCGCCAACCGTCACTTTGTGGAAATCAACCACAAGGAGACATTGGCCCAAGTGTATACCGACCTGCGCTACACGCGCAAGGATAATGAGGCTCTGTCGGGCGGTATGATCGAAGCGTTGCGCCACCAAGGTTTCCTGCCACCTGCAGAACAACACTAAAAGACCAAGAAACCTAAAAAACGTTCCAGGTCAGTCTTTGGTCGGAATTATCAAGACTTTTGGCCAAAAAGGTTGTTTCTGATTTCTGTTGAAATAGAGCGGTCCAATGGCTTTTTTCCCCAACACGCGGGGATTGCAACCATGTTGGCTTACGATAAAGGGCCTTTTGTGTTGCGATAGCTATCCTTTTGCGATGCGATTAAGTACCTATCGCGCCGCAAAAGGGCAGCAATCGCAACACCATAAGATATGGTTTTTTATGAAAATCGTTTACCTTTCAAGAAAAATAAAATGCGGATTTTTATAACCATGTAATTATCAACAGGTTATAAAAAATCCACATTTTTGCGTATTCGCGACCAAAGATGGCGTTGCTGAACACGACTCCACTTTTTCGCCTATACTTTGTCCGCCTTTTTGTATGGTCACTCATGCTCCCGTAATGGCGAGCAAAAAGCCCAATGTCTTCCCACAGCCATGAACACATTGGTGTGGTACCACACTGCTGCCTGCGCCATGCAGTCCTTCTGAGCGTCGAGATACCACCGTGCCGACTCCTGACCGAAGATGTCGAGTTGTCGGTCTGGGTGTTTGCCGTGCTGGTCACCGCTACAAAGGTGGACAATACAGGATGTGCGGTCGGAGCCGTGGTGCGCCACGAAGCCGGAGCGGTTTTTCTGAAGTTTGCTTGGATAAGACTAAAGGGCTGCTTTCAGCTGGCGGAGCGCCTTCTCCAGGATAGCCCTGGGAGTGCCCACGTTCATTCTCATGAAGCCTTTGCCCCCCTGCCCGAACATCTCACCGTCGTTGAGTGCCAAGTGCGCCTTGTTGACGAATAAATCAACGAGCTGCTCATGGTTGAGGCCCAGCCCTCGGCAGTCGAGCCACACGAGGAACGAAGCTTCGGGGCGCAAGGGCTTAATCTGGGGCATGTTGGCCTTGCAGAACGCCTCCACAAACAGAATGTTCTCTTCCACATAACGAAGCATGGCCTTACGCCACTCCTCGCCCTGTTGGAAGGCTGCGATGGTGGCGATGGGCGAGAAGAGGGGTGCCTCGTTGAGTTCATTGGCAGTGAGCCAGGAGTAGAACTGATGGCGAATCGTGTCGTTGGGCACGATGGCATATGAACTAACGATGCCTGCGATGTTGAACGTCTTAGACGGCGCGCCGAAGGTGATGCTGCATTGCGCCGCCTTCTCTGAGGCCGTGGCAAACGGCACGTGTTTGTTGCCCCACAGAGCCATATCACAGTGAATCTCATCGGAGATGACCAGGATGTGATGGTCATAGCAGAAGTCAGCCAGACGCGCCAGCGTCTCCTTGCCCCACACGATGCCAGCAGGGTTGTGGGGGTTGGAGAGAATGAGCACCTTGCACTTGTCGTCGGCCACGCGAGCCAGGTTGTCGAAGTCCATGGAATAGGTGCCATCAGCGTTCTCACGGAGCGGGTTGTAGATCACCTCGCGACCGTTGCCTTGCGGGGTCAGGCGGAACGGATGATACACGGGTGGCTGGATGATGACCTTCTCATCGGGGCGGGTGAAAACATTTAGCACCATGCCGATACCCTTCACAATACCAGGAATGTAGGTGAGCCATTCGCGCTTCACGTCCCACTGGTGATGGTCCTTCAGCCATCGCTGCACGGTGGGCCAGTAGTCGCTGGGCTCCACAGTGTAGCCAAAGAGCGAGTGGTCGAGACGCTTGCGAAGGGCCTCAGTGATAAACTGTGGAGTTTCAAAATCCATGTCGGCCACCCACAAGGGCAGGAGGTCAGCGCGTCCGTAGCGTTCCCGCAGCACCTCATGCTTCAGGTCGCCACTGCCCGTGCGGTCTATAATTTTGTCAAAATCGTACATTGTCGTTGAGCATTATGGTTTATGCTTTCAAGGCTTGGCGGATATCATCAAACACGTCGTCGGTGTCTTCCAATCCGACAGACAGGCGCACCGTGGTGTCGAGCACGCTCATGGCTGCCCGCTCCTCGTCGGTGAAGAGTCCGAAGATGGTGCTTGCCGGGTGTATGGCCAGCGTCTTGTTGTCGAATAGGTTGGTGGCGCGACGCACCAGCTTGAGGTGGTCTATCATGCTGAAGCACGCCTCCTTGCTTTCCAGGTCGATGGTCATCATGGCACCCGCCGTCTTTCCGAACTGCCTCTCGGCAATGTTGTGGAACGGGTTGTCGGGCAGTCCCACGTAGTTGACACGCCTTACCTCGGGCAGCGAACGCAACTTTTCAGCCAGGCGGAGCGTGTTCTGGCTTTGCACGCGATAGCGGGCATCGAGCGTCTCTAGCCCAAGCGACTGCATGTAAGCCACGTGGGGAGTCATGTAAGCGCCGAAGTTGAAGAGCATCTCGTTCTTCATGGTGTGGCCAAAACCAGGTGTGGTGCCATAGTCGATGACAAGGCCGCCCAGCGTGGTGGCACCCCCCGAGAGATACTTGGTGCTCGAAACCACCTCGATGTCAACCCCCAGCTCCTTGGCCGAGAACTGCGTGAAGGGGATGACCGTGGTGTCGGCCACCAACGGCACGCGGCACTCATGGGCGATGGCAGCAAGCTGCCTAAGGTCGGCCACTTCCATCTGTGGGTTGGTGATGATTTCGAGGAAGAGGCAACAAGTGTCGTTGTCGATTTGTCGCCTCACCTCGTCGAGATTGAGCAAGTCACAAGGGCGCGCCTCTACGCCGAAACGCTGGAGCGACTGGGTGATGAGCGAGAACGTGTTGCCAAACATGTGGCGCGAGGTGACAATGTTCTTGCCTGAAGAGGCCAGGGCCAGCAACGTGTTGCTGATGGCGGCCATGCCCGACGACAGGGCCACCACATTGCTGGCACCCGTCAGGGCCTTCACCTTGTCCTCAAGATACATCACCGTGGGGTTCATCACCCTCGAATAGTCGGGGGCGACAACCTTTCCTGTGAAAGCATTGGCCATGTCGGCCGCTGTGTTAAACTCATATGCCGCCGTGTGGTAGATGGGCATGCTCAATGATCCATAGGCATCGCGCTTTCCAAACGGGGTGTCGATGGCCTTTGTTTGGTTCTTCATTTTCTTGTGAGTAGATTTTGTGATGCAAAATTACACTAATTTGCGCTTATCCATGAACAATTGACGAAAAGATTTTGCAAAAATGTGTTTCTGACGGTTGCCAAAGATCTGTAAGGACAATCTTTCATGATAGATTCTATCAATTACTACCTTGACTGTCAATATTAGGTTATCGGTTTGTTTTTATTTCTTCATCCTTTTCTTGCCTTTGCTGACCACCACGCCGTGGTAGTCTTGCCCGACACGCTGGCCGTTGATGTTGTAAGTGGGGTCGGTCAATGCCTTGTCGTCGCCCAACACCTGGCTGATGGCCGTGGGGTTGGCGACAATCCCCCGCAGTTCTTGCGCTGTGAGCGGATAGTTGTAGATGCGCACATCATCGATGAGGCCGCTGAACATCGGGTCGGATGCATACTGGCTACGGCCGATGTAGTTGAGCACGGGACGGATGTCGCTGGGCTTGATGGTGATGGCCGACGAGGACCCAACGGCATCGCCATCCACCCACAATGTCACGTTGTCTGTTGAGATGGTCACGGCCACATGGTGCCACTGCTGTCCTTGCAGCTTCGCTGTCGCGTCAACCGTCTGCTCCTCGCCGCCGTTCTTGATGGCGAAACGCATGGTGGAACCATTGCTCGGTGTGAGGAACATGTTTTGCTCGGTACCGTTTCCGAAGTCGAAGAGGCGCGTCCAACTGCTGCTGGCGTTTGTCCACTTCACCCACATGGCAATGGTCATCTCGTCCATGTCGCCCACCCCGTAGGGAAGACGCAGGTAGTTGTAGGAGAGCCACAGGGCAGAATCGCCCACCTGGCTGTCAGCCACGTAGCGAGCCATGGTGGAGCAAGTAGCATCCATGAGGTTGTTCGTTTCGTCGAGAAGATTACCCTCCATCTGCCAACTGGCAACCATCGTCTTCTCGCCAGAGGCCGAGGCGGTGACGGGACCACTCGCTGCGGACAGGTTGGACGAGCGGTCTACAGCTTTCACCTTATAGATATACGCCTGGCCCTGGCGGCAGGTGTTGTCTGTGAACGACGTGGATGTGAGGCCGCGCGCGATGGTGCTCCAGTGGTTGCCGTCGGCTTCGCCGCGCGTGATTATGTAGCTCGCTACGTCGTCATCGGCAGGAGGCGTCCACGACAGGCTGATGCTTGCAGCATGGGGCGTGGCCATGAGGGATGTGGGGGCGGCAGGCGCATTGTTCTCCACCAGGCCATTTTCAGGGATGAACCGCCACATCTGCAACTTGCGGTCTACTACTGATGAGGCAAGCACCTTCTGCACGAAGTAGGTGGACGACTCGTTGTGGAGCGAGAGGTAAAGTCCAGACTCGCGGTTGCGGATATAGTAATAGCCATTGCCAGCATACTCGAGCGACCATTGCTCGTTGCTGGCATTGCCCGCGTTGTAAGCGATGATATGGGCGAAGGCGTTGGTCGAGTTGTTGAGAACGTTCATGTGCATTTGGTTCTGGGCATTTGTGAACGTGTAGAAGCTGAAATCGCCACCAACGCGCGAGTTCACAGGAGCCACATCCCACTGCGCCAACGCTGGGATGTCGGAGTATTGCGAATAACGCTTAGGTGTCAGGTCGCTACCCGAAGTGGAATTGCCGACAACGAGCATACGCGATGCGCAGTTGATGAGCTTGTAACGCCCTGTTGCAATTTCCATGGGCGGCACGTCTTCGCCACGATAAATGTTGTATACCCGCTCGGCGTTAGTCTGTCCCTTTTGGTAGCCTGTGCCGCCAGGGTAGCTCATGCGGAAGGCCCGTGTGGGTCCCTGGTCGTCGAAGTAGACATCCTCGTCGGGTGACACGAAGAGGTACGTTGAATTGTTGGCCTGTCGCTCACTGCCGCCGACAAAAGCCTTCAGCTCGCCTGAGGTGTCGTTGCGGTAGACGGACCCTGCTGTCCAATGCTTGCGGTCCTCCCCGTAGGCCAGTCGCGAACCATGGTTGCTTATCTGGCAGAACTCGCCACGCGCGCGGCTGTCAAAGCCCCACCAGATACCAATCTTCATGCCATAGTTGGCCGCAATCATCGCTTCGCCCACGTTATGCAACTCATCAGCGTAAGCTACATTACCGTCTTCGACCACTTGTGTCCAGAAGTTGGTAAACGTGTTGTACTCGCCTGCCAGTTGGTGAGTGTTGCCCCAGGCGACGTAAGGCTTCACGGCATTGTACCACGCTGCCGCCTCGTCGTTGTTGAGCGTATTGCCCGCTGTGATGGCAATGTCCTTGAAGCGCGGATACTCTTCCTTGAGCTGTCGGGCAATCTCCTTGAAGTTAGCCTTCGTGCCCTCGTTCCACGGAGTGTAGTCGGGCTCATTGAAAGGCGACACCGCTACAATCTTGTGCTTGGGATAATTCTTTTGCATCCATTCCACGGAGGCATCGATAAGCCTTGCCCAGTGGGTAGGGTTGGCCACATTATTAGACGTATAGTAAGGAATGATGTAATCGGTGGATCCGTCGCCTTGGTCGGCGTTAAGCACGATGTCCACGTCGGAGCCCATGAGGTTGATGGTATTGGTGCGGCCACGCAAAGTTTGTATCTGTGATGCGGTGAGCGCGGTGTCGCCAATGAGGGCCTGGTTCATCTGAAAGCTGCTCCGGGCGATACTCAAGTTATCCTTCCCGATGAAGTTGATGCCCTTGCGCATGTTCTGCTCATTGTTCCACGCCACGTCCATCCCCCAGCGAACAGGTAACCGAAGACCCTCATCGGAAGGACGGAATGGGATGACCACATCGGTTTTGGCTTGCGCAAGAAGATAGATGCTTGATGACGGTCGCGCCTGTTGAGCCATGGCAGTTGACACCACGCTGAAGGCGGCAAAGGTAAATAAGGTCTTGTAGATTTTCATATTTTAAGTTAGGTAGATTTGAAATGAAAGAGGGCGAGTGGTAGGCTCGCCCTCTTTCTTATGAATGTACATCTTCTAAATTGGGAAGCTTACTCCTTTTGGGGAGAGGCTATCCTTCGTTTGCCCTTTCTCCATTCCACAAAGACACCAAAGATAGCCAGCACGGCCAAGATGGCATAAGCGGCGTAGGCCACAGCCTCTGTCTTGCGGATGGATGAAGGATGGAAGTCGAGCACCACCTGGTGTTTGCCTGGCTTGATGTTCATGGCACGTAACACGTAGTCGACACGCCCCAGCTCAACGGGCTGGCCATCGACAGTTGCTGTCCAGCCAGGGTAGTAAATCTCGGAGAACACAAGCACGCCCCCCTTGTCGGAGTTTACCTCGTAGACCAGGTTATTGGGCTCATACTTTTTAAGCGTGGCCATGGCTGTTGCACCTTGCTTGACGGCAGAACCCAATTGTTTCTCAAACTTCTTGTCGGCCACAGCCTCATGCCTGAGGCTCACGGTAGCCAGACCGTCGAGTTCCTGGTTGGCGTTGGCCACATAGGTTACCTTGTCGACAAACCACGCGTTGCCATAGGCGTATGGGTTCTGGATGGGAACCGTCTGGTTGTTTTGAAGGCCGAAAATGAAATATTTCGTGTTGAGCATATTGATGACTGGGAAGATGGAGTCGCCATTGACTTTGGTCATGTCACCGCCAGCAGCTGCCACGGCGGGCAGGAGTTTCTGCATCTCATGACTAATATAGGCATCGATGAGCTCTTGGTAGCGACGCAACTTGGCGGGATGATAGCCGCCAATGCTCTTGTGGTAATAGGATGTCGTGTTCTCGTTGAACGTGTTGGATGCCAAGTTGAGAACACGGTAGTCAAGAGCCTTGTCCTTGAGAATCTGTTCGTCGGTTGCCGTCATTTGTTGGGGCGTGTCACGCACACTCTTCTCCACAAACATATCGTCGTTGAGGTAACGTTTGTCCACTTGCCAAAGGTCAATGAGGCAGAGCAGGGCTATGCAGCCCACGAGGAACTTGGCATTGAGTTTCTTGAACCTGTAAAGCAGCAACAGGGCCAGGCCAATAAGCACGATGACGAAAGAGCGCAATGCGTCGGTCGACATGATGTACTTACGCACCCCTACAAGGTTTCCCTTCAAGCCATTAATGAACTGGGCAGCTTCAGGACTTTGCTGGGCAACTTGGTTGAACTGCATCATCTCATTGGTTGAGATAAACTGCGAGAAGAAAAGTCCAGGAGACAACCAGAAAAGCAAAGCAACGCCACCCGTAAGGGCAAAACTGACGTATACCCAACGAGCCTTTTTCGCAAGGATGTCGGGCTCATCAACGATGCGCTTCAAAGCCATCATGGCCAACAGGGGTATTGTAAACTCAGCGATAACAAGAATAGAGGCCACCGTGCGGAACTTCGCATACATGGGCATATAGTCAATAAAAATATTGGTGAAGCCCATGAAATTTCGTCCCCAAGACAAGAGGATGGATAGAATGGTGGCTGCAAACAGTGCCCACTTCATTGGGCCTTGCACTAAGAACAGCCCCAACACGAAAAGCATGAGCACAAAGGCACCCACATAGACTGGCCCGCTCGTCATGGGCTGGTTGCCCCAATACTGTCCGAGGCTCTGATAGGCCTGCATATAGTTGGGGTCAGCTTTCTCCATGGCGTTGCTATTGGCAGCCATGGGGACGCTGGCTCCGCCCTTCACATTTGGCACAAGCAAGGTCCAGGTCTCACTGCGCCCATAGCTCCATTGCGTGATATAGTCGCGGTCAAGGCCGCTGTTGGTCTGGTTGGCAACATTCTTCTTCACCAGTTCGCTCTTTCCACGCATACTTTCCTTGGAGTATTGCCAAGTGTGATAAAGATTCGAAAGATTAATGCATACGCCAATGGCTGCCGCTGCCACGGCAACTCCTGTGGCCTTACAGAAGCGTGCCATCCGATGATTTCGGATGGCATCCACCAGCCATGCAATGACCATGAAGAAGATGGCGAAGAGGTAATAATAGGTCATCTGTACGTGGTTGGCTTTCACTTCAAAAGCCGTAAAGAGGGCGGTGATGATGAAGCCCCACAGGTATTTGCCCCTATAGGCCAACACCAGGCCACCAATCATCGGCGGCAGATAGGCCAAGGCCATCACCTTCCAGATGTGGCCGGCGGCTATTATAATAAGGAAATAGCTGGAGAAAGCCCAAAGGAGGGAGCCAAGAGCAGCAAGATGTTGTTTGAAGTTGAACGCGCGCAACAAGATGTAAAAGCCCAAAAGGTAAGCAAACAGGTACCACACATTGTCGGGTAGCCAAAGGTGATACAAATCCATTGCCTTGTCGAGCAAGTCGGTACTATGGTAAGAAGGCGAAGACTGGTAAGTAGGCATGCCTCCAAATACGGAGTTCGACCAACGGGTGCGCTCGCCAGTGTGTTGGTAGTATTCACTTGCTTCATGGCCGAGGCCACGGTCGGCAGTGTGGTCGCCTTGGTAAAGGATGCGCCCGTCAAAGTCGGCTGGCGCAAAGTAGACCAAAGAAATGATTGCGAAAAGCACGACTGCCAGGATGTCAGGCAGGCATTTCTTCAATGTTTTCATGAGTTGGTTATAAACGTTTATGTTTTCTTCGCGCAAAGGTAGGTATTTTTTTGCTGAATGGTTTGAATTTAACAGCAAAAAGGGAAGAGAAACATTGATTTTTTTGTAACTTTGTCCCATTATATCATTGATTGTGTTGAAAAAGATTGGAATTATCGTTGCGATGGACAAGGAGTTCGCGCAACTGAAGACTTTGCTTGACGACTGCCATACAGAACGTTGTCATCACAAGGATTTTGTCATCGGCTCCATGGAAGATACCGAGATTATCCTACAACAATGTGGCATAGGAAAGGTCAATTCAGCCATAGGGACAGTAGAAATGATAGATTGCTATGCGCCAAGCCTCGTCATCTCGACTGGCGTTGCTGGTGGTGCCGACATTTCGCTGAACCCACTCGATGTGGTAGTGGCTTCAGAGTGTGTCTATCATGACGCGTATTGTGGCGAGGAGGTTGAGCGCGGTCAAATCATGGGACTCCCGCCGCGTTTCGTGTCACCAAAAGAATTGGTTGACAAGGCATTGTCGCTCGATGGAAAGGTTGATGGTACGACCATCCGCTGCGGACTGACAGTCAGTGGTGATTGGTTCGTTGACTCACGGGAGAAAATGAGGAAAATATTAACTGATTTTCCTGACGCAGTGGCTGTCGACATGGAGAGTTGTTCGATAGCGCAGACGTGCCATGTCTACCATACGCCTTTCGTCTCCTTCCGCATCATCAGCGACGTGCCCCTAAAAGACAACAAAGGGGCTCAGTATTTCGACTTCTGGAACCGCATGGCCGAAGGAAGCTTTGAAATCACGCGCCAATATCTGCGGGCATTGTTGGATTAACCTGTCGGAAAGCGGCATGCCTCCTAAAAACATAGAATAAGCAAGTATACAAATTAAAATTGTTAAACCGTAATTATGAATAAAATTCCTTCATTCACTATTAACCATGAGAAATTGTTGCGTGGCATCTATGTTAGTCGCAAAGACATGGTCGGCAACGAAGTGGTTACAACATTCGACATCCGCATGAAAGAGCCCAACCGGGAACCAGTGATTCACAATGGGGCGATTCATACGATCGAACATCTGGCGGCCACATATCTACGCAACGATTCCGAATGGAAAGATCGAGTTATCTATTGGGGACCCATGGGATGCCTGACAGGAAACTACCTGCTCTTGCGCGGAGACTTCGAATCGCGTGACATTGTGGATTTGATGCGTCACACGTTTCAATTTGTTGCAGATTATGAGGGTGACATCCCAGGAGCTGCCCCTCGCGACTGCGGTAACTGGCTGCTACATGACCTGCCCATGGCACGGTGGGAAGCGCGAAAGTTCCTGGATGAAGTGCTGATGAACATCAGCGAGGACAACCTCATTTATCCGCAATGAAGACGGCATGAAGCGAGGGCTTCTCCTTCTTGTTTCAATATTTGCGGGCACCCCATCTGACAGTCATTTAACATACACTACCTTTTACCATTAATAAACCTAATGCTAATGAAAAAGAGCATCATTTTCGTCGCAGCGTGTCTCATGACACTTGTGGCCAATGCAGACAACACATACGCTTACCTGACGTTTAGCAACCATAACAAGGCGGAGCGATCATTTTTGGCCGAAGGCCTGACTATCACCTTTTCAGACGGCAAGGCATTTGTTTCGCAGAATGGACAAGAGACGAGCCTCCCGTTGGCAGATCTTGAGAAAATGTACTTTTCGTCAGTTCCTGCCAATGTGTCTTCGGTAAAGAGTCATGACGACGAAATATTGACAGTGATGAACCTTGCGGGACAGCGTGTGGCCACTTTTAAGAGCCAAAAGGAGATAAATGGCAATCTGAAAAAGGGCATATACCTTGTGAAAGCCATTGGAAAGACCATGAAAATAGAGGTGAAATGAAAATGAAGCTCCGTTATAACATTGCTTGTGGAACGAAGTTGCACAAGCAGATTGGCACATGGATACTGCTCTTAGCTCCCTTGTCTCCCTCTTTGTCTGCGCAGACACTGAATGTCAAGGTTGGGGAAATTACGTATGCCCATCCAGCGGCACAAGCAGGGAAAATGCTTTTTCGCAATGGTGCCACCTTGACAGTACAGGGAAAGGAATATACGCTGGCCGACGTATCAAGCATCACGGTGGACAACAGCCAAGTGGACGACAACACCGTAATTGTGAATTACCAGGGCTCCACGGCACAAGTCTCAGTGGCAGGCAACCTGGCTCAGCATCTGCACGTTGCCGCAACAGGCGCTGACGTGCGTATTGTTGCCGACTCGGTTTACACAGACGAAATAACCTACATACTGGCTGGCACAAGTCCTGACGGCTCGTTTTATATGGACGGTGACGGCAAGACGTCCATAACGCTTGACAACCTTACCCTTTCCAGCAAGAAGGGAGGTGCCATCACCATTGACAACGGCAAGAAGATAAATGTGCAGCTCATCGGTTCCAGTGCCCTGTCTGACGCGGGAGCTGGCTCTCAAAAGGCTTGTCTCTATGTCAATGGGCACGTGGACATAGCGGGTAGCGGGACGCTTGCGATTACGGGCAACTGTCGCCATGGTTATTTCTCCGATGAGTATACACGCATTGAAAGCGGAACGGTTACAGTAACTGGCGCAAAAGGCGACGGTTTCCATGTCAATGAATATTTCCAAATGAATGGTGGAAAACTTTCTGTCGTTTCCCAAGGCGATGGCATTGATGTGGGTGTCAAGAAGAAAGGAGGAACCAACAACGGACAGCTCATATTGAGCGGCGGCGAGGTTTTGGTCTCATCAACGGGAGACGGCTCCAAAGCCCTCAAGGCCGACAGTGCTATCACCATGACAGGCGGCACAGTCATTGCGACAAAAACAGGCTCAGCCTATTTCGACCCGACGGCAAACGACATCGCCGGCGTTTCTACGCTGAAGACTGACGGAAACTTTGCGATGACGGGCGGACGCTTGACCCTGTCGGCTGGCGGAGCTGGAGCCAAAGGCATCAATGCTGACCAGGGGGTCGTGATAAACGATGGCGAATTGACCGTTTTGGTTACAGGAAAACTGTTTGAATACAACACGCTTGACACAAAGCCCCACGCCGTAAAGACCGAAGGCAACATCACTGTCAATGGCGGAAAGGTGTTTGTCGCAACCTCTTCTGATGGCCGTTCCCTGAGCACCGACTATTCATTTCTTGTCAATGGAGGAACACTGATGGCTATCGGTGGGAAAAAATGTGAGCCGACTGGCGGCACACAAGGTTACAAGACCTACAAGTCACAAGTCATCAAGGCGGGATCCTCCGTCACCTATGACGGTGTGTCCTTTAGTGTTCCCTCCAGTTACAGTAACGCCAAGGCGCAGGTGCTGGTCAGCAAACCAGGAATATAAAAACAGCGCAAACCAGCCTCATGCGCCATTTTGCGATGAGGTGAGCCTACGTGGAAAAATCTTTCCGCTCACACGCTTTGCGGCGTGTGGGCGTGAGGTGGCAAAAGGGGTAACCTTTCTTCATGAGAGGGTTGCCCCTTGCTTTTGCGCGCACCTGCTCTTATTCAGAAACTTTTTGAGGATGATTTGTTTCATTTCCAACATTTTTATTAACTTTGCGACCAATATAAGATACTATCATGGTTTATACAATTGAAAAAATAACCACCCTCATTGGTGCGCGCCGCTTTGGCAATCACGATGCCAACATCGGCTTTTTGCTGACCGACAGTCGCTCACTTTGTTTTCCAGAAGAAACCTTGTTCTTTGCCTTGAGGTCAAGCCGCAACGATGGACACCATTATATTCCAGAATTGTATCGCCGAGGTGTCAGAAACTTCGTCGTGAACGAAGTGCCCGAAGACTACGAGGCAGCCTATCCCAAAGCCAATTTTCTCAAGGTGGTCGACACACTTGAAGCGTTGCAGCGGCTGGCCGAGCGCCATCGCGATGAGTTTAACATCCCTGTCGTGGGGATAACGGGCTCCAATGGCAAGACTATGGTAAAGGAATGGCTTTACCAAATATTATCCGTCGACAGAAACGTGACGCGCAGCCCCCGCAGCTATAATTCTCAGATTGGCGTACCCTTATCAGTGTGGCTGATGGACGAACAGACAAAGGTGGGCGTGTTCGAGGCTGGCATCAGCCAGCCCGGGGAGATGCTTGCCTTGCGCGACATCATACAGCCGACTATCGCCGTGCTCACCAACCTGGGTGCGGCGCACCAAGAGAATTTCAGGTCGATGGAGGAGAAATGCCGTGAGAAACTGGTGCTTTTCCACGATGCGGAAGTTGCCGTTTACAATGGCGACGACCAACTTGTTAACAATGCCCTTTCAAGCTCCGACTACAAGGGCGAGAAGCTCTACTGGTCGCACAAGGACAGGAAAGCACCCATGTACATCAAGGCAGTGGAGAAAAAAGAAACTGCTACAACGGTCACTTACATATATAAAGGAGGCAATGAAAATTGGTTTAGCATTCCCTTCATCGATGAGGCCAGCGTGGCGAATTCGCTGGTGTGCGCCGTTGTTGCCCTTCGCTTAGGCGTGTCGCCCGACGCGCTCAACGAGCGCATGCAGCAACTTGAACCAGTCGCAATGCGCCTGGAGGTGAAAGAGGGGCGGCACGGGTGTACGCTCATCAATGATTCCTACAACTCCGATTTCAACTCTTTGGACATTGCGCTCGACTTCATGAACCGCCGTCCTGACCACAAGGGACGCACGCGCACGCTCATCCTGAGCGATATCATGCAAAGCGGCATGGCTCCCGACCAACTCTACCATGAGGTGGGCGAACTGGTTCGCAAACGCGGCGTTGAGAAGTTTGTCGGTATAGGCCCGTTGATTTCTTCCCATAAAGATGCCATCCAGGTGCCCGACAAGTCGTTCTTCACCACAGTGGGCGAGTTTCTCCAGAGCGTAGTGTTCAAGAATTTGCGCAATGAGGTCATCCTAATCAAGGGTGCCCGACAGTTTGGCTTTGACCAGATTACCGACCTGCTGGTGCAAAAGGTTCATGAGACCGTGCTCGAAGTAAACCTCAATGCTGTGGTGGCCAACCTCAATTACTATCGCTCGTTCATGAAGCCCGACACCAAGCTCGTCTGCATGATCAAGGCCGACGCCTATGGTGCGGGAAGCGTTGAAATAGCCAAGACCCTCCAGGATCATCGTGTCGACTACTTGGCCGTGGCCGTGGCCGATGAGGGAGCCATGCTGAGAGGCAATGGCATCACCAGCAACATCATGATCATGAACCCCGAGATGTCGGCTTTCAAGACCATGTTCGACAACGACCTTGAGCCAGAGGTCTATTCGTTCCGCTTGCTCGACGCGCTTGTGAAAGCCGCAGAGGCCGAGGGTATCACTGGGTATCCGGTCCACATCAAGCTCGACACAGGTATGCACCGTCTGGGATTCGACCCAGAGCACGACATGGACGAGCTGATTAGGCGTCTCAAACGGCAGGATGCCATCATACCTCGCTCAGTGTTCTCACATTTCGTGGGGTCAGACAGCGACAATTTCGACGATTTCTCCGCCCATCAGTTTGAGCTTTTCGACAAAGGCAGCCGACAGTTGCAAGAAGCCTTCGACCATAAGATTCTCCGGCACATTGACAACTCTGCTGGCATTGAGCATTTCCCAGAGAGGCAGCTCGACATGTGCCGTTTGGGTTTGGGACTATATGGCATCAATCCGAGAGACAACTCAGTCATCAACAACGTGTCGACCCTGAAGACCACCATACTGCAACTTCGGAATGTGCCTGCTGGCGACACGGTGGGCTATAGCCGCAAGGGCAAGATAGATCATGACAGTGTCATCGCAGCCATCCCCATCGGATACGCCGACGGCTTGAACCGCCACTTGGGAAACCGCCATTGCTATTGTCTGGTCAACGGGCAGCGCGCAGAGTATGTGGGCAACATTTGCATGGACGTGGCCATGATTGACGTCACAGGCATCCACTGCAAGGAGGGCGACAGCGTGGAGATTTTTGGCGACCACCTGCCTGTCACCGTGCTCAGTGATGTGCTCGACACCATTCCTTATGAGGTGCTCACGGGCATCAGCAACCGTGTCAAGCGCGTCTACTTCCAAGACTAACGAGCACGCGCGTCTCCATATGCCGGTCGCATCATGGAATCGGCTCTCCTGTTGTAAGGATATTTTAAACTAATAACGATTTAGGTCATTTGGCTTAATTTGTTAGTCTATATGGCGCAGGTTTACAATATTTTTTTGTAAATTTGCGCCATATCACGTAATGAATCGACGGATATTGGTTCGCATTTTTGACAACAACAACTTATGGATAATGTTTTTTCGTATGTCATCAGCTTGGGAGCAAGTGTGATGATGCCTATCATCTTCACCATCATTGGTCTGTGCATAGGCATGAAGTTTGGCAAAGCCTTAAAGTCGGGGCTCTTTGTCGGAGTCGGTTTTGTAGGCCTGGGCATTGTGACCTCCTTGCTTACCACCCATTTCAAGGATCCGCTCGACCTGATTACCACCATCTACCATCTCGACCTAAAGGTGTTCGACATGGGTTGGCCGGCTGCTGCAGCAGTGGCCTACAACACGGCGGTCGGTGCCTTGATTATCCCCATATGCCTGGGTGTCAACGTGCTGATGTTGCTCACCAAGACCACTCGCACAGTAAACATCGACCTTTGGAACTATTGGCATTTCGCCTTTATCGGTTCCGTGGCCTATTTTATTTTCGACAAGAATCTTGTTTGGGGCTATGTGGCAGCCATCGTTTGCTACATCATCACGCTCGTCGTGGCTGACCGCACAGCGCATAAGTTTCAAGGCTATTATGACAAGATGGACGGCATCAGCATCCCACAACCGTTCTGCCAGAGCTTCATACCCTTTGCCCTTTGCATCAACTGGCTGTTGGAGCGGATACCAGGCTTCAGCAAGCTCGATGTCGATGCCGAGGGGTTGAAGAAGAAGTTTGGCGTGCTGGGCGAGCCCCTGGTGCTGGGTGTCATCGTGGGCATGCTCATAGGCGTTGTGGCCAGGCTCGACGTGAAGAACATACTTGCCCTCGGCGTGACGATGGGTGCCGTGATGGAGCTCATCCCCCGTATCACCAAACTGTTCATCGACGGTTTGATGCCCATCTCCGAGAAAACAAAGGAACTGGTAGACCGCCGCTTCCATGGCAAGCGCGTGTTCATCGGCATGAGCCCCGCGCTCGTCATCGGCCATCCCACGTCGTTGGTCTGCACATTGTTGCTCATTCCCGTTTATTTGCTGGTTTCCGTGTTCCTTCCCGGCAACCAGTTCTTACCCTTGGCTTCGCTTGCTGGAATGTTTTACCTCTTCCCGCTTATTTTGCCTTTCACCAAGGGTAACGTTGTGCGCACGTTCATCGTCGGCTTGGTTGCCCTTGTCGTAGGCCTGTGGTTCGTCACATCCATGGCTCCCGACTTCACCAGTGCCGCCCAAACGGTCTATGCCCAGACGGGCGACCAGGCAGCAAAAGTGCCCGAGGGCTTCCTGGCAGGCAGCATGGACTTTGCCAGTTCGCTCTATGGCTATGTCATCTATGTCGCCTGCAAGTATGGCAAGTTTGTGGGAACCTGCGCGCTGGCCGTGTTGGCCGTGGCGATGATGGTTTGGAACCGTATCCTCATTGTCCGCGAGGAGCGTGCCGAAAGCCAAGAGATTTCCAAACGGGAAAATAAGGCGTGACGACTTTGAACGTGAAACAAACACAATAAAACATATAAACATGAAGAAAATCATTCTTACCGTAGCCCTTTGCTGCTTCGCCCTGTCTGGCTTCTCACAGGGCTGCTGTTCCAAAGGCTACGAAGTGAAGGCTGAAAATGCCTACACCCACTACAATGTTCGTTGGGCAACAGGCCCTGAAGATGCCAAGCATTACACCACCGATCGTCTCCGCAAGGAGTATCTCATCGAGAAGGTGTTTGCGCCGGGTGAGGTCAACTGGACTTACACGTTCTATGACCGTTTCCTGATCGGTGGTGCCGAACCCACTGCCACACCGTTGAAGCTCACTTCCATCGCACCCCTCTACGTCGATGCCAGCAAGGGAACCAACGGTCGCAACCTTCTCGACAACCGTGAGCTGGGCATCATCAACATCGGTGGCGAAGGAACGGTTTCGGTCGACGGCAAGACCTACACGCTGGGCTTCCAAGATGCGCTCTATGTGGGGCGCGGTGCCAAGGACATTGTGGTGGCCAGCAAGAACGCCGCCAATCCCGCCAAGTTCTATCTCAACTCGGCCTGCGCCCACGCGACCTACCCCACCAAGAAGGTCACGCTGAAGGAGGCCAACAACATCAAGGCTGGCAAGATGGAAGAGTCTAACGACCGCGTTATCCACCAGATGATCATTGACGGCGTGGCCGGCGTGCGCACCTGCCAGTTGCAGATGGGCATCACCGAGCTGAAACCGGGCAGCGTGTGGAACACCATGCCAGCCCACACCCACCTGCGCCGCATGGAAGCTTATCTCTATTACAAGGTGCCCGAAGGCCAGAAAATCCTTCATGTGATGGGCGAGCCGCAAGAGACACGCCCTATCTGGATGAACAATGAGCAGGCAGTCATCGCGCCGCAATGGAGCATCCATTGCGCCGCAGGCACCAGCAACTACACCTTTATCTGGGGCATGGCCGGCGAGAACCTCGTCTATACTGACATGCAGGTGGCTCCCATCCCCTCACTCGAGTAATTTTCAGAAGATGTGCCGACATCGCTTTTCCGCATGACAGACCGCAAAGTCCTGGATGCGTGTGGCGACCGCCAGCACATCTTCTTGCTTTTTCAGGCCTTGCCACCAGCTTCAGATGGCACCCATAACCTAAAACTACTGCAAAGAAATGCTAACTGCTAAAAATAAGATATCCCAATACCGTTGGGTAATATGCTCCATGCTCTTTTTTGCCACCACGATCAACTACATGGATCGTCAGGTGCTCTCATTGACATGGAAAGATTTTATCGCCCCCGAGTTTCACTGGAGTGATGCCGATTACGGCAACATCACGGGGGCCTTCTCGTTCTTCTATGCCCTATTTAGCCTGTTCGTCGGCAAGTTCATCGACCGCTTGGGCACCAAGCGCGGCTACTTGATAGCCATCTTCGTGTGGTCGCTGGGCGCCTGCCTGCACGCTGGTTGTGGCTGGGCGGCCATGGAATATGTGGGGCTCGACAGCGTGGTGGCCCTTCGCGCCGTCAAGGCCGGGTCACAAATGGCCCTGATGATTTCCACAGTGAGCGTCTACCTCTTCATGTTCTGCCGTATTGTGCTGGCGGCCGGCGAGTCGGGCAACTTCCCGTCGGCCATCAAGGTCGTGGCCGAGTTCTTCCCCAAGAAAGACCGAGCCTTTGCCACGGCCATCTTCAATTCGGGCGCGTCGATTGGCGCCCTCATCGCACCACTCACCATCCCTGTGCTTGCCAACCACTTGGGATGGGAGAGCGCGTTTCTCATCATAGGCGGCATCGGGTTCGTGTGGATGGGTTTCTGGGTGTTTGCCTACGACAAGCCGCGCCACTGCAAGCACGTGAACGAGGCTGAGCTGGCTTACATCCTCCAAGACGACAAAGCTGAAACCGCAGCCGCCACGACTACCGACGAGGGTCCCACATTGCCTTTCTTGCGTTGTTTCACCTATCGGCAGACGTGGTCGTTCATCATGGGAAAGTTCATGACCGACGGTGTGTGGTGGTTCTACCTGTTCTGGGCTCCGGCCTATTTCTCCGATCAGTTTGGCTACGCTACCAGCACCACCATGGGCCAGTGGCTCATCTTTGTGCTGTACCTCATTGTCACGGTGCTCAGCATTGTGGGCGGCTACATCCCCAAGTATTTTGTGGAGCGGCGGGGCATGGAGCCCTATTCGGGCCGCATGAAGGCCATGTTCATCTTCGCTCTCTTACCGTTGTTGGCCCTTGTGGCCCAGCCGCTGGCCTCCTGGCAAGGCAGTCCCATTGACCCCGCGTGGTGGCCGGCCATCATCATCGGTTTCGCGGGAGCAGGCCACCAGGCTTGGTCGGCCAACCTCTACTCCACCATTGGCGACATGTTTCCCCGCTCGGCCGTAGCCACCATCACGGGCGTGGGCACCATGGCGGGAGGCATCTCCTCATGGGCCATCAACACCGGGTCGGGCTACCTCTTCAACTATGCTGACCTCCTGGGGTCCGGCTTCACGTTCCTCGGCTTCGAAGGGAAACCCGCTGGCTACATGATTGTGTTCTGCTTCTGCGCCGTGGCCTACATGGCTGGATGGATCATCATGAAGACCTTGGTGCCTAAGTACAAGCCTATTGTAGGGTAAAATATTCGGATAAAACATCACCGTGGAATCGCGTATTTGCAAGGACAACGTTGCTCGTTTGCAAATACGCGATTTTTTGCACACTTCGCGTAAGTCGCTGACATTCTTCTGGTTGAGCAAAAATACAACAAAACAAATACTCGGTGAGCACTATCGGTTTTGCGATAGCTATCAAACCGCATCTCGATAGCTATCGGATTGAGGTAAGACTGCTATCGGATTGTACCTCAATGAGGCTGCTATCTTGCCTCAATTCGCTGTTATTTCTTAGTGCGATAACGGTCAAAACAATAGTTTTATAGGCTTAGGCTGCGCTTGTAACGGCCAAAAGCATTATTTCAATCTATAGTTAGTCACCTCCAGAGAGCCCTATTTTTTCAGAATTATCTCAACAAGTAAAGTTTTTTTGGACATCCTTGAATAATAACCTTAAAAACATTTTGGCATATCCTCCCAAAAACATATCTTTGCAAAACCTACGAAACAATAGTGAAGACTGCTGATTATTGAAACAAATCTCTTAGAAAACGAAACAAGAGGTAAAGCAGCTAATATCTAGGAGTTATATATATTCAAAATGTAAAGCTAATGAAAACAAAGTATTTAAACATTTCCGAAAGAGTCAAAAGGAGGAGCCACGCTATCTTAATCATGGCCCACAAGGATTATCCCCATCTAAGGCACTTAGTAGAGTACTTTAGTCATCAATGTCAAGTGTTCATACATGTTGATCGAAAAGGCGACATTACAGATGAGCAAATAAACGAACTAAGAAGGATGAACAATGTCAGAAAAGTATACAAGAGGTATACAGTACATTGGGGCGGATTTAGCATCCTAAAATGCGAAATGTATCTTCTCAACTGCGCACTGATAGAATGTGAAGCCGATTACATACATCTTATAAGCGGTGAGGATTACCCGATTAAGCCACTCGAGACTTTCTTGGAAACCTTTGACAAGGCTATGGGCGTCAACTTCCTATCCTACGTACATCTTCCGCATCCCAAATGGCAGAACAATACTTACACAAGATTTGAATACTTTTATCCATTCGATTATTACCATGAAAGAAATGAAAGCAAACAAAAGGCCGAGCAGTGGGTGAACTTCCAAAAGAAATGGCACATACACAGAAGTATCCCACATTACTTTGAGCACCTCTACGGAGGCTCTCAATGGTTCTCCATAACAAGAGAAGCTGCTTCACTGCTCACTGATTACACCAAGAAGCATCCTGCGTTTTACAGGCGAATGCACTTCACCTTTGCTCCCGAGGAGTCTTACATACAGACAGTATTGCTAAACCTCTTACCCGCAAGAAAAGTGCTGAATGACAACCTGAGGTTTATAAGGTGGAAAAATGAAAACGGAAATGCACCTGCGCACCTTGGAGTAGAGCACTTCCACCTGCTGACAGAAACGAGGGAGCTCTTCGCAAGAAAGTTCACTTACCCGTTTTGTCGACAGCTGGTTGAGAAGATTGACACATACCTTCTGAAAGAGAATGCCTGCAACATCTCTTCAACAGGTATTTGGGATTACAAGGGCTATGCCAAATATCCCTTCTACAATCGGTTGGAGAATTGCTTATACAAGTACATCATGTACACGAAAGCAAAAACGGTCTTGGATGTGGGATGTGGTTGCGGGCACTACGTAGCAGCATTGAGAAGACTGGGCATTGACGCAGCAGGATGCGATGCCAACCCGAACACTGAAGAGCTTTCCAAGCAACTGCTTCCTTGGGGCGACGAGCCATGCCACACATTCGACTTCACAAACGACTTGGTAGAACCTGACACTTTCGACCTCGTGACCTGCATCAATGTGTTGCCATACATTCCAAAAGTGAAAAGGAGGCGATTCGTTTCTAACCTCATCAAGCTGTCGAAGAAAGCCATTCTGATAAGTTACGAGAAATTCGATGAAAGCGACATCAACGAACTTCATCAGAAGCTTGCGGAAAATAATTACACAGAAAATGAATTCGCATCAAAATATTTCAAAGAGCAATCAAAAAACAGACAAGAATATTTCTTGTTTGAACTATAAAAAATATAAATCATGAAAATCAAAAAGTATGAAAAAAGCGCATTAAGAAATGCGCAAGTTGCATTAAATGCAAATGAAGAAAAGTTGCTTTCCACAATGAACATGTCGGATGGTCCTGGCACAGAAGACAATCCATATTCAATGTGGGATATGTGTGAGATGGTACATAACGGAACATGGAAAGGTGGTTATGTCATCATTACGGGAACTGTAAGTTAAGTTGGGAGGTACAGCTTTGCTGTAGGCTCAGAAGAATATGACGGAAGCGATTACACCCTTTACCCGTCCGAATTTAATCTCGAAGAACACTACGACAAGATTTTTTCGTTTATAAAGCCATCTTCGGATTTCGTTGCCCCTTCCGCAAACCAAGCCTCTTCAGAGTTTTCGTACACAGGAAGCAATCTCGCCATTGCTGGTAAAGATTATGCCATTTATCATGAAAAATATCGTTATTCTGACGCTTGCATACTGTCTATTGAGCAAAAAGTAGATGCGACAACTGTTTGTGTTTGCATAAGCACTTATTCCGAGTGCATAGAATTAAACATTCCTTCAATAAAGTGTGCAATAAGTACTGAAAGCAATTTTGTAACACAAGAAATTTATGCTAAGCAAAACAGTTCTGCAATAATTCGAGCCAACACCCCTATTGCTAAATTCGGATATTATAGGCTGAAAGGAGAACGAGTAATGCTAATTTTAAATAATGACAACTCACACCCTGTTGGCATAACGACTTACTAAACAGGTAATAAAACTCACTCAGTATTTTCTTTTTATGCAGCGTATCTAATCTTAGGCATTTGTGTAAACAAGAAAGTACTGAGGGTCAATCACTATAGAAAACCAGAATAATATAAGTCCCCTATGAAAAGAAGTCTCATCATATTCTTCTTGCAGTTGGGCTTGTCACATGTCTGTGCACAGAACACCTACACAGCCCGCGTGGTGGACGCGAGCACTGGCAACGCACTGCCTATGGCGAGCGTCTACATCAGCGCCTCCCCCTCTACCATCACTAACCAGGAGGGCGACTTCTCCATCCAAGCCAATCCAAGTGACGTGCTCCGCATATCCTACGTGGGCTACAACGCCAAGAGCATCAAGGCAAGCGACTTGCGACGCACGGTGGCACTCAAGCCTTTCACCAGAATGCTGCAAGGAGTGACCGTCACCCCCATCGATGTCGTGGGATTGCTCAAGAAACTGGTGAAGAACATCAAGATGGAGTATGCAGAGCATCGCTTCGAACAGTCCAACTACTTCTACCGCCAGGTGTCATCCAACGACACCACTTACAACGAACTCATCGAGGCTTTCTTTCGCGCCCAATCCGACATAGCCCTGCGCAACTTCATGCTCACCACGGGACGCTATGGTAACATTGAGAGTGGTGACACGCTGAAGCCATTCTACAAGTTTCGCAATTATTACGTCACTTCATGCCTCGCCCCAATGCTTCCTGACCCAGGAACATGGAAAGACCTTTACACGCCATTGCCTTATAAATGGGTCTCACAATACTTTGACGACCTATACAACCTGTCTTACTCTATCTTGCAAGGCGATGATGACGCCAAAATCATCGTGGTTCAGTTTGGCGAGACTGCAGACGGTTCCTCCCACACTTTGACGGGAAGACTAATGTTTGAGATGGACAAGCTACAGCTACTCTCCTTTCGCGGGAAGGTACACAACGAACTCGTGAGAATCCGCTATCGTACATCGGGGCCCACAAGTATGTTTCGCTATTGTCTGCGAGACATCGAAATCCAAATGACCTACAAGCACGACCGGGGATTCAACGAAGTGGCATCCATCGGCACGCGCATGGTTGTCGACCGTGGCAAAAATGAATACGGTGGTGTCTATTGGAGTACCATGTTCAACATTGGCAATTACGACATCGGGAAAGGTGTCTCAACGTACAAGGAGAACATCTACAACACACTAAGCCAGCGAGGCAACGACGAAGCCTTCCGAAAGAACTATCAAATCGTGAAGACGACTTCCACAGAAGAGGCCATCATCAAGAAGTTTGAACTTGAAGGCTGTTTCGAAAACTTCACACATTGAGAACCGAATGGACAGAATAATCAAACAAGAAAAACGAAAGAAATAAAAAAAGAAAAAAGGCTTGGCGTTCTCTTTTTTTTTAGTTTTGCGAATGGCAATTAAAAGTAAGCCTCAACTCTAAACAATACAACCTAAACACTCAACCTAAACGACCATGAAACAGCCTAAAACCTATTGGCAGAGAAACTTTACTGCCCTCTTATTTTTTATGGTCTCGTTACTTCCCGTTCATGCCACAGGAAATGACAGTATCAGTTACTTCACGAAGATCGTGGGAAAGTTCAACCATGTGTTTCCGCAGGAGAAGCTATATCTCCACCTCGACAACACGGGCTACTTCATCGGCGAGACCCTATGGTTTAAGGTCTATCAGGTTTGCAGCAGCAACGACTCTTTGGGCGGGCGCAGCAACATTGCCTACGTGGAACTCTACAACGCCACGGGGGAAATGGAAAAACAAGTGAAGGTCAAACTGAACCAAGGCGTGGGTATCGGGCAGATCCAGCTCGACGACATCCTGCGCGGAGGTTTCTTTGAGATACGCGCCTACACACGCTACATGCTCAACTGGGGCACTGATGCCATATTCTCCCGCACCATACCCATCTTCGAGAAACCCGCAAAAGAGGGCGACTACAGTAGCCCCAGGCTTTGGACCCCCAGGGCGACCGACGTGCCAAGCGGTCGCGAAAAGTCCGAAGGGCTGGAAAAGAACATCAATGCCAAGTTTTATCCCGAGGGCGGACACCTCATCAAGGGCTTCAAGAGCCGATTGGCCTTCGAGCTGTTCGACCGACAAGGGCAACGGCTGAAGGCTGCCTGCACGCTGAAGCAAGGCGACCAGACGCTGATGCGCACACAGACCAACAGCGATGGGCGAGGCATGGTCTTCGTCACGCCGGGTGACACGCCCTGCACGCTGTCCGTGGTGTGCGACAATGGGCGCACGGCCAACATAGCGATCCCTGTAGCCGAGGCATCGGGCATAGCCCTCAGCGTGGACATGAGCCAAAAGAAAGACAACATCCCCGTGCAGCTGCCGGCCACACCCGACTGGCAAGGACAGACCGTGGGCGTGACACTGATGAACAACGGAAAGATATACTTCTGCGAAGAGCACTCGCTGGGCGGCAAGCCCGTCAGCCTCTCGTTGTCACGCCGAACGATGAAGGAGGGCATATCGCAACTGACCGTCATCGACGAGCACGGACAAATCTTAGCCTCCCGCATGCTGTTTGTCTATCCCCACACCAAGATGGCTCCCATCAACCTCTCGGTGGACAGCGTGGAAGGGCGCATCGTCAGGCTCTCAGCCCAGACATTGCCCAACACCACCTTCTCGCTCGCCGTGAGAGACGCCGGCAACCAGGTCAGCGGGTGGGACCAGAACGCCGCCTCATGGCTCCTGCTCAGCAGCGACCTGAAAGGCTATATCCACCATGCGGCCTACTATCTCGAGAGTGATGACGCGGAGCATCGCCAAGCCACCGACCTACTGATGCTCGTGCAGGGCTGGCGCCGCTACGACTTCCGGATGATGGAAGGCAAGAAGAACTTCGCCTTCGACTATCCCATTGAGAAACAGATGATCCTCAACGGGCAAATCTATCCCACCAAAAAGAAACAGACCGTGGAAGGCATAGACCTCACGCTGGTGCTCAACAGCTATGACGGAGACGCTCTTGTGGGACACGCCAAGACCGACAGTCGGGGGCGCTACCGCTTCACCGTGCCCGACTGTTGGGGAAACGGCTGGAACATGTATGTAAAGACCAGCAAGGAGGACAAGATGATAGGCTACTATGTGGGCGTGAGCCGCAACTTCTCGCCCAAGCTCCGGGGGTTGGACCCACAGGAGATGCTGCCTCTGCAGTTGCCCGTGCCACCCATCAACCTGCAGACCGCCATCGACCGCGGTGACCTCTCGCTGAGCACCGACGGCGTGCGTGTGTTGCAGCAGGTGACCGTGACGGCCAAACGCCGACAAGGCAAATACTTCTGGGAGAACTATGAGGGCAACCTGCGGACTGCCGACCTCATCTACAGACCGGGCGACGAGGTGGACGAGCTGCTCGACAAGGGTCAAGCCATGCCCACACTGATCGAATACCTGAAAGGCAAGAACCCGCTACTTGTCGGCAGCGACAACGTGTCTGGCTACGTACCTTACACCAACACCATCAACAACTACTACGACAATGGTCTGAGCTACGAGCGACGCCCCATCATGTGGTATGTCAACAATCACTTTGCATGTGCCACGGGAGTGACGAAAAGAATCAAGAAGCCCGACAACGCCGATGAGCTGGAAAGCATCACCTACGGAGGCATGGTATCCTACGCCTTGCCTTTCTACATGGATGAGGTCAGCAAGGTGCTCATCAAGACAACAAGCTCAAACATCAACGACCCGTACGCACAGATGGCAGGCAACAACGTCGTCAAGATTTTCGTTTACCGCAACTCACAAGGACGATATTACAGCAAGAAGCCGAAAGGCCTCCGCACCACCTGGTTTCGCGGTCTCGCCAACCCCGAGACCTACGAGGACACCGAGCTGACCGGCATCATCCCCGACCAGGACTACCGCCGCACCCTCCTCTGGGAGCCCAACCTGACGACGGATGCAGACGGCAAGGTATCGTTCGAGGTCTTGGTCAACAGCACCTGCCGCGAGATGTACTATTCAGCCGAAGGCATCACCGCCGACGGGCGCGCTGTCGTATCCAAATAAGAATTGGGGTGACTGCACCTTATCATCTTCGTTTCAAGCCATCCGTCACCATGAAAAACCTACCGAAAATCATAAGCCTACTGCTCCTTCTGCTTGTCACCACAAGCATGCCGGCACAAGAAGACAGTATAAGGACGCGCCTGGCAAACGCGCCCATACAGGAGAAAGTGTACCTGCACCTCGACAACAACTGCTACTTCCTCGGCGACACACTCTGGTACCGGTCGTATGTAGTGAGGGCAGACGACCTCACACCCACCGACATGAGCCGCATCGTCTATGTGGAACTGGTGTCGCCCGACGGCTTCGTGGTGGAGCGCCAGCAACTCATCGTCTCGCCCGACGGCTATGGGGCGGGCGACTTTGTGCTCTCCGACTCGCTCTATTCGGGTTACTACGAACTGCGGGCCTACACGCGCTGGATGATGAACTTCAACGTGACGGAGCGCCCTTACAACCGCATTTATCGCGAGGAGTTCTACAACCGACAGATGGCCAAGGACTTCTTCCGCGACTATGGCAGCGTCTACTCGCGTGTCATCCCGGTCTATGAGAAGCCGTATCAGGCTGGGGATTACAGTCTGAAAGACATGCGCCCGCGCCCACGACAGCGTGCCCTGCCCGTGGCCAAACCCCGGCTGAACGTCACGTTCTACCCCGAGGGAGGCAACCGCATCATTGGCACCACACAGCGCATCGCCTTCGAGGTGACCAACGAACTGGGTGAGGCGGTGAACCTCACGGGCACCATCGGCGGGCAGACCATTGCGGCCGACCACATGGGGCGTGGCGTGTTCACCCTCGACGGCAACAACCAGACAGAGAAAGCCATGTTCTCCTACAAGGGCAAGACGTATTCGTTTGACCTGCCGAAAGCTGAAGACAAAGGTGTGGCGCTATCGCTCCATCCCGGACAGGTGCATTTGCAAACCGTAGGCCTCGGCATCAATCACCTGTCGGCAGCCGTGCTCTGCAGAGGCAAGTTGAAAGATTACAAGCGCTTGCAGCTCGACGCGACAGGGGCAGCCTCATGGAACCTTGACCTCGACAGGTTGCCAACAGGCGTGTGCGACCTGGTGGTGACAGCCCCCGAGGGGCAAGTGCTGGCCGATCGCCTGTTCTTCGTCAACCATCACGACTACAGTTCACGGCAAGTCCATGTGGAAGGACTGAAAAAGGAGTACGCCCCGTATGAGAAAATCAGCTTGAGAGTCTCAGCGCCCGCAGACGTGAATACCATGAGTCTGGCCGTGAGAGACAGCGAAACGGACAGTCCCACCTACGACACGGGCGACATCATGACCGACCTGTTGCTGTCGAGCGACCTCAAGGGATTTGTCGCCAACCCCGACTACTACTTCAAGACCGACGACAGTCTCCATCAGGCACGTCTCGACCTGCTGCTCCTGGTGCAGGGCTGGCGGAGATACAACGTCAAGGACCTGTTGGCGGCCAAACCGTTACGCTACAAGCCTGAGACCGCCATGACCGTGGAAGGCAACGTCTACCCAACCGTACATTTCACGCCTATTGAACCCGAAGAAATGCCCTGGTGGAAGATGGGCATCTTCGGATGGACGGTCGACGCCATAGCAGCCAGTGGCGAAAATGGGGAGTTCGGCGAATACTCCAAGAAGATTTCCGACGGTGAGGGCATGAACTACCTGGCTGAACAGGAGAAGCCTGAGAGCGAACGAAACGATGTGACGCCCCAACGGGCCGATGTCGTTTCCAACACGGAAGCGTCACTACACGCTGATGAAGAGATACAGGCCACCAACCAACACGACCCGGAACAAGGCATCATTTATGGCCCGTTGAAGAAGGAGGTGACCATCAAGGGCGAACTGGTGCTGGGCACTGACGTGTGGCAGATTGAGCAACAGACCGACCACGGCGGACATTTCGCATTCAGCGTGGAGCCGTTTTATGGAGACGGCACGCTCATGATGGGAGCCTATGGGGGCAACAACGGAAAGAAGAAAAAGAAAAATAAGAAGGAAGACTACGACCTGTTTGACGAAGACGCATGGCCCGACTACTATGTCAAGCGCGACCTGTTCTACCCCATCTTCGCCTCCAAATACTCGTTCTACCAAACCCATCAGCCGGGCGCAAACGTCGCATCGGCCGACTCGCTGGCCGACTCGCTGGCCGAAGAAGGCACCGACCTGGCCGAGGTGAGCGTCAAGGCACGCCGCCGCAAGAGCAAGCACGCCATCAACTGGAACAAGCCGGCCTGTCAATACGATGCCATAGAACTCTACAATCTGCTGACAGACTATGGCCTGTCCTACGGCAAGGTCAACTTCCGACGACTGCCCCTACAGATGAGCATGATGCTTATGGGCAACTACCATGCGGACCGCATGTTCCTGGTGGATGCCCGCTTCGACCGTTACCTCTTCTACCGCACCTATGCACCCGACAGGGCCGCCGCACAAGCCACGCCCACCACGCGGAGCAACTGGGCCCTCTACAAGGACACGAAACTCAAGCGCCTGCAGACGGCTAAGTTTTACACCGACTTCAACCTGCGCCGTGACGACCATCCGGAGATGAGCAGCCAAAGCGCAGATGTGGTGGTAGACTTCGACACCATGCCCCAAGACGCCACGCGATACACCATGCGCGACAGGCGTATCACGCTGCATGGCTTCAACATGCCCGACGACTTCTACCATCCCGACTATAGCCGCAAGCCCCTGCCCAGCCTCCAGGACTACCGTCGCACCCTCTACTGGAACCCCAACCTGAAGGTCAACGGCGAAGGCACGCTGGTCAACTTCTACAACGGGAGCAACAGTGCCACACTATCCGTCAGCGGCGCTGCCATCGGCTCGCTCGGCCCATGCAGCACCGATGCCTTGGAATAGTTCATTGAATATGTCGAGGTCCTTTGCCATTTAAATGGCTTGCAATCTCAATCTGTAGTTATTTTCGAAACAACAAGATTATAGGGTTTAAGTACCTTGTTCACCACACTCTCTAAGGTAGTCTGTCTAATAGCCTCTTCTACATCTCTTTTATAAATGCCTCTATTCTTTGTTAGTATGGCGGACATTTCAATTCCAGTATCAAGAACGTCTTCTGTCGATAAGAAAATATATGAGAGAGAGTCTATTGGATATTTCTCCTTCATCTTGCAAATACCGCAGACATTTCATATAATGTTTTTCTTGTAGTACAACAATAAAATTAATTCTGTGCGACTAAGGACCAAACGCGCTTTCGATGGTCATTCGATGAATTAGTGGAACTCGTGTACGAAAGATTCATGAGTGCTGGTTGCGCTTTTTACACTCGTTATTCAATAAAATACTTCCCGTTAGTCAGTTGCTCTGCAACAAGGCTTGCATCCGAAAAAAATGTGTGAACTCCATGTGCCACTGACACACTCAATGCTTCCAGCCGTACCACAGGATGACCGCAAAGCACAGTAAGGGGATGAAGAACGAATAGTTGACGCTCGACAGACCAAACATCGTAGCTTGGCAATCCATGATGGCCGCCTGGATGGGAGGAATGACGCTGCCGCCCAAGATGCTCATCACCAGTCCGGCACCGGCAAACTTCACGTTGTCGCGGACACCCGTCAGGGCGATGCCATAGATGGTGGGAAACATCAGGCTCATGCAGCCCGACACAGTCACGAGACACCACAAGCCCACCCGTCCGTCGACAAAGATGACACCCAACAGGCACACAATGGCAGACAAGGCAAGCAACGCCAACAAGCGACCCGCCTCAACAAACTTCAGGAAGTAAGTGCACACAAACCGGCCGACAGCAAACAAGGCCAAGGCACCTAAGTAATAATAGGTGGTAACCTGCTGGGCCGCTGACTCCGTCATCCTCTCCATGTCGGAGAAGACATGGTGGCCATAGTACATGATGTAAGCCCAGCATACTGTCTGCGCGCCCACATAGAAGAACTGGGCTATCACACCTTGGCGATACGTCTTCATGCGCAGCAGTTGGCTGAAAGCCTTCCACATGCCTTTTCGCTCACCCTCATCAGCAGCCTTGGGCATACGCGTGAGCACAATGGCCACGAGCAACAGCAGGACGATGATGCCAATGTAGAGATAGGGACGCACCAGGATGTCGAGGTCGTGAGCCTTGATGGCCTCGAAACGAAGTGGGTCGGTCACCATGAGCTGTCCTCTTGTCACACCGTCGGTGGTGTCAAGACTGCCCGACACGTAAGTCAGCGCGATGAAAGCGCCCGTGAGCGCACCGACAGGATTGAACGCCTGCGCGAAGTTGAGCCTTCGGGTACCTGTCTCTTCCGAACCCATGGCATAGACATAGGGATTGCAGCTGGTCTCAAGAAACGACAAACCGCACGTCATCACGAAGTAAGCGGGCAGGAAGGCCACAAACGAGCCTGTGGCCTTGGCGGGAACGAAGGCCAACGCGCCAACGGCATAGAGCGCCAGCCCTGTCACCACACCGGCCTTGAACGAATTGCGCTGGATGAACATAGCGGCAGGGAGGGCCATGCAGAAATAGCCCAGATAGAAGGCCACCTGCACAAAACTACTCTCAAACTTGCTGATTTGGAAGATTAAGCCAAACGACTTCACCATCGGGTTGGTCACATCATTAGCAACCCCCCACATGGCAAAACAAATGGTAATCATGGCGAGAGGAAGCAAGAAGCTCCTGCCATCCTTCTTGAACAATCCGTCCCGGTTACTACTCATGGATGAAATATTTTTAGCAAAAGTAACAAAAAAAGCCATCGTGACCAAATAAAATATGTACTTTTGCAACAACAAGCAACGGGCTATCATGCCCATAAGACGCACCAAACAAGATGAAGAAACTCCTCTCACTCCCACCCAACCTGGTGGGATGTTTTCACGACATAACAGGTTACCCGAAAGACGAATGGTTTTGTACCAACGACCCTGTCGGCCACAAGTTGGGCTCGGGCGGCGGGTCGGTCAACTTGCTCATGGAGTACTGGAAGGCCAATGACAGGAAAGCCAATGAACAGTTGCTGCTCCTCCATGCTGGCGGACAGAGCCGCCGGTTGCCGGCCTACGCCCCTTCGGGCAAGATTCTGACACCCATCCCCGTGTTTCGCTGGGAGCGCGGCCAACGGCTCTCACAAAACCTGCTGCAACTGCAACTGCCCCTCTACGAGCGCATCATGGACAACGCGCCCAAAGGCCTTCATACCATGATTGTAAGTGGCGACGTATACATACGCTCCACCGAGCCCCTGCAACCCATCCCAGAGGCCGATGTGGTGTGTTACGGATTGTGGCTCGGTCCCGAAATAGCCAAGGACCACGGAGTGTTTGTCAGTTTGAGAAGAGAGCCAGGAGTGCTCAAGTGTATGTTGCAAAAGCCCTCGGTCGACACACTCAACCAACTGCAGAAAGACCACTTCTACCTGACCGACATCGGTGTGTGGCTCCTGTCGGACAAGGCCATTGACATGCTGACGCGACGCTCGATGCGCGACGGCCAGCTGACGGAGTATGACCTCTATGGTACCTTCGGCTGCTGTCTGGGCACACAACCAACACAACATGACGAAGAAGTGAGCCAGCTGAAAGTAGCCATCCTACCCCTACCCGGCGGCGAGTTCTACCATTTCGGCACCTCACACGAGTTGCTTTCCTCAACAGTCGCCTTACAAAACCTGGTCAACGACCAGCGACACATCCTGCATCACTCCATGAAGCCGTGCCCCAGCATCTTCGTGCAGAACGCCATCACACTGACATCCTTTAACGACTGCAACGAGAACGTGTGGGTGGAGAACAGTCACGTGGGCACCCACTGGACGTTGACACACAACAACATCGTGACGGGCGCACCCAAAAACGACTGGACCGTGCGGCTTGAACCCAACGAGTGCATTGACTTTGTGCCCATTGGAGAAGCGGCATGGTGTGTGCGACGATATGGTTACTTCGACAGGTTTGCCGGTGATGAACAGACCACACCACGCTTTCCTCTGTTGCCCGATGGCACCGCCCTTGACGCATACATGCACGGAGACGACACGACGATGGCCAAGCTGTTGTCAGCGGAACAGATAGCGACCGAGGCCAACCTGTATCGTCTCACCGAACAACGGCAACAATATCGCGCCCTCAATTGGCAGGCGCTGGCCAGGAACCACGCGCACAGCGTGTTCTACCAACTTGACCTTGATGATGCCGCCCAGGCGTTCCGCAAGTTGCACATGCCCGTCCCACAGCCACTGAGCACTGACGAGTCGCTCATGAAGCGCATGGCCGATGCTATGTTCCGCTCGGAGATTGCCACGGGCGAGTCACAGGCCACCTTGGAGCGGCAGGCTTTCGGCTTGCTGCGCGAAGGCATCACGCTCGCCATGGCAAGCGACCGTGTGGCACCGCACAAGACGGTATGCGATGACCAGATCGTGTGGGGACGCTCGCCCGTGCGCATTGACATAGCGGGCGGCTGGACTGACACGCCCCCCTATTGCCTCATGGAGGGTGGCAACGTCATCAACCTCGCCATAGAGCTCAACGGCCAACAGCCTATCCAAACCTATGTAAAGCCATGCCAACAGCCACACGTAGTGCTGCGGAGCATCGACCTCGGAGCCTCGGAAATAGTGACAACCTATGAGCAACTGGCTGCCTTCAACCAAGTGGGCAGTCCATTTTCCATCCCTAAGGCGGCATTGGCGCTCTGTGGTTTCCTGCCCGCCTTCGGCACCGAGCCCCACAAGACGCTGGAAGACCAGCTGCACGACTTCGGTTGCGGCATTGAGGTGACGCTGCTCTCAGCCATCCCCGCCGGCTCAGGACTGGGCACCAGCAGCGTGCTGGCCGCCACCGTGCTCGGGGCGCTCAGCGAATTTTGCGGACTGGGATGGGACAAGAGCGAGATAGGCCGGCGCACCCTGGTGCTGGAACAACTCCTCACCACAGGAGGCGGATGGCAAGACCAGTTTGGCGGACTGCTGCACGGTGTGAAACTGCTGCAGACGCAGCCTGGCTTCGACCAGCAGCCCCTGGTGCGCTGGTTGCCTGACGGCATCTTCACCCAGCCCGAATACCAGGCATGCCACCTGCTCTATTACACAGGCATCAGGCGCACGGCCAAGGACATCCTGGCGGAAATCGTGAAGCGGATGTTCCTCAACCAGCATGAGCAGTTGTCGCTGCTACGCAACATGAAGGCACACACGCTGGCGATGTGCGAAGCCATACAGCGCGAGGACTTCGTGGGCGTGGGCCGACTGATACGCAAGACATGGCAACAAAACCAAGCACTCGACAGCGGCACCAACCCCAGAGTGTGTCAGCGCATCACCGAACTGGTGGACGACCTGTGCCTGGGCTACAAGTTGCCAGGAGCCGGCGGAGGCGGCTATCTTTACATGGTGGCCAAGGATCCGGAGGCAGCAGCGCGCATCAAGGCCACACTCAACAGTCATCCCACCAACCCGGGCGCACGCTTTGTGGACATGGCGCTCAGCCGCCACGGCATGCAGGTATCACGTAGCTAATCAAAATGATGGATTTCAGGACTCTAATTGACATCTCTCCTTCCGCATGGAAGATTGAGCCATGCGAACGCATGTTGTTTGTCGGCTCTTGCTTTGCCGACAATATGGGCAGGCGCTTCTGCCAGGAACGGTTTCGCGCGGTGGTCAATCCGCATGGCGTGATGTACAACCCGGCCAGCATCGTCCACACCGTCGAGCGGCTGACCAGCGAGGGGGGCATGCCCTTCCAGGCGAGCGAGCAGGGCACGTGCGTCTTCACCCTGGGCACCAACCATGTGTATGTGCTCAAGGAGACGGGCGAGATCGTGGACAACTGCCAGAAGCGACCGCAGCGGCTCTTCAACGAGCGGGTGCTTAGCGTGGAGCAATGTGCCGACTACATCAGCCAGGCCGTCGCCGCGGTGCATGAGCGTTACCCACAGGTAAGGTTTGTCCTCACCGTGTCGCCCATCCGCTATCGCAAGTATGGATACCACGGGTCACAACTGTCCAAAGCCACCTTGCTGCTGGCCATCGAACAGGTGAGACAAACGGTGACGGATGTGACCATTGACTATTTTCCCTCCTACGAGATTGTACTCGATGAGCTTCGCGACTATCGCTTCTACCAGGAGGACATGCTCCACCCAACCCCACAAGCCATCAACTACATTTTCGAGCGTTTTGGCGACACTTATTTCTCTCGCCAAACACAAGCGTTTATCGAAACTTGGCGACCGATACGCGAGGCGTTGGGGCACCGCCCCTTCCACCCTGAGTCGGAGGAGTATGCCCGGTTTATGCAAAAGACAATGGAAAAAGCCCGCACCTTGCAAGCTCGGTTTCCCCAAATGGGAAACATGGACGAAATTATCCCTCGCGCTGGCGCACAGCCTCAAAGAGCAGGATGGCCGCGCTGACCGACACATTGAGCGAATCGAGCTGACCCTTCATGGGGATGCGGATATGGGCATCGGCGGCCACACGCCACTGGTCGGTAAGCCCCGTGGCCTCAGTGCCCATGACAAGGGCGGTACCGCGGCGCATGTCGGTATCATAATAGAGGTGGGAGTCTTGCAACTGGGCCGTGAGGATACGGATGCCTCGCGCCTTCAGGAAGGCGATACACTCTGCGGACGAGCACGCCACGGTGGGAACGGTGAAGATGGCACCGATGCTCGAACGGATGAGGTTGGGATTGTAGAGGTCGGTAAGCGGATCGCAGACAATAACCGCATCGGCTGCCGCAGCATCGGCCGAGCGCAACACGGCACCTAAGTTGCCGGGTTTCTCCACTCGCTCAAGCACCATCAGCAAGGGGGTGTCGGGCAAGTGTAGCTCATCGAGGGTTCTCGTCTGGGCCTTCATCTCGGCAACGACACCTTCAGTAGAGCTACGATAGGCCATGCGCTCATAGACCTCGGGGGTGACCTCCAGGGCGCGGCTCTCCGCGATAACCTGGCGCAACTCGGCATCCTCGCCTGTCAGGGCAAACAGCTTGGGACAATAGAAAAGCGTGTCAATCTCATAGCCAGAATGGAGGCAATGGAGAAGCTCACGACGACCCTCCACCACAAACAGGCCAGCCTTTCGGCGCTCAGCCGACTTCTGCTGCAACAAGATGAGTCTCTTCACACGAGTGTTTTGCGTGCTTGTTATCATGCCATCTGCACTATTCATACGTCAATGTTCATTTAATGTTATAAAGAAAAAGAACCCATTGTGAACAACAAGTGGTCACTTTGGGTAAAGATCAATATTGCCCTTTCCTTGCAAAAGTAACAAGATTATTTCAATCGCGCAACGATTTGTTACGCTAAATACAAACGCCAGCCTGGTATTAGCCATAAACGATAGGGCTGCGGGAAGGGCGACGACATACCCTCACAAAGATTTCATCCGCTCTCCTTGACAAACTGTTCGACCATAAATATTGACAAAACACATATCCGGCAGTTGCAACCGTATCGCTTCATGAACACATAATAGGCCCGTTGGTTATGCCCATAACAAAAACGGGCAACAGCCCGAAAGCCACTGCCCGTCCTTCCCTGGGTACATTATTTAATTTAATACAAGATCTTAACTGTGTCGCCGGCCACACGAACAACATACAATCCACGGCCGCAAAGAGACAAAGCGGCTCGGCCATCCTGACCGATGACGGCCGAGCAGCATATGCGTCCGTCTACGGAGTACACCTTCACGACATCTCCCGCCTTGCCCAGGCAGGACAATGTTCCGTTCGATTGAAGAGCCACCCTGCTGCCATTCAGCGTGTGGCCTGTGATTGCCGTCGGGTCGCTGAGTGACACATACTGCTCTGCAGACCAAAGCGTATGGCTGTCGTCCTGAGACACGGCCATCACCTTATAGTAGTAGCCCGTCTCCTGAGAAGACAGGCCTGTCACGCGGCAAGAATTCACATTGCCCACATTGGCGGCATCAAACGCCTCCAGGACATGGCGCTCCACACCTCCCACCATGACACGGATGTCATCAAGGGCAAGGTTGGCACCATCAGACTGCAGATAGGTCAGCCGCAACTGGCGCGTGCCTGCCGGTATGCTGTCCATCGTGTAGGTGGCACCGTCGGTCGACAGGTTGTCAAACCTCGCAATGGAGGTCCACTGCCCGTCGACGAGACCGTCCACCACAACCGCACTTTCCGGCTTGTATCCAGCGAGCCTCGCCCAGAAGGAACATGAAAGCACGTCATGCTCATAGACAGCCGTGGTGATGGTGGCACCATCCTTGTCGAGCTTGGCCGACGGCGAAGCCTTGCCGCACCAGCTCGGATCAGTGTAACGTGTCACCTTCAAGGAATAGTTCCAACCTGTCGGGACACGGAAAATGAGAGATCCGAAATCACAGACATCGGCCTTAGGAGCCACCTCATATGCGCCTTCGACCGTGAGCAGATAATGGTCGGCGCCATCCACGGGCTTCCAGCAAGCAGTGAAAGCATCGTTACCCACATTGGAAGCGGGCAGCACCACGGGTGTCATGTAAGGGAACGTCATCTCCGAAGTCTTGACGGTTATGGAAGAAGGTTCGGAAACACGCGTGCCCGAGACGGCTGTCACCTCCGCCACATAATCCGTTTCCGCCTCCAGCCCGTCCACATCGACAGACGTAGACTTGGCCGAGACCTTTGCGGCGTGAAAACCATCCACATATTCTTTTTCGGCACCGTTGCACTTGTACACACTCACGGCATACTCCTTGGCACGCTCTACGGGTTGCCAACTGAGGCGCATGGAGATGGGCGTGACTTCGGACTCCTTCAGCTCGCCCGGAGACTGGAGCACGAAGTTACCACCGTCCACATCGAAATAAATTTTTCCGTCCGACTCCATGATGCCCGTGATGGGCAGTCCCGGGTCTTTCTTATACCAATCAAGGAAAGCCGGTGTCGTCGTGGCGGTAAATTCGGTCTTGTCAAGTGCGCCCGGCCATGCCGCGCCCTGTGATGACTTGCCCTCACCGTTGGCCTCCACAAGGTCCACATACTGATGGTCGGGGTCGTTGTTCACGGTGTTGTCATCCCACACGGAAGCAAGATAGTCGACATGCCATATCAGCATGCCATGACCCGGCAGGTAAGTGTCCCATGAGGTCTGCTGCCTGTTTTCAAAGAGGAAGAACTCTTTGGGCCTTGACGTGCCGATTACGACAGCCTTGTTGGAGTCCTTGATGTCATCAAGCCTCACCGACGTGGCCTCGGCCACCGTCTGCAGGTCGAGCCACCCCATGGCGTTGCGCTCATAGGCCGAATAGGTGGGTGGTGTACGCGAGTCGTTGTTGTAGGGACCATAGTCCATCACCGACCACTCGCCGGGGGTGTAGTTGCCGCCCGACACGGTGTTGTAGAGGTCGGGCAGTCCCATGATGTGCGAGAACTCATGGCAGAACGTGCCGATGCCATCGGGCTTGCTGCCCTGCAGCTCACAGGTGCAGGCATAGTGGTCGACGAGCACACCATCGACAGTAAACGACTTGCCGGCTTGTTCCAGGTTCCAGGCATGGGGCCACACCGTCTCGGCCGAGCCACCCGAAGCCTCGCCCTTGCCGGCATAAAACAGGAACACATTGTCAAGAATGCCGTCATGGTCACGGTCATACTGGCTGAAGTCCACAGAGTCGTCAAGTTGCTTGACAGCATCGATGACCATCTCCTCGGGCTGCCGGTCGTGCCCCGACAGGCCATTGCCGCCATAGTAGGACCGCTTGTTGGGCAAGGTAACCGGGCCATAGACGTCACAGGCCAAATCAAACTGGCCATTGGAGGCATCCAGGAAGTACTGTCTCGCACATCCTGTGGCTCCATATTCGCTGAAGCCGTCCTTGTTGAGCATGTCCGAGAAATACTGTCGCGGGTTCTCGGTCTTGAACTTCACATCCTTGTACTCCACGAGCACCACGAGGGCCTTCTGCTGGCCTTTGGTGGGAAATGTGGTGCTGAACTTTCCAAGTCCGGCATGCGAGTCGGCCTTGTACCGGTTGGTGGCGAGCGCACGTGCCCGAAGTGCCGACACCACTGCGCCTATGTTTGTTCCGGCCACGGAAGCCTTGACGGCGGCCGAGCGCCGCTGGACATCACAAGCCAAGTAGTTGGTTCGCTGCAACCTCCCATCCTTCATGGTTGCGAAGTAGAGACCACCGTCAGCGTCTTCCATAAGCGGCAGGCTGTCGGCAGTAAGGTAATAGTGGAAACGCTCGTCACCCTGCAGCGTGACGTTGACAACCGTCCCGTCTGGCTGCTTGTACTGCCTGACACCACGCTTGGCGGGAACAGCTCCTGCCTCCAGCGCGGCCAACGAGAACACAGCCAGCAATGTGGCTGATAATGCTTTTTTCATCGTAGGATATTATTTGATGGTGATTTTACTTGTCTTCTTTCCTCGTTTGCAGATATACACGCCTGATGTAGGATGGCTGACCTTCATACCCGACAGAGTGTAATATTCGATCTTCTCGGCACTCTCGTCTGCCACTTGGCTGATGCCCGTCGAGACATTCCTCCATGCGCCATAGGTGACCCTGCTGTCGTCTTCCCATGAGCCGTAATAGTCGCTTCCTTCCTGCAGCTTGTAGGTGGAGTGGACGTATGTGGCGGGATAGCCCGTGGCTGGGTCGTTCTCCACCACGCCCTTCTCCCAAGAGTTGATGATGGTATGTCCGTAATAAGTCTGGTTCTGGGCCTCAAGCAGATTACCATAATCGTCATAGGTGTTGAGCACCTGGTTGATGGACTGCACCGGATAGGCTCCGCCTGCCGTCAGGTCTTGGTCAAACACGGTCTTGGAGTAGTTGCCCTTGGCGCCAAAATCCTTGTAGCTTGTCACTGACTTGGTGGGGAACAATGACAGGTAAGTGTACTCGTAGGTCATGACATAGTCGTAGTCCTTCTCAGGATATTCGACGGTCATGGTGATGCCGCTCTGTGTCGTCATGTCGACCTTGGCAGACGTGATAAGGTTGTTGCCCGACATGATCTCGTCCACATAGGCTATCTGTCCGTCGGTCTGTTGCCATTTGCAGTCGGCATAAGCCTCGTTGACCGCAAGTTCTATCGGGTCAGAGGCCGACTTCTGTGTGGCCACTGACTGGACGAGTGTCTGTGGCTTGCCATCAGTACCGTATGTGGTCTCAAGCAGCTGCGCCTCAAGCCAACCATTGTTGTACCAGGTGAAAGAATGCACGGCGGTGATGTTTCCGGCGGCATCGCGCTCGATGACCTGCTTGTAGCTGTCTTCGTTCATGGCCTTTGTGCCGTCGGAGGCAATGTCATAGGCCTCCTGCGAGACCACCACGTCTGGGCGCACGTCATCGTAAGTCACGTCTACGGTATAGACCAGCTGCATGTCATCAGGGCTGAAGCCACCCTTGACATCGGCTTTCAACAGGCGGCCCGCATCGTCATAAGTGTATTCGGCAAGAGAATAGGTGTAATACTGGGTCTGCGTGAGATCCAGGTTCTCCACCAGTTCACTCAACGTACGGCCTTCCCGATCGTATGTGTATGTGTATTTCGCATAGTCCTTCCACTCGTTGCTGTCCCAGCTGGCCTTGATGGCGTAGCCTGGTTTCCACACAGAGGAGCTGGTGGCCTCCATCGGCTTGAGTGCAGGCAGCAGGGAAATGCTCTTTCCCGGCGCCTTCCTCACCTTAGCAAGGGTTGCAGGTAGCTTCTTCAGAAAAGGATTGTCGACATAATGGTCTTGCGCTGAAGCCATCCAAGGGCAAGCGACAGCCATCATCATGACGGTAACAAAATTTCTCATAGTTGTTTTTGCTATAAAAAGGCGGAAAATACCTTGAAGGATTTTCCGCCTTGAAATATGGATTACACGCGATTATTTCACAAGTTGCTTGCTGGTCTTGCCATTCTTGTACTTGACGATGTGCAAGCCCTTTGCGTTGGCTGATACCTTGCGGCCGCTCAAGTCGTAGACGCCTTCCACCTCGCTTGAAGCGTGGTCGTAAACGCCGTTGATGCCTGAAGGCTCGTCGCCACATGAGTTGATAAGCTCGGGCTTACCGGTCCAGTTGCCTGTGAAGTTGTGGCCGGCGCCGTCATTGAGTTTGAACTCGATGGTGTAGGTCTCACCGTCCTCATGCTGCGTGATGTTGAGGTCGCCCTTGTATGCGGGTGCGTTCACCTGCGGCTGGCCCTCAGCGTTGAAGTGGGTCAGCGCCCAGGTGCCCTTGAGCTGTCCCTCTGCGTTGATGCCACCCTTGATGTACTCGCCCTTCCAGGGAGTGCGGCTTGGAGAGACAGTATAAGTGTCGGTGGCAATGCCGTCAAAGAATGACTCGCCCTTGGAGCAGATATAGGAGATGAAGCCATCGTCCTTGCCTTCTGCTGGCAACAGGGTGATGTACCAGTTGCGCACGCCGCCATAGTTCTCATAGTCGCCGATGCATTCAAACTGGGCGCTGGCACCCTCAAGGTCAAGAGTCTTATCCTCCGTGAAGTCGGTCAACGGGATGTTGTTGACAGGCATGCTGCCCTCGTAGGTGAACTTGATGGAGAAGCCGTAGTCGGTCATGAAGTCGGCCACGATCTTCTTGTTATCGCCCTCGCCGCTCACCGTGAGCGTTCCCTTGGTGGCGCAACCCCACGCGATGAGCTGGTTGGCGTAGATGTACTGGAGATAGGTTCCTGTAGGATATTTCACACCTGCGAATTCAACCAGTTCGCCAGCAGTGAGGGTAAAGGCGTCACCAGCATTATCTGAGATATTGTAGACACCGTTGGGGAGGTTCTTGGCCTGCGGAGCGTAAACGTCGAGGTACATCTCGCGTGCGGGAAGGCGGTCGTAGCTATAGTCGCCGTATTCGTCCTTCGTCATGTCCGTTAGGTAGAGGCGAAGCTTCATGACGCCGTTGGAAAGAGACTTGTAGGTGCAACTTCCGCCGTTGCAGGTGAAGTTTTGGTCTTTCTCAAGATTCTCACTGGCCTGACTCAGGTCGTTGTAGACGATGAAACGCGACTCATAAGTGACGTGGTGTGTCTTGCCAATCTCGTCAGTCAACACCAGGTCATATTTATAATAGGTGTTGCCGTCTTTCTCATAGGTGGAGATGACAAGCTTACCGTCGGTGACGCTCCTGTCAATCTCATAGTTGCCGTTGCCGTCGCGCTGGTAGATATGAGCGTCATCCTTCAAGACGTTGTCGCCTATCGTCTTCGAGAATTTGTAGGTTCCTGGTTGTGGATTGGGACTGTATTCATCAGAAGGGGCTGCGCCGAAGAATTCCATCGCGTACACGGTGCTACCCTTGGCCGGGTAACCTTCACTGTTCAAGTCCTTGTTGCCAAGCACAAGATAATAGGCATTCAAGGTGTGGCTCCCGTTGCTGAGACGTGTGCCATACCAATCTGCCTGGCACAAAACGCTGGCGTTGAACTCATAGTCGTACTGGGTCTCATCCGCCTTGGCAACATGGGTGCCAAAGACCACTGCCATCATGAGCAGCAGAAATTTAGAAGTAAATAGCTTCATGCTCGTTTTGTTTTAAATGTTAATAATAAACGAATCGCCTCGTAAAGCATATTGCAAAAGTAACCATCGCAACATGTTTGACAGTAAAAAACAACGAGCACATTCGTTCAAAAACAAGTATTTGAACGAAATAACGCCAAAATGCACCAAAAATGCTTGCTGATATGACAAAAATATCCGTTTAGCCTTTTTCTCCCGCATTTTTTGTCAAAGTCTTATTTCTAGCAATGCGCTGAAAATCTGACGGCGTGAGCCCTGTCTCTTTCTTGAATGCAGTCACAAGGGATGTCCTCGACCTATATCCCACACTCTGCGAAATGGCCTCTATCGTCAGCCCACCATAATGATCCTCATCCGACAAACGCTTGCATGCCTCACGCACCCGATACTGGTTGAGCAAGTCGCGGAAGGTCTTGCCAAGACTGTCATTGAGCACCGCCGACAATGCCCTGGGCGATATGCCGACGAGCTCGGCAAGCCTGTCAAGGGAGAAATCGGCTGAGAATTTCTCTTCCGTCTCGTCCATGATGGAGAGGATGCGCGTTTTCTGCGAGACGGCACTTTGCGGAGCTGTGTAAGACATCTGCGCAGCATCGGCTTCCTTATTGACTTCAAGCTCCCGCGCCAGTTTATCTTCCATTTCCTTTCTCAGTATGTCCTGTTGCTTCTCGAACAGCAGGACATAGTTGGCACGCAGGTGCCTGTTCCTAACCACGACGAGCAGCAGAACGGCGAAAACAAGCAGCAATAGCAAACAAGAACCGACAAGCCCCCATTCCCGCATCTTCTTCTTATGGTTAGCCTCGGCAAGCATCACGGCAGATCGATGCTTTTGCGTAGCGAGGTCATAGAGAAACTTCATATTCTCGATGGACGAGAGATTATCGACATTGTAAAGTGAGTCGCGCAACATCAGCATCCTGCTGTATGCGGCCTGGGCTTTTCCCTTCTCTCCCTTGGCCAGATATATGGAGCGCAACAACTTGTATGCATTGGCTTTCACGTCATTGCCCCAATAGTCGGATGGGGCATCAAGGATGCAATTGATGTAATGCAGCGCAGAGTCGGACATGCCGCGCTTCAGGTACAGCGACGCAGCGAGGGTCAGGGCCTGCGCCCGCCAGGCTTCACGCGATATGGTATCGTCAATATTATTGATGGATTGAATCAGGAATGCTGTGGCATCGGCAGGCTTCTTGTCTATGTAGGCTTGTACGGACTGGCATCTCAGGCGCGAATATTTATACAGGGGCGTACCCTTAGGAATCTGGAGCCTTGCGAACGTGCGTATCACGTCTTTGTAGTCGTTGACATGGCTGAAGCTCTGGTCAAGGTCAGTAAGGTTGCAAAATGAAGAGCATACGATTGTCCAACGCTGGTTCTCGCATGCCAACTTGATGGACAATTTATACAGACGTATCGCCTCATCCATGAACTCGGGCGACTTCACATGCTCGGAAAATATGGAGAACAGGCTGGCGGTATTCATATAAACCGTGGCCAGTGTCTTCGAATTGTTCACTCCCTCGCATATCTCCTTGGCCTTCATCAAGGCTGTATATGCCGCCTTGCAGTCTATGCCATGCTGCAGGTAAACATACCCAAGATTGTTTGCCGCCTTGCCGCACAGTTCACGTTGGCTGGGTGAGAGGTCTTTGCGGTAGGAGTCGGCAACTTTCCTAAAGCAGAAGATTGCGCTGTCTATATTCTCCTTTGGACCAAGAAGGTATTGTTTTCCCCTGTCGATCAAGCGTTGCGATTCCTTCAGGCTCAGCGAGTAAGCGCTTGAAACATTTAGCAGTGCGAATATCGTCGTCAATAAGATTTTTACCATCATGTGCTTACCTAATATGGCATTGAAACCAATGCCGCATTGCCACTCACCGTCTTGCTTCCATCGTCTTATATCCCTCCTGGATACCGAAGAACGTAAAAGCCATGGGGGTGCTATTGGCAAAATTAATAATAAAATATGATAATCTTTCTAAATTTTCATGATTTTCTTGTATAGAGCACGAATTATAGGCAGCAAATTGGTAGCCATCACAAAGCCGACCTGTATGTGGCCATTGCAGAATAGGGCTTTCTCACAAAACGGGAAAGCCGGAGCCACTTATGAATTTGTCTTGTTTTTTGGATAAAAACTTTGCACGCGGTTTCTTACCAAAGAGCTCGACAAAAAGGCGTTTTCAGTCTCTTAACCGAGCATTGGCCTTGCGGAAAGGCCCACTTCAAACCAAAACAAATCGCGAAAGCTACGCTATCGAGCCTCGTGAAACGATTTATCGAGGCGCGACAACTGTTCTATGGGGTCTCGATAAAGCAGCTATCATGTCTTAATAAGGTACCAACGTTTAGAGAAAGAGCCTAATTGAGCGAAAAAAACAAAAGCGTTTCTTATAACCAGCTGATTTACGCCAAGTTACAAAAATGGTTCGATTTTCGCTTATTTCTGCCCGAAAATTATCTTTTTGAAACGAATGGCATGATCTCATATATAGCTTGTCGCAATTTTTCTACGAGTTTGCGGTTTCGCTTTTGCATACCTGGACATGCGGAAAGTTATGGGCCTGTTTGAAAAATAAGGATGACAACGAAAACGCCTCGGCCCAACCTGCAGGGCTGGCCTGTAACGAAAATGCGGGCAATGACCCAATGCCATTGCCCGCACTATGTCGCCGCTCATTGCGGCGAGAATGATTACTCCTTGTTGGAACGCTTACGCTCGAGGTGGTCGAGGATGATCTTGCGCATACGGATACTCTTCGGAGTGACCTCCACATACTCGTCACCCTTGATGTACTCAAGGCACTCCTCAAGGCTCATGACAGTCTTCGGCACAATGTGAGCCTTCTCGTCGGAACCAGACGCACGAACGTTAGTGAGCTGCTTGGCCTTGCAGACGTTGATGACCAGGTCATTATCGTGGACATGCTCGCCGACTACCTCACCTGGATAGACCTCATCACCCGGGTCGATGAAGAACTTTCCGCGATCTTGAAGCTTGTCGATGGCGTAAGCGTAGGCTGTGCCACCGTCCATGGAAATCATTGAACCATTGGTACGGCGCACGATTTCGCCCTTGTAAGGCTGGTACTCCTTGTAGCGGTGCGCCATGATGGCTTCACCCTGTGAGGCTGTGAGCACATTGGTGCGGAGACCAATGATGCCACGTGAAGGAATGTCGAACGTGATGTTCACACGGTCGCCCTCAGTATCCATGCCTGTGAGGTCACCCTTACGACGAGTCACCATGTCGACCATCTTGGATGAGTAGTCCTGGGGTACGTTAATGTCAAGTTCCTCGACAGGCTCGTATTTCTGACCGTCAATTTCCTTGTAAATCACCTGCGGCTGACCCACCTGAAGCTCATAGCCCTCACGGCGCATAGTCTCAATGAGCACGGAAAGGTGCAACACACCGCGACCTTTGACAATCCATTTATCCGTCGAGTCCTCAAAAGGCTCCACACGCAGCGCAATGTTCTTCTCAAGCTCGCGCTGGAGACGGTCGTTAATCTGGCGTGAAGTGCAGAACTTGCCCTCACGTCCGAAGAAAGGTGAGTCGTTGATGGTGAAGAGCATGCTCATCGTGGGTTCGTCAACAGCAATTGGCGGCAGCGGCTCTGGGTTTTCCGCGTCGGCGATAGTGTCGCCGATTTCAAAGTGCTCCAAACCAACCACGGCACAGATGTCACCACTTGACACGCTGTCGACACGCTTGTGGCCAATGCCCTCAAAGGTGTGGAGTTCCTTAATCTTAGTGCGTTCTTGGGTTCCGTCGCGATGGCAAATGACAATGTTCATGCCATCGGTGAGAGTGCCACGATGCACGCGTCCCACAGCGATACGACCAGTATAGTTGCTATAGTCGAGAGACGTTATGAGCATTTGTGGTGTGCCGTCAATGTGTTTAGGAGCAGGAATGACCTCCAAAATCTTATCAAGAAGATAGTCAATGTTGTCTGTCGGTGTCTTGTAGTCGGGGCCCATCCATCCATTCTTGGCCGAACCATACACCACAGGAAAATCAAGTTGCTCCTCTGTGGCATTAAGGTCACACATCAGGTCGAACACCATCTCGTAAACTTGTTCAGGACGACAATTGGGCTTATCGACCTTGTTGACAACGACTATGGGCTTGAGGCCAATCTGCAAGGCTTTCTGCAACACAAAGCGTGTCTGCGGCATCGGCCCCTCGAAAGCGTCGACAAGCAGCAAGCAACCGTCGGCCATGTTGAGCACACGCTCCACCTCTCCACCAAAATCGGAGTGGCCCGGGGTGTCGAGAATATTGATTTTTACTCCTTTCCAGTTGATTGAAACGTTCTTAGACAATATGGTTATCCCTCGTTCACGCTCCAGGTCATTGGAGTCGAGCACTTCGCCGCTGTTGTCCTGGCCGTCACGGAACAGTTTGCCAGCGAGCATCATCTTGTCAACCAAAGTAGTCTTACCATGGTCAACGTGCGCAATAACTGCGATGTTACGAATGTCTTGCATTGCTTTACATTAAAAAATAGCTATATATATTTTGTGTGCAAAATTACTAAAAATAATCGAAAGGCTTGTGTGAATGGTGAAAAAGTTGTACCTTTGCACAGCATTTTCGGAGCTACCGAAGCATTTGCGGTCGGTGGTAGTTTTTGATTAAGGCTTCCACACGACCAACAGATGTCATTGATGCAACCATCATTAATCAACAAAACAATGTATCTTAACTCAGAGAAAAAAGAAGAGATTTTCGGCCAGTATGGCAAGTCAACAACCGACACAGGTTCAGCAGAGAGCCAAATTGCCCTGTTCACTTACCGCATCAAGCACTTGACAGAGCATGTCAAGGCCAACCACAAGGACTTCGTGACCACTCGTTCGCTGACACAGCTCGTCGGCAAGCGCCGTCGTCTACTCACCTATCTGAAAGAGCGCGACATCAATCGTTACCGTGCCATCGTGAAGGCCCTCGGTCTGCGTAAATAAGGATAGGCAGTACAAACCTGCATTAGACGCAAAAAAATAGAAAGAGCCGCATCACCTAATTAGGTGATGCGGCTCTATAAGTTTACGTTTAAAAAGCCATATCCTTTCCCTATGCGGTTCAAGACTCGTTTAGAATTTCACGCAATGGTTCCATGACAAACGCCCGTTCACGCATATGAGGATGAGGAATGACCAAATCGGGCTCGTTGACATGGATATCATCATAGAGCAAGATATCGATGTCAATAACGCGATCGTGATAATGTCCATCTGTCGTCTTCATCGTGCGTCCCATCTCGCGCTCTATGCGTTGTGTGATGGCAAGCAACTGACGTGGCGCGAGCGTCGTCACGCAGCACACGCAGGCGTTGATAAACCGGTTGGGTGACTCGAAGCCCCACGGATCCGTTTCCAACAACGACGACTGCCGTTCCACCTCGCCAACCCGCTCATTGAGCAAGGCGATGGCCTCACGAACCAAACGCTTTCGGTTGCCGAGGTTTGAGCCGATACTAAAATAGACGTGATGCAACACGACTGACGGCTTTAAAATACAACATGAGACACTCACGTATCAGTCGACAATCAGCAGACTGTCGCCAAAGCATCCAAACTTGTAACCGTTCTTAAGTGCCTTTTCATAACACTCCATCACGGCCTCATAGCCACCAAAGGCAGCTGTCGACATCATGAGTGTAGACTCTGGGTGATAGAAATTGGCCACCATGCAGTTGGCAAGGCCAAAGTCGTAAGGCGGAAAGATAAACTTGCTGGTCCAGCCGTCATACTCCTTCAGTAGGCCATCAGTGCCAACAGCAGTCTCAGTGGCTTTCACAACACTCGTGCCAATGGCGCAAACACGATGTCCCTCTTGCTTGGTCTTGTTCACGACATCACAGGCTTCCTTGGTGACCAGCATTTGCTCCGAATCCATCTTGTGTTTGGTAAGGTCTTCCACCTCAATCTGGGAGAAATTGCCAAGGCCACAATGCAAGGTAATAAAAGCTGCATTAATCCCCTTAATTTCCATACGCTTCATGAGCTCACGACTGAAATGGAGTCCCGTTGCGGGAGCCGTCACAGCCCCTTCGTTCTTTGCAAAAACACATTGGAAGTCGACCACATCATCAGCCGTGGCATGCGAATGGACATGCATGCCATGCATGGAGGGATCCTCAGGACGGCCATTGAGTATGTAGTCAGGAAGGGGCATTTCACCCAAGGAGAACAGTTCCTTCTTAAATTGGTCGTGCGTGCAATCGTAGAGGAAACGCAGCGAACGTCCACGACTCGTGGTGTTGTCGTAAACCTCGGCTACCATGGTGCCCACCTCATCGAAGAAGAGCTTGTTGCCTATGCGAATCTTTCGGGCAGGCTCCACAAGGACATCCCACAAGTGGGTCTCCTCGTTGAGCTCGCGCAACACAAACACCTCTATCTTGGCATCGGTCTTCTCCTTGGTTCCATAAAGACGGGCAGGAAAGACCTTGGTGTCATTCATGACAAACGTGTCGCCCTCGTCAAAATAATCAAGTATGTCGCGGAACTCCAAGTACTGCCCCTCAATGGGTCTACCCTTCTTATCCTTCTTGAACATCTCTATCTCGCCCGTCGATCGATGCAACACCATCATGCGAGCCTCGTCGCGTCGCGTGACACGAAACGACTCTTTGGAGCCGTCATCATTAGTAAACTCACGCACTAAACTATGCGGATAAAGAGCTATTTGCTCTTGAGGCAACCTAAACCTGAATTGTGACAGTTTCATATTTCTTTGAAGTTTGAATTCTATTACTCTGGCACGCAACGCACAAAAGGCCCGGGTCAGAGAATCGTGACATGTTTATGATTTCTTATGTAATACTACTTGTGCTTTTACGTTTACCTTCCGTAGTCACTGGTCTTGGCGTGGCATAACCACATCTTGCCGTGCGAGCCACTCGCCAAAGTGGTCAAAGTCGATGCAGTCGGAAATAGCGTAATCGCCAACACGGGTTCTCCTGAGTTCAGTGAGAAAAGCACCACTTCTCAAGGCACGCCCAAGGTCGCGAGCCAACGCGCGAATATAAGTTCCCTTTCCACATACCACACGAATGGAGAACCTATGGCACTCAGCATCAAAATGGGTGAGCTCTATCGCATCTATGTGAATATGCTTAGGCTTCAATGCAACAGCCTCGCCATTGCGACGCAACTGGTAAGCGCGCGTCCCCTCGACCTTACAGGCACTATACGTGGGCGGCACCTGGTCAATGTCACCTACGAACTGTGGGAGAGTCTGAAGCACCAACTCCTTGGTAATGTGGTGCCAAGGGTAAGTATGGTTCACCGTGTGTTCCCTATCATAACTGTCGGTAGTGGCACCTAACTGGAGAGTTGCAGTATACTCCTTTGAGTGACTCTGTAACTCTTCAATTCGCTTGGTGCACCGTCCCGTACAAAGAATGAGTACGCCCGTGGCCAAAGGGTCAAGTGTTCCGGCGTGGCCAACTTTCACCTTCTGTCCCAAATGTTTGGAGAGCAAATAGCGTATGTGTGCCAACGCACCAAAACTTGACATATGATAAGGCTTGTCGATGGCAATAATCTCTCCTTGTATGAAATCCATTGGCAATTAGAAGTCTGGGAGCGCGAGTTAAAGGAAGCTCACAGCAATGGTTACGACACCTACAACAGCACAATAGACGGCAAAGTAGATGAGCTTACCGCGCTTCACAATGTCAACCATCCAACGGCATGCCACGCAGCCAAAGACAAAAGCGGTGACAAAGCCTATGGCCATGGCCGATACAGGGATGTCGCCCATCACGGAACCAACCCCTTCCTTCATCATCTTGAGTGTGTCAAGCAAAGCCTCTCCCAATATGGGAGGAATGACCATGAGAAAGGAGAACTGTGCCAATTTTTCCTTCTTGTCGCCAAGGAGCAAGCCAGTGGCAATTGTACTGCCAGAGCGTGAAAGACCGGGCATGACTGCAACTGCCTGAGCCAAGCCTATGACAAAGGCATCCTTCAAGCTAATCTTCTCTTTCTGCCTTGGCTTGGCAAAATAAGAAAAGCTGAGCAACGATGCCGTCACCAATAGCATGATGCCCACAATGAGCAAACCTGAGCCGAAAACCTCTTCCACTTTGTCCTTGAAGAACACGCCGACAATGCCAACAGGTATCATCGACACAACAATGAGCAACGCATAGCGCGTACCCTCGTTCCAGGCAAACTTGAAAAGGTCTCTGAAAATCCAAACTATTTGTTTCCAAAAAATGACAAGCGTGCTCAAAACTGTTGCCACATGCACAGCAACTGTAAACGCCAAGTTGTCTGCCCCATCCACGTCCATGAATGAGGACATGATGGACAAATGTCCACTACTACTGACTGGAAGATACTCCGTAAGTCCCTGAACCAAGCCCAGGATAAATGCTTGAAAATCGTTCATATCTTTTTATTGCTCCTTAACTTCTTCTTTTGGCAACTTGTCTATTTCCTTGTCTTTCGGCTTACGAATAATCGCATAAATCATCGAGATGAAACCAATGAAACAAACAACAGGCGCAACTTTTATACGACGTGTGCTAAAAATGTCTGGATTGAACGCTTGTTCAGTCGATGATGAACCACTCATCAGAATAAAACCGATGACGACGACTGTAAAACCAATAGCCAACAGGATGAAGTTGGTACGGTCGAAAGCTATTTTTTTTCTATCCATAGTTAGTTAAAATGTAAACTTTGCGATTGGACGTTTATTTGTATGATATTTAAATCTTGTAGAGTTCACCTGCTTTCATCTTCAGAAACTTGTTGACAGAGATTCCTGCACAGATAGCTGTGATGATAATGCCAAACAGGAAAACCGTTACAGCCGTAATGGCCATTTCCTTCCAAGAGATGACTGTCAGCACGTCGGGCTCATAACGATAGAGCAAATACATACCCCCACCTAACACGGCACAGGCAAAAAACGCCGCCAGCATACCTGTCAGAATTGCTCGCCTTAGGAACGGCCACCTAATGAAACCCCACGAGGCACCCACAAGTTTCATGGTATGTATGGAGAAGCGCCGAGCGTAGATTCCCAAACGAACCGTATTATTGATGAGCGAGAATGAAACGAAGGTGAGCAACACTGCCAACACGAACAACACTAGTCCGATCTTAGCAAGGTTACGATTGACAGAATCAACAAGGTCGCGTTGATAACTGATCTCTGACACCTTGGGATATTGCTTGAGCTCTTTTGATATCCACCTCAATGAATCGTTGTTGGCATATTCACTTCTCAGCGTCAAGTCGACCGATGACGGAAGAGGATTGACACCGTCTGTAAACTCGGATGGGTCTGTGCCCATCTCCTTGGTGGCATCCCTCAACGCTTGCGCCTTGCTGATGAAGTGAACGCTCTTGATATAAGGTCGCTTGGCGAGTCCACGACACATGGTCTGCGCCTCCGTGTCTGTCATGTCCTGCTCCAGCATCATGGTAACAACCAAATTTTCTTTGACATAAGAAGACAAATTGCGTCCCAGGAGCGTGGAGAACACCACTAATCCCAACAGAATGAGCACCAAGGCGGTGCTGATACAGAGCGTGACCGACTGAAGGCGAACAGAGCGCCTATTGGTCTTTTTACGTTTATGTCCCATTTTAAAATGGCTATAATAACCCAAATTTGTGTGCAAAGTAACAAAAAAAATGTCACAATCAAGAGAGTTTAACGTGCGTTAACGTCAGCTATCTGATAAATATCTGTAACTTTGCAATCAGAAAAAGATGGCTGCTCACACAGAGCCACCAAAGACACATCAATTCAAGAAGAACTACACCATGAGTACGGTTATTTATCCAAGTCCCATCTACGGCCCCATACATAGCCGGCGGCTGGGACTCAGCTTGGGAATCAACCTGATGCCAGCCGACGGGAAAATTTGCACCTTCAATTGCATCTACTGCGAGTGCGGCTTCAATGGTGACCGTCGCACCCGCACACACCACCCCTCACGACAGGAGGTGGCCGATGCCTTGGAACGACAGCTCATCAAGATGCACAACAACGGCGAGCACCCTGACGTGCTGACATTTGCCGGCAACGGCGAGCCAACGAGCAACCCGCATTTCCCCGAAATCATCGACGACACAATCAAGCTGCGCGACCAATGGTGCCCCGGCGCCAAGATCAGCGTACTGAGCAACTCGACCTTCATCAGGCATGAGCAAACGAGGCGTGCTCTGATGAAAGTGGACAACAACATCCTGAAGCTCGACACGGTGGACCCCGATTACATCTTGGCCGTTGACCGCCCCACCCAGCCGAGCTATGATGTGAAGAAGGTGATTGAGAACATGAAGCTTTTCAACGGGCACATCATTATCCAGACTATGTTCATGAAAGGCTATTCGACCAATGCTAAGGGCGAAAAGATCAATGTTGACAATACCAGCGACCACTATGTGGCGCCATGGCTGGCCGCCGTGAAGGCCATTGCCCCCCAAGAAGTAATGGTCTACACCATCGACCGCGAGACGCCCGACCACGACCTGCGCAAGGCTTCGCATAAAGAGCTCAACAGCATACGCGACCGCGTGGTGGCTCTTGGCATCCCCTGCACAGCCTCTTATTAATTTAAGCTCCTGATTTAGCCAACAACACCAAATCCACAACTTGCTGAATATCAAAAGATAGCATACCGTAAAAACAACAGTTGTTATTTTCTATAATTAAGCTGTTATTTTCTAAATTTTAGCTGTTATTTCTCACAAATAAATAATGATCTCCACAAGTTTGGGATTTAGGTGCACAGGCTACGCTCAACTTTGACGCTTGCCATAGCGGAAAAGCTCATTCTGGCTCAATCAACTTGAGTTATCAACCAAAATATGCTGAAAGTCTTCCGCCCCGCCTCATTTCACCTGTCCTAACAACGCCACCAACAAACAACCATGAAATTCAAGATAGAACAAGCCACCCCCGACCAGGCCGCAGCCATCGCCTCGCTAATCATGATGGCCATGGACGAAGACTGCTGCCAGCACTTTGCAGGTCCGAATCATACGTTGGAAGACTTCCACATATTGATGACGAGTCTGGTGAGACATGACGACAGCCAATACAGCTACCGCAACACACTCGTGGCCCGAACGGTCAAAGGTGACATCGCAGGTGTCATTACGGCCTACGATGGAGCACAACTGCACGCATTGCGCAAGGCTTTCCTGCAAGCCGCAAGAACGCAACTCCAAGGCGACTTCTCTGGCATGGCAGACGAGACGCGAGCAGGAGAATACTACATCGACTCACTCGCCGTAAAAACGGAATATCGCAAGCAGGGCATCGCGACAGCCCTGTTGTACGAGATGATCCGTCGACATGGCACTCGTCAGCCCGTTGGCCTGTTGGTCGACCGGACGCATCCTTGGGCCGAGCGGTTGTACCTGTCGCTGGGTTTCCGCCTTGTGGGCAGGAACACATGGGGCGGACACGCAATGAAGCACCTGCAATATCCTCCGCGTTGCCCATGGGCCATCGGCAACAAGTTGCTTGAGAAGTATCATGATGAGGAATGGGGTGTGCCTGTCCACGACGAGCGCCACCACTTCGAGATGCTGCTGCTGGAGACAATGTCTTGTGGACTTTCATGGCGGATGATGCTCGAGCGGCGCGAGGTGTTCCGCCAGTGCTTTGCGGGTTATGACCCTGGGCGAGTGGCTGCGTTCACCGACGAGGACACCAACCACATCCTCGCGACTGAGGGCATGATTCGTTCGCCACGGAAGGTGCGAGCCATGGTCAACAACGCCAAGGCTTTTTTGCGCGTGGCACAGGAGTTTGGAAGTTTCGACCGATACATCTGGCACTTCACAAATGGGCAGACCTGGATCTACGCGAGCCACCAAGAGAATTGGTGCACACACAACGAACTGTCGGACGAAGTGGCAAAGGACATGAAACGGCGGGGGTTCCAGTATGTGGGCTCCACCATCATCTACTCACACCTGCAGAGCATCGGCATCATCAACGACCACCTGGATGGATGCTGCCGAAAACAAGCATTATCGCAAGGGAACATCGTCATCAAGGAATGAAAAGCACAACACTCAACGACCTCAGCATCCCCGTAGACCTTTATATTTGCGGACAGCCGGAGGCTCTCCTCATCCAACCGCTCGAGCGGAAGGAGATGGCGACCATCGGCCACGAAGTCTCACTAATCACCCGGCACACGGGCCATTCCTTCACCATGGCAGCCTTCAAGATCGACGACTGGCACCTACAACTGACACCATGGCACGACGACGCCATCTCGCGCCGCGAGGAGGTGGGGCTGCACGCCAAGGAAACGCTGCGATTCATCACCAACGAACTGCTACCCCGTGTGGAAAGTATGTTGGGAAAACGTCCCGTCGTGCTGGGCGGCTACTCTTTGGCTGGCCTGTTCTCGCTGTGGGCCTCCACCCTATCCAACGCATTCCAAGGCATAGCGGCTGCCTCACCGTCGGTATGGATTCGCGACTGGCAAGCTTACGCCAGGTCCCACCCCACCCAATCCCAAGTGATCTACATGAGCATGGGGCGCAAAGAGGAACACGTGCGTAATGCGTCCATGGCTCAAGTTGGCAACAACATACGCTTCGAGCAAGCGTTGCTCGAGCAACAATTGGGCGACGACCGCACGACCCTGCAATGGAACGACGGCGGCCATTTCGTGGAGATGGACTCGCGCACCGCCCAAGCCTACGCCTGGACACTCAACAAGCTCCATGCACTACGAAATTCAGCAAGGCCAAGAAAAACTGTGCGACAGTTATGAGGCGACATCCAGCTGACAGTATCATCCAATCACTGGTCAGTTTCTGTCGTGGCATCTGCTGCACTTGACGCTTCTTTATCTTTCTCATCATTTAAGGTTCATCCGACATTTCGAGTGATACGGCAATCGTGCAATGCATACAACCGAAGTTTGAAATATCTTTCATCTCTAAAGTCATATGCATTTCTCTTCATTACTTTTATTCTCCTACTGATCATAGTCACAATCTTTACACTTGTAGCGCTGGACTTTCACACGTACAATGATTTTCTTGTCACCAATAGGAAGGGCCTGAAAGTTTCTCATGCGAAAACAGTTCTTGACTATGTGGCGTTTCCCGCTTTGCGAAAAGCATGACTCTTGGCAAAAGGCAACGATACTATTGCCAATAAAAACACTCACGTAGAGCAACTGAAAAGGGGTTGACCTGGTTTCACAACCGGACCAACCCCTATTATAAATTATATAGGTATGAGTTACATTTTCCCGATGATTCCTAGCTTTGTGCTCTGAATGAAGTTCACAACGTTTCTCACGGCCGCTCCGTCAGGCACCTGTTCCTTGATCTGGAGAGCAGCGTCGAACACGGATGTCTGTCCGTGGAACACGAGGCGATAAGCATTGGCCAAGTGGTTGAGCACCTTCTCACTGATACCATGGTTTTGCAACAGCTCTTTGTTCAAGCCAGCATAGCGCACTGGATTGTCTGTGGCCACGATGAAAGGCGGCACATCCCTGCTCACACGGCAGCCGCTGGTGACCATGGCTGCCGTTCCGACACGAACCTGCGCATTGACGATGACACCTGAAGAGAAAATGATACCACTGTGAATTTCGCAATCACCAGCGATTTTGGTTCCGTAACCAAACACGCAATAGTCATGCACGTCTGTATCGTGACTGATGTGCACGCCTTCCATCAGGAAGTTGCGGTTGCCAATGTGCGTCTTGCCACTGGGATAAGTTGCGCGATTGATTACTACATTCTCACGGAAGATGTTCTCATCGCCAATCTCAAGGGTGGTAACCTCACCCTTGTAGTTGAAGTCTTGCGGTTCTGCACCCAGCACGGTGTTCTGATACACCTTGTTGGCACGTCCCAGCCGCGTTCCGTTCATGATGCTCACGTAGGGATAAATGACACAATCGTCGCCTATGACCACATCTCCCTCCACGTACGCAAAGGGGTAGATGGTGACATTGTTGCCAATCTTCGCCTTAGGGTCTACGTAAGCCTGTGGACTTATGTTGTTCATAATCTTAAATGCTTTTAATAGGTTGAAACATTAATCGCGGCCTCCTCCAAGTGCATAGTAGAGGTTCACCACAGCCTGCATCTTGTAGAAGTCATCGGCCACCTTCGAGAGTTCCGCGTTAAGCAGGCTCTGCTGGGCAGTGATGACCTCCAAATAGGTGCTGCTGCCGTCATTGAAGAGGAGCTTGGTGTACTCCACGTTCTTCTTGAGACTCTCCACCTGCTTGGCTTCCAATTGGCTCTTTTCCTCGGAAGAGTTGTAGAGCACCAAGGCGTTGCTCACCTCGCTGCCTGCAGAGAGCACCGCGTTCTGCCAGGTGTTGTAGGCCTGCTCCTGCTTTGCCTTGGCCACCTTCAGTCCGGCAATGAGCTGTCCGTGCTGAAAGATGGGTTGCACAAGGCTGCCCACCGCGTTGAGAAGCATCTTGCCTGGGTTCACGATGCCCATGCCGCTGCTGTTGGTGTAGGCACCTGTGGCACTGATAGTGAGGCTGGGATAGAAGCGCGAGCGAGCAGCATTTACGTCATAGAAGCACTGTGCAAGGCTCATCTCCGCATAGTGAACGTCTGGACGGTTATTGAGCAACTGAATACCCACGCCTGTAGAGAACTTGGCTGGCAACGACTGCGCATCGAGCGTGCCACGCCCAATGTGCTGAGCCGACTGGCCAAGGAGAAGGGAGAGCGAATTCTCCGTCTCGCGAATCTGCCGTTTCAAGTCGGTGGCCTGTGCCAAAACAGAATAATAGTTGCTCTCTGCACTTTGCACGCTGGTCTCCTTGGTGCGTCCCAACTCCTTCTGTATCTTCATGATATTCCAGGTGTCCTTCACCAGCTTCGCCATGTCGTTGACCACCGCCAACTGCTTGTCGAGCATGAGGAGCGTGTAATACATGTTAGCAATGTTGGAGATGAGCTTCGTCTTCACCACGAGCTGATAGTCCTTGGTTGCCAAGAGGCTCATCTGCGCGCTCCGCTTTTGGTTGAGCAGGTTGCCAAAAAGATCAACACTCCAACTGGCTGTGATAGGTAAGGAATAAGTCTTGGAGGCCTTTCCGCCATCCCATGACGAAATGGTTCCTTGCGGAGAGAAGGTGAACGCAGGCACAAAGGCCAACTTGGCCACCTTCAACTGCTCTTCAACCATATACACGTTGAGTGCCGCGTTGAGCATATTGACATTGCTCTTGAGGCCTTTCTCTATGAGTGCCTGCAGCTGTGGGTCGGTAAACACACTGCGCCAAGGCAGATTACCGAAACTTGCCGTATCGGCCACTGCGAGCGTGTCGGCCGCTGAGGCCGAGTCGCGCACCAGTCCGGCGGTATCCACATTGGGGCGTTGATATTTTGTGTAGACTCCGCAACTGCTCATTAGGGCAGCTGCGAACGCTAACATAACGATATTCTTGACTTTCATCATGATATGCATAATTTACTTGTTGGGATTAACATTGTCACCCTCAAGCCTTTCTTCTCCCGTACGGAAATTGGCAGCCAAGGGGTTGGTGTACTGCTTGAGCTCGGTAGCTACGTCAGCATTGTCATCCTCAAACTCGATAGGCTTAATCTTTTCCTGGAGCGTCTGGAAGATGTAGAACAACGCCGGCACAATCATGATTTGGCAAAGCATGCCTATAAGCATACCACCGATAGCGGCCGCGCCAAGAGTCATGTTTCCATGGTAACCCACACCCCACGGCATCAGCATAGGAAGCAAGCCGATGATCATGGCCAACGAAGTCATGAGGATAGGACGCAGACGAGCTGCGGCACCCAGCACAGCCGACCATGAGATAGCCATTCCCGTCTGTCGGCGCTCCAGGGCAAACTGCACAATCAAAATGGCATTCTTGGCCAACAGTCCCATCAACATGATAAGCGCAATCTGCATGTAGATGTCGTTGTTGTTACCAAACAGGTTGGTGAACAAGAAGGCTCCCGCCAGACCGAACGGAATGGAGAGGATGACCGACAACGGCAACACATACGACTCGTACTGCGCCGAGAGGATGAGGTAGACGAATGTCAGACACAGGATGAAGATCATCGCCGTGGAGTTGCTCGACTCCTGCTCGTTACGTGTCAATCCAGAGAACTCATAACTGTATCCCGACGGCAGCGAGGTCTTGGCCACCTCGTCCATGGCCTTCAGGGCGTCACCCGTGGAATAGCCATCGGCAGCCGACGCGTTGACGTTGATGGAGGTGAAGAGGTTGAAACGGTCAATTTCCTGCGGGCCATACACACGGCTCAACGACACGTACTCCTTGATGGGAGCCATGTCACCAGCCGATGTGCGCACGTAGATGTTATCGAGACTCTTCAGGTCGGCACGATCCTTGGGATCGGCCTGGATGTAGACACGATAGAGCTTGCCATAGGCGTTGAAGTTAGAGGCATACATACCTCCATAATAGCCCTGCATGGTGGTGAGCACCGTCGATGGGTCGATACCGCTTTGCTTACACTTGGCCACATCCACATCAATCTTATACTGCGGATACTTGGTATCGTATGAGGTCATGGCATTGGAAATCTCCGGTCGCTTGTTGAGCTCGGCAATGAACTTCTGCGTCACGTCGTAGAACTTGTTGACATCGCCACCTGTACGGTCCTGCATAGAGAACGTCAGGCCGTTCGTAGCCGAGAAGCCCTGCACCATAGGCGGCTGGAAGGCCAAGATCTGGGCGCCCTTGATGGCAGCCGTCTGCTTGTAAATCATGCCGAGCACCATGGTGGAACCGAGGTTGTGCACACCGACATACTTCAGCGGTCCTTCCATCTTCTGGCGTTCCTCAAACGACTTAAGCTTAATGATGAACGTGCCCTGGTTGGAACCCTGTCCGGCGATGAAGTTGTAACCGGCGATGCGCATACGACTCTGAATGGCTGGGTTGGTTGCCAACATACGATCCACCTGGTCCATCACCTCCTCGGTCTTCTTCATGGATGTTCCGGGAGGGGTCGACACGGTACAGAACACTGTACCCGTATCCTCGTCTGGCACAAGACCCGTCTTGGTGGTACCCATGAGCACAGCCATAACGGCAATGCCCACGACAACAGCACCAATGGCTATGAGCGGGCGCTCCACAATGCGTCGCACCCCATTGCGGTAGTGTCCTTGCACCTTTTCGTAAGCAGCGTTGAACGATGCGTGGAATCGATCCACGAATGACATCTTGCGCTCAGAACCATCCTCGTTCTTCGGCTTCAACAAGATGGCGCAAAGAGCCGGGGAAAGCGTCAAGGCGTTCAAGGCCGAGATGACAATGGAGATAGCCATCGTGATACCAAACTCACGATAGAAGGTTCCGGATGTTCCGCCCATGAACGACACGGGGATGAACACGGCCGACATCACAAGCGTAATGGAGATGATGGCACCCGAAATCTCGTTCATGGCATCGATGGAAGCCTGGCGAGCCGACTTGTATCCCAAGTCAAGCTTGGCGTGCACGGCCTCCACAACCACAATGGCATCATCGACCACAATGGCAATGGCAAGCACCAACGCGGCCAAGGTCAAGAGGTTCAGCGAGAAGCCAAAGGCGTAGAGGAAGAAGAACGTGCCTATCAACGACACAGGCACAGCGATAAGCGGGATAAGCGTGGAACGCGTGTCTTGCAAGAAGATGTACACCACGATGAACACAAGCACGAAAGCCTCAAGAAGGGTCTTCACCAAGTCCTCGATGGACGCGAAGAGGAACTCCGTCACATCTTGCATCACGTCGAAGTGGAGCCCTGGGGGAAGCGTTTTCTCCTGTTCGGCCAAGAGCTTCTTGATGTTGCTGGCTATCTCGGTGGCATTAGAGCCAGCCGTCTGCGTCACCATCATGGTCACAGAAGGCTTGCCGTTGAGTTGTGAGGCAACGGTATAAGAGAGCGCTCCCATTTCCACGCGTGCCACGTCCTTGACTCGGATGGTCTGCCCATCCTGCGTCGACTTGATAATCATGTCACCAAACTCCTCAGGAGTCTTCAGGCGTCCCTTGTAGCGGAAGGTGTATTCGTACTGCTTGTCACTGTTCTCGCCCACCGATCCAGGAGCAGCCTCAATGTTCTGCTGCGAGAGCACCCCCGTGAGGTCTGACGGGATAAGCCCGTAGTTTTTCATCTTCACCGGGTCAATCCACAGGCGCATGGTATAGTCTTTCTGCGAGAAGCACTGACACTCACCCACACCGTTCACACGCTTGATGGCTGGCACGACGTTGATGTTGGCATAGTTGGCAAGGAACTCGTCATCATATCGGTCGTCATCGGCGGTCAGGCCGAAGAGGACGACGGTCGACGACTGTCGCTTCATGACCTGCACACCTGCCTTGGTAACCTCAGCAGGCAGCAAGGCCGAAGCTTGCGAAACACGGTTCTGCACGTTCACCTGACACATGTCAGGATTCATTCCCTGCTTGAAAAACACGGTGATAGAGGCCGAACCGTCGTTGGTGGCCGACGAGGTCATGTAGGTCATGCCCTCCACACCGTTGATTTGCTCCTCAAGCGGTGCCAGCACAGAGTTAAGCACCGTCTCAGAGTTAGCACCCGTGTACGAGGCGCGCACCATGATGGTAGGCGGGGCAATGTTCGGGTACTGCTCGATGGGCAGCGATATGAGTCCGATGAAACCGAGGATGACAATCACGATGGAAATCACCGTGGAAAGCACCGGACGCTTGATAAACTTATCTAATTTCATGGATTAATCTCTTTTGTTCCTTTCTTTGGAAATATGCGTGTTTACTTGCCGAAGTCTTTCTTGAGCTTCTGCAGGTCACCCTGGTCGGCCCCCATCTGCTCGGTCTTCTTCAGCTTTTCTTGATACTGCGCCTCGGTGATGGGCTTGATGGCCATGCCGTCGGTAAGCGAAGAGATACCCTTAACCACAATGCGATCGCCCACTTTCAAGCCGCTGGTGATGATATAGGTTTTCCCGTCATCCTTGGGGTCGACCGTCACTGCGGTGTATTTCACCTTATTGTCTTTGCCAACCACATAGACAAAGTGCTTGTCCTGCACCTGTGCCACGGCATCTTGCGGAATGACAATGGCCGAGCTGCTGACGTGAGGCACCACGATGGATCCTGAGCCGCCGCTCTTGAGCAAATGCTCGGGGTTGGGGAAGTCAGCGCGCATCGAAACGGAGCCTGTCGTGGGGTCAATGATACCGCTCACGGTAGCCACGCGCCCCGGATGATCGTAGATCGTTCCATCGGCAAGTTGCAACTTCACGGCGGGATAATCCTTGAGCGCTGCGTGCAGTCCTCCAGCAGTCTTCGTCATGTCGAGCAAATCTTTCTCTGTCATGGAGAAGTAGACCTGCATGGTGCTGATATTCGAGACCGTGGTCAATGGCTGCTGGCTGCTGGCACTCACCAGAGCACCCACGCGGTAAGGCAGGTCGCCGATGACACCCGTGGCAGGACTGGTGACATAGCAGAAGTTGAGGTTCTCCTTGGCCGACACATAGCTAGCCTTTGCCTGCGCCAAGGCTGCTGCGGCAGCCTCCATGGAGTTTTTGGCCGACTGGAGCTCATAGGAACCGATGACGTTGTTCTTGAAAAGCTTGAGGTTATTATTGTAAGTCAGGCGCGCGGTGTTGAGCTGCGCCTTGGCCGAGTTCACAGCCGCGTGTGCCTGGCGGGCGGCGGCTGCATAGGTCACGTTGTCAATGACGAAAAGCAGTTGGCCAGCCTTGACGGTCTGGCCTTCCTTCACACACAACTTCGTGATGAAGCCCGAGACTTTCGGTCGGATTTCCACATCCTGCACGCCTTTGATGGTGGCGGGGTACGTGGTCTGGAGATCCGCACTTTGCGTGCTGATGGTTCTCACAGCATACTCGTTGTCTCCGAAATCGGGCTTGCCTGACGACTTTTTGCCTCCACACGAGACAAGCATTGCAGCCAATGCTGCAAACAATAAAAACTTGTTCTTTGTCATACCTATTAAATAATGTATAATTTCAATTTTTTGCTCTATACGAAAAAGTTGCGCCATACCTTACACACTGTTGCTATGCAAAAATGAGATAGAAGGGCTAATCTTGAAAACTGAAACACGTCGCTTAGTTTTCACGGTACAAAGTTACGCAATAAATGTGTAACAGGCCAAAGGGTTGTTACACATTTAACACTCTTTATTCTTCATTAAGTGGAACCTGCATGGCAAGCCCCATCTTGCTCGCTTTCTCCGCGAGCAGTCGCATGAGCGGCTCACGCTCGTTGGGCACACGCATGTCGAGCACGGCATCCTTGAGCGTTTGCTTCAACACGCCAACTTCCCTTGATGGCTTGAGGTGAAACATCTCCATAATCTCGTTGCCGTCGATGCAGGGCTGCAGGAGACGCTTGAAGTCGCGCTCCTTGAGGTCGGCTATCTTTTCGCGCACCAACTGGAAATTTTGCAAGAACCGTTGCTTTCTCACCTGATTCTTGCTTGTGATGTCGGCCTCACAGAGCATCATCAGGTCGTCGATGTCGTCGCCCGCGTCGTTTACCAAGCGGCGGACAGCCGAGTCGGTAACCTCCTCATCGGCTATGACCTGAGGTCGCATATGCAGGTCCACAAGCTTTTGCACATATTTCATCTTGGCATCCATAGGCAACTTCAGACGACGGAAGATGCCAGGCACCATCTTGGCACCGATATAATTATGGTTGTGGAAAGTCCAGCCCTGCGCAGGATCCCAGCGTTTGCTCTTGGGCTTGCCAACATCATGGAGCAGGGCGGCCCAGCGCAACCACAAGGTGTGGTCGAAGCTTTGTTCGCCTGCCAACGGGTCATCCTTGCCATCCAGGCCATTGAGGCGCGCGTCGTTGGCTCTTGCCTTCTGCGCACGAACCACATTTTCGAGCACTTCCAGCGTATGATTGAAGTTGTTCTTGTGGGCCTTGCCATTGCGTGTCTCCACTTGGTCGAGAGCCACAAGCTCGGGCAAGATCAGCTGCAAGAGACCCGACTCATGCAGATAATAGATTCCCGTGCTGGGATGGGACGCGAGCATTATCTTGTTGAGCTCTTCCTCAATACGCTCACCACTGATGATTTTCAGACGTTCGGCATTGCGGCCCAAGGCCTCGCGTGTCTCATCCTCTATCTCGAAGTTAAGCTGGGTGGCAAAGCGCACGCAACGCATCATGCGTAGGGGGTCGTCGCTGAAAGTGATGTCGGGATCGAGGGGCGTGGCGATGATGCCATCCTCCAGGTCGGCCACACCGTCGAAGGGATCCACCAACTGTCCGAATCGGTCATGGTTCAGGCACACGGCCATGGCATTGATGGTGAAGTCGCGACGGTTCTGGTCGTCCTCAAGCGTTCCGTCCTCAACATGTGGCTTGCGGCTGTCGTGGCTGTAACTTTCCTTTCGGGCACCCACAAACTCCACCTCAAGAGAACCACTTTTCACCTGGGCCGTGCCAAAATTACGAAACACGGACAGATGGGCCTTATGCCCCAACATCGCCTTCAGGCGAGAGGCAACGTCAATGCCACTTCCCACGACCACCACGTCGATGTCGTTGGAAGGGCGTTCAAGGAAGAGGTCACGCACATAACCGCCAACAACGTAGCAGTCTACGTGCAGTGAGTCGGCCGCATCCGAAATCTTGTGGAATATGTCTTGGTCAAGTTTCTGAGCCAACTGGTCGTCGCTAAGTATCCGCATAGTGGTTTTTCCCTTTCTAAAAAGCGGTGCAAAGGTACACATTATTGTTGAGAAATCAAAACGGATGGGATACCTGCGCCGATGCCTAATGGGCGATGTGCGAGGCAAAACAAGGCTGTAAAACAAGCAACATGGGAAAGGACGGAAAGTTGGTTTTGTAAGTTTAATTGGCCTTATTTCACGTCATCCAAGCACCATGAAGCAGAAAAGAAATTGTAAGAGTTATAAGATTGGGAAGGGGAAAAACAACATTAAGAAGGCCTCTTTTGCCCCTTTTTCGCGAAAAAGAAGCCCTTTAGCCTCACGTTTAACGCCGAATCGACCGAAGGTTTGGCCTCAATCGACCAAAGATCTGCGCCTTATTGAGCTTCCATAAAGCACCTATCGCAAGTTTGCAAGCCCTGATTGTCGTGTCACGGAATCGTTCAAAAACACAACTTGCTGATTACCAACGAAAAGCGCAAACGTCAAAAACAGCGCATATTTGCGAGCCATTGAGGCCTCGACTGAAAAGAAGCACTTCCACGGAGAAGGTTTGTCAATTAGTTTCAACGCACCTCCCGTATAAAAAAACTTAATTGCCACTCAAACATCCGACATGACGATAATTTTTCATAACTTTGCGCTGGCCTTCACGAAAGGAGCCAACAAATCGGCACATTCGCCAAATACACACCACAAGGAACCACAAGCCATGAGAAAACTTTTTTTCCTCGCTGCCCTCATGCCCCTGGTCGCCTGCCAACCTTCGGCCGACGAGCAGGCGCAGTCCCTGATGCAACGCATCGACTCGCTCTACCAACACCACGACTACCGCGAAACGCTCAATGCCATACGACAACTGCGCGCCGACCACCCCAAGGCCGTGGAAAGCCGAAAGAAAGCCCTGAAAATCTGGCAGGAGGCATCCGTCAAGATTACGCAAGACGACATAGCCCACACCGACTCGACCCTGCAGGCCACGCTGCAGCAAATAGGAAGCGAGCGCAACCTATACCGCAAGAACATGCTGCGAGCCAAACGCGACTCACTGCAGATACGTTACGACGCGCTCTGCGGCACCGTGCGCGTCATCAGGCAGCGGCAGCAGGAATGACAGCCACAACTTTTCCAGCCCATCTTTCGTTTTCTCATAAAATAATGAGTAACTTTGCATTCGTTATGACAAACAAACAAGACACCGCCAAAGAGTTTCACGACACCATGGACGAGTGCCGCGATGTCTTCGCCAAGAAGCTCCATGACTACGGGGCCTCATGGCGCATCATGCGACCCTCATCGCTTACTGACCAGTTGTATATCAAGGCCAAGCGCATACGCACATTGGAAACCACGGGCAAGTCGATGGTCGGCGAGGGAATACGCCCTGAGTTCTTGGCACTAATCAACTATGGCATCGCCGGGCTCATACAGCTGGAGCAGGGCTTTGCCGACAGTGTTGACATGACCCCTCAGCAAGCCCTGGGACTCTACGACCGCCACGCAGAAGAGGTATTCGAGCTGATGAAACGCAAGAACCACGACTACGGCGAGGCATGGAGAGCCATGCGCGTGAGCAGCTACACCGACCTCATACTCACCAAAATTGAACGAGTGAAAGAGCTGGAAGACCTACACGGGCAAGCCATCGCCTCGGAGGGCATCGACTCCAATTACATGGACATCATCAACTACGCCGTCTTCGGGGCCATTAGGCTGAAGGAAGACAAGCACGACAGCAGCGCCGTATAATCACTCAGCAAACCATGACAAACAAGAGCAGCGATTCAGCCATCAGCCAAGCCCCGACCTATGGGTTGCTGACCAGGCTGGCCGTCAACACTTGCCGGATGGTCACCGGGGCAGTGTTCGTGTTCTCAGGCTTCGTCAAGGCCATCGACCCGCTTGGCACCCAGTATAAGATGCACGACTACCTGGAGGCCATGGGATTGGCCAACGCCACACCCGACTGGATGACTTTGCTCGCTGCCGTGGCCTTGGCCGCCGTAGAGTTCAGCCTGGGTGTATTCGCCCTGCTGGCCATCCAGCGACGGAGCGTCTCGAAGGTGCTGTTGGCATTGATGGCCGTCATGACACTCATCACAGTGTGGATAGCCATCGCCAACCCGGTAAAAGACTGCGGATGTTTCGGCGACGCCATACACTTGACCAACACGCAGACGCTACTCAAAAACGTGATACTGACGACTTGCGCACTGGCCATGGCGCGATGGCCATTGGCCATGTACCGTTTCGTATCCAAGCCCACGCAGTGGATTGCCATCAACTTCACCATCTTGTTCATCGTGCTGACAAGCCTCTACTGCCTGTGGTACCTGCCCCTGTTCGACTTCAGGCCCTACCACGTGGGAGCCAACATACCCAAAGGCATGGAAATACCCAAGGGGGCTGAGCAGCCGCAGTTTGAGACCACTTTCATCATGGAGAAAAACGGGCAGCGAAAGACATTCAACCTCGACAACTACCCCGACTCCACATGGCAGTTCATCGACTCAAAGACGGTTAAAGTCAAAGATGGTTACGTGCCGCCCATACACGATTTTTCCATTGAGCTGGCAGACGGCAACGACATCACCGACCAGGTGCTGGGCAACAAGGGGTACACATTCCTGCTCATCTCACCCCACCTTGAGACAGCCGACGATTCCAACTTTGGGGCTATCGACCAAATATACGAGTACGCGCAAGAACAACACATCCCGTTCTACTGCCTCACAGCTTCCGCAGAAGACGCCATACAGCACTGGGAGGACATAACAGGTGCCGAGTATCCTTTTTGCCTGACCGACGAGACCACCTTAAAGACCATCGTCCGAAGCAACCCGGGATTGTTGCTCATCAAAGATGGAACCATCATCCGCAAATGGAGCCACAACGACCTTCCGGCAACCGACGAGTTGCAGGGACCGCTCGACAAGACCGAGATGGGGCACATGCCTGAAGGCAACGCGGCGCAAATGCTCACCAAGGTGTTGCTGTGGTTTTTCGTCCCACTGCTCTTGCTTATCATCGCTGACCGCACTTGGGCTTGGGGACAATACGTTAGGCGAAAAATACGCAAGGGCGAAAGTATCATCAAAAACGAAGAACGGAAAATCGTGTCAAGCGACAGTTCACAACATATCATATCAACTTTTAAAACAAAAAAGAAATGAGAAAGAAAATCGTTGCAGGTAACTGGAAAATGAACGAGAACCTGCAGGAGGGCGTTGCCCTGGCTAAGGAAATCAACGAAGCGCTCGCTGCCGACAAGCCTAACTGCGGTGTCATCATCTGCACACCGTTCATCCACCTGGCAAGCGTGGCACAGGTGCTCAACCAGGACGTTGTGGCCCTGGGTGCAGAGAACTGCGCCGACAAGGAGAAGGGCGCATACACGGGTGAGGTCAGCGCAGCCATGGTTAAATCGACTGGCGCACAGTATGTCATCCTCGGCCACTCAGAACGTCGCCAGTACTACCACGAGACCGCCGAGATTCTCAAGGAGAAGGTCCAACTGGCACTTGCCAATGGCCTGAAGGTCATCTTCTGCTGCGGCGAGACGCTTGAGGAGCGCGAGGCCAACAAGCAAAACGAGGTCGTCAAGGCTGAGCTCGACGGAAGTGTGTTCAACCTCTCTGCCGAGGAGTGGAAGAAAATCGTGCTGGCCTATGAGCCCATCTGGGCCATCGGAACCGGTAAGACCGCCACGTCCGACCAAGCTGAGGAAATGCTGGCATACATCCGCTCCATCGTTGCCGACAAGTATGGCAAGGAAGCTGCAGAGAACACCACCATCCTCTATGGCGGCTCTTGCAAGCCCAGCAACGCTGCCGAGCTCTTCGCAAAGCCCGACATCGACGGTGGCCTCATCGGTGGAGCTTCTTTGAAAGCTGCCGACTTCAAAGGCATCATCGACGCTTGGAAGAAGTAAGCACTCCTTCCTCAGACCTATCCAATGAGGATTCCCTTGCACAGAACAAGGGAGGCCTCATTGGCTTATTGATTACCATTCACGATTCACCCAAACAAAAAATGCGGAAACTCATCCTACCACTGCTGTTCCTATTGTGCGCCATCACAAACGTCAACGCGCAAACTTTCCTTGACAACCTGCAGAAAAGCAAGCAAGGGGAAGGAAAAGTTACCGTGACGCAGAGCAAGGACATCGACGGCCTTGTTGATGGATTGAAGGTGCAAAAGCCGGCCACGGCAACACCAAAGGGAAACAACGGAAAGAATTTTGGCGACAACCACAAGCCCACAGCCAAGCCCAACTCGGCCAAAGAGGCCATGAACAAGCAAAGGGAACACGTTGTAGCAAAGGAAGCACACGCTGCAACTAAAGAAAGGGATAGGGAGCACAACAGAGAGGATGCCCTGGAACGAAAGGCCGAAAAACGAAGAACGGAAAAGCCTACGGAAGAAAGCCAAGAGGCAACAGCCCCTGTAGTCGACATGTCCAAGAAGATCATGTTGCACAGCCATAAGGTAAGTGGTTACCGCGTGCAAGCCTTTGCAGGCGGAAACACGCGCAAAGACAAGCAACGCGCACAACAAATTGGGAGCGCCATCAAGATGAAATACCCAGACCAACCTGTTTACGTCCACTTCTATTCACCCCGATGGATTTGCCGAGTAGGCAACTACCGTAGCTACGGGGAGGCACAGAAAATGCTCAAAAGCATACGGGCCATGGGATACAAGGCGGCAACCATCGTCAAGGGAATGATAACCGTGCAATACTAAAAAGCGCCCCTTGCAGGCACATCGCCCATCACACGTCAAACAATCAACATGAATCCAGAAACAGAATTCAGAGACGGGCTGCAAGAGCTCGCCAGCCATTATAAGGAAATACTAACACTGCTGGGCGAAGACCCCAACAGGGAAGGATTGCAGAAAACCCCAATGCGCGTGGCCAAAGCCATGCAAATACTCACCAGAGGGTACACGCAAGACCCACACAAGGTGCTCACCGACGCGCTCTTCGCCGAAGACTACGACCAGATGGTCATCGTTAAGGACATCGATTTCTTCTCGATGTGCGAGCACCACATGCTTCCTTTCTACGGAAAAGCGCACGTAGCATACATTCCCAACGGACAGATCACTGGCTTGAGCAAGATAGCCCGAGTGGTTGACATATTCAGCCATCGCCTACAAGTGCAAGAAAGGCTGACACACCAAATCATGGATTGCATCAACGACACGCTCAAGCCGCAAGGTGTCATGGTAGTGATTGAGGCCAAGCACATGTGCATGCAGATGAGGGGTGTTGAAAAGCAAAACTCCATCACCACCACTTCGTCATACAGCGGCGTGTTTGAAGCCATGAAAGTCCGCGAGGAATTCATGAGCCTGCTGAGAGGCGAATCGAAAAGAATCTGATGTGGCGGGGCTTGTACCGCCATCGGAAACAACCCCTGGGGGAAACATCGGCCGTTGGCAACAAGCATACCCCAGAAAAAGCCATAGGGTGTGTGAAAACGCACCCAAGAACCACTTTTACTATAACAAAAAGGAAAAAGCAATATGGAAAAAAAGAAATGGATGACCCTTTTAATGGGTTTATGCGCATTGATGACCATGACATCATGCTTAGACGACAACAGCGACGACGGGCTCACTCAAGCGCAGGTGACCCAAGCCATGAACACCATGAAGGGCGACTACACAGGAACCTTGAAATGGCGCGCATCAACATCCAACGCCTATGACAGCTTGAACGACGTGCATTGGACAGTGAACGATACGGCCATGATCATCCATGACTTCCCCGTCAGCTCACTGGCCGAGGGTGTTGCTGAAGGAACCGTCAACGACTCTCTGCGCACTGCCATGAAGAAAGCGCCCAAGCAGGATCTCACTTGCGGTATCTCATTTTACAACACCAAGGACTTCCTTTCTCCCTACTGCGTGATGAACATCATGCCTTACAGCATTCTCATCAAAAATGCTGAGATCAACACAAGACTGTATGACTTGAAAGTGAACTTCCTCAACATGAACAGCAACTCCATGGGCTACTTCAACGCTGAGAAGAAAGCCATGGAACTCTATATGCGCACCTATAACCTTCAAGTGAACAACCAGACGCAAAAGGGCAACTACAACATAGTCTATTATCAGCTCGTGTCGAAGAACCAGTAATCATGACTAAGTTTATATCTTGGAACGTGAACGGACTCAGGGCTTGCATGAAGCCCGACCCTGAAAAGAACCGTCCAGGGTTTGAAGCCGTTTTCCGCTTGCTCGACGCAGATTTCTTCTGCCTCAACGAAACGAAGATGCAGGCAGGGCAACTCGATCTCAGCTTTGACGGCTATGAAAGCTATTGGAACTATGCAGACCGCAAGGGTTATAGTGGAACCGCCATCTTCACCAAGCAACACCCACTCAACGTGAGTTATGGAATGAACATAGACGAGCACGACCATGAGGGAAGGGTCATCACACTGGAGATGCCGACATTCTATCTGGTAAGCGTGTACACGCCCAACTCGCAAAACGCCAATGATGGAGAAGTGAAGCCTCGCCGTCTGCCTTACCGCATGCAATGGGAAGACGACTTTCGGGCGTATCTCCTCGCCCTTGACAAGCAGAAACCCGTAATCGTGTGTGGGGACATGAATGTGGCTCATGAAGACATTGACCTGAAGAACCCTAAAACCAACCACAACAACGCGGGCTTCACCGATGAGGAACGCGAGAAGATGACCCAGCTCCTCGACAGCGGTTTCACCGACACCTTCCGCTTCATGCATCCAGACAATGTGACTTACAGCTGGTGGAGCTATCGCTTTCGCTCACGCGAGAAGAACGCAGGATGGCGCATCGACTATTTCCTTGTCTCCAAAAGACTTAACAGTAGTATCGTAGACGCAACAATCTTGACAGACATCATGGGCAGCGACCACTGCCCCGTAGGACTGGAGCTCAATCTGTAAGTTCAGGGAAGGCAATAGCCATAAAGATGCAGCGAAAAGCAATCATAGGCTAAAGCCAAGCCCAAAGTACCCGTAAGAAGCGGACTGCGTCAACCTGACTGTGCGATGCAGCCCGCTTCTTTGCATCACTACGAACCACAGCAAAAACCCATTTGCCCATTTTTCCGCCTTGTCTTACACTCATTTTGGCAAGGGTCTATAAGGCGGCATTTTGGCATGAATGTCAAGGCCAGCACGGACGCGCCAACACCCGCCAGCCCGAACATCCTACGCACTTGCTCTCTGCGGCCCACACGGCCTCTAAGGCCAGCACGACCGCTGCGACAAGAATTGCGGCGCCCCCCTTATCCATAACCGTCCAAACTCACCAAGACTACGTTGCTGTCAATATTCAAACTTCTGGTACACCCTAACAGGAACGGCCTTGCCGTCGCATCGCCCCGGTTCCCAACTTGGCATACCTTTGACAATGGACACTGCGTGGCGGTCTGCCGTCGGACTGACGGGCGACACAACATGCACATCGCACAAGTTGCCTTCCTTATCAACCACGAAAGCCACGATAACCTCGCCATGAGCCAACGAGTCTTGCGAACGGTCGAAAAGGCTAATGGATGACAAGTAGTTATCGAGCGCGGCACGTCCACCCTTAAACGAGGACATCTGATCCACCTTATTATAGATTGTGTCGCCCTGCCATGTTTGGCGCAAGGAGCTGAAAAGAGGCCGGCGACTCACTTCCTTGCGCCCAATCATACGCTTGGCTTCGCGTGTCAGCAGGTTGAACATGGAAGTCACAGGCAAGACCCGCTCATAGGAAAAGCGCTCGTCGTCGGTGGCACAGTCTATATGCAGTCCCACCAGCCGCGCCTTCCCATCTATCCACGCCCCATCTACATCAGCCTTGCGCAATCCGTAAAAACGGCTGTCATCAAGCTGCGCAAACACAAAGTTGTAGCTGTCCTCATCCAAGTGGTTGAGACGCCCCACACGCAACAAGTCTTCGGTTTGCATCACCTTGTCGGTTTGCAAGTCGAAGGTGACCATGCGAAAGAGGTCACGCCGTTTGACGGGCGACAAGCTCCCTGGCTCCACCACTTGCCGCACCTCCAAACAAATCCATTGGCGTGGCTGGTAAGTCTTGACGCGCACCTGTGTGGAAACGTAGCAGAACCGACGATCGTCGGGCAGAAACTCCAGTTGTCTCGTTAAAGGAGACCCCAAACGCCGCTTGAAATTGGCATACGCCCACTCACCATCGGCCACAGGCGAAGAAAAGAGAAGGGAATCCACATATGACTGCAAGGGGCGGACATCAGCAAAATCGATGGCTTCAGGCCACTCCAGTTGGGTGTCGACCACGGTAAAATCAGAGTCTTGTCGAAGGAAGGCATGGTCTCGGTAGTACCCCACACTGTAACGGGGTGGCGCGTCGTCTACGGTCTGCGCGCATATCCAGCAGTCCCCACAGGCAGCAGCCTCAATACCCGTTAACGACAAAACCAAAAGAATTCGGAATGTCAAGAAAAGTCTAAAATCTTTAAACATACTGTATGTCTTTGATGAAAAAATGTGCATAAAGCTGCAAAACTGATTGCGAAATTACTGAATATAATTGAAAAAGTTACATCTTCCTCCATTTTCTTTTGCTAACAAACAAGGAAAGTTCAACTTCTGCACAAACCCAAAATAGGAGACACCAGAATTATTTTTTCATCTTATTTTACCTCTAAATTGCCGAATTCTTTATATTTTTGCACACGAAAATGCGAGAAGAAAAAACGCAAACACGCACAAGAAAGGGATAACTGATTAAAACAAAACAGACCATGCGCATCTCAACAGACCAAGCGGCAAAGGCCACCGGCGGCACAGCCTTCATGATTTTGTTCACCGTCAGCTTTTGCCATTTGCTCAACGACACCATCCAGTCGATGCTCCCCGCCATCTACCCGATGCTGAAAAGCAACCTCGGCCTATCGTTCATCCAGATAGGCTTGCTCACGCTGAACCTGCAAGTCACATCTTCGGTCATACAGCCTCTTGTGGGCCTCTATTCCGACAAGCACCATCACAAGTGGCAACTGTCCATCGGCATGCTGTTCACGGTCATAGGCATCTTCACGCTCTCCCTTTCCACGAGCTACGCCCAAGTGATGATTGCCGTGGCACTGATAGGCTGTGGTTCCTCCATCTTCCACCCACAAGCCTCACAGGTGGCACAAGTGGCAGCGGGAAACCGCAAGGGGTTGGGGCAAAGCATCTTTCAAGTGGGAGGCAACGGTGGATTTGCGTTTGGCCCATTGCTGGCCGCCCTCATCATCATCCCCCATGGGTTGCCCGCCGTCCGATGGTTTGCCATCATCGCGGTGCTGGCATCCGCTGTGCTCTATTACATAGGACGCTGGCAAGTAAGGGCACTGGCCAGCCACCGCAAGGCCAATGCCGTTACCTGGTCAACGGCCAAGCACTACAATATGCGATGGAAAATCGTTTTTGTCGCACTGCTGTTCATCCTCATGTTCTCCAAGAATTTCTACACGGTGAGCATGACCAACTACTACACGTTCTTCCTCATCGACAAGTTTAACACTTCCGTGCAAGTGTCGCAATATTGCCTGTTTGCCTTTCTCGCCTCAGAGGTAATCGGCACGCTGGTAGGTGGATGGATTGGCGACAAGTATGGGCGCAAGAGCGTGATCTTATTCTCCATCTTCGGCGTGGCGCCCTTCACCATCGCCCTACCCTACATCCCAACGCTGTGGGGAACCATCCTCCTGAGCATCATCATTGGCATTATCATCGCCTCAGCTTTTTCGGCCATTCTTGTCTTTGCCACCGACCTCATGCCCCACCACACGGGCATCGTGGCAGGTCTTTTCTATGGCCTTTCGTTCGGCGTGGGCGGTGTGGGCAGCGCCCTCTTCGGCTATGTGGCCGACTCGTGGGGCATCGACAGCGTGCTTAAAATCAGCACGCTTCTGCCCCTGATAGGTGTCTGTGCCATCTTTTTGCCCAAGATGCGCAGACAAGATGCGTGAGCCAAGCAACAAAACGTCCTGCTGTACTGCCGGCTTGACAAGAAATTCGTAATTTTGCAATATGATGAATAACAACTTCGACATTCAGCGATTGTCCGACCAAGGCATCTGCCTCCTCGCATTCGACGCCGACGACACGCTATGGGACTGCCAAGGCCACTTCGACCAGGTGGAGAAAGACTATTGCCAGGTGCTCGCTCCTTATGCAGATGAGGCCACAGTGAGCGAGATGCTCTTCCAGACCGAGACGGCCAACATGCCCCTGCTGGGTTATGGCAGCAAGGCATTCACCCTGTCGCTTGTAGAAAACGCGGTGAAGGTGAGCCGCGGACAGGTCAGCGCGGCCGACGTGCTGCGCATCATAAACCTGGGCAAATCACTGCTGCAACTACCTGCCACGCCCCTACCTGAAGTGAGGCCGACGCTTGAGACCCTGCACCAGTCAAAACGCTTTGCCATGGTGGTATTCACCAAAGGCGAATTGCTCGACCAAGAGAGCAAATTGCAACGCTCGGGTCTCGCTTCGCTTTTCGATGACATCGTCGTGGTGAGCGACAAGACAAAAGACGAATACACGAAGTTATGCCAGCGATTTGGAACGACAATCGACCACCTGCTCATGGTGGGCAATTCGTTTCGATCAGACATCGAGCCAGTATTGCAATTGGGAGGCTCGGCTGTACACATCCCCTTCAGCAGCATCTGGCGACACGAGCAAACAGAGGAGTACAGCCACCCGCGACTGGTATGCATCACCCACTTTGGGCAGCTTAAGTCATTGGCAGGCAAAGAACCCGTATAAGACAAGGTATGCACCAGGCCTAACAAGGCTTTACACCCAAGGTCTAAAACATAGAGCGCAGATTTTCCTCCCCGAAAAACTTGCGCTCTTTCTTTTTGTAAGCACCAACCGACAACAGGCTGATGACAACCTTTGGCCAAACAAGGAAGCCAAGGGGTGTAAAAGGTGGGGAAAAACATCCTTGCTTGCCAATAGGCAGCGAAAAAGGAAACGGGTGGACGAAATGACGAAAAGTAAGACACAAAAAGGTGTTTATGAAACTTTTTTGTTAACTTTGTAGTCTGTAACATTCCAAAAGACCAAGCACATGAGCGTCATAGACCTACTGAACGACAACACGGCTGCGCACCGTTTCTCCTTCGAGGTGCTGCCACCCCTAAAAGGAAACGGCACGGAGGCCTTGTTTCGCAACATCGACAAGCTGAAAGATTTCAATCCGCTCTACATCAACATAACCACCCACCACAGCGAGTTTGTGTATCGCGAGCTGCCCGACGGGCAGTATGAGCGGCTACGCATACGCCGACGCCCCGGAACCATCGCCATTGCCGCTGCCATCCAGCGACGCTACGGGTTGCCAGTCATCCCCCACGTCATCTGTAGCGGTGCCACGGCCGAGGACATCGAGTACGAGTTGCTTGACCTGCAGTTCTTGGGCATCAACAATGTGCTGCTGCTCCGAGGCGACAAGGCCAAGGAAGACCGTATGTTCACGGCTACACCAGGCGGGCACACACACACGACCGACCTCATCCGCCAAGTGAACGAGTTCAACGCAGGACATTTCATAGACGGTACTACCATGCGCCATCCAGGCGCACCATTCCACTATGGCGTGGCAGCCTATCCTGAGAAGCACGAGGAGGCGCCCAACCTTGAGATGGACATGAAACACCTAAAGGAAAAGCAAGACCTCGGCGCCGAATATTCCGTCACACAACTGTTTTTTGACAACAACAAATATTTCAACTTCGTGAAGAAAGCGCGAGAGATGGGCATCACCATGCCCATTGTACCAGGCATTAAACCGTTTGCTAAGCTGTCGCAAATCACCCAGGTGCCCAAGACTTTCCATTGCGACATGCCACAGGAATTGGCCCAAGAGGCTCTGAAATGCAAGACAGACGAAGATGCCAAAGCTCTCGGTGTGGAATGGACTACGGCCCAGTGCAAGGAACTGTACGCCCATGGCGTGCGCGACATTCACTTCTACACAATCTCGGCCATTGACAGCGTGGTACAGATAACCAAAAAATTGCTTTGAAGCCATGCAGTTCAGCAAGGTCATAGGTCAACGGGAATCCATCAGCAGGTTGCTCCAGCTTGTCGAGGAGCAGCGCGTGCCACACGCGCTACTGTTCACAGGACCAGCAGGCTGTGGCAAGTTGGCATTGGCGTTGGCCTTTGCCTCATACCTCCTCGGGGAGCGCCACAACGGCCACTCGCTGCTCAGCAATGAGGCCGCAACGCTCAACGCCGAAGCCATGCTGGCCAAATGGCAACACCCCGACTTACATTTCTCCTACCCCGTGATACGCCCCAAGGGTACGTCGAGCGACCGCAAAATCACCAGCGACGACTTTGCAAGCGAATGGCGCACACTCATCAGCAAGAGTCCTTACTTCACCATGAACCAATGGATGAACGCCATGTCTGCCGAAAACCAGCAGGCTGCAATCTATGAAGCGGAAAGCGATGCCCTCACACACGACCTCAACATGAAGTCTGCTCTGGGAGGATACAAGGTCAGTCTGATATGGCTGCCCGAAAGGATGAACGCCACTTGCGCCAACAAGCTGCTCAAGCTCCTGGAAGAGCCGCCACAGCAAACGATATTCCTGCTGGTGAGCGAGGCTCCAGAATTGCTCCTTGAGACCATACGCAGCCGTGTGCAACGGTTTGACGTGCATCGTATCAGCACACCAGACATCGAACAAGCCCTCTGCAGCCAACGAGGAATAGACCCCGACTTGGCTCAGCGCGTGGCCCACGCCGCAGCTGGCAACTGGCTGACGGCAACCGAGGAACTGCGAAGCGACAGTGAGAATAGGCAGTTTTTCGACCTATTTGTGAGTCTGATGCGACAAGCCTATATGCGCGACGTGAGGGGTCTGAAGGCATGGGGGGAAGAAACCGCAGCACTGGGACGCGAGAAACAACGGCGCATGCTGGTCTACTTCCTGTACTTGGTGCGCGAAAACTTCATGTCGAACTTTAAGCAGCCAGAGCTCAACTACATGACGCAAGAGGAAGAAAAGTTCAGCCACAAATTCGGACGCTTCATCAATGAGCGCAACGTGGTGGAAATGGCTGAGCTCCTGCAACACACACACCGTGACATAGGACAAAACGCCAACGCGAAGATTCAACTCTTCAACCTGGCTCTCAATATGACCATTCTCCTCAGGAGATGACATTTATTTTTCTTACCTTAAAACACACATCATGAACAACAATACATGTACAGGGTGCGACCGTGGACTTTGCCGTGCTGGCGTGGGACGACAAGACAAGCAACTCAACACCTACGACTGGCTGGCAGACGTGCCAGGGAACACGGAGTCGACCGACCTCGTGGAGGTGCAATTCAAGAACACACGCAAAGGCTATTACCACAACGTGAACAAGCTACGGCTGCAAAAAGGAGACATCGTGGCCGTGGAGGCCAATCCTGGCCACGACATCGGTGTGGTGACACTGACAGGCAGGCTGGTGAAATTGCAAATCAAGAAAGCTAATCTCAAGTCTGCAGATGACATCAGGCGCATCTACCGCATTGCAAAGCCTGTGGACATGGAGAAATACCAAGAAGCCAAAAGCCGAGAGCATGACACCATGATTGAAAGTCGACAGATTGCCAAAAGGCTCGGTCTACAGATGAAAATTGGCGACGTGGAATATCAAGGTGACGGCAACAAGGCCATCTTCTATTACATCGCTGATGAGCGCGTCGACTTCCGGCAGCTCATCAAGGACCTGGCGGCCACATTCCATGTGCGCATCGAGATGAAGCAAATCGGAGCGCGGCAAGAGGCTGGGCGCATCGGCGGCACAGGGCCTTGCGGCCGGGAACTGTGCTGCGCCACTTGGATGAAAAACTTCTCAAGCGTGTCAACCAACGCCGCACGTTTCCAGGACATTTCGCTCAACCCACAAAAACTGGCGGGCATGTGCGCCAAGCTGAAATGCTGTCTCAACTATGAGGTGGACGACTACATGGAGGCCACGCGCAAGCTGCCGCCCAAGGATGCCATCCTGCAAACGCAGGACAGCGATTACCATCTCTTCAAGACTGACATTCTCGCCGGTCTGTGCACCTACTCGACAGACAAGAACCTTGCGGCCAACACTGAGACCATCACGGCTGCGCGAGCAAGGGAAATCATCACCATGAACCAGCAGGGAGAGAAACCTCTCTCACTGCAAGAAGACAACAAGGCGAAGGAGCAGAAGCAGCCTATCGACCTATTGGCTGATGCCGACCTAAGCCGCTTTGACAAAACAAAACGAAAGAAGAACGGACAGAAAAACCGCAAGGCTAAGGCCGAGAACTGCAAGGCACAACAGGGAAAGCCTAACAAAGAGGGAAAAGCCACGCCAAGGCCAAAAGAGGCAAAGCGGACAGATGGACAACAGAAACGCCGAATCAATCCCAAACGTCCCAACAAGCCCAACAGAAACAACGTCGCTCAAGACGAAGCTACGCAAACACAGGGCATACAACAAGCCACCAGACCACAACAGGACAAGAAACAGGCTCCGGCCAATCCCAAAACGGAGAAGCAATGAGAACACTGACGATGCTGCTCCTGTCAGGATTGCTTTGTGTGGCATGCACTGGCGACAAAGTGTATGACCATTACAATCACACACCTATTGCCGGATGGGAGAAAATAGACACGCTGAAATTTGACGTGCCACCTTTGGCCAACACAGGACTGTACGCCACAAGCATGGGACTGCGCATTAACAATGCCTTCCCATTCATCAGTATGACGCTTATCGTCGAGCAAACCGTAATTCCATCCAACAAGACAGTTATAGACACCATCAACTGCCCACTGATGGACACAAACGGGAGGGTGAAGGGAAAGGGCATTGGTTTTTACCAATATCGTTTTCCCGTGTCAGTTATGACACTACAAAAAAACGACTCACTACACATCACCATACGGCATGACATGAAACGTGAAATACTGCCTGGCGTGTCGGACGTGGGTATCGAAATGGAAAGGAAATAATAAGAGCAAAAGGATAAAACGCAAGTTGCTGCATCTCCCGCAATAGGCATTGGAGATGCGGCAACTTGCATTTTAAGAACGCACAAGATTACGCCCCGCATCAATACGTAGGAAAATGAATAGCAAAATGGTGAAGCCCCACAGCGAAGAGCCACCATAACTGAAGAAAGGCAACGGAATGCCTATCACAGGCGTGAGACCCAAAACCATGCCCACATTGATGAAGACATGAAACAAAAAGACACTTAGCACGCAATAACCATACACCCGTCCAAACTTGAAAGGTTGCCTTTCGGATAAATAAATGAGCCGCAAAATCAGTGCAAGGAACAGCAACAACACACCAGCAGATCCCAGGAAGCCCTCCTCTTCGCCTACGGTGCAGAAGATAAAGTCAGTATCCTGTTCTGGGACGAAACGCAACTTGGTCTGCGTGCCATTGAGAAATCCCTTGCCACGAAGGCCACCTGACCCAATGGCTATCTCGCTCTGGTGAACGTTGTAACCAGCGCCCGCCAAGTCTTCATCAAGCCCAAGAAGCACATTGACGCGCACCCTTTGGTGTGGCTCCATGATGTCGTTGAGCACATAATCTGCACTATAAAAGAAAGCAATGGATCCGACGGAAAACAATCCGATAAGCAGGTAATGGATAATCTGTGTGGACAATCCTTCGTATACAAGGTAGCCTATGAGCCCCGCACAGATAAGCAATTGCACCCATACCACGTCAAACGGAATGACATACAGCGAAAACAGAAGAGCCACAAGCGTCAACGCGATGGAGATAAGCCCTAATCGTATGGCTCGTTCCTTTTCCTTGCAATATACATAGACCATGGCTGAAGTGAAAACCTGGACAAGGAGAAGCACCACGAATTTGCCCACCGAAGTAGGTGTCTGCATCAAAAACACTTGCTCATACTTGATGCCAACAACGAAATAGACAACCATGGCCACGCCTGTGAAAAGTATACTGCCAGGCATACCCTCACGATAAAACATCAGGAAGAACGAAAGGTAGACCAAAGCCGATCCCGTCTCGCGCTGGCCGACAATGAAAAGCATAGGCATCACGACAACTGCTACCGCCGCCGCAAAATGCTTGGGCTTATGGATGTCAAAACCATAGGTGCTCATGAGTTTGGCCACCGCGAGGGCTGTTGCGAATTTAGCGAACTCAGCAGGTTGCAACCTCAGCGGCCCCAACACCAGCCATGACCTCGACCCCTTAATTTCATGGGGATTGAAGATGGTCACAAAAAGCAACAAGAGAAACATCGCATAAATCACATAGGCAAATGTGTCGTAGAAACGGTCATCAAGCATAAGAAGCACAAAGCCCAAAACGAGCGATGTGCCAATCCACACTATTTGCATACCTGAGCGCGTGTCAAGACTAAAAATATCGGTCTCGCCATATGTGTAGCTTGCACCGCAAACGCTTACCCAGCCGAATGCGAGCAAAGCCAAGTAGATGCCTATCGTCCACCAGTCAAGACTGCGGAGCACACTTGGCTGGCGCTTGTCATCGTTCACTGTTTCCATAACCAATCCTGCGTTTCTGCATTTCTGCGGCCAGGTTCTCACCAGCCTTACTCAACTTGCCCATAATATACTGCTCCATGATAACCTTTCCCATGGGAACACCAAAATCGGCACCCCAACCACCGTTCTCCACATATACAGCAACAGCTATCTTGGGGTTGTCCATGGGGGCAAAACCCATGAAGACCGAGTGGTCGTGCCCCCTGTTCTGCGCCGTTCCTGTCTTGCCACAAGCCGCAAAAGGCAAAGAGTTAAGTATCCGGCAAGTTCCTCCCATCGCCGAGGAACGCATGCCTGCCACTATTATATCGTATGCACGACGATTGGCTCGGGTATAATGGCGGCGCGTGTAAAGGGTATCAAGGGGCTCTCCTTGGATTTCTCTTACAACATGGGGCACATAAAAATAACCTCGATTGGCAATCGTCGCGCCCAAGTTGGCTATCTGAAGCGGCGTGAGGTTCACTTCCCCTTGGCCGATGCTAATACTAATAACGGTCAGACCATTCCAAGAACCATGGTAAGCCTTGTCGTAAAAACTAGCATTAGGAATGAGACCACGCTTCTCACCAGGCAAGTCAATGCCAAGACGATAGCCGAAGCCCATGCTTACCATGTAGTCGCGCCAAGTGTTCATGGCAACTTGCACGCTGGGATATTTACGTCTGTTAGACAGCATATAATAGAGTCCCCAACAGAAAAAGCCATTGCATGAGGTGCTAATGGCCGGAATGATAGACAAAGGAGACGGATGACTGTGGCACCCGACATGAAGACCTTTATAAGAGAAGCCGCGATGGCAGGGAAACATGGTATGGCTGTTGATGATGCCTTCAGACAAAAATGTGAGCCCTTGCGTGGTCTTAAAGGTAGAACCAGGGGGATACTGCCCCATGATGGCACGGTTGAGAAGAGGCTTCCAAACATCGCGTGACAGATAGGAATGGTATTTGCTACGGTTATGCCCCTCAAGCAAGCGCGGATCGTAAGAAGGTGAAGATGCCATGCATAATACCTGACCTGTCTGTGGGTCAATGGCCACGATAGCACCTATCTTACCCTCAAGCATACGTTCCGCAGTGGCTTGCAGGTTGATGTCAATACCTAAAGTCAAGTCACGACCAGCTCTTGGGCGACGGTCAAAACGACCGTGCTGGTACTGTCCCTGTATGCGTCCATGGGCATCGCGCAAGAGAATCTGAACACCCTTCTCGCCACGAAGTTGCTTCTCATAGCTCCGCTCCACACCAAGCTTACCTATGTAGTCGCCTGCCTGATAATAGTCGTCATCCTCAATATCAGCTGGTGAGACCTCGCCCACATCGCCCAGGACATGGGCGGCATAAGGGTACTCATATTGCCGCACGGTGCGTTTCTGCACATAGAAACCAGGGAATCTAAACATCTTCTCCTGGAAAACACTATAATCCTTGTCATTTATCTGGCTCATGAAGAGCTGTTGTGTAAAACGGGAATAGCCTGGATTTTTGGTGCGATCTTTGATGTCGTCCATACGTTTAATAAAATACTCTTTTGTAATACCAAGCGTTTGGCACAAGTCAAGAGTATCAAGACGTCCCTTTGCCTCGTTCATAACTACCATGATGTCATAAGCTGGCTGGTTGAAAACCAACAACTTACCATTCCTGTCACGAATAACACCACGGGAAGGGAACTCAACACGTTTAAGAAAAGCGTTGGAGTCGGCACTCTTTCGGTAATCGTCACTGACAAGTTGAAACATGAAAAGACGAATCATATAAACCACAACAATGAGTATGGCTACACCTCCGATGACATAACGACGGTTATCGAGATTGAAATCTTTCATGCAACTTACTTCTTTCTTAACCCATCAACCACGAAAAGCAACAATTCTGACAGCACAAAACTGCCCAAGACACTCAACAGCCATTGAAGACCATTGAAGAAGCTAAATGTGTCAAGAGCAAAGAACACCACACAATAAGCGAGCGTCAACAATAAGGAGTAATAAAAAAAAGTAACAGGCCCCATGGTGCAAATGGCTGGCTGAAAGCTCTCATCATCATCGCGCTGCATGAATAAATCGAGAACATAAGGCTGTAGGAAACCCACAAGAGTCATGGACATTGTAGCGACACCAGGCGTATCAGAGAAAACATCGAGGCAAAGACCCAGTAGGAAGCTATACAGCAAAATAGCCCAACGGGGATAGCCCCGCTGGAAACTAATCACAAAGTAAACATAAAGCAACGGCGTGGCACAGTCGAACAGGTGGATATGATTGAGTACAAGCACTTGCACCAACAACAAGACAAAGAAAAGCACCAGCCGCTTAAAGAATTCAATGTTCATCCCTAATTACTTACCATCTTTCACTACTTTCAAAGAATCACGTGTTGAGCGCATGATTTCCATCTGCTCCAACATAGGCGTGTTGTCAACCACGCACACATCACTCAAGTTGCCAAAATCAGTGGACAATTCGACCTGTAAACGGTAAGACACACCATCGGCAGAGTTGTAAACGTGGAGAATCTTGCCCACCATTATACCAGGTGGGAAGACTGATGAATAGCCACTGGTCTCCACATACTCATACAGGCGAAAATGTGCATGGCGTGGCACTTCCTCTACATAGGCCAAGCGAGAATCACCTCCGTTCCAATGGAGATAACCAAAATAACCACGACCACGGATGCGGCAACTAATATAAGATGACGTATTGAGGACAGGTATGACAACTGAGTAATGAGCCGAAACCATATAAACGATGCCAACGACCCCCTGGCCGCAGGCAACGCCCATATCTTTACGCACTCCATCGGCACTACCCTTGTTGATGGTGATAAGATTATCGGAGCGACTCACGGAGTTGCTGACCACCTTTGCAGGAATCAGCTTAAAGGACCTAAGCAACGACAGCTGGTTGCGATGCACCCATGCTGTGTCCTTAGTGACCTCGCCCAATTGGCTCGACAACATCTTCACCTGCTGTTCCAAATACAAGTTGCGCTGCGTGAGTTCCTGGTTGGCCTTCGACATGGAGAAGAATGACTCAACCTTGGCATCCCAACTCAGCACTCTGCCAGCAACAGCATTGGCGGATGAAAACCAAACACTGCCCTGATAACTGTTGTATTGGAACAACAACACAACACCAATCAACTCTAGGATGACGAAAAGAAGCCAATGGTTGTAGCGTGCAAGAAATTCTAACAGATTACGCACAGCTCAAACAAAAAACTTATCTCATCAGGAATGAGAACCGGTTGACGTTCTTCAAGGCAATTCCTGCACCCTTGGCCACACTATGGAGAGGATCCTCTGCGATGTGAAAAGGAATGCTAATCTTGTCTTGCAAGCGCTTGTCGAGGCCACGCAACAAGGCACCGCCACCTGTTAGGTAAATGCCATTCTTCACAATATCGGCATAGAGCTCAGGTGGAGTGGACTCGAGGGCAGACAGCACCGCATTCTCAATCTTCGCGACCGTCTTGTCCAGGCAATGCGCGATTTCCTGATAACACACAGGCACCTCCATGGGGAGCGCCGTGATGCGATTAGGCCCATGCACCACATAATCTTCTGGTGCCTCGTCTCCGAGGTCGGTTAAGGCAGACCCCACATGTATCTTGATGCGCTCAGCCATACGCTCAGAAACCTTCACATTGTGCTGACGGCTCATGTATTCCTGGATATCAGCAGTCAAGTCATCGCCCGCTATACGAATGGAGTTGTTACTCACGATACCACCCAACGAGATAACGGCAATCTCTGTGGAACCGCCACCAATATCAACAATCATATTGCCTTCAGGAGCCTCCACATCTATCCCGATACCAATAGCCGCAGCCATCGGCTCAAAGATAAGATAGACATCACGCCCGTCGGCATGCTCGGCAGAATCGCGCACAGCACGCAACTCGACCTCCGTGGAACCAGATGGCACTCCAATGACCATACGCAACGACGGTGAGAACAGACGCGATCCCGTGTGCACCATTTTAATCAGGCCGCGCATCATCTGCTCGCACGCTGTGAAGTCGGCAATAACTCCATCGCGCAGGGGGCGGATGGTACGGATGTTGTCGTGCGTCTTCTCATACATCATCTTGGCTTTCTCACCCACGGCAATCATCTTGTCTGTTCGACGATCCAACGCGACCACCGACGGTTCGTCAACGACAATCTTGTCGTCGCTGATGATGATGGTGTTGGCGGTGCCAAGATCCATTGCAATCTCTTGAATAAATGAAAAAAATCCCATGTCAATAATAAAGTTCTGAAGCTGAAACTATTTGGCGAACCAATTGTGAATGGCTGTGTCGTAATGGCTGCTCACGCCGAAAGCGCGCTCCGCAAACTGCTTGCGTTCAGACAAATCTGTCTGCGCGCCCTTTGACTTCAGCACGTCGAGCAATATGCCGTACTCGGCTTTGCTGGGAACGATGACCACATCCCTAAAATTTTTGGCACCAGCACGGATAAGCGAAATGCCACCTATGTCAATTTTCTCAATGATATCAGCCTCGGAAGCCCCACTGGCAACAGTCTGCTCAAACGGATAGAGGTCAACTACGACCAAGTCAATGGCAGGGATATCGTATTCGGCCATCTGATGCAGGTCGCCCTCATTGTCGCGACGGGCAAGGATGCCTCCGAAAATTTTGGGATGGAGGGTCTTGACACGACCACCCAATATGGAAGGATAGGTTGTCACTTCCTCCACTTTCTGACAGGGATAACCCAGGCTCTCAATAAACTTCTGCGTGCCTCCTGTGCTAAGGAAGGAAACGCCTTCTTCATGTAACTTGGCCAGGATTTCCTCCAAGCCATCCTTGTGGAAGACTGAGATTAATGCAGTCTTAATTTTCTTCGTTTCAGCCATGTATATACTTGCGTTATTCTAATTAGATTGCAAAGTTAATCATTTTTAGACAACCGCCCCAAAGAAAAAGATATTTTCATTAAATATGAAACGTTAAAATGTCACAAGTCAAGCTTTACGCTCGCGCTACTAACGGAAAATGATTACCTTTGCAATAAACAAAATGCATACAGCCACAAGAGGTCAACTAAAGAAGATTCTTAATTGGAAAATATGGAATGACATGTATTAACATTCTAACAAACACAAGTTTATGAATAAGAAGAAATTACTTTTTCCTATCTCCTTACTAACAGTTTGCGCATCCATCTCTGCGCAACGGCATATCGAAGTGTACGACCCGGAGCTGAACGAACCCGTCAAGGATGCATTGGTATGGGCAGACCACAAGAAGGCCGACTCTACAAACGTGCTGGGAGAGGTTCTGATACCAGAACGGTTCGACACGCTGCACATCAACAAGCCCGGCTATGTGTCATTGTGTATACCTTCTGCTCTGGTTGGCGATTCCTTGCCCATCATCCAAGACTACAAAAACATTGGCGAAGTGGTGGTGCACGGGCACTATAGCAACAAGCTGCTAGCGGAGAGCGTGAAACGCTGGACGAAAGAGGCCAAGCGTGAGTTTCAACTCCGGCATCCCATTACAGGCTACAGCTTCAGCTTGGCCGACAGCATCGATCCACGATTACGACGCATCAAAAAGCAAACCAAGAAACTGGAAAAAATTTTCAAGCGAATGGATGCACAGGGAAACGACCCTATCATACAGGCCTATCGAAAAGCCATCAACCGCGCCAGCCACTAACATGGAAAGGACTGGCAGAAAGCCCACCCCTACTCAAAATAGAAAGTTAGGGCAATCATCTTGGACCGAGCCTTATTGACAGATTTTGTGTAAGGAAGCATGGAACGATCGCTGATAGACGAAGCGTGATTTGTGTCAAGACAGTTGGTTAATCCATACATGAATTTCAGCTCAGGCCTTATCTTAAAGAAAGGCAAATAGAAATCGCAACCAATGCCAGCCTCAAGAAAGAGGTCGTAACGCTTCAACTTGAGGTAATCGTTGCTCACGCCACTAAGGTTTACGACTGGATTGAGCCCCACCATGACATAGGGACGATGGTTGTTGAAACGGGGCGAAGCGGCAATTAAGTCAAGCGCACAAGAAAAATACACGCTCTTCAATGTCTGGTTGCGCGAAAGCATCGAATCGGGTGCATGGGTGTCCATGTTATGAAAAGAAATGTGGCGGGAGCCAAAATACATGGCCGGCGCCAAACGGAGTTGAAGGGTACGGTTAATGCGCAATTCACCCAGAACTCCTACACTAAAGCCATCGTCCCAGCGGTCTTGGTCGCAGGTGATGACATATTCTTGTTGTGTGCCGTCTGCATTGGTAAATAATTGCGGTCCCACATTGTTGAACTCAAGGTCTTGCAGGTGGGTTCCTACAAGTATGCCAAAATGAAACTTACGCAAATCGGTATACGGGCGGTTCTCTACCGTACGCTCCTGTCCCCGCGCATCTGCAAAGCACAGGATAAGAAAAAGCAAGATATACAGTGTACGCTTCATATAAGATATAACGCCATACAGAGGGAATTATTGTTCGATCAGAAATCAACCATCATTTTTTAGTACTTAATGTTAAATTTGGAAAAAAGAAATCATCATTTGTAGGTATTAAACGAAAAAATAGCTATCTTTGCATCAAACAACTAAGGAAGGGAGCAAACCTTTTTCCTCCTGATAAAAGAATTAAAAAACATTATAAACAATAAACATTTAGATTATTATGGCTTACGTAATTGGAAATGACTGCGTTGCTTGCGGTACATGTATTGACGAGTGCCCCGTGGGCGCAATCTCTGAGGGCGAAATCTACAAGATTAACCCCGATGAGTGCACAGAGTGCGGAACATGTGCTTCTGTCTGCCCGAACGATGCTATCAGCCTCGCTGAGTAAGTTCTGATAAAACAAAATCAGAATCAACATAGGCCCAACCTCTAAAAGGTTGGGCTTTTTATGTTTCAAGGCAAATAGGTTTGCAAAAACGTTTTGGCAGTGGTATGATAGTCGATTAACAAAGTTACTTTACATGCAACCTTTAGAGTTTAACGAGAATTTAATTTTTAAAATAATTTTCTGATAGCCTATCCTCGAATCGTCAGAATATGCTAAATAGCAAAGCCTATACAGTCCTATCCCATTTAAGGGCAATTTAACAAAAGAGTTCACACTACTGTGCGCAGGAATTTCTTTCTCAACCAAAGCCGAGCCATTATCAAATGGCAAACGTGTCCAAGCGCCGTTATCAAATTTTTCAATCCAATATTCATCGGGAAGGAATAATGCAATTGTGTTGCGTTAACAATACAGTATTGTATAAACAACATGTTCTCTTGAGTAAAAGACAGTCGAGTCAAATGAATAGACAAAGAATCTTTAGGCTTAATAAAACAACTTTCTACATCGAGTTCATGCGTGTTTGGACATTTTTCACCTTTAGGAGAGTTACATGAAAAAAATCCCAAAGGAAACAAAGATAATATAAGAAAGAACTTCATTCCGAAATCCAATTTCCGGACATGCAAGTCTCTAAATATCATAAAGAAAATAACAAGATTTTCAAATAGAATAAGATGAATGAAGAAAGACGAAAAGATGCATCTCCTGTCGAGGAGATGCATCCAAAAATATTTTGAAGAGGACTTCAATCTAATTACAATGCTTGCACTTGCTTGGCAACAGAATTCTCAGGATCAATCGTTAACAACTTAGCAGCAACCTGCTTGGCTGTCGCCTTGTCCTGAAGTACATTGAAGTCATAAACAATCAAGTAAAGGTAAGCTTGCTTAAGCATAGCAAGTTCACTGCTCTGCTTTTGTTCCTTAGCCTCCAATGCCTTAATGAGAGCCTCATAATAAGGCTTAGCAAGACCTGCCTTACTGTCAGGGTCAAGATTTGCATTAATCTGTCCACGCATATAATTACAGTAGTTCTCATAATTAGGATACGCCTTCTGCATACGCTCATACACCTGGTCAGCATTACGGAAAGCAGCCTCCGCTCCAGCTTTGTCCTCGGCCTTCAACTTCTTAGAGGCAATCTCCGTGTAGAGGGAACCAAGGTTGTCAAGTTGATCCATTGTAGGCTTGTCAGAGCCAGCCATGCTTCTCTCCAAGAAAGCCACGGCATTGTCATAATCTCCCTTCTGCAGGTACACATCAGACAAATTCTTGTTGACGATGCTAATCTGCTTGCTATTTCCAGCATTGAGTTCCAAAGCCTTGTTAAAAGACTGGATAGACTCATCCCAACGCTTTGCCTGAAGCAAAGCAGCTCCGTAATAGGTATAATCCTCAGCTATGAAATGGGCTGAATCACTCGCATGGAAAAGCTTGTCGGCATAAGCCAAGGCTTCATTCGTCTTCTTAAGGTCTGTGTAATCATAAAAAGCAATACGATTCCATGCAGCCTTACGAGGATTAACAGAAAGACCTGCTTTGCAAACTTCAATGCTCTTCTCACGCTGGCCAAGAAGCCATGTGGCAGTAGCAAATTCTGTAATATACTCAGGCTTCATCTTGGTGATATCAGCAACCTTTGTAAACGCCTCAGATGCCTTCTCATAATTCTGCGCATTAAAGAAAATATGGCCTATGAGCTGGTCAACTGGATAGTCTGGACGTTGAGTACGCAAGTCTTCAAGCACCTGAGCAGCTCCTGCCGGATCAACTCCACGCTGAACCATGGCATACTTATAATACCCCTCAGGTTCCTTCGGGTCAAAATACATAGCATTCTGGTAGGCCGTTGCCGCAGCTCCTCCATTATTTTGACTTACAGCAATATCACCCTTTAGAAGCCAAGCTTGTGCACTTTTGCTATCTCGGGAAATGGCCTGATCAGCAAAAAAGTTAGCATTTGTAGTGTCCTTTTGCTCCAAAAAAGCCTTGCCAATCGCGGTAAGCACCTCCACATTCTTCTTGTATTTCTTCGAAAAATCCTTCACCTGATCCTTGAGGTTGGCAGGCTTACTCTTAATGATACTCACGGCTTGCTCAATGATGGTCTTGTTGTCATCTTGTGCCATCAAAGGAGATGCTGCACCAAACAGCAATGCTCCAACCAATACATATTTAATCGTCTTCATAATTCTAAATACTAAATGGAGTTGTTGTTCGAATCTTTAATTGCTTTCTCTATTTTTAAATATTAATCTACTTGTAACATCAAGAAGACGTACAAAATACCAAAAAGTTATAATTATTGACTTACGTTAACATCACGCACATTTATATCACCTAATACAGGCAACAATCCTGCCTTCATGACAATTCTCTGCCCCTTTGGTCCCTCTATAAAATGAGCAAAGCCCCAAGGCAACCCTTGTCGAGGGTCATTCAGCAAAGCGTATATCGTTCGAACAAGCGGATATTCACCATTATATATATAATATTGATAAGGCAACCTACTGCTAGCAGGTGTAGCAGGATGCACCTTACTAACACGCATCACTCGAATATTCTTGTTAAAAGTGAGATTCGTCGAATCATGCTTGTCATTCAACCAATTGTTTCCAATAACTCCAATTGCTCCTGGGTTGTTCTCAACATATTTAATCACCTCAGCGGTCTTATTAACAGCAGCCACATTAGGATTGGTAATAGGCTTGCCGCCAAGAATGGAATCTTCAACATAATGAACTGTGCTCGACTTAGGATTATCGAAAACTACAGTAATGATTCCGTTAGAGGTACCACCAGATATGTCTCTCCAACGTTTTGCACTACCATTCATGACATTCTTAATATCTTGAACGGAAATGATAGTGTCCTTATTAGCCTTGTTCACAATGAAAGCAAGCGCATCGTACGCTATTTTGATGGCCATAGGACGATAACTACGAGCCTGCAGGTTCTTAAGCTCAGAGTCTTTGAAATTGCGCGCAGCAAAAGCAAGCCATGTCTTGCCGCTCAACAAACGGTTGATAGCATCCGACTCGTTTGTATAAATCGGCGAAACTTTAGCTTGGGGATAATCAAACTGGAAGACATTACGCTCTTCCTCAATAATGGGACTAAAACTTTCATCAGAGACGAAAGAAATCGTCCCTGATGAATATGTATCTGTGCGACCATCCTTGTTCTTCTTGTTAGAGCAAGAAGAACAAAGGCTGGCTGCAAGTGTTAATCCTACTAAAATGTAAGATATTGCTTTCATCTAATAAAAAATTAGTTACTAAGCTTGAACGTCACAGGCAGTCTGAAACGTGAGCGCACAGTGTTACCGTTCTGCTTACCAGGAATCCAATGAGGCATACCTCTTACGACACGCATAGCCTCGCGGTCAAGAGAGGGGTCAACACCACGTTCCACCTTTAAGTCGGTAATAGAGCCATCACGCTCTACCACAAAGGAAACCGTGACACGACCTTGTACGCCATTCTCCTGAGCAACAGCGGGATACTTAAGGTTCTCATTCAGGTATCTGAACAAGGCTGCATCTCCACCAGGGAAAGAAGCTTGTTGTTCCACTACCTCAAAGACCTTATTCTCGACCTCAGGCTTAGGAGCAGCCACAGGTTCGTCAGCTACACGCTGAGTAACCTTAAGGACTTCACCAGTTTCACTGTTACCCTTAACGTCTAACGCACCAATAGCGGTGTTAGTCTGCATCAGCTCTTCCTGCGTCTTCATCTCATCTTCTGGCTTCACCTCGTTATCCTTTTTGATGACAGGTGCCGTAAACTTGATAGAAGACTTCACCTCTTTGACCACCTCCTGTTTTTTCTCAGGCATCTGGATCTCCTTACGCTTTACCTCAGCCTTCTTTTCAGGCTGCTTGATGGCAGAAATCTCAGTAACCTGCTCATTCTTTTGGTGAGCCAATTGGTACTGTTCATAAGCCGACTTAGCAACATAAATGCCGATAAGGATCAAAGCTATAATCGCGATAATGACGATTGAAAAGATGTTTCTCTTAGGAGTCTGCCTACGGAGCTTATAAGCACCATATTCTTTGTTACGTCCCTCAAAGACAAGATCGGTCCAACCGTTCGTTGTTAAATCAATGTTTGCCATTTTCTTAAACTATTAATGATTTAGACCTCCGACTTACTCCTTGACGTTGTTCTTCTTGAGAAGAGCTTCGTCTTGATCATTCATCTTATCAATCACATACTTACCGATGCTGCAAATCTGCATCTCGTCAAGAGCATCAACCAAGTTCTTGTAGGTTGAATTGTCCGTCGCCTTGATGATGACAGTCAAGGTTTGGATTTTCTTGCCATTGATAATACCAGCCTTGATCTTTGCCAAGTTGTTATTATAGGTAGAATCATCCATCTTCTTGCCCTCGCCCTCAAGTTTAGCACGCTCATCGTCAAGAGCTTGTCTTGCCTTCATGACATCCTGCACGGGCGACGTTCCATCCTCGGTGACATGGCTGATGAGCACCTGGCGAATACCTTTCGAGCCCCAAGAAGTTTTCTTTAGGCAGTCGGGTTGTTCAGGTTTGATCAAACCAGCCACATAGTAGACCTGGTTGTCAGCGCAACAATAAATCGTAATGGTGTACGACTCCTTTGTCACGGTCTTGTCCTCATCTTTCAAGTTCTTATCGTTACTCGGCATACTCAATTCCATAGTCTGCGGCTTAGCCAAAGACGTACAGAGCATGAAGAACGTGATAAGAAGCATCATCATGTCCACCATAGGCGTGAAGTCCACGCGGACATTCATCTTCTTCTGTTTACTTTTTCCTACTCCCATTTATTCGTCCTCCGCTTTCTTATATTGAGTAATCAGGTAGTAACGGTTCTCATTCATATCCTGGAGTTCCGACATGAGCTTCTTGACCACCTTGTAAGGTGTCTTGACATCAGCCTTGATGGCGATTTTCGCATCGGGATTGGCCTGGTGTGCAGCCTTCACCCAGATTTGGAACTCGCTCATAGCAGCCTCTCCCTCCTTGCCAGGTACCGAGTCCGTCGGAATACCATACTTCTTGATGGCCTCTGGCATATCGGTCTTGCTCAGGCTCAAATAGCTCTGCAGGTCGCTCATTGGAACACCCCACATGGGGTCGTCAAGGAACTTGGAACGTTGCGCGCTCGTCAACGTGATACCAAACTGGTTGGTAACATCGTCAAGGGCGGTCTGCACGTCTGTAACCTTGTCCATGCTCATGAATATCTTGCCGTCATTACCGACAAGAATATTCAAGACATTCTTGTCTGGAACCTTGATTTCAGACACAGATCCCGGCGTTTCAACTTTCACTGGCTCAGACTTCGTGAACGTAGACGTCAACATGAAGAAAGTCAGCAAAAGCACCATCACGTCGGACATAGGAGTCATATCGATCCAGACGTCTGCTTTCCTAATTTTTACTTTACCCATAGCGATAAAATTTTAAAGGGTTAGCAAAAATTAAGCCTCGTCTGCGTGATTGGCTTCGTATGTCTGTGCGATTGAATAACCTACCTCGTCAAGTGCGTATGTCAGCTTATCGATCTTGTTGGTGAAGAAGTTATAGGTGATAACAGCGCACCAAGAAGTAGCGATACCGAAAGCAGTGTTGATCAGAGCCTCAGAAATACCAGTAGACAATGCCAAAGAGTCACCGCCACCACCAGCAGCCAAAGCCTGGAACGAACGAATCATACCAGTCACAGTACCGAGCAGACCAGTAAGTGTACCCAGTGTGACGATAGTAGCGACGATCGGGAGGTTCATCTGCAGCGTTGGCATCTCGAGCTGTGTGGCCTCCTCATGAGCCTGCTGAATCTTAGCAACCTTCTGGCTCTTCTTCAGCGAAGCGTTGGCACCGCTTTCCATGTCCTTGTAAGCACGAAGAGAAGCGAGCACGACATTGGCTACAGAGCCTTTCATCTTGTTGCAAAGATCCTCAGCCTTAGCGAAATCGTTAGCCTTGAGTGCAGCTTTGACGTTCAGCACGAACTTGGTGAGAGGCTGCTTGCCGAAAGCGGTCTTCAGAGCCAAGTAGCGCTCCACAGCGAGGCAGAGCACTGTGAGCAGCAAGGTGTGGATGATAGGCACGACATAGCCGCCCTTGTAAATAGTACCCAGCATGTTGAGAGGAGCGTTGGCGTTGTCACCGCCCTGGAAGTTAGCGCCATCTCCAAGCACGAAGTTGAAGATGCAGATAGCAGCAATGAAGCATACAACGATGATCCAGAATGCGCCTCTGATACCTGAGAAGCCCTCAGATTTCTTTGCAGCCTTGGGGGCTGCAGCTTTTTGTGTAGTTGCCATAATTTAAAGATTTAATTTTAATTATTGAAAATTTAAGTTGTGTTCAGTGCTTTTTAGGTTCTTCTGTTCACTCGAAATCCCTGCCAAGCTCCACCACGCAAGCATCACACGGCAAGGAAATCTTTCGCAAAGATAGCAATTTACGAGTGACTTCGAGCGAATTTACCTATTTTTAACAATTTTTTATTTCAGGAGTGAAGTAACCTCCTTGATGCGTCGCATGGCCTCCCTGATATTGTCGTCGCTTGTGGCGTAGCTCATGCGGAAGCAATCGGGGTCACCAAAGGCATCTCCTCCGACCGTTGCCACGTGGCCTTTCTCAAGGAGGTACATGGCAAAGTCTGTAGAATTATTAATAACCGTTTTGCCGTCGCCCTTTCCGAAAAAGCTGCTGCATTTTGGGAACAGGTAAAACGCGCCTTGCGGCACATTGACCTCGAGGCCTGGTATGCCTTTAGCCAGCGACACGATAAGGTCACGGCGACGCTCAAAGGCCTTGCGCATTTCCTCCACACATTCTTGGCTTGACACATAAGCGGCTTCAGCTGCCTTTTGGCTGACATCGCAAGTGCCACTGGTGTATTGCCCTTGCAGTTTATTGATTCCCTTAACAATCCACGCGGGTGCGGCCACCCAACCCAATCGCCAGCCCGTCATGGCATACGCCTTGCTTACGCCATTGCAGATAATTGTGCGTTCCTTCATGCCTGGATAGCTGGCAATACTGGCTGCCTTGCCCACATAATTGATGTGCTCGTATATCTCATCCGACAACACGAACACATCCTCATGCTTCAGGATAACCTGCGCCAAGGCGTTCAATTCCTCCTGGGAATATACACTTCCCGTAGGATTGCTCGGCGAGCAAAGGATGAGCATCTTGGTCTTCGGCGTTATCGCGGCCTCGAGTTGGGCTGGCGTAATCTTAAAGTCTTGTTCAAATCCAGCACGTATGATGACAGGATTAGCTCCTGCTAACTTTGTCATTTGAGGATAACTGACCCAATAGGGTGCCGGTATGACCACCTCGTCCCCAGGGTTGACCAATGCCAGGATGGTGTTGCAAACGCCCTGCTTGCCACCCGTTCCCACAATTACCTCAGCTGTCGTGTAATCGAGGTGGTTTTCTTTTTTCAACTTCTCCACGATGGCCTCACGCAAGTCCACGTAACCAGGGACGGGCGAATATTTTGAGAAATTGTCATCGATGGCCTTCTTTCCAGCCTCCTTGATATGTTCAGGCGTGTTGAAATCAGGTTCGCCGACGCTCATGTTGATCACGTCGATGCCTTGTGCCTTCATCTCATTACTCTTCTGCGACATGGCCAGCGTGGCCGATGGAGCCAAGCGGTTGAGCCGATCTGATAATTGTGTCATAATAACCGATTAATATTTATCAATACACCTTTGGTGCAAAAGTACCATTTTATTCATAAAAACAAAAACATTCGTTCTTGATTTTATGATACTTTATCACAATGTATCCACAATGTAACTTCATTCCGTACGATTACAGATGCAACGTGTGTCCCATCCTGTCCCTCTTTGTTCTCAGGTACTTCACGTCATACTTGTTTGGCGAGACCTCTATGGGCACGTTCTCCACGATTTCCAGTCCATATGCCTCCAGCCCGACACGTTTGGTGGGGTTGTTTGTCATGAGCCTCATCTTGTGAACCCCCAAATGCCGCAACATCTGCGCTCCACAGCCATAGTCGCGCTCATCAGGCTTGAAGCCAAGATGCACGTTGGCATCAACCGTGTCAAGTCCTTGTTCTTGCAACTTGTAAGCGGCTATCTTGTTCATCAGCCCAATTCCTCGGCCTTCCTGCTGCATATAGATCAGCACTCCCTTGCCCTCCTTCTCTATCATCTGCATGGCCTTGTGCAACTGCTCACCACAATCGCAACGCTGGCTGCCAAGTATGTCACCCGTGGCACATGACGAGTGCACTCTCACCAAGATAGGCTCATCCTCGCTCCACGTGCCCTTGATGAGTGCCATGTGCTCCAGCCCGTTGTTCTGCCTGAACGGTATCAAGTGGAAGTGACCGTAAATCGTAGGCAAGTCCACCTCATCTCCCACTTCAATGCTCGTCTCTTTCTTGAGGCGATAGGCAATGAGGTCTTTGATGGTGATGATTCGCAGCCCCCACACCTTGGCTTTCTCCTTCAACTGCGGCATACGGGCCATGGTTCCGTCATCGTTCATGATTTCCATGAGCGCTCCAGCCGGATATAGTCCAGCCAGCTTGCAGAGGTCTACAGCCGCCTCCGTGTGCCCCGACCGCCGCAACACACCGTTGTCTTGGGCGTAAAGAGGGTTGATGTGCCCCGGACGGCCAAATGTCTGCGGCGTGGAAGAGGAGTCTGCTAACGCGCGAATGGTCTCTGCCCTGTCGTGGGCCGACACGCCCGTGGTGCAGCCCTCGAGCTTGTCTACCGTAATGGTGAACGGCGTGCCGAGCATCGACGTGTTGTCGGCCACCTGGTGAGGCAAGTCAAGTTCTTCGGCCCTCGAAAGCGTGATAGGTGCACAAAGCACGCCTCGCGCGTTCTTAAGCATGAAGTTGACAGCGTCGGGGGTTATTTTCTCCGCCGCCATAATCAAGTCTCCTTCGTTTTCGCGGTCTTCATCATCAACCACAATAACAAACTTTCCCTCCCGGAAGTCCTTAATGGCTTCCTCTATGTTGCTCAGTTTAAAATCTGTCATATTCTAACCTTTATATAATAATATCACACATAGCCCATCAAAAGTCCGTGTCGCATCCTATTTTCCACTGGCATCTACCACCAGCAAATGTTTTTCCACATGATTGGCAATACTGGAATTGGTGTTTCTGATGACCTGCAAATCATGGTACAGGCGCAATCTGAAACGCCACATCCTGCAATAGAAGAACACGCCCAGCGGCACGATGAGCGCCGAAGCGATGTTAAGCCATCTCTTCTCAAACGGCCGGGTATGCGCCTTGACGGCCAGCACCGGATAACAGTTGATGTCATGGAGAACCTGCCTGTCGCGTGTGTTCGAAAGATCTTCAATGACCTCATCGAGCAGCCCTCCGATACGCTCTATCTCATGGTCAGGCTGATACTTGAAAAACACCTTGACCAGGTTAGGAGGCGACTTCAAGTTGTGCTCACGGGCATAGTCCGACACCCATGCGCTAATTTGCCGCAACCGTGTCGCGTCTACCTTGTATTGCGGTTCATGGATAATGATTTCCTTGGCAGCTATGTGACGTTTCTCGCGAAGTCCGAAGGCTTTCATGAAGACACTGCGCCACAAGTCGGCATTGAAGACCATAGAGTCCTTGCAAGCCTTATAGGTGATGAACACCGCTGCCGGCGCAAGTGTGCACAGGGCAAGCGTCTTTCCGAACCACACGTCCCACGTGCCTTGCCGCGCCATACGGTAACCCACGTTGTCGAGGATGTAATAGACAATGAACACGGCCACCGACACGATAACTGGCACACCCAAGCCGCCTTTCCGTATGATGGCGCCCAGCGGAGCACCTATGAAGAAGAATAGCAAACATTGCAAGGCCAGCGTAAACTTGTTGATGGCTTCTATCTCATGCTCGCGCACGAGCCGGTCGTTGTCTTTCGTAATCATGGCCTTAAACTCCAAGTCACTCAACTCATTCTGCACGCGCGACACAGCCTCGTTGTAGATTTGCTGTTTTTGGTCGCGACTTTGCTGTTCCAGCAACTTGTCGATGTTGAAGTCTTTCGACAAGCCACGCCGTATGGCGGCCGCAGAGTCCTTAGGGGGCACCACGGGCGTCTGGTAATAAAGCCGTTGTGCATCGGCATAGAAGGCACGTCCTACGCTGTCATAAGTGTTGTTGAGCGAGTCCAGGGCTTGGCGAATCTGCGCAAGGCTCTTTGAACGTGCGTCACTGGAGAGCAACGAGGCATCCGTCATGTTGAAGTCTCCGTCGAAGTCGAGTACGATACGCTTGCCAACAAAGCTCTCCCGACGATAGGGCACCGCCGCGCTGGTGGACAGCTCCTGTGACTGCATGTTCTCAAACCACTCACCGCTCCACAACGTCAGCAGCAAGTGCTTCTTCTCAGCCGTAGACTGGAGCATGCCCGAGTCGGCAAGGATGATGGCCGCATCCTCGAAGCTGTTTGTCATGCGGTAAATCATGATGCCATAGAGCTTGCCGGTCTTGAGGTCTTTCTTCTGCACATATATGTTGCAATTGGGTATGCCATCATAGAAGACACCCTCGGGAATCTCCAGCTCCGGGCTCTTTTGCTTCATCGAGACCAGCAATTGCGATATTTTGAGGTACGCGTTGGGACCCACTTGGTTTTGGAAATAAAACGACCCAAGGCAAATCATGACCGACACCACGATGAGCGAGCGGAAAGTCTGCATGAGCGATATGCCAGCCGACTTGATGGCCGTAAGCTCGCTGCTCTCGCCAAGGTTTCCGAAAGTAATAAGGCTGCTCAGCAAGATGGCCAACGGCAATGCTTGGGGAACAAGCATCAAGGCCATGTACCACAGGAACTGTGCCATGACATCCAACGAGAGTCCTTTGCCAATCAGCACATTGATGTATCTCCACAGGAACTGCATCATCAGCACAAACTGACAGATGAAGAATGTTCCCACAAAGAGCAGGCCGAACTGCCGGACAACAAATATGTCGAGTTTCTTGATTCGAAAGTTCATAAAACTATCTTCGCGTGGCATCATAGAGACCAATAGGGCCTTTTGCCAATTGTGTGCAAAGTTAATGGAAAAATACAAGAAATCGCCACTTTTTGTTTCCTTTTATCACTTTGCTTGTCCCTCGCCTAACGATCATTACCCCAAGCCCCCACCCCGTCAACACTCTAACGCAAATGAAGCGAGCGTGCCACCTCTTCATGTGATGGCACGCTCGCTCCTATCTCCACAAGCACAAAGAAGATATAGCAGTGCAGGCAAAAAACTATCGTAAACATCAGAAATATACGAACAAAAAAACTTCAGAGAATTGCTTGAAATCAAGCAATCTTATTTGCGCTCGCAGATAAGCGATTTTTCGAAGTATTTATGCAAGTTGTTAATAGTTAACGAATTAAGAAAAAATATTGCCCAAGGAAATTCTTCAGATTTCGAAACCTTTAAAAGAAGGAGCCGAATCGAGAAGCGACAGGTATCTCAAAGAGGCTCAATAACTATTCTAAAGAGGCACGACAGCTATCGAATCGGCACTCGACTCGATAGCTTCTTTGGGGCAAATGCATACAAATGAACCGTCTTTTAAACTTTCAATTAAATTTAAACAGACAAAAACCATCTTTCCACCTCCAGAAGGTCAACCTCAGAGAGGCCTGCTTTTTCAGAAAATAAATAACAAAAATGGGAAACTCCAAAATCTCCAGCACCCCTATACAAAATCACTTCTTGCGCTGCTGCGACTTGCGGTTGGCGCGCTGCTCGCGATACTTGGCTTTCTGCCGAGCTGAACCCGAGCCGTGGGCACCGGTGATATACTTTTTCTTCTTGGCCTTGGTCTTCACCTTGCCGTCGTCTTTCTTCTTGCTGGGGCCGCCGCTGCCAAATTGGATACCCTGCATCAGAATCTCTTCGAAATTGTCCATAGTCATAAGTAAGTTAAGACCTTCCGCGCCTCGACAAGCGCAAGGCAGGGAAGGCCTGGGGATGAATTCTATTAGTGGTGGAAGAGGCGCACATGGGTCATGGCCATGGCGATGCCATACTTGTCGCACGTCTCGATAACATTGTCGTCGCGGATAGAGCCACCCGCCTGGGCAATATACTTCACGCCGCTCTTGTGGGCACGCTCAATGTTGTCGCCAAAGGGGAAGAAAGCGTCGGAGCCAAGGCAAACATTGGTGTTCTGGGCAATCCACTCCTTTTGCTCGGGACGCGTGAAGGGCGCAGGCTGCTCGGTGAAGAACTGCTGCCAAGCACCGTCGCGCAACACGTCGTCGCACTCCTCCGAAAGATAGACATTGATGCAGTTGTCGCGGTCAGCTCGGCGTATGTGCTCCTTGAACGGCAGGTTGAGCACCTTCGGGCTCTGGCGCATCCACCACTCGTCGGCCTTCGAGCCTGCCAACCGTGTGCAATGGATGCGGCTCTGCTGCCCTGCACCAATGCCGATGGCCTGTCCGTCCTTGACGTAGCACACCGAATTCGACTGGGTGTACTTCAGCGTGATGAGCGCAATCTTAAGGTCGCGCAGGGCCTCGGGGGTGAACGTCTTGTTGACCGTTGGCACATCCTCGAAGAGGGCTGGGTCGTTGAGATTGACGTTGTTGCGGCCTTGTTCGAAGGTGATGCCAAAAACCTGCTTATGCTCAAGGGGAGCCGGCACATAGTTAGGGTCCACCTGAATGACGCAGTATGTGCCCTTGCGCTTGCTCTTCAGAATCTCGAGTGCCTCGGGCGTGTAGCCTGGCGCGATAACTCCGTCTGACACCTCACGCTTAATGAGCTGAGCCGTTGCAGCGTCGCATGGGTCGCTCAGCGCGCAGAAATCGCCATACGAGCACATGCGGTCGGCACCACGGGCACGGGCATAGGCCGAGGCCAGGGGCGTGAGCTCAAAGTCGACATCATCGACGAAATAGATTTTCTTGAGTGTGTCGCTCAGGGGCAGACCTACCGCAGCGCCTGCCGGGCTGACGTGCTTGAACGAGGCTGCAGCTGGAAGACCGGTGGCTTCGCGCAGCTCCTTGACAAGCTGCCACGAGTTGAGCGCGTCGAGAAAATTGATGTAACCCGCGCGGCCATTGATCACCTCCACAGGGAGCTCACCGTCCTCCATGTAGATGCGGGCGGGTTTCTGGTTGGGGTTGCAACCATACTTAAGTGCGTATTCTTTCATGTTACGATAAGATGGGTATTAATGGTTGCGCAAAGTTACAAAAAAGTGAAGAAGTGAGAAAGCCAGTGTGAGATTTTTACTCTTTTGCTTTCCCACTTTTTTCGCTTTTCGTAACTTTGCACGCGGTATTAGTCATCAGTTATTTATGAAACGCGATTTGAAAAATCTCTTTGCCCTCGCCGGCAAGAAGATGGCGCACCCTGGCCATATGCTGACCGAAGACTTTGAGCATGTCTCTGCGCTCTGCGGCAAACAACACGTCAACCTCAGCGGCAACTCCCTAAAAAAGCTATGGGAGCTGGTAACCGGAAAACGAAAGCTCTCCAAGGAAGCCAAGGACCGCCTGGCCCTCTTTGCAGGCTTCCAGAGCTGGGACGATCTCGACGACGCGCTCCACGGAGACACCGACGCCTCCATCAATTATACCAACAAAGACCGCCGACAGCCCTAATTGTTCATGCGCATCGACTCCGTGGAAATCACGCGGTTGCTGTTGACGCGCGCACGCTTGTTGCCCCACTTGATGCGATAGCTCAATGACAGGTTGACCATCAACATGGCCCGGTCGTAGCGGCTGTCCATCCTGTACACGGGTGTGCACACCGACGTGCGGGTCAAGAAGAAATAGCTGCAATTGAGACCCGCATGCCACTTGTTTTTCCAAAACCACTTGCCCAAACTGGCGTCGATGTTTCCCAAAGCGTAGATATTCGTGTAGAAGGAACGCTGCGGACTGTTGAGCATGGTCGAACAGTTGAAGCTGACACGACCAGGCAGCGTGCCCATCAGCGTGAAGCCACCCGTCACCTGACTGCTCACCTGCTTCCGGTGGCCATAGCTTTCCTTCTTCCACAGGTAGGTGGCATAGTAGTTGAGCCGCCATTGATCGGAGAACTCCACCAAGGGGAAGCCCACAAAGAAGAAGAGACTCTGGGCATGCAGGCCATTGTCGTACGACTGCACCTCATTGCCTGCATCATCCAGCGCATAGGTCGACACATTCGACAGATCGTTCTCAAAACGCCCCCGGATGCTAAATTTTCCAATGGTCGTCTGCAAGGCCACCTGGTCGGTGAACCCCGGGTTGAGGTTGGGGTTGCCCTTATCATAGGCGTATTCCGACCGCCAGTTGGTCGTCGGGTCCATGGCGATGAGGTTGGAAAAGTCGTAGCTGCGCTCATACTGTAGCGTGATGGTCTTATAAGACGTGGGGTCGTAGATGTAAGTGAGCGTAGCGAAGGGCAAGAACTCACCGACATTGCGCGTGTAGTAGGCGGTCTTGCCATCCTGCACCACCAGGGGCTTCATGTGCGACTTCAGGTAGCGAGAGCCGACATTCACGTCCCATACGCCCTTACTGTATTCGTAGCCCAGCGAACCGTCAAACGAGGTTTCCTTGTAGAGATAACGATAGCGACCAGCCTCATCAGCCAGCGGCTGGCGATAATTGTTCTTGTTGTCCCACGTGGTCGCAGTGGCCGAGGTGCTCACTTTGTGGCCTTTGCCCAGCTTCCAGGTCGCCGAGAGGCTGCCCGAGAGCAGATGGTAATAGGCCATCTTGTCTTGTCCAAACAAGCTCTGCTGTCCATCGGAAAAGGTCTGGTTACGGTCTGTGTGGCCGTCGTCCTCCTTGAAGGCGTAATCGACTGATCCATAAAGCGTCGCGATGGGCAAATCGCCAAAGTAGTTGAGCATGCCCTCAAAATAATTGATCTTACGGCGCTCACCCACATAGCCGTCCGTGGTGCCCGTCTGCTGGTTGCTTTCGAAGATGTCGTTGTGGGTCTCCGAGGTCTGCAACCGCTTCTGGTGCATGCCACTGAGGTTGAGCGACAGGTTATTGCTCTTGTCAAACTCATACGACAGTCCTCCCGTCAGCCACACCTGGGGCTTGCTTTTCAAATGAGTCATCTCAGTCTCCCGCCTCATCACGCCGGTCTCTTGGAGCGTGGTTGTGTTCTTCATACCACGGTTGAGCATCGAGCGCGGCGTGTAGTCGGGCATGAGAAACATCGACCACTTGCCGATGCGCTGCTGGATGTTGAGCGAGGGCTTGGCCTGAAAGTCGTAGACGCTGGAGGCGCGGGCCGACACGCCCACCGTGGCGTTGCCACCATCCTCGGCACTCGCCGTGGTGATCTTGATGACGAAAGCCATCTTGTCGGTGAGCAGCGGGTCGGCGGCGCTGTTGAGCACCTGCACGGAGATGATGTTCTTGGCCTGCAGGGTTCGCAGATAGCTCACCAAGGCCGCGCCTTTGTACATCAGGCGCTTGTTGTTGACAAACACCGAACCTATTTTCTCTCCATAGGCATTAAATTCATTGTCTTTCAAATACAGACCAGGCAACATGCGCATGGCATCCGCCAAGTCGCGGGTCTTAAACAGCGGATCTCCTGCGATATTGGCCACATAGCCCTTGGCGTTATAACTGATGCGATTGGCATTCACCACCACACCGGCCAGCTCGTTGCTGCTTTCCTGCAGCACGATGGGCGGCATATGGATGCTGTCGACACAATCCACACGAGCCTCATAAGGCGCATAACCCGTGTAAGTCACACGAAGCGTGTAGTAGTTTAGGGGCAGTCGAACCTCAAACTGACCATCCTTATCGCTCACCACATCGGTCTTCTGATCCGGACTGCTGATTGGCGCAAAACTCAAATGGGCACCCACCAATTTTTCTCCGGCTTCATCCACAACACTACCCCTCACTGTCAGTTTGCCGTCTTGGGCGAACGTGGGAAGGATACTAAGGCACATCATTAACGAAAGGAGGAAAGAAAAAAAATTCATACTACAACCTTTTAGGGTTAAGAATACAACCAGCAAGTAGTTAAGACTTGCTGATTGTACGGAATAATGGATTACTACTCTGCAGGTGCAGGATCTGGTGGCGAAACAATCACCACAACAGTACTGCTTGAGCTTGTCTTCTTCCACTTGCAACCACACTTAGGGCAAGAGAAAAGCTCAGTCTTAGTGTCATAAAGCGTAACTTTGCAACCACAAGCTGGGCAAGTTGTAACCTCGCCATCAACATTCTGGACAGCATTCATACTGTTCACTGGGGCAAAGCTCGATGTCACGAATGACAGAACGCCAAAAAACAAAACTACGATTAATTTCTTCATAAACAAATACTTTAAAATTAATTCTAATGCAAAGATAAAACAAAAAAATATAATAAGACAAATATTCTTTAAATATCTTTGCTTTTTATCACATTTACTCAAAAATTCTAATCATTACGTCACTTATATGAAAGAATAGCAACAATAAACTAAAAAATAAAATCAACTACCCTTCCTTCATATACCTCTTGAAAAAATGGAAACAGGAGGCAAGAAAATCCACATGGATTTCTTGCCTCCTGTCTTTTAGTCTTTGCGCCACAAGCATAAGCCCGCAGCCTCATGAAGCAAAGGATTAGCCGTTGGTGATCACGCGCTTCTCCTTGATGCGGGCAGCCTTACCAGTGAGCTTGCGCAGATAGTAAAGCTTAGCGCGACGCACTTTACCGTGCTTGTTGACCTCGATAGAGTCGATGTTGGGCGACTCCAAGGGGAAGATACGCTCCACACCCACGGTGCCCGACATCTTGCGAACGGTGAAACGCTTCTTGGTGCCCTCGCCATTGATCTTGATGACCACACCGCGATAGAGCTGAATACGCTGTTTGTTACCCTCGACGATTTTGTAAGCGACAGTCACAGTGTCACCAGCCTTGAAAGCGGGGAACTGCTTGCCGGTTGCAAATGCTTCCTCAGCAACTTTAATTAAATCCATTGTTGTTTTGATTAAAAATTGTTTGTCTCACCAACCCGACGTAGCATGAGGACTCATCCCCCAACCAGCGGTCAGGCCGAAAAGCTGTGCAAAGGTACGGCTTTTCAGACAAACGGGTGGCATGAAAAGAAAGAAAACTTGAGTTTTTAACATTTTATGGGCATCACAAGTACACTCAGGCAACAAAGAATGTGTAACTTTGCAACGAAAAACCATTGATTATGTTGAGAAAATACTTTTTTGCCACGCTGGCGCTGCCTCTGATGCTTGTCTCGTGCAAGTCGCATTACCAGTTGGCAGGCGTGGAACGCACACGCATCCTCATCGACAAGCGTTATGATGCCCACCCCGACAGGGAAGCCGTGGCTTTCTTGTCTCCTTACAAGCAGCAGGTCGACTCCATCATGAGCCCCGTGGTGGGGCGGGTAGACCACTACATGGCCGCCCACCGGCCTGAGAGCGACGAGAGCAACCTCCTGGCCGACATCCTGGTGTGGGGCGGACAAGCCTTTGGCGAGAAGCCCGACTTTGGTGTCTACAACATGGGTGGCATCCGCGCAGCCTTCGCACAGGGCGATGTCACCTATGGCGATGTGCTCGACGTGGCACCCTTTGAAAACCACATCTGTTTCCTCACGCTCACGGGCGAGAAGACGTTGCAACTCTTCCGTGAAATTGCCAGCGTGGGTGGCGAGGGCGTCAGCCATGGCGTGAAGCTGGTCATCTCGGCCGACAGGCAGTTGCGCTCGGCCGCGCTCCACGGCAAGCCCATCGATCCCAACGCCACCTATCGTGTGGCCACCCTCGACTACCTGGCACAGGGCAACGACCACCTCGAAGCCTTCAAAGACAAGACCCAAGAGGTGTCGCCACAAGGCGAGGAGAATGACGTGCGACACATTATCGTCAACTATTTCAAGCACATGGCCGCTGAAGGAAAAGCCGTCAGCGCACAGGTAGAAGGGAGGATAAGCTATGAAAAATAAACTTTTGATTTCTTTGGCCACCATGACGTTTTGCGCGGCCACGGCCTTCGGACAGCGCACGCTGACCATTCTACACACCAACGACACCCATTCCTGCGTCATGCCGCTCAGCAGCGCCTTGGCCGATACTGTACTGGCTGGTCGCGGGGGATTTCTCCGCCGAATAGCCATGCTCCATGAGGAGCGGGCCAAAGATCCCGACTTGTTGCTCTTCGACAGCGGCGACTTTTCGCAAGGTTCGCCCTACTACACGCTCTTCAAGGGCGATGTCGAGGTGGGGCTGATGAACCAGATGGGCTATGCGGCCGGAACCATCGGCAACCATGAGTTCGACTTTGGATTGGAAAACATGGCTCGGGTGTTCAAACGGCTCAACTTCCCCATCGTGTGCTCCAATTATGTCTTCACGCAGTATGACCTGCAAAACATCGTGAAGCCTTATGTCATCCTCCACCACAAGGGCTTGAAGATTGGCGTTTTTGCCCTCGATCCCAAGCTCGATGGACTTGTTGACCAACGAAACTATGGCGACACACAATATCTGGATCCCGTGACGACGGCACAAAAGATGGCCGACCTGCTACACAAGAAGAAGTGCGACCTTGTTATCTGCATTTCCCACTTGGGCTGGCAAGAGCAAGGCATGGGCGACCAGGAGGTCATCAGCCACACACGCGGCATCGACCTGGTGCTCGGCGGACACAGCCACACCTATTTCAAGACTCTCCGCTATGTCAACAACCTTGACGGCAAGGCTATTCCCGTAGACCAAAATGGCAAGAACGGTATATTCATCGGCAAGCTGACGTTGCAACTAACCAAGAAATAACCAACACCACCTGGCCCATAGGCATCAAGCAGCAAAGCCACCGAAGGCGTAACTCCTTTGGTGGCTTTGCTGCTTGATGGCAAGCTGTTCCTTCCTCAGCCCATTGGCACAAGGTTACCTAACATCACCTGGCTTCGCGCGTGACACGAAACCAATCCACATCAAAAAGCCCCAAGTCGCCTGTCGCATTGTCGTCGACAGCTACCATTCCCATCTTCGCCCCTACCCATTTGCCGGGGCGCATGGTGAACGACTCACCCACAGGCCGGAAGTGTTTTCCGTCTTCACTATAGGCAAATCTAACCTTGCCATCCGCAACCCGCATTTGCAAGTAAATGTCGCAACAAATGGCCGGATGAAAAGGGATTGTGTCGCGCTGGGTGGGCTTTAGTGTGGCAAGGATTGTGGCATTTTCCTCGTCGCCCTCCTCGGCCTTGTTGCACGTCAACTGTCGTAACATGAAGTTGCAGCCATCGCGTGTCACAACCAGTGCTGAATAGCCACGTCCAAACATGATGATACCACCCGATTGGTGGTCGTTCTTGGCAGCCAAACGCACTTTAGCCGTGGCCACGAAACGCTCCGCAGGTGTCTTTTGCAACAAGAGGTTGGGCACATTCCACATATTTCTTTCGCGTCCCAGGCGTGACAAGCGAAAGGCAAACAGCCGGAAATGTCCATCAGCCGTTGGCATTCCGAAATATTGGTCATAATCGGTCTGCCACTGCCATTGCTTGCCCAGCCATGGCGCGTTGAACTCATCGCTCTCTTGCGGGGTCATCACAATCCTCGTTGTCGACTTAGGCTTACGGTAGGTGACATAAGGCTCGCCACACTTTCCCATGACAGGCCAGCCACTGGACCAATTGACAGGCTGCAGCCATACCACACGCCCATAAGCTCCACGGTCTTGGAAATGAAGGAACCAATCCTCTCCTTGGGCTGTGTGAACCCAACCTCCTTGGTGAGGGCCGTTAACGGAAGTGTGTCCCTGCTTAAGCACCCGTTTCCATTCATAAGGCCCGTAGGGGCTGCGGCTACGCATGGCAAGTTGCCAACCATGTTCCACTCCACCCGCAGGGCAGAGTATCCAGTACCATCCATCACGCTTATAAATTTTCGGTCCCTCCGTCGTATGGTTCACGCTTCCACCGTCAAAGACTATCACAGGACAGCCTATTGCACGTGTTCCGTCAGCACTGAGCTCGCGGATGGTCAACACCGAATTGAAGTCCGACCGGCTGTTAGCCCAGGCATTGACGAGATAGCATCGGCCATCGTCGTCCCACAGCGGGCAAGGGTCTATCATTCCCTTCCCCGGCACCACACAGACGGGTTTCGACCAGGAACCCTCAGTTGTGCGCGACCGCACCATCATCACTCCACGGTCGGGATCACCCCAATATACCAGAAACCAGCCATCGTGATGACGAATGGCCGGTGCCCACACGCCCTTGCCATGCTGTGGACGCAAGCTGTCTGGAAACTGACTGTCAAGGGCATGCCCCACTATTTCCCAGTTAACCAAGTCACGAGAGTGGAGAATTGGCAGTCCTGGCATACTGTTGAACGAACTGGCCGTCAAATAATAGTCTTCTCCCACGGCACAGAGGTCGGGATCACTATAGTCGGCATTGAGAACGGGGTTTGTGTAGGTTCCGTCCCCATTGTCCGGACACCAGACTTCAGAACGATACTGCCCCCACAAAAACATGGGAAACACCGACATTAATAAGGAAATAATGGTTCGTTGCATCATATTCAAAGCATGAGTTTCATTACTTTATATACGCAAGAATCGCACAAAACACACAAAGTGGCAAACTCCTTAGGTGACGCTATAAGTTTTCCAAATGCCCCAGCCTATCTTTCCATCGGGCGTAAGCATCAAGGCAAGCGGTCTTGTTGTGTTCATCGGGTGCGACGGCAGCCAATCGCTTCAGTGTGCTGAACGCCTCATCGTGGCTGCCGTAGATACCACAGCCCATTCCTGCGCCCTTGGCAGCTCCAACGCTACCATCAGTCTCATACAACTCGATGGTTGCACCACTGGTGGTGGCCAGTGTGTCACGGAATATAGGGCTTAGAAACATATTGGCCTTGCCTGCATGAATTTTGCGGATGTCCATCCCCATGTGCCTCATCACCTCCATTCCATAACAGAAAGAGAAGACAATGCCCTCTTGTGCAGCACGCAAGATATGGGCACGCGTATGGCGGTTGAAATCAATTCCTTCGATGCTACAACCCACCTCGCGGTTCCCAAGAACGCGCTCTGCACCGTTGCCAAAGGGTATGACCGTGACACCATCGCTGCCAGCAGGGACAGAGGCGCAAACGTTGTTCATTTCCTGGTAGTCCAGTCCTTCAGGGGCAATATTACGACGTGCCCAAGCATTGAGGATTCCCGTGCCATTGATACACAAGAGCACTCCAAGGCGAGTCTGCTCACAGGTATAATTGACATGAGCAAAAGTGTTCACACGACTCTTGGGGTCGTAGCCTTCTTCGCCAAGCACACCATAGACCACACCACTGGTGCCAGCCGTCGAGGCAATCTCTCCAGGATTGAACACGTTAAGCGACAAGGCATTGTTAGGTTGGTCGCCAGCACGATAAGCGATAGGGGTGCCCTCGCACAATCCAAGTTCGTCTGCCGCCCTGGCCGACACGGCACACTGAATGTCAAAGGTAGGCACAATGGAAGGCAACAAGGATTTCGATATGCCATAATATTGGAGAAGGAAATCAGCGGGAGCCTTCTTGGAGAAGTCCCAAAACATGCCTTCAGACAGTCCTCCGATGGTAGTGTTGACCTCTCCGCTAAGGCGCATGGCGATGTAGTCGCCTGGAAGCATCACGTGGTCTATCTTCTCGTAGATGTCAGGCTCATTGTCCTTTACCCATGCCAACTTGGCTGCTGTGAAATTGCCAGGAGAGTTGAGAAGGGCTCCCAAGCACCGCTCATGCCCCAACTCATTGAATGCGCGCTGGCCATAAGGAACCGCACGCGAGTCACACCAGATGATGGCATCGCGCAGCACCTGCTTTTTTTTGTCAACACAAACCAGTCCATGCATCTGGTAGGATATGCCAATGGCCTTCACGTCTTTGGCTTTGGCTTCTGCCTCAACCATCACTTTCCGCAGTGCCAACTTGGCATTTTCCCACCACATCTGGGGCGACTGCTCTGCCCAACCAGCCTTCAATGCTTTGATGGGAGCTTCATGCTCTGGATAAAAGGCCGAAGCAGCAGTGGCGCCCGTCTCCACGTCTACAAGCGATGCTTTCACCGAACTGGATCCTACATCTAATCCTAAAAGGTATTGTCTCTTCATGGGTTCATTTGTTTAAGTCATCAAACACGTCAAATGTGCCGCAACATTCTTGTGCAAAGATATTAAAAAATGTCCATAAAGCATGATTGCGAAAAAACAATTCCTTCTGTCACTGATTTCCTGCACGAAACATCACTTGGTGTTCCACCGCAAGCCCACAGTCAAGCTGAATCCCAAGGGTCGATCCGTATAGGCAGACTCAACCCCACTTCCATTTTTGAAATGGTAGTTCACACCTGGCTCAGCATAGATGCCAACCGACTTCGACAGGGAGAAGCCTATGCCCGCAGCCGCGCCAACGCTTAACAAAAGTCTGCCTTCTGTAACAGACTCGTCGCCCGAATCGCATTGATAGTTTCCCTTCACCAACTTCTCCACCTCTCCTCCAGCTGTAGCGTAAACATGAAGGCGACGAGTACTCCACAAGTCATAGCTTACACCCACGGGCACACCTATATAATGAAGGCTCTGGATCCCGATGATGTCATGTGGATTCACAGCATCCTTAAAGTCTGATTTCAAATAAGCATAGTTCAAGCCTGTCTGCAAACTCCAGCGATTGCCAAGCGGCACACGCACTGACACGCCCACCTTTACGGGTTGATAGTGCTTAGCATTGCCCCCAGGCACTTGTGCATGGCCAATGCCCGCCAACGACGAATTCTTATCGCCCAAGCCATAGCCAAATGGCGCAGAGACATAGTAGTCAAGATACTGGCTGCCAGCTACTCCGTCAAGGTTTAAGCTCGGCATGCCCGACACATGGGCAGACAACTGCACGGAACCTCGGTTAGCCATCTCGTCCCCCAAGCCATTCTCAACAGAGGTTTGTTGCGTATGGCGTTGGACGGAAGATCGTTCAACGACCTTGCCGCGCACCACGTTGCTCACCTGTCCAGACAAACTATCGTGACAGCCATCCACTACCTGCTCACGCATATGGCCAGCATCAGCCAACGCAAGTTGGGCAGTAGACAAGACAGCGTGCGAAGCTCTTTCTGACCCACAGGCAGCTTCATCGGTTCCCGCCATCCATGCCTTGACCTTAGTCATTGTAGCCACAAGGGGAGACGCATCCAGCCCATTGGCGTTACTAACAAGATGGCGCACTTCTTGTTGAGCAGACGAGTCAGGCAATCTAAGACGACCTATGATTGGTTGCTCCTCCTGGTTGGCACGCGGCCAAAAGCAGACACCCAATATCACAGCCGCAGCCACAACGGCAGCCACAGCTTCCCCGCGCCCCACACGAAAGCCAAGCAGACGAGCCTGGCACTTGCCGTAGGCCGGTCGGAGATTTCGGCGTGCCATCTCCTTCTTGATGTCACTTAGCAATCCTTGAGGGGCGTTGCATTGGGCATCCTGGAGAATTTTGCGTGTGTCATTTGTCCAATTCCTGTTCATTGCCTGTTTCGTTTATAATCCTTGATGATACGAGCCAACATATTTCTGGCCCTATGTAGCTGCGAGGCTGACGTGTCGGGCTTGATGTCAAGCAACCTTGCTATTTCCTTGTGGCTCTTGCCTTCCACCACATAGAGGTTAAGAACCGTTCGGTAACCATCTGGCAACTGCCGCACGAGGTTGGCAAGTTCGTTTGCTGTCAGTCCATCAGTCTCGGGGTCATCGTCGGGTAAATCCGGTGGGTCGGCTTCCATGCGGTCAATGGGAGATCGGCTACGCTGACGCAACCATTGCAAGCTCTCATTCACCACGATACGCCCTATCCAAGCCTTGAGGGAGCCCACACCACGATAGTCGAACTTGCCAATAGTAGTGAAAATCTTGATGAAAGATTCTTGGAGAACATCCCTCACATCATCATCGTCTGAAATATATCGGGCACAGATAGCCGTGAGATAGTTGGCATATTCAGAGTATAGCATTTCCATAGCCGAAGCATCGCCCCGACGAAAAAGATTCACTATCGCTTGTTCCCTGTCGTTTCCCAATATACGCATTCCAAATGCAAATGTAGCCATTTTTCACGGCTCCTCACGATTTCGACATGTTTTCTTATTAAGAAATGCGCGAAGCATCAGAAACTTGCACACGCCCAAACAAAAAAACTTTTATCCGCGAAGGACACATAACACTGTTTATATCAAAAGGCTTTTCCTAAAGTGACAAGGCCACAACAGAATCAGTTGCCACGGATAGAAAAATATTTGGCCTTCGGATGCAAGGATATCAGGCAATCCGCATTTACTCTATGAAAACTTGATGGCAACATCATTAAAATAAACCAAACATAAACAAAACAACTATCATGAAAAAGTTTCATCTCATCACCATGATGATTTGCTGCGTGGCAGCAGTGGTCTTTACCGCCTGCAACGACGACGATGACTACAAAGGTCTCACTCCAGAACAGAAAACAGAGGCTTGCAACATCGTGAAAGGTGTCTATGAGGGTGAGCTGATTTATCCATCGGCAAACCCCAGTGACAAGTCAGACGTGTCCGACACTTTGGACGCGAAATGGGAAATCAAGAGCGACTCGGTTATGGTGATTCGCAACTTCCCCATGAGCCTCCTTGCCACCAACGTCTCCAACAAGGATCTTGCAGAAGCGTTGAAAACGCAACAGGCACGCGACATGAAGTGCTACATCGACTTCGCACAAGTGACTCCTGTCACTTTCTTCATCAACCCGACATTGCAGAGCTTCACGCTCAACTACGGCGGCAAGGACCATCTTGTGCAGATTGCCATGCTTGGCAACAACATCTACTCATTTGGTGCCTACGACTCAACCAAGAAGCTGTTGCAGATGCAGATTGTTGAAGCGGCTATCTACGTGAACGGCATCTTGCAGAAGAGTGCATTGGGGTCTGCTGTTCCTTTTATCTTTAGGGCTACCAAACAATAAGAAACTCATAGTTTAAACGGACAGAGCCTATCATACTCTCACACGCTCCGTCGGATTACCACCACTCGAGCAAGAGGCATAAAAAGGTCTGGCAGTTCATTACGGCTGCCAGACTTTTTTTATTTCTTCTTAAAAGCAGGAAACGTAAACACAAAACTTGCCAACGTGAACAACAAAAAAATCCTGTAAGCAAAACGCCTACAGGACTTATTAACGTAGCGGGGGTGGGTCACGATCCCACGACCTCCGGATTATGAATCCGACGCTCTAACCAGCTGAGCTATCCCGCCATCATTTTCAGCTTCTCTTCCGAAAAGCGATTGCAAAGGTAGTCATTTATTTTTGTTCCTCCAAATTTTCTGGCAGAATTATTTCGTCGGAAAACAAAATTCATTGACTTTCATGGATTTGACAGTAGCAAGTTTCGCATACACCTCATGCTTTCACGCCTTAAGCCTTTTGTTCAAGCCCTTTCTTGCGCACCAGCCAAATCTCCACCGAGTTGATGATGTTCTGCCACAGGATGTAGCAGCCTGGCCCTACGGAACTCAAGGGGTTGAGGAAAGCCGTGGAAACCCAAATGGAAAAAGCGGTGTTCTTCTGCCCTAAACTTTGTCCAGCCTCAATGGTCTTGCCGAAATAATGGCCTATGAAACGTCCAGTAGCAAACTGGATGATGCAAAGCACCAATCCCATCAAGGCGATGGACAACAGAAACACCATCGAAGTCTCATGCCAAGCCTCAGCGATATTCATGGCCGTGGTACCTGAGACCACTACGAGCGACCCGCCCCAAAGGTAATAGCTCAAGTCGGGAATGGAGACGATACGACGCTGCAAACGCGGGAAAGCGTGCTTGGTGACAAAAGCGAAAAGCATGGGCAGCAACAATACGGCACTTACTTTCCACAAAATCTGTATGAACACAGAAAAGAATTCTATATGCGAAGCGGCTTCCGTGGCTTGCGGCAATATGGGGAAGCAAAGTGGGATGAGCAACGCCGAAAGGAAATTGGACAAGAATGTGTATGTCGTCATCTCCTCAAGGTTGCCACCAAGCTTAGCCGTTACCACAGGAGCGGCAGCGGCACAGGGACCTATGATGCACACCAGGACTGACTCAATCAGAACCAGTTGTTCCCCTGTGACATCAAGAACAACCGCAGCCCCCACCAAGATCAGCACGAAGACTATTTGCTGAACACAAATCCACAAATGCCACTTGACAGGCAACAATTTGCGGAAATCGACCTTGCAAAACGTGACATACAAAATAAGGAACATGAAGTCGGGAAGCACATGGTCGTTATAAGGAGCATACCACTGTCCGATGGGCTTCAAGAATGAAACTGAGCTGAAAAGAACATAGACACATATACCTGTGAAAATGGCCACAGGAAGCGTCCAATTTTTCAAAAACCTAATAAGTGACATATCTATCGATTGATTATTTAATCGTCCCATTGCTCCCCAGCGTCAGCACCCCTGCTTTCAACTGGTGGCTGGCATGGTCGAAGAACACACCAGGGTTGATGGAGCGATTCTTGAAACGCAACTCAAAATGCAGGTGAGGCGTAGTGGCACGCCCTGTCCGTCCTGTGTAGCCAATCACCTGTCCAGCTTTCACCTTCTGCCCTATTGACACAATATTTTTCGACTGGTGACTGTAACAGGTAGAAAAGCCATAGGCATGTCGGATTACGATGTAGTTACCATAAGCGTAATAAGGTCCCGATTGCACCACCACCCCGTCGAATGCTGCCAGCACTTCATCATTGGGCTTGGTCTTGATGTCCACGCCCGAATGGGTCTTTCTGCCACGCCTACCATAAGGACTGATGACTCGGGCTCCAGGCAGCGGATACGACCAGCGTTCCTTTTCCATCTTGCTCAAGTCAATCTGGAACGTGGAACTCTTCAAGAAAGGGTCCTCGTCCACGTCATCGGGATCGAGCGATACCTTTTGTTGCTTTTCCCCCTTCACAACAGACAGGTCAACGAGATCGCCGTTCTTGCGGCACACGACCACCTGCCTGCGCAACCGGTGACTCTTTGTCTCAAGGATGATTTCCGGGTTTACCCAGCAACCGTTGACCAAAATGGCAAAAAGGCAAGCCGCTTTCCTGCCATCCCCACCTACGATTGCAATGGTCTGCCCTGCCTTGACACGCTGGCCTACCTTCACCAAGTTCTGCGCATTTTGGCCATAAACCGTTTCCAAGCCATTGTCATGTCGAATGACAACCAAGTTGCCATATTGCTCCGACTTGCGCGACAACCTCACCATCCCCGCAAACATCGCCTTCACGGCATCTCCTCGCGAGGTGGCAATCTCAAGCGCCTGTCCTCCTTTCACCTCAGCTTTTCCGACAGGCAACGGGAAGGAATACTCATTGTCCTTGAGAATGGAGAAGTTGATTTCGAAAGCATTGCTTTGCACAAACAACCCAGGCGTTGGCACGCTAATAACTGTCTGTTCTGTTGTCGAGAAGCGATGTTGCGCGTGCAGTTCAGGGCTTGCCAAAAGGGCAAGCAACAATAGGGATATATAAATGGATAGTCTCTTCATGAATCAAATGTAAAAAATCATAGAGACCTTGTGGCGTCACATCTCCTTCAACGCAGAATGATACCGGTGTAAATGCGGCCAGATGCTGTTCCAAGTCGACGTGCCGAGAAATAATCATCCACTCGGTCAAAGGTACAGATACCAGAGGCCTGTATGTTATCGGGCTTCACGCCACAATCCTCCAGTTGTAACTGATTGCACAAGGGCAAGTTGATATGCCATTTGGCATAACGCTTGGCAATGCGACTCATGTCAAAACGAGCCTCCGCAAAGCGGTCGTAGACCTCCTGCCCCACTTCGAAGTTGGGCAACGAGATGCCCGGGCCTATCACGGCACGCACGTCAGCCGCTCGCGTGCCGTAAGCCCTGCCCATCGCTTGCAGAGTCTTGACCACAATGCGTTGCACCGTTCCGCGCCATCCTGCATGAACAGCGGCAACAGCATCATGGCTTGGATCGTAAAGCAACACAGGAATGCAGTCGGCTGTCGACACACCAACACACGTGCTCCTAAGCTGGGTCATTAGAGCGTCATAACCATCGAGAGCCGCCATTTGGCCCTGTTCCGACAAACAAAACAGATTGCCCGTAATGGCAAGACAGCGGTCTCCATGCACCTGATGAGGCAAAACAATGCGTTCTGCAGGCAACCGCAGCTCTTGCGACAACGCCGCTCTATTGGCCGACACGGCCGTCGGGTCGTCACCACAGTAAGGGTTCAGGTTGAAACCAGCATAGCTACCCTTGCCCGCGCCGCCATGGCGTGTGGTCGAAAAGGCCATAACCTGGCTGGCCATGGAGTAAATGTCAAGAATGGGTCTGAAGGGTATCACAGCAGAAAAGGGGCCCCCACAGGGCTAAATTATTGTTTGTCGTCTTCCAAGTCAACGATTTCGAAATCGTCCGAGTCGTCCTCAAGGTCTTCCAGGTCGAAGACCTCCATCTCGTCGGCTCCCTCCTCATGCATCTCCTCCCTGATTCGCGTCATGTCCTTGTCGCGGTGCACCAAGGTATCCTCGGCGGTGATCTCCTGCAACTTGTTGCTTTCGTTGTTGAGTTCGTCCCAAAGGACATCCTTCAACTCGTCAAGCCCAAATCCACTGACAGAAGATATGAAGACCACTGGCAAGTCAGTAGGAAGCGTTTCTCTCAACATGCTGATGAGCTCGTCGTCGAGCAAGTCGCTCTTGGTTACGGCCAGCACGCGGTGCTTGTCGAGCATGTCGGGGTTAAACTTCCTCAGCTCACCCAGCAACACGTCATAGTCGTGCTTGATGTCGTCGGTGTCGCCAGGCACCATGAACAACAACAGCGAGTTGCGTTCGATGTGGCGCAAGAAGCGCAAGCCAAGGCCTTTGCCCTCACTGGCTCCCTCGATGATTCCCGGTATGTCGGCCATGACAAACGACTTGGCATCACGGTAAGGTACAATTCCCAGCGAGGGTTCCAAGGTGGTAAACGGGTAATTGGCTATCTTGGGGCGCGCGCTCGACAAGGCCGAGAGCAACGTAGACTTGCCCGCGTTGGGGAAGCCCACCAAGCCCACGTCGGCCAAAAGCTTCAGCTCCAGGATGACGGTCATTTCCTGTAAAGGCTCGCCTGGCTGCGCAAAACGCGGCGTCTGGCGAGTCGCTGTACGGAACTGATAGTTGCCGAGACCGCCTCGACCGCCTTTCAGCAGCACGACCTCCTGGCCGTCGTAAGTGACATCGCAGACATACTTGCCCGACTCAGCGTCATAGACAACCGTGCCGCAAGGCACGTCGATGTAGGCGTTCTTTCCGTTGGTGCCATGACACTTGTCGCGCCCACCATTGCCTCCGTGTTCCGCGAAGATATGCTTTTGGTATTTTAAGTGCAACAAAGTCCAGTAGTTATGATTGCCACGAAGAATCACGCTGCCACCATTTCCACCGTCACCGCCATCGGGACCGCCATTGGGCTGGTATTTCACGTGGCGAAGGTGCATAGATCCCCTACCGCCCTTTCCCGAGCGGCAGACGATACGCACATAGTCTACGAAGTTGGATTCCATGTCAGATGCTTAAAGGGGTGTGGTTCTTTTGTGTTACAGAGAATCGATGATGTCACAGACATCGCCGAAGATACGGTCTATCTCACCCAGTCCGTCAACGCCGTGGAAAAGGCCTTCTTCCTTGTACCAGTCGCAAAGGGGCTGCGTCTGAGTGTGGTAAACGTTGAGACGTTTCTTGATGGTCTCCTCGTTGTCGTCGCTTCGCCCGCTCACCTTGCCACGCAGCACGAGACGGGTCACCAGCTCCTCGTCGGGCACGTGGAGCTCAATCATGGCAGCCACCTTGTGACCGCGCTTGGCCAGCATGGCCTTCAGGGCTTCTGCCTGCGGAATGGTGCGGGGGAAGCCGTCGAAGATGACCCCCTTGTGGTCTTTGCCGAAGCTATCGTACACGTCAGCCAGAATGCCTACCATCAGCTCGTCGGGGATAAGCTTTCCCTCGTCGATGTATCCCTTGGCGGTCTTTCCCAGCTCCGTTCCGCGCTTGATTTGGTCGCGAAGCACATCACCAGTGGAAATGTGCTTAAATCCGTACTTCTCAATGAGCTTGTCGCTCTGTGTGCCCTTGCCTGAACCAGGAGCACCGAAAATAACAATGTTCTTCATTTTTATTCCACTATCGTGTAAATATCTCTCAAATTTCTTCCTTGCTGATCATAGTCAAGACCATAGCCCACGATGAAATCGTTAGGAATCTCCATGGCAACATATTCGATATTGAGGGGCACCTGGAGCTTGCCGGGCTTAACAAGCATTGTGCAGATGTGGAGGCTCTCCGGGTCACGTGTCCCCAATTGCTCGAGCATGCGCTTCATGGTGAAGCCCGTGTCGACGATGTCTTCCACGATGACAACCGTGCGGCCTTTCAGGTCTTCGTTGATACCGATCACCTCCTTAATCTTGCCCGAAGAAACAGTGCCCTGGTAGGAAGCAAGCTTCACAAACGAGATTTCACACGGAATGGTAATCATCCGCATCAGGTCGGCGGCAAACATGAACGAGCCGTTCAACACGGCCAGGAAAAGGGGATTCTTGCCCTTCATGTCCTCATTCAACTTGTCGGCTACGGCCTTCACACGCCGCTGGATCTCTGCCTCAGGGATAAACGTGCGGAACGTCTTATCCTTCACTTTAACTATGCTCATGTGGCTTTATTTCTAAAAATATGTTGCAAAATTACGAAAATATGCTGAGACCAACAAGCCACAACAGAAAAAGAACACATCATGTTGCGATTATCCTGGCACAAGCAAAGCACGAGCCACAATGTCTCACGCACACGCCACCTAAAAGCGAGGGCACGCGACAGCAACCACAAGGCTAACAAGAATTATCATTGTGAAGCTTTAAAAAAGGTATAAATCCTTTTGATATATCGCGTGTTTGCACTAACTTTGCAATGTTATGAAGATTTTTACTGCTGCTCAAATTCATGAGCTCGACAACTATACCATCACACATGAGCCTGTCAAGTCAATTGACTTGATGGAACGGGCTGCAAGAGCCATCTCGCGAGCCATCATGGACGAATGGACTGACCGCACACCCGTGGTGGTCTTCGCCGGCCCTGGCAACAATGGGGGCGACGCCCTTGCCGTGGCAAGGCTCCTGGCAGAAGAGAACTACAAGGTGAGCGTTTACCTTTTCAACATCCACAACAAATTGTCGGACGACTGCGCGGCAAACAAGCAGCGGCTCATCGACGGCAACCGGACGACCCACTTCACGGAGGTGACGCTCAACTTCGACCCGCCCGAGCTCACGAGTGACATGCTTGTGGTGGACGGACTCTTCGGATCGGGGCTCAACAAGCCACTGATGGGGGGCTTCGCATCGTTGGTGAAGTACATCAACCAATGTCCAGCAAAGGTGGCGAGCATCGACATCCCATCAGGCTTGATGAGCGAAGACAACACCTACAACATCCACTCGAACATCATACAGGCCGACCTGACGCTAACCCTACAGCAGAAAAAGCTGTCCATGCTGATGGCCGACTGCCAAAAATACGTAGGTCGGTTGCGCGTGCTTGACATAAGGCTCAGCCACGACTTCATCAGCAAGACGGAGACAACTTGCCGCATTCTGGAGGAGCAAGACGTGCGCAGGATGATACTTACCCGCGACGACTTCGCCCACAAGGGAACAATGGGGCACGCGCTCATCGTGGCGGGCAGCTACGGCATGGCGGGAGCGGCTGTGCTGGCAACGCGGGCTTGCTTGCGGAGCGGCGTGGGAAAGGTGACAACCCACACACCCAAGCGCAACTACCTCATCATGCAAACAGCGGTGCCAGAAGCGGTGCTGCAGATTGACCATGAGGAGACTTACTTCTCGGAAAGTGTGGACAGCGCCGACTTCGACGCGCTGGGCATCGGGCCGGGCATCGGGCTCATTGAGAACACGGCCATAGCCCTCATCGGGCAAATCAGGCGAACGGCATGCCCCATCGTGGTTGACGCTGACGCGCTCAACATACTGGCCAACCACCAGGCATGGATGCAACAGTTGCCGGCGGGCATCATCATGACACCCCACCCCAAGGAGTTTGACCGCATGGCGGGCAGCACCAGTAACAACGACTACGAGCGGCTCATCAGGGCGCAACAGATGGCCGAGCACATCAAGGGCTACATCATCCTGAAGGGTCACTTCTCGGCGCTTTGCATGCCCGACGGGCACATCGTGTTCAACAGCACAGGCAATAGCGGCATGGCCACGGCGGGAAGTGGCGACGTGCTCACAGGCATCCTCACAGCCCTACTGGCAAGAGGATACAGCAAGGCTGACGCTTGCCAACTGGGTATATACCTACATGGACTGGCAGGCGACTTGGCCGCCAAAGAGGTGGGAAAGGAAAGCCTTGTGGCAAGCGACATCATCACGTTCCTGCCCAAGGCATTCCTCAAGCTGGAAGACTGACAAGCCTTTGCTTATTCACCCACACATCACCCAATCAGCAAACAGACCATGAACATCAAAGGATTATTCTTATTGCTACTGCCTCTCAGCGTTAGCGCACAGTCAATAGAAGGCACCGACTACTACTTGCCAAAGACCACATTGCGTTTTACCGTGAAAGTGGAAAAGACACAATACACGCCCGGAAAGCTCGCCGCATACGCTCGCCGCTTCCTGCGCACGGATGTTCGGCAGGAGACTGAGACCACGTATCGGCTGATCGGTGTCGGCATCACCTCGTTTGCCACACCCGACACAAGCCGGCACTTCACCCTCATCACCGACAAGAAACACAGTGTGAACAAGGTGTGCAGGGCAAACAACGGACAGCTATTGGCCATCAACACAGTGGCGACGACCACAGCCAGCGCGACACCCAAGTTCACTCCTGGCCCCAAGCCTGCGCTGCCCGACCCACACAACTTCATGACGGAAGACATTCTCAACGCGGGGAGCAATGCTAAGATGGCTGAGCTGACAGCGCAGGAAATATACGACATACGCGACAGTCGAAATCAGCTCAACCGAGGAGAGGCCGACTTCATGCCAAAAGATGGTACGCAAATGGCCATCATGCTTGGCAACCTCGACAAGCAAGAGGCTGCCCTCTCGCGGCTCTTCACAGGAACGACGGTGAAAGACACCACTTGGACCAACATAGACCTGACCCCCACCAAGGAGGGCCAGCAGGTGTTGTTCAGGCTCTCCAAATGGTTGGGCTTGGTCGATGTCGATGACCTCTCGGGTGAGCCTTACACCCTAACCATCACAGATAAGCACACAGTGGCACAGCCCCAACCCACTACAGAAAAGCAGAAAGAGGACAAGAACGACATCGGGCTGCGCGTATGCCAGCCCAGCAAGATCAGCGTAACGGTGGCTCACGGCCAGCATGTTGTGGGCAGCTACGAGGTGTTGGCTCCACAGTTTGGCACTATTGAGTCGCTCAGCGGCGAGCTTTTTGGCAAGAAGCAGTCGGCCGTGCTCATTCTCGACCCGCTCACAGGCAGCGTGAAAAGCATCGAAGCAATGACCGTCAATAATTGACGAACATCTTCAGAACATCTTCATGGGGCAACTGGCCGTCAGGCTGGTTGCCCCTTTCTTGTCTGATGACAGAAACAGCCAACACCGCCATCCGGGAAAAACAACAAGTCACTGGGAGACGTAAACACAAGCATTAATGGAAGCAAGTGCTTTATGACAAAAAAATAATAGTTTAAATTATCCAATTATAGCTATTATTTTGAAAATTTAAGCTATTGTTTTACACGAAATAGAAGCCGCTGATTAACAACAGCTTACAAGCCGTGTTCAACCGTTTGCCTAATGGTCTGAAGTAGACAGGGAAGCCAATCGAGTAGGAGGAAAACGA
>DJOD01000013.1:0-14325 GCA_002437115.1 Prevotella sp. UBA6447
GCAAATTAATAGAACCTACCTGCAACAAGAAGTCTCATATCAACAATTGAAAGACAGGCAGAATCACCTTGCATGACCTCACAGGAACCTTAACTATGTGGGTGTCATTTGGATATTGCCACAACTTTCCTCACTTTTTCGGCTAAGACTTTTGGATAATCATCCGTTTGTCGTACCTTTGTGTCATAAACAATCAACTGCCTAATCTGTATTCCTCATGAACCATCCGATACATTTTTTCGTGGCGTGTCTGCTAATGCCCCTCGCGACACATGCCCAACAATTACCTTTCAACATGCAACCGCAGACACTTCCCAACCCCGACAACGAACCAGCCTGCGTATTTCCAGTGCCCTCGCGCCGACAGATGAGCTGGCAGCAAACCGAATTTTATGCCTTCTTCCACTACGGCATGAACACCTACACCAACCGCGAGTGGGGACTGGGCAGCGAAGACGAACGCCTCTTCGCCCCCACCATGCCCCCCAATCCCAAGCAATGGTTGCGGGCCGTAAAGGCAGCGGGCATGAAGGGTGGAATCGCCGTGGTGAAGCATCACGATGGCTTCTGCCTCTGGCCAACGTCCACCACCAGCCACTCCGTAACGAGGGCAGGCAACGACAACGGTCGCCAGACCAACATCCCCCGCGACTTTGCGCGTGCCGCACGGCAATTGCATATGAAGTATGGATTCTACGTGTCGCCTTGGGACCGCAACAACCTCCACTATGGCACAGACCGATACGTCAACGACGTGTTCCTACGCCAGTGTACCGAATTGGCGCAATACGGCAGCGACCAGTTTGAGATGTGGTTCGACGGAGCCAACGGCGGCGATGGGTACTATGGCGGACGAAACACCACCCTCACCGTGGACCGCGCCACCTATTATGACATCCCCAACCTGCGCGACTCCATCCACAAGGTGTGTCCAGACATCATCCTATGGGGTGTCGGCGGCGAGGCACGCTGGATAGGCAATGAGGAAGGGTGGGCAGGACAGACCAACTGGTCCGCCGAGGAAGTGGGATACGCTCCTGAGAGCAATGGCATGTATGGCACCGAAGATGGATGGGCCTGGGAGGCGGGCGAAAGCGATGCCAAGCTCACCGACCATGGCTGGTTCTGGCATGAGGGTGAGAAGCCACTTTCTCCTGAGCGTCTCTTCCAAATGTACCTGGAGACCGTGGGGCGCAACGCCACACTCATCCTCAACTGCCCACCAGGGCCAGACGGACAACTACCTGAAGCCGACGTGGCAACGCTCAAACAGCTGGGCCTTTTGCTCCGTAAGCGATTGGGCAACGACCTGACACGCAAGGCCAAGATCATCGCATCAGCCGTCCGTAAGCCTGGTCGGCACCGCGACTATGGTGTCAACCATCTCACCGACAGCAAGGCATCAACCTACTGGGCCACCGACGACGGCGTGACACAGGCCACCATCACCCTCACATGGAGCAAGCCACAGCCGTTGCGCTACGTTGACCTCATGGAGCACATCGAGCGTGGCCAGCGCGTCAGGCGCTTCCACATAGAGGTCACTTCAGACGGTCTGACCTGGCAACACGTGGCCGCCAACTGCCAGACGACCACCATCGGCTACCGACGCATCGTGCCACTCAACGGCTCCACGGCACACAGCTACGACACAGGCATTGAGGCACGAGGACTGCGCGTCGTCATCGACGACAGCAAGGCGTGCCCCTTGCTGCAGAAGTTGGCTGTATACTAAACTACGCAACAAGGTCACCAAAACCTTCATGCCCCAAGCACCCATCCACAGCCCTACTATAAAAAAACGTATGAAAAAACACTTATTTCTCCTCCTTTCAATAGCCTGTCCCTTACTTTCCCAGGCCCAACACATGAGCTTCGAACGTCACGACTACCACGCCATCGGCGTCTACGACCGTTGGGAGCAGTCGCCCTTCCGCGACGGGCGGCTCCAGGGTCACGCCGCCATCACCACCAACCCTTACCGGCAGGGGAACCCATCCGACAGTGTGGTGGCCTTCAGGCGTTCGCGGTGGGCATCTAACATCTACGGAGCGCGCGTCGACCTTACCGAGCCCTTCGCCCTCTCACCACAGGGGAAAGTCATCCACGTGCTCATCCACAGGCCGCAAGGCGGGCGGGTAATGCTTGTAGGACTGGGCAAGCGACGCGACCGCTCAGGGCAAAGTGCCGACGTGGAACAGTTTTGGGTCTACTCGACCACCGACATTCCTCACAATCAGTGGGCAGACGCCATCTTCCCCGTGAAGAGCGCGAGCGGTGTCGACATCCACAGCCTGGTCGTCGTGCCCGATGCCGAATCGCCCCACAACCTAGCGGCAGACTGGATAGCATACATCGACGACATCACGGTCAACAACGAACGCACACCACGCACAGCCCACAAAAAGGCCACGCCAAACGACCTTACCAACACCAACCACGCACCCCAGGCAGCCCTTGTGACAGCGGCCAGCCGCAACGGCACCGTAGTAACAATTGACGGGCAGGCTCTCAACGCCTTTGTGGCCGAACTCGACAAGCCATTCACGGTAAGGGTGGTGCCTGCCCCTGGCTTCCGCTGCAAGGGATTGCGCGTCAGGTTCGGACATCACTTGGCTGGGCCGCAGACCGTGGGCACACAACAGATGTGGCAAGAAACATACATCGGGAAGCAATATTTCCACAACGACCGCTGCATCATTCCTGCTTCGTGCCTCACGGGCGAGGTGGAGATAGAGGGCGACTTCGTGTCGGTCAGATAACCAACAACAAGACAAGCAAGACAGCATGAACCATTATGAAGGCAGCAACACGCTGTTCGCCACAACCGCATTCATGGCCCTAACAGCATCAGCCATAGCTGCGAAGAAGCCCTGTCCACCCACATCAGACAAGCCCAACGTCATCATCATCGTGGCCGACGACCTTGGTTACGGCGACCTTGGGTGCTACGGCGCACAGGGCGTGGCCACACCCAACGTAGACAAGCTGGCACAAGAGGGCACGCGCTTCACCGACTGCCACGCCGTGGCATCGGTCAGCACCCCCTCGCGCTACTCGCTTCTCACGGGCGAATACGCCTGGCGAAAGCCCGACACTAATGTGGCGCAGGGCAATGCTGCCATGATCATCAGGCCAAACCAGTTCACCCTGGCCGACGCTTTCAAGAGCCAGGGGTACGCCACTGCAGCCATCGGCAAGTGGCACCTTGGACTTGGCGACCAGACGGGGCAGCAAGACTGGAACGCGCCCCTGGCCGAAGGCCCAGGCGACTTAGGGTTCGACTACTCTTACATCATGGCCGCCACCTCCGACCGCGTGCCATGTGTGTTCATCGAAAATGGAGCCGTTGCCAACTACGACCCCGACAGTCCCATAGCGGTGAGCTACCAAAAGCCCTTCGACGGTGTTCCCACGGGGCGTTCGAACCCCGAGCTGATGTACAACCTCAAGCCCAGTCATGGGCACAACATGGCCGTCGTCAACGGCATAGGCCGCATCGGGTACATGAAAGGTGGAGGGAAAGCCCTATGGAAAGACGAGAACATAGCCGATTCCATCACCGCGCACGCCTTGCGCTTCATCAGCCAACATGCCAGCCAGCCCTTCCTGATGTACCTCTGCACCAACGACGTGCACGTGCCCCGCTTCCCCCATCCCCGGTTCCGAGGCAAGAGCACGATGGGCTTTCGGGGCGACGCCATCGTGCAGTTCGACTGGACTGTGGGGCAGGTGACAAGGCTGTTGGAGAAGCTGTGCATCGACAAGAACACCCTCATCATCCTCACCAGCGACAACGGCCCCGTGCTCGATGACGGCTACCAAGATTGTGCCGAAGAACTACTTGGTGAGCACCGCCCATCCGGGCCGTTCCGCTCAGGCAAGTACAGCAGCTACGAAGGTGGCACAACCGTACCGCTGATAGTCAAGTGGCCGCGCCACGTGGAGAGGGGAAAACTATCGGGCGCACTCCTCAGCCACATCGACCTGCTGGCATCCATGGCCAAGCTGTTGGGTGTTGCCATTCCCCAGCGGCAAGCGGCCGACAGCCACGACCAACTGGAGTCATGGCTCGGGCGCGACACTGTGGGACGCAGCCACGTCATCGAGCAGAGCACGTCGCGCGTGCTGTCCGTGCGGACGAAACAGTGGAAATACATCGAGCCAAGCAACGGCCCGAGAATGATTACCTGGGGGCCGAAGATTGAGACGGGCAACAATCCCCTGCCACAACTCTACAAGGTTACCGACAATCCATACGAGTCGGACAACGTGGCCCAGGAGAACCCCGACATCGTGAACCAGTTGCAAGCCATCCTGCGCGCCGAACGCGCTTCCAGTCCAGGGAACGGGCAACCACAATAAGCACGGCGAGCCTAAGGGATATCTTACCCCTTAGACCCGCCTTTTCATCTGTTGACCGTGGAACCAGCCTGGTTCAACAGGCAACGCAAGCACCCGAGACGACAATAGTCTCGCAGCTCCTACTCTATCCCTATCATCTTTTCTATCTCGTCAATGATATGACCAATGCCGCTTGAGGTCGTGCTGTCAGTGCTTTCGTCCACCTTCTGCCTGACCGTCTTGGTCACCTCCTTCACCACCGCGCGGCCAATGGCCCGCCCGTCAGCGTCCGTCAGCGTCGTGTCTTGCTCGTTGCGCTGCACCTGCACGTCCTGATCGGGATCCGACTGGTTTTCGGTTACCGCGTCGTCAGCGTTGTCACCATCGCCCCGGCTCTCGTCGGCAAAAGCCTCACGCAGGCTTTTCGCCACCTTGTCCTCATCGGCCGTGAACACGTTTCCGAGGAAGCCCACCGAGGCACGAACCTCCTTCGGTCCCACGTGGAGCGTCGTGGTGGAGAATAGCAGGTAGTTGTTGTACTGCAGGTTTTGGTCGAGCACCATCGTGGCAAGCCCTTGGCCAAACACCTGCCCAATCATGCCCAATCCCTGCGAGAGCAAGCTGCCGTCATTGGTGCCGGCCGCCTTGCCCAAACCATTGCTGATGTTGGAGATAATGGCACGCTTGTGAGCCGCCTCCGAGGGGTTGGTGAGCGCCAACACACCTGCCACAACCACCAGCACGATGACAATCCAAAGGCCGTTGTGCTGAGGTTTCTTGGGTTGGTAGGCCGCGTTGGCGGTCTGCGCTCCTGGATTTCCGGCAACGGATTGTCCAGCCATCGTGCCGCCCACCCCAGGATTGACGGGTGGAGGCGGGGGCATCGCCGCTCCGGCGTCTTGCTTGTAAAATATGGGGCGAAGTTCCTCTACCTGCCACGCAGGTGTCCACTCGGCCATTCCCTCCGCCCACACGAGCGTGTCGGAGCTCAGGCCTTTCTGTTGCAGCTCAGCAAGGCTGAAAGGTCCTTGCTGGGCACCGTTTATGATGATAAAATATTTCATTTTCTAATCGTTTTGTGATGCCACAACGACCTGTCATTCCACCGTGACACTCTTGGCCAGGTTGCGCGGCATGTCCACATTGAGCCCCTTCTCCACGGCGATGTGGTAAGCCAGCAACTGCAAGGGAATGACCGAGAGCAGCGGAGCCAAGGGAGCCAGCGTGTCGGGTATCTCGATGACTGCATCGGCAATCTTGCGCACCTCGTCATCGTGTGCTGAGGCGATGGCGATGATGCGCCCGCCACGCGCTTTCACCTCCTGCATGTTGGAGATGATTTTCTCATATCCCTGGTGATGAGTGGCCACGAAGAGGCAAGGCATCATGTTGTCGACCAGCGCGATGGGGCCGTGCTTCATCTCGGCGGCGGGGTAACCCTCTGCGTGGATGTAGGATATTTCCTTCAGTTTCAGAGCCCCTTCGAGAGCCACGGGGTAGTTCCAGCCGCGACCAAGATAGAGGAAGTTGGTGGCGTAGGTGTAGGTCTTCGACAAGAGGCGTATCTCCTCGTTGTGCTTCAGCACTTCCTCTATCTTCCCGGGTATGGCATTGAGCTCGTGTATCATATCGACATACTCCTTCTCGCAGATGGTTCCCCGGGTGTGCCCAAGAGCCAAGGCCAAGAGGATGAGGCAGGTGAGTTGACCCGTGAAAGCCTTAGTGGAGGCCACGCCAATCTCCGGCCCCACATGGATGTAGATGCCCGTGTCGGTCTCTCGTGCAATGGAGGAGCCCACGGCGTTGACAATGCCGAAGATGCACGCACCACGTTCCTTGGCCAGCTTGATGGCGGCCAACGTGTCGGCGGTCTCTCCACTCTGTGAAATGGCTATCACCACGTCGGAGGGATAAATCACGGGGTCGCGATAGCGAAACTCGGAGGCATAGTCGACCTCCACCGGAATCTTGCAGTAGTGCTCAATAAGTTGCTTGCCGATGAGACCCGCGTGCCACGACGTGCCACAGGCAACAATGATGAATCGGGTGGCCTTGAGCAGGCGATCGCGGTTGTTGCGCACGGCGCTCAGCACCACATCGTTGTGCACATTCGGGTCGGCATAGCCCGTGGTGGGGTCGTAGGCGGCGTTTCCGCCCAGGTCGTCCTCAGCAAAAAGACGTCCGCGCATGCAGTCGCGCAGGCAATTGGGCTGGTCGAATATTTCCTTGAGCATGTAGTGGGGGAAGCCGCCCTTGTCGAGCATGTCGAGATCCATGTCTATCTGCTTGACCGACACGTCGACGGGTTGGTTCCTCAGGTCCGTGAGCTGCAGTTCGTGGCCAGGACGGCAGACAGCAATCTGCTCGTCGTCGACATAAACCACCTTCTTCGTGTATTCGGCGATGGGCGTGGCATCGGAGGCCACGAAAAACTCGGTGTTGTCCTGGCCGATGCCTATGACCAGGGGCGAGCCCTTGCGAGCAGCCACCAGGGTCTGCGGGTCGCGGCGGTCGAGCACGGCGATGGCGTAGGCACCGATGCACTTGAGCAAGGCCAAGCGCACGGCCTCGGCCAGGCAGCAATGGTGAGTTTGCTGCGCATATTCGATGAGGTAGACAAGCACCTCGGTGTCGGTGTCGCTATGGAAGTGGTAACCGCGCTCAGTAAGCTGGTCGCGGAGTAGGGCAAAGTTCTCAATGATGCCGTTGTGCACGATAACCAGGTTGCCCGACTCCGACACGTGGGGGTGGGCATTGCGCACAGAAGGCTCACCGTGGGTGGCCCACCGCGTGTGGGCGATGCCTACGGTGCCCGAGCAGTCCTTGCCGGCGGCGACGGTCTCCAGGTCGCTCACCTTGCCTTTGGCCTTATACACGTGCAGCTCGTCGGAGGCGTTAATCAGTGCCACGCCAGCCGAGTCGTAACCGCGATACTCCAAGCGGTGAAGTCCTTTCACCAGGATGTCATAGGCATTGCGATGCCCAATATAACCTACTATTCCACACATTTTCTTGCAAAACTTATGGTGGCAAAATTACAAAAAGTAAATGAATAATACCAACAAACTTGTTGTTTTTTATCGCAATCAGGCTTCCTTAAACTGTCGCTGGTTCTCGTCGTAACGATAACCGTTGGCGCGGAGGTAGGCTTTCAGTTCCTCGGGATTGCGCCCGTAGGCAAAGCAGAGGGACTCAAGAGTGTCGTAAATCTCGTCGCGCAAATAAAGGTTGACGCTCGACACCAGGATGGCGGGATCGTGAGGAAGATAATCCATGGCATGAAATGTTAAGGGTGAAACAAGCTAATCAGCAGGAAGAAAAAACGACAAGAAGACAGGAAAAGATTGAAATCGGCTTACTTGCCGAGATCAATCTTGCCGCACAGGATGCCCATCGTGCAGAGCACGGACAGGACGATGGCGGTAAAACCCAAATAAATCATCTTTCTTTTCCTTTCCTTTAAATAAAACATTGTTTTTCAATCGATTGAAACTGACCCGCAGGCCTAGGGCAACAAAGGTTTCCAACCATCGAAACTTTCCATTGGCCAAAAGGCAGACAATGCGCTTTTCAATCAATCATCACAAAGGTAGCGTTTCTTTTCCAGACTACCAACAGCCAGCGCGACAAAAAACAAGGCACACGCGTTTTCTTGACATGGGTCAACGGAAGGCCCAGAAAAGCGTAATATTTGACAAACCATGGGAGTTGACATAGGTCAAGACATCATTTTGACATAAGTCAATTTAATGTGGAGTATGCATTTTTTTTGCAGTTGGGGAGTGCCGTTTTTCAGTGGCCGTGATTAACTTTGCCAACGTTTTAAGGATAAAAGATTGTAACCATGAACGACAAACTCACAACAATGAATGAGATGGACAGCCGCCTGGCTGAGATCAGAATCTCCATGATGCTGGGTGGCCGCCGTGCAGCCCTGGCAGAGAAGAGTGCCAAGAAGGCATAACTACACAAAGACATGGATGGCTCGGCAAGGCCAAAGATTGTCCACATGAAAAAGCTGATTACCGCGCACCCCATGCCGGCAATCAGCTTTTTTGCGTTGTGCGGTTCCCACGAAAAGGAAGCACACCCACGCGCCTGCCCCACAACGGACAAACAACGGCCTGGCAAGTGAGGTGTGAAGGTGGAGGCCGCCGCAGGCTTTTTCTTCGCTTACCAGCACCTTTTAGGCTCAAGGAGGCAAGAGTTTGGATAAATTCGAGTAATTTTGCGGATACTCAACAGCCTATAACGAAAATAAAAATGAATTGTCATGCTATAATCCACCAGCTCACACCTTTCTTCCACATTATATTATTGGTGCTTTGCCTACCCACACAAAGCCTGGCAAACCATCACCTATGGACTGTGGCCGACGGGCTGCCCACCGGCGAGGTGAAGCAAATTGTCGCACTTCCCAACCACCAAATGCTCATCAATTGCGAGGGTGTGTTCTGCCTGAGCAACGGGCGTTCTTTCTCGCCAGTGGCCTGCAACCACAGCCGTGCCTACCCGATGAAGCGCTTCGCCATACGCTACCACCACCTTTGGCAAGGCGACTCACTGCTATGGCTGCGCGACCTTTACAAGGTGTATCTCTTCGACAACCGGTCTGGCACGTTCCGCTACGACATAGCACCGAGGATCCGGCGGAGCCCGACACTCCGCAAGTTTGCCAACGGAGAGCTCAACCCCAAACCGGTGCCTGCGCGGTTCCAGCTCATGCTCGACTCGCTGGGCCTGGGGTATGGCATCAACTGCGCCACTACCGACTGGCAAGGTGGCTCATGGATAGGCACCACACAAGACGGTATCGTCTACATCTCGCCCCGCCCCTCGACGGTCAGGGTCATCGGTGAGGGTGGGCAATGGAACCACAAGACGGCTGCCGCCTGGCGGCAAGCGGCCCAAAGCCTGACCGACAGCAAGGGTCGCACGTGGGACTGGTACGGCCACCAAGACCTCATCTGCCACAATCATGGCAAGGCAACCCACTACCACAACGGCAACGTGAAGGGGCTGGGGCACAACAGCTTCTCATTCGTCTGCGAGTTACCCGACCACCAGCTCCTGATTTGCTGGACACTCAACGAGCTGGGCTACTTCTCGCCAGAGCGGCGCGAGTTCGTCTCCCTCAACGCCAAGATTCCCTCGCTGGCCCGATACCGCCACTTCGTGGGGGCATGCCCCATCGGCAAGAACCGGGTCGTGGTCTACTCGCAGAACGGTGCCTTCGTGCTCGACACACGGTACGACACGGCCATGCCCTTTGCGCCCGAAGCGTATGTCAAGCCTTACACCTTGAAGTACAACTGCATGCTGGTAGACCGCCAAAAACGACTGTGGATAGGCACGCAAGACGGGCTGTACTGCCAAACGTCGCTCCTACCAGGCCAAGGACGGTGCCACCGCGTCAGCGGGCTGGCAAACGCCTGCATCCGGAGCCTCGTCATGGACGCGACAGGAAACATCTGGGTGGGCACATCGTGTGGGATAAGCAAGGTCGAAGCCCGGCCACGCCATTCCAAAGTTGCACGCGACATAGCAACAACAGTTGTCAACTATGGCCCCGACGACGGCATACCACCCGTAGCCATGACCGACCGCGCGGCCTGCCTGTCACCAACTGGCGAGCTGGTGTTTGTCCACGGCACGTCGGTCATCGCGTTTCGCCCTGAGCGCATGGAGGTAAGCCACCGGCCTCTCTCTGTCGTGCTCACCTCGCTCATGGCCAACGGCGAACGCCTGCCGATGAGCTCAGACATCGTGCTATGCCACACGCAAAACGACCTGGCGTTCCAGTTCTCGGCCCTCAACTACGCCTCGCCGTCACACACCCGATACCGATACCGACTCGCCGGGCTGGAAAAAGGTTGGCAGGCCCTTGCCGGCAACGACGGGCGACAAGGATCCGTGGAGTATCGCAACCTGCCACATGGCACATACCGCTTTGAGGTGGAAGCGTCGGCCGACGGCACACATTGGGGCAAAGCCGCCGTCTGCGCCTTCCGGGTAAGGCCACCGTTCTGGCTGACATGGTGGGCCAAGGCCGCCTACTCGCTCCTGGCCATCGCCCTCACCAGCGGTTTGCTACGGCTCTACCTCAAAAAAAAGAAGGCCAAGATGGAGCGTGAGAACGACAAACGGGTGAGCCAACTCTTTGAACTACGCGAGGAAGCCAGGCACCAGTTTGCCGAGAACACCAACATCGACCCGAAAAAAATAAGCGTCAACCAGGAAGAAGGGGTGTTCATGGCAGAACTGCTGCGGTGTGTCGAGCAAAACATGGGCAACGCCGACTACAACGTCGACCAACTTGCAAGGGATGTTGCCGTGGGACGCACACGCCTCTACGAGCAGCTTCGAAACATGCTGGGCATCAGTCCCACCGAGTTTATCCGTAACGTCAGGCTCAAGCACGCGGCACACCTGTTGTCTGAAACCCAGCTACCCATTGCCGACATCGCCACAAGCGTCGGCTTCAACAGCGCCCGTCTCTTCTCCACCCACTTCAAGAGGATGTTTGGCGTCCTGCCTTCCGAATACAGGTCGTGAGGGCGCAGGCTCCTCACGCCCCACTGTGGCCGCTCGGTGTTTGCCGACACGCGGCCCTTCGGCCATAAATCCCTGCCTTTTTAGTCCATTGTATGAAAACAACACCCGTTTTCGTACAAATCGGGCACCTCACACAAGGGTTTTATGGCTAATTTTGCGGCTAATTCAGATATGAAACAATGAAAATGAAACCGCAACTTTTGACTTTATTTTTCGCATGGATTGTCTCCGCATGCTTCGCGCAAGGGGACGAGTGGCACAACGCAAGCTTGAACGAGGTGAACCGCCTGCCCATGCACACCAGCTATTTTGCCTATGAGAACAAGGCCTTGGCCCAAGCGGGCAACCGTGAATCGTCAGCCAATTACCTTTCTCTCGACGGGATGTGGAAATTTCTCTGGGTGAAAAACGCCGACGAGCGACCTCTCGACTTCTGGAAGAAAGGCTACAACGACAAGGCTTGGGCCAACATGAGGGTACCTGCCGTGTGGGAACTCAACGGCTACGGCGACCCCATCTACACGGGCGTGGGCTACTCGTGGAGCCATTTTTTCAAGAACAACCCACCCCAGGTGCCCACGGAGAACAACCACGTGGGCTCCTACCGCCGCGAAATCGAGGTGCCGGCCGAGTGGAAAGGCAAAGACATCATCGCCCATTTCGGCTCGGTAGTGTCCGACATCTACCTGTGGGTCAACGGCAAGTACGTGGGATACAGCGAGGACAGCAAGTTGGAGGCCGAGTTTGACCTCACGCCCTACCTCACGCCCGGCAAGAAGAACATCATCGCCTTCCAGGTATTCCGCTGGTGCGACGGCACCTATCTCGAAGACCAAGACTACTTCCGCTTCACGGGCGTGGCACGCCACTGCTTCCTGTACGCGCGCAACAAGAAAAGGATAGACGACATACGGGTGACACCCGACCTGGACGCCCTCTACAAGGACGGCACGCTCAACGTGCGGATAAAGTCGAAGGGCAAAGCCGCCGTCAACCTTCAGCTGGTAGACGCTGACGGGCGAAACGTCTGCCAAAAGACGGTGGCAAGCAACGGCAAGGCAACCCTGGCGGTCTCCGACCCGAAGAAATGGACAGCCGAGATGCCCTACCTCTACACCCTCTATGCCACGATGGACGGATCGGGCGAGGTAATACCCATCAAGGTAGGATTCAGGAAAATAGAGCTCAGGAACAGCCAGGTGCTGGTAAACGGCAAGCCCGTCCTCATCAAGGGCGTGAATCGCCACGAGCTCGACCCTGATGGGGGATATGTCGTGTCGCGCGAGCGTATGGAGCAAGACATACGTCTGATGAAACAGTTCAACATCAACGCAGTGCGTACCTGCCACTATCCCGACGACAGTTATTGGTACGACCTCTGCGACAGGTATGGGCTCTATGTCGTGGCCGAGACCAACATCGAGAGCCACGGCATGGGCTTCAAGGAGAAGAGCCTTGCCAAGAACCCGATGTTCAAGAAGGCGCACCTGGAGCGCAACACACGCAACGTGCAGCGCAACTTCAACCACCCGAGCATCATCTTCTGGTCAATGGGCAACGAGTCGGGCGACGGCGACAACTTTGCCGCCTGCTACGACTGTATCAAGAAGGAAGACCCCAGCCGTGCCTGTCAGTATGAGCAGGCAAGCCAATACCGCAAGACGCACCAGACGGGGCACACCGACGTGTTCTGCCCCATGTATTATCCCTATGACGAGCTGGAGAAATACGGCAAGGCCACCGACACCACCATGCCCGCCATCATGTGCGAGTATGCCCATGCCATGGGCAACTCGGAGGGTGGCTTCAAGGAGTATTGGGACATCATCCGCAAGTATGGCAACTGCCAGGGCGGCTTCATCTGGGACTTTGCCGACCAGTCGGTCAGGTGGAAGAAGCCCGACGGACACGTCATCATGGCTTACGGCGGCGACTTCAACCGCTACGAGACCGACCACAACAACTATTGCAACAACGGGCTGGCAAGCCCCGACAGGGTGCCCAACCCACACATGCATGAGGTAGGATATTTCTACCAAGACATCTGGACCACATGGGCCGACTCCGCCAAAGGCGTGGTAAACGTGCGCAACGAGCAATTCTTCAAGGATCTTTCGGACTATTGCATGGAATGGCAGCTGCTCGAGAATGGGAACGTGGTGCGCACGGGACGCACAGACGAGCTCAACGTGGCACCCCAGCAGACCGCAAGTGTTGTCCTGCCCTTGGGTGCCTGGGACGCGTCGAAAGAGTGCCTGCTCAACGTCTGCTACAAGTTGAAGCGCAACGAGGGGCTGCTCCAGGCTGGCCACGTGGCGGCTTCCGCGCAACTGCGCCTCTCAGGCCCAGCCCTCCCGAAGGCACTCATCGCGCCAGCACCGCGCGGAGCGGAGCCCAAGGTCATCGACAACCAGCAAAACTACCTCATTGTGGAGGGCGACCAGTTCCACATCGAGTTCAGCAAGAAGACGGGACTCATGACCCAATTGCAATACAAGGGAACCGAATACTTGCAGGAGGGGACCGACCTCAGGCCCAATTTCTGGCGAGCCCCGACCGACAACGACTTTGGCGCGCAACTGCAGAAGAAAAACAGCGTGTGGAAAAATCCCGCCATGAGACTGCTCAAAATGGAACACCATGCTGACAGCGGCACCGTGACCGTCAGCACCGTGATGGACATGAGCCAAGTGGAGGCCAAGCTCTATCTCGACTACACCATCAACGGCAAAGGCGAAGTGCGCGTGCACCAACGCCTGGCCGCGAGCCAGGGAGCGAAGGTGCCCAACCTCCTCCGATTCGGCATGAGGATGCAGACGCCCGCGGGCTTCGAGAACGTGGACTATTATGGCCGTGGACCCGTCGAAAACTACAGCGACCGAAACAGCAGCACGTTCCTCGGCATATACCACCAAACCGTGGACGAGCAGTACTACCCCTACATACGCCCCCAGGAGACGGGCAACAAGACCGACATACGCTGGTGGGACGTGACCGACGTGGCTGGGCGAGGCCTGCACTTCGTGTCCGATAAACCTTTCTCGGCTTCAGCCCTGCACTACGCCATCGAAGCCCTCGACGAAGGCATGGAAAAGCATCAGCTCCACAACAACGAGATACCCAAGACACCCCTCACCCACATCTGCATCGACAAGGTGCAGTCGGGACTGGGGTGCATCGACAGCTGGAGCGCCTTGCCACGTCCCGAGTATCGGCTGCCCTATAAGGACTATGATTTCACGTTTGCCATATCATTCCTGCGCCACAAGCTGAGATGAAAACAAGGGTTCAACTGGAATTTGGAGTGATGAGGGTGCTGCGATTTTGAACAAGACAGTGAGACTGTTGAACCTAAACAAGCCCGCGTTGCGCGATGAATATCTGATGGCGTAAAACAATAGCTTAAATCCAAAAACAATAGCTTAA
>DJOD01000013.1:14372-96233 GCA_002437115.1 Prevotella sp. UBA6447
TTAAGCTATTGTTTTTGGATTTTATAACTTATTGACATTCAAGGGGATGGAAGCCTACCAGCCGACGGCAAAGCGGCTCCCAAAGCCCAGGGGTCAATCTTCCATAAACTTCTTGGCCGAGCGTAGCTGGTGGCGCATGACGCTCAGCAGCTGCTGGGTCTCTTGCAGCAGGTTGAGGTACACCATGTCGACTTGCATCGTCTGGTTGTTGCGGGCCGCCTGCATTCGGTTGATGTGGGTCTTGCGAATCACCGAGAGGTCGTCCTTGCAGACATCAGCCTCTGCCAGCACGCCACGATACTGCTCATAGCGGTTGGTCTCGATGGCCTCGCAAGTCATCTTCATCAGGTCGTTGACCCTGCGGCGCACCGGCTCAAACTCGCTGACGTAGGCGGCAGGCACGGGGTTGAAGTTGTTGTCGACGTGCTCCTTGATGGGCTGCAGCATGCGGCGCAGGGTGTAGACATACTGCTGGTCGGCGTTGGCACCCACGTGGAACCACGTGTTGCGCTCCACGGCCAGCTCCATGGGCGAGCGTTTCAGGCCGAGCATCTCCTGGCGGCGATACTTCTTCAGGGCGTCGAGCTCCTTGTGCAACGTGCGGTCGCTGGCGCGCAGCGTCTTCACGTTCTCGTTGGCGAAGCCGTCGAGGATGGCGTTAAACTGCTCCAGGGCCAGGTGGCACACCTTGGCCTGGGTGTTGCGAACATGGTTGCGCAGCATATCCCACACCAGCTCGGGGTCGCGGGTGCGCATCATCAGGCGGAAACTGTCGTCCTCCTTCTTGCTCATCGCTTGCTTGCGCTTGTACTGGCGGTTGCTCCTGATGAGCATGAAGACCACGAGGCCGATGAAGGCCACCTGCACGATTACGCCGCCATACCACATGCAGAGGCACACCAGGGCGCAGGCGAGGAAGGCCACGCCAGCCGTGATGAACCAACCGCCGATGACGCTGAGCACGCCCGTGACGCGAAACACGGCACTCTCGCGGCTCCAGGCGCGGTCGGCCAGGCTCGTACCCATGGCCACCATGAAGGTGACGTAGGTGGTGGAGAGGGGCAGCTTGTGGTTGGTGCCAAAGGTGATGAGCATCGAGGCGATGACGAGGTTGACGGCGGCGCGCACCACGTCGAAGGCGGCCTTGTCGTCCTCCAACACCACGTCGGAGGTGTTGAAGCGGGCGTTGACCCACTGGCGGAACCTGACGGGGAAGAGATGCGCCACGTTCTCGATCATGTTCTGGCAGAAGCGCACGATGGCGCGGGCGGCACGGCTGGACCCGAACATCTCGTCGCCCTCGTCCTGACGGGCCAGGTCGACAGAGGTCTTGATCACATTTTGCGCTTTTTTCGAAGTGGCCATGGCCACAATCATCACCGCGCCGGCGATGAAGAGGTAGACGGGCGGTGTCTTGGCGCTCTCCATGAGCGATGTCATCATGAAGGCGTCGATGCCCGCACCGTTGGCGTTGGCCGTGTAGTCCTGGTAAGAGTCGAGGCCGGCCAAGGGCACACCAATGAAGTTGACCAGGTCGTTTCCGGCAAAGGCCATGGCAAGGGCGAAAGTGCCGAGCAGCACCGTGAAGCGAAAGATGTTGACCTTCATCAGGTGGAGCACCTCCATGACCACCGTGGAAACCACGAAGGTGATGAGGAGCAACAGGTTGGTGTTCGCGTCAATGTAGTCGCGCACGCCGTCGGACAGGTAGGGGCTCTTGCCCACGCCCTTCATGAAGATGAAGTAGCTCAGGGCGGTGAAGGCGATGCCTCCAAAGATGGCGATGCCATAGCGCGAGTGTTTCTTGTAGTTGAAGGTGAAGACCACACGGCTTATCCACATCACCACCATACCCACGACAAACGAGATGGCCACCGACACGAAAATGGCGATGATGACCTGCAGCGCCTTGTTGGAGTTGAGCAGTACGCCATAGTCGAGCTGTGGATCGGCAATGACCTTCAGGATGGCCAGCATGACCGTGCCGCCGAGCAACTCGAAGACCAGCGACACCGTGGTCGAGGTGGGCATGCCGAGCGTGTTGAACACGTCGAGCACAATCACATCGGTCACCATGACGGCCAGGAAGATGGTCATCACCTCATGGAACGAGTAGTGCTCAGGCATCATGATGCCATGGCGCGCCACGTCCATCATGCCCGACGACAGCACCGCGCCAAGGGCTACGCCCACCGACGCGATGATTAACACTGTGCGGAAAGCGGCCACACGGGCACCCACCGCCGACTGTAAGAAATTGACCGCATCGTTGCTCACGCCCACAAACAGGTCGAAAACGGCCAAGCAGAGCAGAAAGATGACGATACAAAGATAAATGGTTTCCATTGAATCGTTAATTGGTTGGTTCTATCTGGGTGCAAAAGTAAGACACAATTGTTACGCTCGTTTTACAACCATGTTACAATGCGGTTACAATTCACTAGACTAACAAGGGATTTCAAATCTTGGCAAGGCAAGCCACTACCCATCAAATAAAACATGGCTGTCACAAGAGACGGCCATGGCACACTTTACGATGGTTCGGGGCAGGTGGCCCCGAGCCTGATTCAGGGGAAAAGGTCAGAACTTAGTCATGAACTCCACTACGACCTTGTCGCGCTCGCTCACCTTCGGGAGAGCATCGTGGCGGTAGAGATACTTCTCATAGTTGACGCGTATCTCCGAAATGAACGGCTTGTCGAAGCTCAGCGTGGCACCGCCCGTGATGCGGCTGCGCTTGTAGTCGTTGATGGTGAGCTGCCCCTTGGCATCGACCTTGCCGTCGAGGTAGCGCTTGCCGTCGCTGTGGTCGCCCATGAAGTCGTAGCGCACAAGAGGCGACACCTTGGTGAAGAGGCACTTGCGCAGGGGAATGTCGTAGCTCACGAAACCGTCGAAGGCATGCACGGGGTGGAACGCGCCGTCGGCATAGTGCTTATAGAGGTACTCGGCCTCGGCGATGAAGCCGTGGCGGTGATAGGTGAGGCCAGCGTCGTACATCATCACGGTGACATCGCTGGGCTTCACCTTCTGGGCGCTGAGCACCACATCGAGCCCCATGGGCAACAGGAACTGGGCCTTGGCCGAGAAGTTGACGCTGTTGGTCCAGAAGTCCTTCTGGTTGGTAAGGCCCGAGCCATTGAAGAGGCCAGCCTCGAGAATGACGGGGAATCCCACGCCGAACGTGTAACCCAGGCGCGCACCCACGTCGCGCACGTTGCCAACCTGTTTAGCGATGAAGGAGCGGTTGGCAAAGTACTGCTGGTGGGGCGAGCGATGGGCGTCAATGGTGAAAGGCACGCGCATCTGGCCGATGGTGAAGTCGAGCGTGCGCCAGGGCTTGATCTTGGTGTAGGCGTCGAGCATCTTGATGCTACCCTCGTCGCACAGGTCAATCTCGGCCTTGTACGACACGATGGGATTGATGTCGCCAGCCACATTGACACGGGCTGTGCGCACCTCGAAGCGTCCCTCCTTCTCTTGGGTTTGATACTCGTATTTGCCGCGGAGCGTGCCGCCTACCTTAACTGTCTGCGCTTCCATCTGAGCCGATGCGCAAAGGCTCAACATGAGGATAAAGAGTTTTTTCATCCTTGTGCCTACTGTCTTTATGGGGTTATTGTTTGTTTTCTTTCTGCTCGGCTGCCACGATCAGCTCATTGATGATGCCGTCGGCCAAGCCCATGTTGGGCACGAGGATTCGCTTGGCCTTGAGACCATCGGCAATGGCCAGGAAGATGTCGGCCGCCGGCACGATGACATCGGCGCGGTCGGGCTTCAAGCCAAACGTTTCCATGCGCTGCTCCACAGTCAGCGGGGCGAGCGCGTCGCGCAGCTCGCGCAACGTGACGACGGGCAGGTAGTCGAGCTTGCGCTTCTTCGAAGCCAGGCGGAAAAGCTTGTTGATGTTGCCGCCCGACCCGATGATGTCGAAAGGCGGCTGTCCCTTGGCCAGCTCCGCCACCGCGGCCTTCATGGTCTCGATGTCCTCGGCTTTCGCCTTGCCCTTGAGCAGGCGGATGGTTCCAACGTTGAACGAGTGGCTGTACTGCCGCACACCGTCCTTGATGAAGTTGATTTCGGTGGAGCCGCCGCCCACGTCCACGTAGAGGAAACAGCGTGTCGAGGCGTGGTTGGGATTGGCCAGTGTCCAGCAGAGGTGGTTGTCGTAGATGATGCGGCTCTCCTCGTCGCCCGAGATGACCTCAAGGTGGATGTGAGCCTTTTCCTCGATGCGTGTCAGCACCTCAGCGCCGTTGCGCGCGTCGCGCATGGCCGATGTGGCACAGGCCCGGTAAGTTGCCACATGATACACCTTCATGAGCTGGCGGTAAGCCTTCATCATGGCCACAAACTCCTTGGCGCGCTCCTCGGATATCTCGCCGTTGCCAAACACGTCCATGCCCAACCGCAGCGGGACGCGCAGGAACATGAGTTTCGACACGTGGTCTTTCCCGTCCTCGCGCTCCACGTGCTTGATGAGCAGGCGCGCGGCATTGGAACCCACGTCGATGGCCGCCACGTTGTAGCCTTCGGCGGCCGACAGAGGGGCTGTGGGCTGTGTGGCCAGCAGGGGCTGATTGTCACTTTTCTTCTTCATAAGCCTTTTGCAGTTCTTCCTGGCTGCGGAATGGCTGGCCTTGTTGCAGGTCATTGCCTCCCTTGCCGTCGACCACGCGGCCATTGGTGGTGTCGCGCAATCCGTAGTCAATCGTGCGCATCAAGTCGCGGCGCAGGTCGGGATCATAGACCGACGTGTAGACCTCCACGCGGCTGAGCAGGTTGCGGGGCATCCAGTCGGCCGAGCCGATGAGATACTTGTTGTTGCCGCCATTGCAGAACACGATGATGCGCGAGTGCTCCAGGTAACGGTCGATAATGCCCACACAGCGTATGTTTTCGCTCAATCCCGGCACACCTGGCACAAGCGAGCAGTTGCCGCGAATCACGATATCGATCTTCACGCCAGCCTGAGACGCCTCATAGAGCTTGGCCACCATGTCCTTGTCTGTGATGTGGTTGATTTTCATTTTCAGCCACGCCTCCTTGCCGGCCTTGGCGTTTGCGATTTCAACGTCGAGCAAACGGAGCAGGCGTCGCTTCATGGAGTTGGGCGACACCATCAGTTCGCGAAACTGCGGGTGGACATACGGGTGCTCGATGAAGTTGAAGACCTCGGCCACCTCATGCACGATGCCCCGGCGCGCGGTCATCATCACATAGTCGGTGTAGACCTTGGCGTTGCCCTCATGGAAGTTGCCCGTGCCAACACAGGCGATGTCTCCTTTCTTCGACTCGATGAGCAGGAGCTTGGAATGGACTTTCAGCCCCTCCACGCCGAAAATGACATTGACTCCCTCTTCCTGCATGCGTCGGCTCCACTTGATGTTGCTCTCCTCGTCGAAACGCGCCAGCAGCTCCACCACGGCAGTCACCTTCTTGCCGTTGCGCGCGGCAGAGATGAGGGCCTTGACGACCTTCGAGTCTTTAGCCAGGCGGTAGAGGGTGGTCTTGACACTCTTCACCTCGGGCTTGAGGGCGGCTTCTTGCAACACGCGGATGTAGCCGTCGAACGACTGGTAGGGCACGTGCAGGAAGCGGTCTTTCTCGCGTATCTTGTCGAGGATGCTCTCAGGCTGGAAGAACTCCGTCTTCATAATGTGCTCCCAGCGTGGGTATTTCAGCTCATGATGGCCACAGTCGGGAAACGACATGAGATCCTTGTGGTTCTGGTAACGGCCACCACCCAGGCGGGTGTCGAGCTCATCGATGTCGAGACGGTCGAGAATGCGGCGCTGCGCGTCCTTGGGCATGGTGCTGTCGAAGAGCACACGGACGGCATCGCCGTGCCTGCGGCTGTCCACTCCCTGCTTGATTTTTTCAAGCGTGCCATAGTCGGGGTCGTTGTCTATCTCCATCTCGGCATCCTTGGTGAACTTGAACGACCACGCGCGGTAAGTCGCTGGCTTTAGTCCCAGGAAGATGAGAGGCAAGCTCTGGCGCACCACGTCGTCGAGATACATGATGTCGGCCTCGCCGTCGGAAGCTGACGGCACCCTCACCCATCGTCCGACCTGCTTGTCGGGAATCTTCACGATGGCATAGCGCGTCTTGCCGTCATCGTCTTTCTCACGCCGCTCCACCAGGAGGTAGATACGGTTATCCTCCAGGCTGGCAAGGTTCTCGACCTGGTTGAGCCAGATGGGGTTGACCAACCCGTTGAGCTTATCGTAGAAGAACTGGCGCAGGTAAGCCCTCTGGCTGTCGTCGAGCCGCTCTTCGTCAATGAGGTGTATGCCCTTGTCGGCCAAGAGGCTGAACACCTCGTCGACCGTACGCGTGTAATCTTTGCTATATTGTTCGTTGAGCTTGTTGATAACCTTGAGCCCGCGCTTGAGCTCTCGATGGGTATCCTTGGAGAGCGACGGCTCATCGAGCAACCTGCTGATGGAGGCCACGCGCACCCTGAAGAACTCGTCGAGGTTGTTGCTGTATATGCCGAGGAACGAGAGGCGCTCAAGCAAGGGCACACTGTCCTTGGCCGCCTCCTGAAGGATGCGCCGGTTGAAATACATCCAGCTGACATCGCGCTCCACATAGTTTTCCTTGCTGGCCTTGGCCTTTGACTCTTTGGCCTGCTCCTTACCGCTTGTCTTTCCCATTGCCCTTGTTTTCCTTCACCTTGCTCTTACTTTCCTTTTCGTTGCCTTTGCTTTCCTCTTCGGTAGGCTTTGCCAACTTTTCGGTAGTCTTTTTAACCTTTTCAGTGGCCTTAATCTCCTTTTCGGGTTCCTTCGAATCCTTAGGCGCAGCAGCCTTCTGGGGTTGTGCCTCTATGATGAGATACTCGTCATCAACGGCATCATAGTGGAGCGCTTTCTGGAAGGCCTCCACTGTTCCAGCCGGCACAATCACGCGCGAAAGGTTGTCGCTGTCCTCAAAGGCATGGCGCGAGAGGTGCTTTGGGGTTCCGCCAAAGGTGACCGCCTTCAGGCTCTCGCACTCGGCAAAGGCATAGCCGTTGACCTCTTCGACCGAAGCGGGCACATAGACGTTGTCGAGTTGGTCACAGTCATAGAAAGCGTCGTGGTTGATTTTCTTCAACCCGGTGGGCAGGATGACGTTCTTCAGGTTCTTCTTGCGCCTGAAGGCCATCTCTCCAATGACCTCAACACCCTCGGGAACCGTGAAACTGTCTTTCTGCGAGAAGCTATAGACAAGACACCGCTTATCGTCGGTGTAGATAGCCTCCTCGTCAAGTTCAAAACTGTCGCTGTCGATTTTCTGCAACGCGAGCACCAACACCGTGCGGTCAAACTTGCTGGCTTTTTTCTTGCCGTCTTTCAACAGCACCTTCAAAATGTTTTTCTTAGTCTCCTTCATCTTCATTAATTTTTAATGACATTGCAAAATTACAACTATCCTGTTACAGGAACATTGCAAGTATATTACAATTGTGTGACAAGGGCAATTGCGACACATATAACAAAAAAATGGTGCCACTGGGCACCAAGCAATTGAAAAAGCGTAACTTTGCAGGAGCGTAAACAGCAATCCTAATTACACTTATAATATATAATATGAAAGAGTTTTTGATAGTAGGTTTGGGCAGTTTCTTCGGAGGTGGACTGCGTTTCGCCGTTTCAAAGCTGCTCGCCAGCGTGATGAGCACAGCTTTTCCGCTGGGCACCTTCACGGTCAATGTGGCAGGATGCCTCATCATCGGGTTCCTGTCGGGTGTGGGAGCCACCAGCAGTTGGCTGTCACCCCAAGCCAAGTTGTTGCTGACCACGGGTTTCTGCGGCGGCTTCACCACCTTTTCCACCTTCATGAACGAGAGCAGCTCACTCCTCAAGGGCGGCGACTATGTCACCGCCCTGCTCTACGTGGTCGGCAGCGTGGCGGCCGGCTTCGTGTCAGTGGTGGCCGGCCACCTGCTGGCCAAGGGGCTGTGAGCCTCACTCCTCCACGAAGAACTTGCCGTCGGAGGCCTGTCCAGCCGCCGATGCCTTGACACGTGTCTCCTTGCTGTTGTTGTAGGCTGTGGCATGGAACTCGCCATTGGCATCGAGCACGGCATTGGGATTCCAGTAGAGTGTACGGCGGTAGTCGGTGGGAGCCGAGGGCCTTTGCTGGCTGTAGTCGGGACTATACTGCTTTTCAGGCTTGGTAAATCCTGGGAAGACGTAGCGGCGGTCGCGGTAAGTGTAACGCTTGCCGTCGTCGGGAATGGTCTGGTAGAGCACCACGATGTCCTCCAGGTTGAGCTGCTCGGTGTGGCGGTCGGTGTAGTTGCGCGGCTCAAAGTCGGTGTAGAAACGGATGGTGTCGATGCGGTTGAGATGCAAGTCCTTGAAGAGGGCGGCGTTCGACCGGTTCTTGATGAGCGACTGCATGGGTTGGAAGTTGGTGTAGAACGTGTACTTGTCGAGCTTTCCGAGCACGTTGTAGGTGCGGTAGCGGTTCATGTTGCCATAAATGGTCTGGGCGGCAATGGGCGGGAAGGTGCCCATGTTGACCACGCCCCACGACAATCCTCGGTCGGTGGCGTCGTTGTAGACATCGTAGGCATCGGCCACGTAGGCCGGCTTCGAATAGTCGAGGGCGCGGCGCGTGCGGCGCTTGGCCTTCACGCTTACGTTGGTGAGCGTGCGCACATCGCCTTCCTTGGTGTTGGCGATGCTGTCTTCGCCGACCTCCACGGGTGCCACGATGTCGGGCAGGTGGTTCTGGTAGTAATTGTAAGGATGGGCGAACACCGGGTAGAAGATGTCGCGCGTCACGTAGTAGTCGGGATACCACTCCTCGTCGAAACGGTGCTTGTCTTCGGGCGACCCGATGCAACGCTTCAACGAGTCCTTGCGGTCGTAGGCAGTGAGGAAGAGGATGGCCTTGCCATAGAAGGGCGGTATCTCGAAGAGGAAGCGTCCTCCGTCGTGCGACATCTGCACGCTGCCAGCGCTCATGCCGTCTTTCTCAACCTCAGCCTCGACGAGCACCTCATGCTTGATAGACTTCTGGTTGACACCGAGGTAGCTGCCGTCGGAGGCGCCCGCCTCCGCTTCAGACGAGCCACCATCCTTGGTGTCGCCTTGCTGCTGGCCGTCGCTGCCGTCGGGCTGGGCGTTTTCGGTGGCCTCAACGCTGCCCGCCGACACGTCCTTGCCCGCCGACCAGCCGCTCATGGTGACACCACCCTCGGTGACGGCATTGAGCGCTTGCTCAACCATCTGGTCGGCCACGCTCGAGCTCGAAGACAGTCCGTTCACGTCACCAGGCTCAAGCATCGGCACGCCGAGCTGCTTGCGCACGCGCCCTTCGATGGTAAGCGTGGACTCGGGTTTGTAGCGCAGCCTCGGGAAACGCATCTGCCCCAGCCCCACCTGGCCTTTCACGGTGCGGAGCGGCGTGTACTTGCGCCATCCCTGCACGAGGAGCAACACGTCGAGATCCTTGCGGTGCGTGGCGTCGTCGCTGGCGAAATAGTAGGCCGGCGAGGCGATGAAGCCTTTCAGGTCGCTGCAGAGCAAGAGGTCGGTGAGCATGTTGCCGTCGTTGTAGGAGCTGTCGTCCGACCGCGTGTCGCGCAGCGAGACGCTGACGGGCACGCCCGCCGACCCGTCGGTGGCGGCTATGGACAGCCGGATGGGCTCATAGGGCTTGTAGTCGGTCTTGTCGGTTGTGACACGCAACGGACTGGCCATGTCGTGGTGGTTGACGAAGAAGGGGCGGCTGGCCAGCACGTTGCCGTCGGCATCGAAGATCATGAACTCATTGACCCCCGTGGGCAACTGGCCCACGTCGGGCGTGACGGCGGTGGCTCCTCGCAACCGCTGGAACAGCAACAGCCGCCCTCTGCACAACACAGCATAGGCCGCCGGCGTGCATCCCTGGCTGCGCAGGTCGAAAGTGGGGCTCTGCCTATCACCGTCGAACTCGGGGTTACGCAGGCTGACCACAGCTCCCCGCTCCTCGGCCTGCGGCAACTTGAAGGAGTAGGTCTTGCCGTTCCACGTGAACGAGAGGCTCCCCCGATTTCCATTATCATTGGGCGTGAACGAGAAGGTGCCGCGCCCCATGTGGCCGCTCTTCACGGCAGTGATGCCGTCGAGCTTGCCTGCCAGGGTAAGGGCCTTGCCGTCTTGGTCGGTCACCTCGAAGGCCACGCGGCTCTGCAGCCCCTTGACCAGCGCTCCGCCCTCAGGGAAGAAGGTGCAGAGCAGCTTGTCTTTCTTCACAAACGGCACCTCGCGCTTGGGGCGAGCGTACATGTACTTGCCGTCGTAGTCGCCTGCCTGGCGGGGCCTGCTGTACACGGGTATGACACGGCTGTAGAGGTCTTCCCAGTCGCGGTAGTAGTCGCTCGCCATCTGGTAGTTGTAGAATAGAGCGCGGTCATCGCGCGTGTAAGGCCGCGAGGTGACGTTGAAGTTGAGCATCCACCGCGTGTAGGCGCGTATCTCGTAGTAGCCGCTATACAGGCTGTCCTTGAGGGCAAACTGCCCGCAAGTGTAGTTTTTGTCACTCACCACCACGCGCTGCCGTTCCACCACCACGCCGTCGGGAGCCAGCAACTCCACGTAGAGCATCTTGCTCATGTTGGTGGGGTGCAGGTCGTCGGCACGCACCACGTAGGCCTTGTACCACAGGGTGTCGCCAATGAAGTAGCAGTTATTGTCGGTATGCACATACACCTTTTCCTGCACCTGCTGGTTGCCACGCAGGCGCTGCTCCAGCTGGTCGAGGTTGTCGGCATGAGCAACGCCGCAGAGCAACGGCATCCACAACGACAGGGCAAACACTAAATGACGGAATATCTGTTTCATGAAAATAGGTTTTCTAACGATACTTTCCGCTAAATTATATAGAAATTGGCAGAAAAACAGCCAACCGACGAACAATGTTTCACGAATTAAGTATAATTAACGATGGAACGAAACACGAACAACTTACAAATGGCGGCAAAATACAATTCTAATCTTAAAAAATAATAACGTTAATTCGCGAAATAATAGCTATATTTCACAAATTTAAGCTATTATTTTCACGTTTCGTGATTCGTTGAGCAACAGGCAGTTACAGCTCGCTGCAGACCGCATAGCGAAAGGTTGCCACCTCAGAGCGCGTCCACAGCGCGGCGAATGGCAAGGAAGCCGCACCCCGCTTCCATGTGGCTCTTGCGCGCCAGCCTTTTCAGCGCGCGATAGGGCCAACGCTGGTGGCTCATCTTGCACACGGCATAATGGAAGCAGCAGGTGTTGAGCAGACCCACGGCCACCACGACCAGGAACTGCAGGGTGGGGCTGCCGCCAAACAGGTAGCAGACGAGCCAGCAAACCACGTTGAGGGCGTTGAGCGTGATGACGGCCACGGTGGTTCCGATGTGCGAGAATCCCAAATCTATAAAGAGGTGGTGAAGGTGGCTACGGTCGGGATGGAAGGGCGACACGCCCCGCGCGATGCGCCCGCACATGACGCGCACGGCATCGAAGACGGGCACCGAGAGCACGCTCAGCGCAAAGGCCACCACGCCCATTTTGGGGTGGTTGGCAGCCACGAGCGACGTGTTGTCGATGAGCCGCATGCAGAAGATGCTCATGAGCATGCCCATCATTAGCGTACCCGAGTCGCCCACGAACATCTTGCTCTTCACTCCAAACACGTTATGGAAGAAGAAGGGCATGAGCGCGCCCGCCGAGAGCGAGGCCATGACGGCCATCGTGCCATCGAACGAGGAGCAGAACACCACGCCAAAGCAAAGGCTCGCGAAGAAGCAGAGCCCGCTCGACAGGCCGTCGACACCATCGATGAGGTTGATGGCGTTGATGATGCCCAGGCACGACACGGAGCAGAGCGGCAGGCTCAGCCACACGGGCAGCTTGCCCACACCAAACACACCATGCAGGTCGTTAATGTTGATCTTGTCCATGTAGACAATGAAGGCCACCAGGCAGAGCTCCACGAAAAGGCGGAGCAGCGGGCTGAGACCCACCATGTCGTCGAGCATACCCACGTACATCATCACCGTGAGGGTGATAACGCAGGTGAAAAGGGCGTAGGAGTTGAAGAAGACACTGGTGGCCCCGGCACCCACGACGATACCAAAGAACACGGCCAAGCCGCCCATCACAGGCACGGGCGAGGCCTGGAGCTTGCGGCCGTTCGGGGCGTCGAACATGTGTCGGCTGGTGGCCATCCTGACAATCAAGGGATGGACAAGAGCCGTGAAAAACAGTGCCAAGAAAAACGGCAAAATGACGCCAAACAACCATAGCTTGGGTGTCATGTAGCTGAACATGCCATCCAAGGACATAGTAAGATTATGTAACAAGTGCTGAATCATGTATCCCCCCATGTTTTTTAACTTGTTTTTGCAAAGATACAACAAATTCTTGTTTTTCAAAGAACAATTGCAACAAAAAATGCCACCGCATGCCACTTTGGTGGCATTTCCACCACACAAGCCAGCACAGCGACAAGATGAAATAGGATGAAAAAACTCCATTGAGACGTTTTTTGGCTTTATCCCAAAGGCATGGCCGGGATGATTGCCATAAAAGAGGGCAAGCACATCAGCACGCCCTACTTCGACAATTTATCGATTCGTCCTGTCGGCCGTTCCAAGGCCAACAATACGATTGCCAAAAACCAAGCACGGCCGTTATATGAGGTGAAATAGATATTGCGATTATTAGTATTGGAATGCCCATTAGATCCAATAATGCCCATTAGGATCAAAGGACCTAATGGGCATTATTCGGCTCAAATTTCTTCAGAGTTGAAGAAACGGATTCTCAAGGACTACCATCAACACATAAGGTAAACGAATTTGTCATTGAAAAATACAGGAAACTGTATCATGAATTGGACAAAAAGGAATATGATATAATCCTTCTTCTTAATATAGATGAAGGATGTGAGTGGAAGGTTCCAGACTATATTTTTTCGTTATATCAGATGAGAAAGGGGTCGTCGTTCAGTGCCCGCGCTCCGCCCAGTCGCCGCGATCGAGCTGACGATAACTGATGGCCTCGGAAATGTGCTCGGGCCGGATAGCAGGCTCCGCGGCCAGGTCGGCGATGGTGCGCGCCACCTTCAGGATGCGCGAATAGGCACGCGCCGAAAGTGACAAACGATCCATGGCCATGCGCAACATCTCAAGCCCGGCCTCGTCAGGCTCGGCATACTGATGGATCAGGCGCTCGGTCATCTGCGCGTTGCAGTGGATGCCCGGCACGTCGCGGAAGCGTTCGGTCTGCAACGCCCGCGCAGCAATGACACGCTCACGTATCTTCGGTGAAGGCTCTCCGGGCGCGGCTTTCGACAGCTCCTTAAACGGCAGGGCAGCAATCTCACACTGTATGTCGATGCGGTCCATCATCGGGCCGCTGATCTTATTGAGATACTTCTGTATCTGCCCGGGCGTACACACGCAGTGGTGCGTCGGGTCGCCATAGTAGCCACAGGGACAGGGATTCATCGACGCGACAAACATGAACGAGCAGGGGTAAGTCACGGTGTACTTCGCACGGCTGATGGTGATCTGTCTGTCTTCCAACGGCTGGCGCAACACCTCAAGCGTGTGCTTGTTGAACTCGGGAAGCTCATCGCAGAACAGCACGCCATTGTGTGCCAAGCTAATGGCACCGGGCATGGGGTTGTTGCCGCCGCCCACAAGTGCCACCTCAGAGATGGTATGGTGAGGCGCACGGAAAGGACGCTGCGAGATGAGCGTTGACCCCATCTTGAGCAGGCCGGCAACGCTGTGGATCTGGGTGGTCTCAAGGCTCTCGGAAAGGGTCAGGGGCGGCAGGATAGACGGCAGGCGTTTGGCCATCATGCTCTTGCCTGAACCCGGCGGGCCAATCATGATAAGGTTATGGCCTCCGGCGGCGGCCACCTCCAAGGCACGCTTCACATTTTCCTGTCCTCGTACATCCGCGAAATCAAGGTCAAAATCGTACTGCTGGTCATAAAACTCACGGCGTGTGTCGACGACAGTGGGCTCAAATTGCTCTTCGCCCGACAACAGCTTGATGACATCGGCCATCGAGCTCATCCCGTAAACCTCCAGGTTGTTGACGATGGCCGCCTCCCGCACGTTCTGCTTGGGCACAATCAGGCCTCGGTAATGTTCGGCACGCGCCTTGATGGCAATGGGCAGCACGCCCTTAGCCGGTTGCAACTGGCCGTCAAGACTAAGTTCGCCCACCATCATGAACTCGCTGGCGTGGGGCGCACTGATCTGGCCGTCGGAGGCGAGGATGGCGATGGCCAACGGCAGGTCGAAGCTGCTGCCCTCCTTGCGGAGGTCGGCTGGAGCCATATTGACAGTGAGGTCGGCACGCGGAAAGATGTATCCGTTGTTCTGCAAGGCCGCCGCGATGCGGTCGCGGCCCTCGCGAACTGCCTCATCGCCCAACCCAGTGAGATGATACAAGATGCCCTTGGCGATGCTCACCTCAATGGTGACGGGGGTTACATCAAGGCCATTGACGGCCGCGCTGTAAGTTTTGACAAGCATAGGAAAATGGGTAGGTTGATAGAGTATTTGGGTTAGGAAAAAAGCAATGAGCCTCAAGGTATTTACCCAGAGGCCCACATAAACGCTGGGTTCAGAGGTTTTGCTCAATACGTCGCACAAGCTCATCGGTAGATAGGCCGCGCGCTATGACACGCCCGTCTTTCAGCAGCACATTGTCTGGCACGGAGAGCAGTCCCAGCTTCTGAACCACATTGCCTTCAAACATCTTGCCGTCGCAGACGACGGGCCACTGGATGGTATCGATCATGAGCGAGTTGGCACACTCTTTCTTACTGGCATCGATGGAGAACGTGGCCACCTGAAAACGGGCTCCTTTCTGTCGGCGCAAGGCCTTGAGGCGACGCAACTGGTCGAGGCTGTCGTAGTTCCACGACGCGAAGACCGTGATGACAGCCAATCCTTTAGAGAACTGTGCCGACGACACCGGTACATCCTGAAGATCAAAAGCCCGAAACGACGGCAACGCCACTCCGACACCACAGGCGGCAAGCGTGCGCAGCGCCTTGTCGAGACGCGCCAAGTCGCCATTGCGCTGCTGCTGGGGTAACAACAGGCGAGTGAGGCGCGTGGCCTCCTGATAGTCGGGCTGGGGGGTGGCGACAAAACAATCCTTGACAAGATAGACGCTGACGCGCGACGTGGGATTGTCTTCCACGAAGCGTGCGGCCAACTTCTTACGCTCAGGTGGCGACACATCGGCCACCTGCCGGCGGAAAGCCGTCATCAGCTCGTTGTCCTTGGTGCCCTTCACCTCCATTTCCTTGAGGTGCGAGGCATCGCCCTCAATGGAAACGGTCTTCCCCGGCTCGGCGAAAATAGGCTGTCGCGAGAAGTTGGGGAAGACCAATATGATAGTGGTGGGAGCGTCGCACGCCATCTCGTAGGCGAAACGCCCTCCCTCCACCTTGATTGTGTCAATTCCACTGACCGAACCGTCCTCGCTGTAGACATAAAACTCGCCTTGGTTCAAGTGAAGGAAACGCCCCTCAAACTTGAAGTGCCTGCTGTCTGTGCCACACGACACAAGCAGCAACGAGAGCAGCGCGAGAAGGAACAGGCGGCTGCGCATGCTTACTTATTGAGATTAGCAAACTCGAGGTCGTACTCGGCATACAAGCGCAAAGCAGGGTTCTTCTTGATGGCGCTGTCAAGACGCTCCTGGGCAGTGGCGATATTGCCCTGACGGTTCTGCACGATGGCCATGAGGTAGTCGGTCATGGCATCGGGGTTCTTCTGCTCCTTCAAGGTAGCGACGGCCGCTGCATAGTCCTTGTTGAGGATTTGCGCCAGGGCAGCGCTGTTTGACGAACTACCCTCGAAATTCTTGACCGCCGTGGCATAGTTGCCCTGGGCAATGTTGAGGTTGCCAAGCACCTCATTGAAGCCGTTGGCACCGATAGCGTTCGACAAGTTGCGCTCGGCATCGGCCAGACGACCGTTGTGCAGGTCGATGAGCGCGAGGTTTGCATAGCCCTCAGGAGCCTTCTTGTTCTTGGCAAAAGCCTGCTGCACATATTGCTTGGCAGCCTCCTCATCGCCCTTGTTGAAGGCCATCACGGCGAGGTTGTTGAAGGCACGGTAGTCCTTGTCATAGAGCTCAGAGGTCTTCTTGTAGATGGCCTCCTTCTCGTTGGCGTCGTTGGTCAGCGTGGCAGCGTAGAGCAACTCATCGGGCGTGAGCTTGGCAGCATCAGCCTTGTACTGCGCCTTGATCTGCTCATCGTCGCGACCCACGGTCTCATAGTTGATGATCAGGCGACTGCGGCGCAGCTCGGGCAGGATGCCGTCGGCCAGCTCACGGAAGCCTTCGCTCATGTTGCGAATCTGGCGCTCGCGCTCTGCGGGATCCTTATACATCTCAAGCACGCGCAGGATAACATCCTTGTCTTGGATGTTGCTGGCCTGGACGAGACGCTTGAAGCCGTCCCAGTCTTGGGCTGTATAATGGGCATCGACATTGGTGCCACGCAACTTGGCCGCTCTGAGCTGCTTGTCGACGTATGCTTGGCTTGTACTCTTGCGCTTGCCCGCGAGCTTGTCATTGAAGGTGAAGCCTCCCTCTGGTGAAGCGTAGGCGGCCACCTCGACGTTTCTCAGATTCAGCCCCTCGCGGTCGGCATTGATTTTCTTGAGCATCTCGACAAACTCCTTGACCGAGCCGTTCTTCAGCTCGCTCTTGCGGAGATTGGCTTGGTTGACGAGGAACTTGATGTTGGCCTCTACTTTCTGTGCCCTCACACGCTGGAACGTGTCGACAGCAATGCATCCGCCTGCGTTGGCCAAGGTTTGCTTGTAAAGCTCGGCTGTGGCCAGCACGCCCGTAGCAACCTTCACGGCGGGCACGTTCATCTTCTTCTTGCCGATACGGGCATCGAAGGTGAGGTACATATCGCTCTTTTGCATCTCGGGCACATAGTCGAAGGAAGTCTTCATGGTGTAGCGCCCGCCCATCTTATACGAGATAGACTGGTCGTTGCCCATGACCCGCTCACCCTGGAACGTGGCACCCTGTCCCTTGGCCACCTTGCCGTCTGCGTAACGCAACTCGGGAGTCACGGTGACAACAGCCTTGGGCTTCATGTACTTCACGGGGAACACGCCATTGACCGTGGCAGGCACCTGACCGCCAACTGTCTCCAAAGGATTGGGCTCAACAGTAAAATTGTCGGCCGAAAGAGGGCCCAACTTCGAGCACGACGATAAAGCGATTAATGAAAATAAGGATAAGGATAGAAAGGAATATTTACGCATAATAATACAGAATTACAATGTGCCGCGAGCGGGACTCGAACCCGCACAGCCATTACTGGCCAAGGGATTTTAAGTCCCTCGTGTCTACCAATTCCACCATTGCGGCAAGCTGTTATCATTACGAAAAGAACAGAGCGGCAAACGGGATTCGAACCCGCGACCTCGACCTTGGCAAGGTCGCGCTCTACCAACTGAGCTATTGCCGCGAAAACCACTTATGCAAAGGTAAGCCTAAAATTCTGAAAACCCAAGAAAATTAATTGTTTTTTAGTTTTTCCTTGCGTAAAAATCCTTTGTTTTGCCGTCGAGAAGGCTCTTGAGGCTGTCCTTCGCGGCCTTACTTGGCCTAAACAATGGCTTAACGAACGTGTTTCTTTGGCTTCAAGGTGGGTACTATAAATTAGCTTTGTCAGATTTTGTGGCTCTTTTTGAGGTCATAGTGTCAGTGAGTGAGGGAGTATAGCGGGCTATATGACCGAATGAACTGGCGCTATGAACCAAAAAGAGGCCAAAAGATGGCAAAACATAACCCCAACTGTGACTTGTTACCTAAAGGCGGTAATTTATAGAACCCACCTCAAGAGTAAAGAGAATGAGAATCGCAAGCCTTCGCCCTGGGATTCTGTAACCAATTTCGCAAGCCTTCGGAAACCGCTAATTTCCTATTTGAACGCTCTCACCTGGAACATACGTGACATTGTAACGAAGGAGGCTGTGACCTTCTGCGCCATTGAGAATGTTGCCCGTTTCGAGTGAATAAGTACGCTGGCACGAGGCGCATTTCACCTGGGTGTTGTTGTCAGTCCATCGGAGAAGGTACTTGGAGCTGGAGCTGACGGTGCAGTTGGGGCACATGGCATCCCACGACACATAGCCGTTGAAGTTGGTGCGGCCAAGGAGCACAGCCCCCATCGACCCGCCGGCTCCCATGTAAATGCCACTTGCGAAGGCATAGTTCTCGAGATCATTGGTGAGGCGGTTGCTCTCGGTATGGCCCTGACGGTCCACCACGTTGACCAGGTAGGCCCCTCCCCCACCCTGCACACCAACGCTGACGCGCACAAACTCGTTGTAACCGCTCAGCGCGCTGACCACCATGCTGGTGGGGTGCCACTGGGTGTAGAACTTGAAACGGCAGGGGTAACGGCGACTGATCGGGTCGCTGGCACAGCCCGCAAGCAGAACTACGAACAACCCGACGATGACTGCAAATGACCTTGTCTTCATGACACCTTGACTTTTAGAAAGGACGTCAGCGAAATTCACTTCAGAAGAATAGCCTCAGCTTGACGCACCCGCTCAAAGCCAAACTCGCCAAGGGTATGGCTCATGAGTTCCTCTATCTTGTCGTTGCAGAGGTTACCTATGGAACCCTCATGTGTGTGGTGGATGCGCTTGTCAGCATGGAAGGTGCCCGCCTCTATCTCAAGGCCCACCTTCTTGTAAGCGTCGCGGAAAGGCATTCCGGCTGCCGCGAGGCGGTTTACCTCCTCAACAGAGAACATCGGGTCGTACATCGGATTGTCGAGGATATGCTCGTTGACGGCCATCTTGTTGATGATGTAGGCCGTCATCTGCAAGCAGTCCTTGAGCTCGCCAAAGGCGGGAAGGAACACTTCCTTGATGATTTGCAAGTCGCGGAAATAACCCACAGGCAGGTTGTTCATGATGAGCATGATTTGCTGAGGCAGGCTTTGGAGCTTGTTGCTCTTGGCGCGAATGAGCTCGAAAACGTCGGGATTCTTCTTGTGGGGCATGATGCTCGAACCCGTCGTACACTCCTTGGGCAGTTTGACGAACTGGAAGTTCTGGCTGTTGAAGAGGCAAGCGTCGTAAGCCAGCTTGGCAAGCGTGCCAGCCACAGTAGCCATGGCAAAGGCCACATTGCGCTCCATCTTACCACGCCCCATTTGCGCGTAGACCACGTTGTAGTCCATGGAGTCGAAGCCAAGGAGCCGCGTGGTCATCGTGCGGTTGAGCGGGAACGAAGACCCATAGCCGGCGGCCGACCCAAGGGGATTGCGGTTGGTCATGCGGTAGGCGGCCAGGAGATAGAGCATATCGTCGGCAAGGCTTTCCGCGTAGGCGCCAAACCAAAGGCCGAAGCTGGAGGGCATGGCAATCTGCAGGTGAGTGTAGCCTGGCATGAGCACGTCCTTGTAGCGGTTGCTCTTCTGGATGAGCTCGTCAAAGAGCACCTTGACCAGCTCGACCACGTCCATCAGCTCATGGCGAGTGAAGAGTTTCAGGTCGACAAGCACCTGGTCGTTGCGCGACCGGCCGCTGTGGATTTTCTTGCCCATGTCGCCGAGCTTGCGCGTGAGCATGAGCTCCACCTGGGAGTGGACATCCTCCACGCCGTCCTCGATGACGAATCGCCCCTCTTCGCAGGTGCGGTAGATGGCCTTCAACTCGGCCAAGAGCTGTGTGAGCTCACCCTTCTCAAGCAGCCCGATGCTCTCAAGCATGGTGATGTGCGCCATGGATCCGAGCACGTCATACTTGGCCAGGTAGAGATCCATCTCTCGGTCGCGGCCAACCGTGAAACGCTCTATTTCCTTGTTGACCTCAAAATTCTTCTCCCAAAGTTTGTTCGACATAATCTGCGTGTTACTTGAGTCGTGATGTTTAATACTTGATCATCTGCAAGGCATCGGCAATGCGCTCAATTCCTTCCTGCAGGGGCTTCTTCACCATGCCACCCACAAAGGGATTGACATCAGCCTTGATGGTGAGCTTCATCTTGCTGGTGGTGTCGGTGACGGGCAACACCTGTATCCAGAAATTGAAAGGCAGTGGGCTCTCGCGAGTCTCAAATTTGATTTCCTTGGGCTCCTCACGCCCAACGATGACAAGCTTGACGCTACCCATCGCGGTAGACACGGAAATGCTGTCGGTATCGAAGCTGAGGTCTTTCACCTTGTCCTCAGGTATCATGCCTTTCACCTTGTCAATATTGCTGAGATCACTCAGCATCTTATAGACCGCCTGCTGCGGATAACCAATCTGTCGGATTGTGCTTTCTATCTTCATCTTCACAAGTCGTTGTTACGGGTGAGGGCGCCAAGTGTGCGCACGACAATGAGAGGAGCGCACGGCCTACGCCCACACACCTTTGCTAAATGTGCCTCTCAGCCTTACTCAGCTGCGGCCGCCGGCGCCTGCCATTGGGCAGGGTTCTTGCGCCATTCCTTGAGCACCTCGATGTCTTCCTTCGACACATAGCCCGTCTCAGCGGCTATCTCGATGGTGTGTTCGTAGTCGCCCAGGGTGACGAGCTTCAGCCCAGCCTTCTCAAAGGCCTCCTGGGCCACTGGGAACCCATAGGTGTAACTGGCCACCATGCCCACTACCTCAAAGCCAGCCTCACGCAAGGCATCGACAGCCTTGAGCGAGCTGCTTCCTGTGGAGATGAGGTCTTCTACGACCACCACCTTGGCGCCCTTGGGCAAACGTCCCTCAATCTGGTTCTTCGTTCCGTGGTCCTTGGGTTTCGGGCGCACGTAGGCATAAGGCAGTTGCAGCTCGTCGGCCACGAGCGCGCCTTGCGCAATGGCGCCCGTCGCCACCCCAGCCACAGCCGTGGCCTCGGGGAAGTTCTCATGGATGGCATGGCAAAGCTCGAGCTTGACAAACGAGCGCACGTCGGGATACGACAGCGCAATGCGGTTGTCGGTATAGATGGGCGAGTGCCATCCCGATGCCCAGGTGAATGGATTGTTGGGCTGCAACTTGATGGCTTTGATGCGCAGCAGCTTCTCTGCGAACGCGTGTTTCAGATGACTCATAATCTTTTGGTATTAATCTGCCACAAAGTTACGGCAAAAACACGACAATCGCAAACGATTTTCGGATTTCGCTCGCGAAAAAGTGTGCGGAAGGTAAAAGCTGCCTGCAACTTCCGGATTCAAGCGCTCGCGCCATGTGGCATGGCAAGACCGCCACGCCCACACGTCCCACAAGCTCACTTCCGCTTTTTCAGCACATAAAGCTTCGCAGTTTCACCTTCCGGCTCATTGCCCAGCGAGTCGGTAAGAATAACACTGTCGCCATCCTTCACCTTCAGGAAAGTGTGCTCGCCACTGGAAGGGCGCACGAGCATCAGCACACTATCGCCCATCACTTTGTAAACACCGCTTGCCTCATCGTGGCCGTCCTTTCTGCCCTCCATGTCTTGCTGCCATTGGTAAGTGCTGTCGGCCTTGATCGTGACGACCGTTTTGAGACCTGGGCCATCAGCTGCCGGAATTGTTCCCTCGTAGGTGCCGGCCACAACGTCCAAGTTGAGACTCCCACCGGCTTGGGCCGTCGTGTCTGCCACCTGGGTGGAGTCGGCATCAGCAGCCGACGGAACCTTATTCTTTCCAGAGCAAGAAGCCACAAGTGCGGCTGTTGCCATTGCCAAAATCATCAAGTTCTTTTTCATTTCTTTTCGCATTAATGTTGTGCATGTTCAAGTTTACAACTGAGAAGAACACCTTTAGACCATTCTCAACATGAGGGTTCATAGGGACTTTCCACACCTCAGCGTTCCAGCTCACATGACAATCATGTTGCTATGCACCTGCAAATGTACAAAAAAGATTTTTTCAAGCACATGAAATCACGGGGAAATCTGCTAAACTGATTGCTTACTTAAACTCGCCAGGCTTCTTGCCAAACTGCTTGGTGAAACACTTGGTGAAATAGCTGGGCGACGAGAATCCCACCATGTAGCTTACCTCATTGACACGATACTTGCCCTCGCGCAAAAGCTGTGCGGCCCGCTTGAGGCGGACGACCTGTATCAGCTCGTTGGGTGTCACGTCGGTAATGGCCTTCACCTTGGCGAAAAGCCCCGACCGGCTCATGTTGAGCTGTTCGGCAAGATAGTTGACGCTCAGTTCCTTGCTGTCAATGTGGTCTTCGATGATTTTCGTCATCTGCTGCAGCAGTTCGCTGTCAATGGGCGAGGGCTCCATATCGTTGACCGTGGCCTCTGGCGTTGTCGAGAACTTTAGGAAAAGTCGGTGACGCATGTCGAGCATGTTGCGAATACAGGCTTGCAGGTATTCCATGGAGAAAGGCTTCTCAATGTAAGCGTCGGCACCACAATTCATGCTCTCGGTCTTCGTGGCATTGTCGGTCTTGGCAGTGAGCATCACGAATGGAATATGGCTGTATCGGCGGTCGGCCCTGACACGACGGCACAGCTCAGCCCCGTCCATGACAGGCATCATCCAGTCGGAAATAATCAAGGCGACGGGATTGGCACGCAGCTTTGCGAGCGCATCCTCGCCCTGCTGCGCCGTGACCACGGTATAGGCATCGCGGAAGTTATCGGTGAGGAAGTGGAGCATGTCCTCATTGTCGTCCACAATAAGGAGGTAGGGATGGTCGGTGGGAGGCGATGGAACGGCGGGTGCCTGAGGAGCATTGGGGGTATTGGGCATAATGGGCTTATTACGCCTATTGAGCTTTGTGGACGGGGTTGGTTCATTCTTCTCCTCAAGTTCACTGGCAGCAGTCGTCGCTTGGCGGGTAGGCAGCACTACCGTGAACGTGGCGCCACGCCCCACCTGCGAGGCCACACTGACCGTGCCCCCGTGCAACTTCACTATCGTCTCTACAATCGACAGGCCGATGCCCGTGCCTGGCTTGTTGTCGTGGGCCTGGTAAAACGCACCGAAAATCTTCTTTTGTTCAGAAGGACTGATACCCACGCCATCATCGGCGACGGTGATGGTGAACGACTGACCGTCGGCCGTCGGCTGGCAACGAAGATCCACCTGTGAGCGGCTGTACTTCGTGGCATTGGTCATGAGGTTGCTGATGACCTTGGTGACCGCCTCCGCATCGACCACCGCCACAAACTGCTCAGGCGGGTAAGTGACCGTGAAGCGAGTGCCCTTCTGCTCCAAGGTGGGTGCGAAACGCTCGGCTACGGCATGCACGATATCATAGACGTTGCTCTCAGCAAAGCGCAACTCCAGCCCTGCCTGCTGCACCTTATTGAAATCGAGCAACTGGTTGACAAGCTCCAGCAGCCGGTGGGCGTTGCGATCGATCATCTTCAGATTGTCGCCGTCGGCAGCGAGCACGGTGTCGTTCGGATGGTCGGCCACGTGCCGCATGAGCTTCTCCAGTGGGCCGATGATGAGCGACACGGGCGTGCGTATCTCATGGGCTATCATGGTAAAGAAGCGCAAACGTGCCTCCTTCACCTCCAAGTTCTTGCGCTCGTTGAGTCGCCGAATCTCGGCGCGATGGCGGCGGTCGGCGGCCTTGAGCCGCAGGTGGAGGTAAAACCAGATGGCACCGGCTACGAGCAACAGGTAGAAGACGCGAGCGGGCCAGCTCCACCACAAGGGAGGGTGCACCACCACGGTGAGCCGCGCCTCCTCGCGCGACCACACGCCGTCGCTGTTGGTGGCACGCACTCGAAAGGTGTAGGTGCCAGCGGGCAGGTTGGTATAGGTTGCCGTGGGCGTCGAAGTGTAGTTCCACTTTTTGTCGAACCCATCGAGCATGTAGGCGTAACGGTTCTTCTCGGGCGAGCAATAGCTGAGCGATGCGAAGTGGATGGTAAACATATCATCGCCAGCATAGACGTTGAGTTCCGACGCATAGGGAAGCGCGGCTGGCAAACGGTCGGTGCCAGCCACGACAGGCTGGCCGAAGATGTCGAGGCGCGTGATGACCACAGGCGCCTCATGGGTGTTGACCTTCACTTGGTAAGGGTAAAAACACGTGAAGCCATGGGTAGACCCGAAATAGACACAACCGTCTGAGGCCTTGAGGGCAGAGGACGCGCCAAACTGCTCGCCTATGATACCGTCGTAACGATTGAATATCTGCAGGCCATCGGTCGGCGAATACTTGAGGATGCCCTGGTCGGAGGAGAGCCAAAGGGCACCAGCGGCCTCCACGATGGCGTTGATGTTACGAACGGGCCGCCCCATGTCAATCGACTCAAAGCGGTCAGCTGCGGCACGCCATTCATAGACGCCCTGAGCTGATGCCACCAGCAAGCGGCCATCATGAGTCACGCAGAGATCGCGTGGTTGGCACACGACAGACGACTGGTTAGACAATGATGGGTAATGGGACCAGTGACCCTTGGCATCAAGGCACCACAGGCCTTCGTTCTGCGCAGCAAACCAGACGTTGCCACGCTGGTCTTCCACGATGTCGAGCGTGAGCGACCCGAACTTCCTGACGCGGCGGAACGTTCCCTTGGACGGGTTGGCAAGAAACACACCATCGATGGTGCCCACCCAAAGACGCCCCCGGCGGTCGCGACAAAACGAGTAGGTGCTCGATGGCGCGCCAGCCACGGGCTTCACCTCGCCCGTGACGGTGTTCATGCTGAGTATGCCCTGGGTATAGGTGCCTATCCACAGGTTGTCGCCCATGGGCAAGAAGGCATGTGCGTTGACCGTTGCCAGCCGCTGCCGGGCAGGAAAGGCCACCATTTGGCCGATCGACGGGTCGTAGCAGTCGACGCCCCCATCGTCGGAGGCCACCCAGATGCGGTGGCGACTGTCCTCACAGAAGCGCGACACGACATTGCCGTGCAAGAGTGGTGACGTCTCGGGAACGAACGAACGGAAACGGCTGCCCATGGGCGACACGTAATACACCCCACCATAGAACGTGGAATACCACAGCCCCCCCTCACGATCATTGAGAATGCTGTAGACAAACTTAGGCGACAACGTGGGAACGGTGCCTGGGAACGGTGAGACGAGTAGCTCTGGATAGGGCTTCAACGACTCGTCATGCGGGTCATAGACAAACAGACCGGCATCTGCGCCGACAAGTACGCGACCATCAGCCAGTCCCCGCAGCACATGGATGTGGTAAAGGGTGATGCCCAAGGGGTTAAGGGTGCCACGCGACGAAACGAGGCCGCGCCGCCAGGTGCCATAGAGCATGGTGCCATCGTCGAGGCGGAGCATGGACATGACCCGTCCTTCCACTACATCGGTAGGCAAGGGATAGCCACTGAAGCTCCCATTCGACTTGTCGAGCAGCAACACGGGCTGCTTGGCATGCTCCGTCAGCGCATACACCTGGTTGCGCGTGTCGACGTAGACACCCGTCAAGTAACCGTCGGCAACACGAAAATGTGTGAGCTCGCGGGTACGGGGAACATAGCAAAAGAGACCCTGCCCCTTGGTGGATATCCACACGTTGCTGTCGCGGTCGGCCACGATTCCGCTGACGCTCGACGATAGGCTGACACCGTCGCTGGCCTTGGAACTGATGGGCTCAAACTGTTCATCGGCGAAGCGGAAGAACACCGCTCCCTGCGACGTGCCTACCACCAGCCCGTCGGCCAACGGCAAGATGGACGACACATACTGGTCTGCAACGCCTTCGCGCAGGAAAGGCTGCACAAGAGTGCCGTCATAACGGCAGAGTCCAGCATCCGTGCCCATCCAAACGAAGCCACGCTGGTCCTGCGCCAAGGCACGCACCGTGGAGGCGCACAGACCATCGGCCAGGGTGATGTTTCGGCTGAAATGGAACCCCAGCGGTTGCGCCGCGAGGCTAATTGGCAACAACAGAAACAGCAAGAGAAACAACAGGCAAGCTTTCTTTTTCATGGAATGGACATGTTGGACTTTAAAAACCAGGCACAAAGGCACGGAACGAGCCATCACTCCGGACGGACACCGGAAGAAAACGACACGGTGTAGGGATACTGGCGGTTGGGCTCCTTGGCATCGTGTGGCAGGCGCTGGTGCCGGGCGGGAGCTCCCATCACAACCAGGTAAACGGCCTTGAGGGGCTCCGATGGCAACCGCATGGAAACACTGCCTTTCGAAGCTGGCTTGCCATAGACGGCCTTGCCGGCGGCAGTGACGGTCACAAGGCCATAGCGCAGACCGCCCTGGCGGCGGGCCTGATCGCTGGCCGTAACGTTGGCTGTGACCTTACGGCCTGACTGGCAACCAGCGAGGCGAATGGCATTGAAGCCATAGTCCTCGGGCACGAAGTCGGCCTTGGGGCTCCAGCCCTTGCCCGAGGCCTCCATGGGGGTGGAGAACTGGCAAGCGTAGCGGCGCGTCTCGCGATAGGCATGGCGATAGTCGAGGTTGACGAGACGCTGGTAACAATCTATCATCTCATCGCAAAACTGGCGCTGGCTGATGCCATAGTGGCGCTGGTAGGTCATGACGGGATCCTCACCCAGCCTGCTGTCGCGATAGAGATCGGCGATGGAGGTGCGCCCATGCTTCTCGGCCCAATACTCGATGACATAAGGCGAGTGGTAGGCATTGGATCCATCCAAGTATGCCTTGTGGGTAAGGCGCTTGAAGGCCTCAAAATGGTAGTTCTCGTCAGTAAGCCAGTCGGGGTTGACCTGCCACAGCATCCATTGTGAGGTCATTTCGAAAAATCCGCCGCCTCCCCAACAGGGCGAGAGGCTGTCGGCCTGGATCTGCAACTGGAAACTGTGGCCCAGCTCATGGGCCAAGCAGTTGAGTTTGCGGTCTTGGATGCGGTTTGGAGCCACCCAGAGAGCACCGATGAAGTCGTCGTAGGTGCCGCCATAGGCCGTTCCATCCAGCGAGTAATTGATCATGACCATCATCTTGTAACGGTCGGCCTTACTACCTGGGAGGCTGAAGCGGAGGGTGTCTCGGAAGAAATAGTAGAACTGTTGCACACGGGTCTTGAGATTCTCAAGGTTGAAGCGCATGGGGTGGCCATCGAGCTGGGGCGGATTGGCGGGATCGTCGCCAAAGCCTTTTTCCCAAAAGAACACGAGGTCGCGCGTCTGGGCGGAATGCATCCAGGAATAGCGGCTACTGTCGCAGGTGAAGTCGATGGAGCGCAACTCTTTGGGAATGTAGACACGCTTCTGGGCCACTGCGGGAAAGGCGGAAGCACAAGCAAGGGCAATGAAAACTGATTTGAGAAAATTCATGGGGTAAAGGTTGATGGTTAAGGATTATGTTGGAACTCTCAGAATGGGACATGTGGGGACAACGGCCAGTGAAAATGCCCCACACGATACGGATACCGCGATGAGCGTCTGTGCGATTGTCAAGATTGTTCTGAAAAAAGACATGCCTGGCGAACCAGCGAACCAGCGTCTAAAAAAGAACGCTTCTTACGTGCTCAGAGCCAACCGGTGCTTTCTTGGCACACCATCGGGCCAAACTTTCGCTTCGACATGAGCCTTTTCGTGGAACCTTGGAGCCGTTATCGCCGCAAGATAGGTACCTCACCTTGGGTCGACAAGATACCTATTGACTCTCGAAAGGAGCCTTATTGAAAGACAGCGAGACTGCGATTACTTGACATAAGCTAACTAACCTGAGCAAGCGGTTGACAGTCAAGATGTTGCGAAACACTGAAAAACAGGGCGTTTTTGCGCCTGGCGATTGGCTTGCTGGCAGGGAGGCCATTCCTGAGAGTCTCTTTGTAAAGATGCCTGACGGGCTTTCAGACAGGGGCGGAAAACCCGCAAGGCATCCTGGAGGTGCCAGGGCTACATCATTTCAGACTGGTGCCCGTAATCTTGACTTGATAAGGCAACTGGTCGTCGGTGGCCTCCTTGTCGTCCCAGGGGCAGCGGCGATACTCGGTAGGCGAGCCCTGCACGACAGCCCACAGGCGCGTGACGCCATCGGGCACTGTAAAGGTGGCCGTGCCACTCAGCGTGGAGGCGGCAGCACCGTCGGTGTTGCTGATAAACGTCGGCTTGCTGTAGACGCGCTTATCGCCACAAAGCGCCACAAAGCCGATGGCCCAGCCTTCATGACCGCTCACCTCGGTGACGTTGTAACGGGTCACGGTGGCCACCTGCTTGCCATCGGCATTCACTTGCTTGCCGGGGTCGGCCGAAGGCAGCAGGCTGCCCGCGTCGACACCACGGAGCGATATCGACACCTCAGTGCCGCCCTTGACCACCTTGAGTGGTATGATGCTGAAGCCCGTTGGCTGCACACACTGCTCATAGCCGATCTGCTTCCAGCCGTCGAGCGTATCGTAGAGCGTCACGGTGAAGGCATCATAAGCCGGTTGAATCCAGTTCCAGGTGCGATTGTTAGCGTAGGCACGGGTATGGTCGAAGTCCATGGTGACTGACTTCTGCGCATATTCGAAGAGATCGGCACGAAGGGTCTCGTAGTCATTGTTGAGGAAAATGCGCATGTAAGCCTGGTTAGCGTCCTCAGGATAAACGCTCTCATTCCAAATTCGACCCAGGGCCGTGAGGCCATGATGCTCCGTCCATAGATACTGCTCCCAATAGGAGGCGTAACGCTGGAACTCGTGCTCGAAGTGGCGGTGGTGATGGTTCACCCAGTTGACGAAATTGTAGTCGGAAATGGCCTCTGAAGGATAGTCCTCATGGGCCACCCACTGGGCGCACTGCTCCCAGAAGCCGCAGCCGCCGTTGGAGCCAGGATAGCCATAGCGGAAGCCGCTGCGCATGTCGTTGGCCTTGCCGTTGAGGATGTTGTCGCAGTAGGTCTGGTACTGGAACGAGTGGCCGATCTCATGAGCGATGGTGGAGCCGGCAGGCTGACAAGTGGCCGGCGTGATCCAGAGGGTACCGATGGTGTTGTCGTTGCCAGCGCCCGTGGCCACCCAGTTGTCGATGGTCACCCCGTCGTGGGTGCCAGGATAGAGCAGGTAGATGGACATCTTATAGTGGTTGAGCTGGCTCTTGTGGGTGCGCTCCTGCCCCACCACGACCATGCCGAGGCGCGTGATGTTGGTTTTGTAGAACTGCTCAGCTTTCTTCAGCAGGTCGTCGGTGTTGACGCGGTAAGAGCTGGGCACGGAGGAGGCGTTAGGGTCGTCGCCGAACATGCGGTCCCAGAAAAGCACGAAATGCTCGCTCTCCTTGCTGCGCTTGAAGGTCCAGCGGTTCGACTCCACGGTGTAGTCGTTGTTGTAGCTCTGGTCTGAGGTCTTCGGCTTCCAAAGGATGAGCCCCGGGTCACCGAAGCACAGGATACCGTTGGAAGAGCCGTCGCTGTTGAGAAGGCCATTGACGCGGAAGTCGCTGTAACCTTGGCTGTATTGGGTAGAATAGCGGCGCAAGATGGGCATGGTGCCACGGGCAAAGAACTCTATGGAATCGAGATTGGCCGTGGAGAAGACGTAACGGTTAGCCTTGAAACGGTCGGCATACTGCACATAAAGCGAGTCTTGAGCCGACAACGACTGCAAGCCAGCCAGGGCAATGGATATTGAGAGTAAAAATCTTTTCATCATTCGCATCAGTTTTAACTGTTCTTATTTATCATTTCACGACATACTTCTTGCCCTTGGCAATGTAGACGCCCTTGGGAAGGCCGTCGAGCGAGGTGGCGGTACGGCGCACCAGGCAACCGTCGACCGTATAGACGGGGAAAGGCTTGTCGGGCTCGTCGGCGTGGATGTCGCTCACGCCGCTCACCACCTTCATCTGGAAGGCGATGCCTTTCAGGCCGCTGAGGGCAAAACCGCGCTTGCCCACGTAGAGGCGCTTCTCGGCAAAGTTGACCACGGGACCGCGCTGACCTTCGGTGGGCTGGTAAAGTTGCACGTCGTCGACCTTGCGCGAACTGGACACGAAGACCAGCGAAGCGAACATCTGCTTGGAGTCGGCATGAGCCGCCTGTGGCAACAGGGTGGCCGCCACAAGCCCGAGCATGGAAAATAATCTTTTCTTCATAAAGTTCTAAAAACGTTAATAAAAAGTTCTGAAAATGTCGTCTGTGAAATATGAGTACCTATCGACTAAGCTATAAGCAAGGGACGAGCCGACGGACTACGGATAGTGACTGCGACTCGTCCCGCAACATGAATTTTGCTTGGCGGGACGCAAGCCCGCCCAAGCCTTGATATGATTTAACCTATTGAAAACAGTCTATGGCAACGGCAGGTACCAGTTGGCTGTCTGGTAGAGGTCCTTGCCAATAAGGCCTCGCATCTCGCCCACCTTGTCGGAGCCTCGACGCCCATAAATCTTGTCGGCCAAATAAGCGGGATTGCCACGACGCATAGCCACACGAATGAGGTCGTAATAACGCTGTCCCTCGAAGGCAAACTCCAAGGCGTTCTCGTCCATGATGAGATCCTCGACATGCTCCACTTGATACTGCAATCGGGCATCGCCCGTGAGCGTGCTATCGTCAGGAAAGACGTAATAGTCGTTGTACTCAGACCAGCCACTGCCATGAGAGTGGATGCCGACAGTATTCTCGGAAGCCAACTCAGGATAAGCGCCCGAACGGCGCACATAGAGGTTGGAGGGGAAAGAGAATTGAGCAAGCCAGGCGGAGTCGGTCTTGTAGTAAGGAATTATCTTCGACTGCATGATCTCATCGTTGACACCATCCTTCAGAATCTCAAAGGCAAAGCGGGGGAAGCCTGCTCGGTTAAGGGCCTCGGCCAAATGGAGGTAAACCATGGTGCGTCGATAAACCTGCACATTCTGGTCTGAATGTTTCCAGTTGGTCACATAATCAATGGTCTTGTTGGGCTCAAGCCGATCAGTCTTAACCGAAGAATAGACTGTTGCCAGGCGGAGGTCACCTGTCTCATAGTTGTCCAGCCCTGACGGGGCATAGATAATATCTCGCGTAGAGGTGTAATGGCAATAAGTCTGAGCAGCCGAAAGGTCAATGAGACTTTTCGATGGCACGATGGAAACTTGGTAGCCATTCTCCGAACGCGAGTTGAAGAGATTGCGGAGTTGGCTATAGTTGCCCTCAGAGGGGATAGAGTCGCCAGGGATAAGGGTCACCAGCTCACTGCCCTGCGTATAGTACGAGCCCTCCGAGAAAGCTGAGCTCCACGCGCCTTGGCGTATGTTCCAATGGGTGTCGCTGCGGCTCCATGCTGCCACATTGGTGCTCGTGGGATAGCTCACATTCTCTCCATTGCGGGTGGTGAGATAGCGATAGTAACACAAGGCTGCGTCACGATAGTTGCCCAGCCATAGATTCATGTCACCCTCGAGAATGTAGATGGGGAAAAAGAAAAAGTGCGAATCAACACGGCGGATAGTTCCGTAGCCAGGTTTTTCGACACTCTCCAGGCCCTTGAGGTCGTTGAGAAAATACTGGCAGATTTGCTGCATGTCGTAACGGGGATAGTCCTTGTCTGCATCAGCCTTTGAGAGGATGGGGTCAGTGACGAATGGAACCTTTCCGTAGACCTGAGCCAACTGCATGTAAGTCCATGCGCGGAAAGCCTTAACAGCAGCATACTCCTTACGGAAGATGTATTCGTTGCGGTTGTTTTTCAGGGCAGTGTCAGCATTGGCGATGAAATAGTTGCAATTGTTGATGACAGCATAATAGTCGGCAGGCGAGTTGTAGGCATTGGTAGTGTCGTTCACGTTGAAGAGCGCCACGTCTCGCAGATCGGCCGACGTATTGTTTGTGATGTCGGAGAGGTCGCCACGCACCTCGCCCAGCAAGATGGTTCGATCGGCGATGGTCTGTAACTTATTGACAATGCCTACCACACTATAAAGCGTGTCTTCAGCACCATTGAGATGATTCTTGCCATCAAGAATCACACGGTCGGAATCCTGGTCAATAAAATCAGAGCAGGATGTGAAAAACGGGAAAGAGCAAAGGCAAAGGGGCAAGAGCGCCGCCAAGCGGAGGCTACGTGTCCTGAGAGCCTTGACCTTATCTTTTATGTTGAAAATTGTTTTCATGGTTGTCTTGTCGTTTATAGGCCTCACCATCCAAAAGGAATGGCGGGCCTTGTTTCGATTTTATGGATAGCGTTTAGAGGTTGACCTTCACACCAGCGACGAAACTGCGGCACTGGGGGAGCTGACCAAGGTCTATGCCTTGACCAAGCACGTTACTCGTCATGGTAAACTCAGGATCGGAACCGAGGTACTTTGTGAAGGTAAGCAGATTGTTGGCCTGAATCCAGAACTGCAAGCCCTGCAGGAAAGTGGAGCGCATAGGGAGCGTGTAGCTCAGCGTAACAGTTTTCAAGCGAAGGTAACTACCATCCTCAATCCATCGGTCTGAGAAGCGGCTATTACCCATCGGATCCTGGAAAGTTGCCTTCGGCATCTCGGTGACCTGCCCCTCTGTCTGCCAGCGTGAGAGCATGGCTGTGGTCTGGTTGAAGAAACGGTTGCCACCCTCAAGCTGTGATCGCATGTAGTTGTAGACATCATTGCCCAACGAGTAGTTGAAGTTGATGTCAAGACGAATGCGTTTGTAATTGAGTGATGTGAAGATATTGCCATAGAGATCGGGGTTCGGGTCGCCAATGACCACACGGTCGGCCTCCGTTATTTGGTGGTCGCCATTGCGATCCACAAAGTGCATGTCGCCCGCACCGAAGTAGTTGCGGTCCACGCCGTTGTCGGCCAGGATGTAAAGGCCGGCCTCAGCGGCTTCCTCACTGGTTGAGAACACGCCTTGCGTCTTGTACCCGTAGAAGAGGTTGGCAGCATGACCCACCTCCGAGTGGATAGTAGCACCGTAGACATCGGTGTCATAAGACTTCCGTCCGCCAGAGAGCGATGTAATCTTGTTCTTGTAGTGCCCTACGCTGGCGCCAAGCTCCCAATGGAAATCCCTCGTTGCAAGGACCTTACCGATGAGAGTGATGTCAAAGCCGTGGTTTCGCAGCGAACCTCCGTTGCTCCAGTTCATGGGCAGGCCCGAGAGGTAGCTGAGGCTCTGGTAGGTGAGCAAATGATCGGTGTTGGCAAGGAAGTAATTGAAACGCATGTTCAGGCGGTCGCCAAGGAAGTTGCCCTCTAAACCGACATTAAACCGCTTGGTGGTCTCCCACTGCAAGTTAGTGTTGCCAATGTTGTCGAACGTGATGGAACTGACGCTCTGCATGAATTGGCGGGCACGGAAGTAGGAACGGGCAGCATAGTAGTCGATGTCGTCGTTGCCGCTGACGTCATAGCCTGCGGAGAGTTTCAAGTAGTTGACACCTGGCACATTAGCGAACCATGGCTCGTTGCTGATAACCCAACCGCCTTGCACTCCCCAGAAGAAGGCCCAAGGAGCACCAAAGATCTTGAGCGAATTGTCTGCATCAACGCCAAAGCGCGAGGAGGTCTCAGCAGTGAGGTTGGCCTGCAAGTAATAGCGTTGCAGGTAGTTGTACTCGGCCTGCGCATACCACGCCCAGCTACACCAATTGTCATTGGTGCCTGTGGTGGAGGCGTTCAGCAAGTCGGCACGCATAAACGGTGTCTTGTCGTTACCAGTGTTGTAGCCGAGCTGGTTGTTGAGTGTGTAGTTCTCCCAATTGATGCGGGCACCACCGAACATATGGAGATCGTGTGCGCCGTAGCGGTTAGACCAGTCGACGCGAGTGTCACTGAACACGGAGTTCTGTTTGCTAACAAGCGAGCGCACCTCGTTCTGGCGGACAGCTCCGACTGCAGCCACATAGTAGCTCGGTACTCCGTTAAGCGGAATGTAGTATTTCTCGTTGGTGTTGACAAGGTTGTAACTGAAATGCTCTGAGACAAAGAGATGCTTGTTGAACTGGAACTTTGGCGTGACGCTGAGGTTGACCATGGAGTTCTCAAAGCGGTTCTTGTTCTCCGCCTCACCATACTGTAGAATAGCCACAGGATTGGCCAACTGCCAGTTGTAGTTCTTCACATGAGAAAGGGCCTCACTAAGGTAGTCCTCATCAGTAATGTCAAGGAAAGAGTTGCTCATCATGCCACTGGCGTAAGCGTAGGGCGATAGCATGGGACTTTTCACGTAAGCCAGAAACGAGGGCGATGTGGGCGTGCCATCCGTATAGTTGGCAGGCGCGCCGTCGTTGCGCAGGTCACGCGTCTGATTGGCGAAGCTGGCATCGAAACGCACCCCAAACTTCTGCGTGAGCTGGATGTCGGTATTGAAGCGAATGTTCAAACGGCTGGATCCATTGTCCTTCAACGGACTCTGGTTGTTGGCATATCCCAGTGACAGATTGTAATTGGCCACATCGTCACCACCCTCCACGTTGATGTTGTAGTTCTGGGTAATGGCCGTGCGATAGACCTGGTCCTTCCAGTCGGTGTTATTATGATACTTAGGATAATAATAATAGTCGGGATTCTCGTTGAGAAACTTAAAGTCGGTGATGGTCGTTCCCGATGTGCCAAGCAGGTCAGCTGCATAGCTCTTGAACTGGTCGGCGTTCATCATATCTATGAACTTGGGTTCCAGGGTGACGCCTGACGAGAGACTGGCTGTGATGCGGGTCGCCATGGAGTGATTGCGGCGTGTCTGAATGAGAATGACACCATTGGCACCCTTGGCACCATAGAGGGCCGTTCCGTTCTTCATGACAGTCACCTTTTCAATGTCAGCCGGTGAGATGTTGGCCAGGATGTCATTGTGGAAACCATCATGGAGCAAGGTGCGACCATACTGCTGGTCGAAGATGACACCATCGACGATGATGAGAGGCTGTGCGTTGATATTGAGCGAATTGAGACCGCTGAGGAACATCACGTTGCCCACGCCCGCCGTGCCATTGCGCTGCACGGAATGGACATCGGCACCCAGGCGCTTCTGGATCTCGTCCTCAATAGTCACGCCGTTGGTGAACCGAAAGTCCTCTGCAGTTTTCGTGCCTAAGATATTGGTGCCGCTGGCATACTCGTCATGGAACACATCGGGGAAAATTTTAACAGCTCGCTGGGCAGCCCCACTGGTGAGACCTATGCGGGCTGGGTTCATGTCGGGAGCCGTCACCTGCAAAGCACCAGCGAAAAGGGGTACCTCAATTTGATAGGTTCCGTCACTCTTAGTTAGAGTACTATAGCCGTCAATCTCAGGCACGCTGACAATAGCACCCGACAAGGGCTGGCCGGTTGCTCCGTTGAGTACCTTACCTGCGACCTTGCGTGTGGCATATTTCTTGACTGGCTTTGCCGGTCGTTCTGATGTCGCCTTCTCTCCAGTCGCAACATCCTGTGCGGCAGCAGGAAGGCTTCCAGCCATCATGAGCGCCAGGCCATATATCATATACTTTTTCATATGTGTATTCTTTATAAGCGTTGGTTAGTGTGGTTCATCGCTGCCTAATTTTCATGTGGCTTGAAGATGATGCAATCGATATGGAAATCAGTGGCATACTTGGCCGTCTGGCTCTGCGTCACCTGGCTCATGATGCGCAACTTGACGTTAGGATCAGGTAAGCCATAGGAGCAAACCGGAAACTTGAAGTTGTTGGCAACCTGCACGGTGTCGACCTTCTTGGGATCATTAGTCTTGAGGTCTAGACGGCGATTGAGCTGCTTGTTGTCCTTGTTGGTGTAATAGAGCATGCAACGGAAACGGTTGGGCAGCAGGTCTTCCTCAGGGATGTACTGATTGTAGGCCCGCTGGGGAGCAAACACCACATAGATATCATAGCCCACATTGGAGAGTAAGTTCGGAATGCTATACTGCACGGCAGCCAAGGGAAAGTGGTTTGGGTTTTCCGATGTGTTCTCCGCGATGACAGACACAAAGCTATTGCTCGAAATTTTGTCGTAGAACGGGTTGTCTGTGGTCACCTGATGCACGGTGAGCGGTTGCGACGTGTCAATAAGGGTGTCCTGTCGGCTGACATTCTCCGCCTCTACCTTCACGGTCTGGAAGAAGGTCTTCTCCTTAGGAACATTGAAATGGGGCGCAACACGCACATGTCCATTGCTACACTCAACATCTTCAGTTCCTTCGAAGATGCCTCCGGCATCAAACGGGCGGAAGAAAATGTTGTAGGGCTCCAAGTCCATGTTTTTGCGATAGGTATAGCTGACGGCCTGAGTCGACACAGCCGAATCGGCAAATGAGCGATCTGGGTTAATAGTGCGGCTGAAGAGCGTTCCAGAGAGGATGGATAGACGCGTGTTGGCCACTTGCATGGAATCGCGTTTGTTGACGGTGTTGGCGTAAACGAAGTAGTCTTGGTATTCGCTCACCAGGCGACTCCACACATCGTTGGTGGGCACAAGCATCCAGTAGGTGGAGTCCTCTGTGTTGATTTGCCCATAACTATAGAAGAGCGAATTAGAGAGTACTGATACGGAGTCGAGATACTCGGTATGCCCATCGGCGTTGATGCCACCAGGCACACTGGCTGCCTCGTTGAATTCATAGCGCGAATAGCTATTGATGAAGTTGTAGGCGCTGTCGATCCGGCTGTCTATGCCCAAGTACTCAAAGATGTTAGGAAAATAATCAATCTTCTTGTCGATGGTGAAGAGCACACCGTTGGAATGGAGCGCATTGGAAGTTATGAACTCCTGTTTGTCAATAGTGGTCGGCGTAACTGGAGCCATCTTGCCGTTGAGCAAAGTCAGAGTGTCGTTGGTGAGCGATGACACAGGCTGCGTGAAGAGTGATATGTGATTTTGCACAAACTGGCGAATCACCGTGTTGTCGTTGTCGCGCACGCCCTTGTCTTTTTGTTCCTGGTAAGCGGAGACAAGGCTGTCTGCCTGCTCGGCACTTAGCCCATCGTTGGTTAGAGCGAAGACTGTATAGGTCTGGCTGCCAGAGAGATTGCGGTTGTATCCGCAGCCTTGCAGCACATGGGCGAAGTTGCTCAAGTTGGCCTCTGAGGAGATGGCCTGCCAAAGGGTTGTCTTGGCCCCGCCATCGCCCGTAGAAGGATCATAATGGTCATCCCAGTCGGTGCATGAGGCAAAGGGCAAGGCGAGGGCTGCGAGCCCTAGCCATGCCTTACCCATGATATGATTGAAGGTTGTTTTCATTGTCTTTGTTTTTAGATGTGGTTACTGTTGACTGTTTCTCATCTGTTAAAGCATGTCCTCTATCTCACCATCATCGGTGACACCATAAACACTCTTTGGAACCAACTCAAGATAGTCAATCATAAACTCATTGTTGTTGCCCATCTTCGTTGACACGCTACGGAAGCGCAGGTAATGGTCCTTGTTCGGGTCAATATGCACCGTGCAAAGCACAATGCGGAAAGTCTGCACCTGCGCGGCGAAAGCCGTGCGGTCTGAATAACCCGTGGGGTGACCCTCGCCATTAATTCTGTAACCTCCAGCTGCTCCGCGATAGTAGCCTTTGTTCTTCAAGGCCTTTTGGTCGCGTGCGAGCTGCTCCTGCGTCATGCCAGTGTAGTTGCTCACCCAGTCGCTTCCAAGGATTGACGGGTCGTTGAGGGCAATTGTCATGTCGAGTGGAATGCCCTGAGGCACGCCATCAAAATAAATCTGCGCGATGCCTCGCGTGGGTTCCTGTGCATACCCCATGCGAATCTGCCAGTCGCCCTCATAGGGAACGGGCGGGAGCTTAAAAGTGATATCGTAGTTTCCAAACATATTAAACTCATCACCCTCGTAGGAGTCATAGTAGTTGCGCGGGCGACGATAGACAAAATCGCCATTGACGCTAACTCCTTTCAGGTAACCGTCGGGGAAGTAATAATTGCGGCCATACTTGGCGGTCTCGTCGTAAGCGGGATCGTTGTGGGCGGGGTCGCCATTCTGGCGGATGTTCATGGTCATGAGCTCTGGGAAAATGGTCGAGAGGTCCATGCGGATACGCACGCCATCGACAATATCGCGCGTCTGCTCAGAAAAGGCAAGCAGGTCGTCGACGTAGAAGTAACGGCCATTGAGAGCTGTGTTCTCCACACCGTTCTCCACGGTTTGGCTAATCATGGCACCGGGAATCTGGTAGTCGTCATCATAGCGGCGATTGATGTAACGCTGCCCGAGCGCGCTGTTGCCTGCATATTTCACCACTGTGAGTCGCTCAAATTTCAGCATGGTGTATGGAAGCATGGTCTCATACCAGTCGACAGGGTTCATCTGTGTGGTGCTGATGCCAATGTCGTTACGTGGTGTGAGGAGGTTCCAACCGATGCAGTCACGTGTCAAGATGTGATAAGCGATGAGTCTGTTGAGCGGATTTTTGCGATTCGTGAGTTGGTCAAAACTGTGGTAAGGCTGATTGACATCATCAGGATAGACGGCATCGTAGATTTCGCACGCTTTCTGATAAAGCTGCTCGAGCGTGGTGATGCCATACTTCTCACGGAGGATGGAATCTGTGGGGATGAAAGCCGTGAAGCCCTGCTTCTTCTCGTCTGGAGCTGTGGCCGTTTCCTGGTTGACGTGCGAAGTATACTTGATGCGTGGATACAGCGACGCGTCGTACGACTCGTCAATGTAAGCATAGAGCGAGTCTTCCAGATGCGTCTGTCTCAGCGCTTGGGCAAAGAGCGAGATGCGCGGGTTCTCATTGATCACGTTGGGAAGCATGCGCGAACTGGAGGTCAGCACACCGTCAATGGGCTGCATAATTCCGTTCTCCACGGAGTCATCCTGCAGGGCAAAGATGATGTTGGCCGACCGATTCAAGCGCACCACACCATTGCTGTCGTTGTCGACATCATGGGTGATCTCAATGAAACGCTTATTCATGTTGGCCGTCGTTAACGTGCCATCATTCATTTCCGAGGTAGCAAACATGTTCTCCACAAGATGAGTGCGTGCGATGGTGTCACACTCGGCATCGGTAAGGTCGCTCACCGAGCTTTTGCCGTGCTGCTGGAGATACTTGTTGATGGCATCGTTGGTCGGTGCGAAACAGGTGTAATGGCCATAGGCCGACAAGAGGTCCATGAGACCAGCGCGATCCACAATGGTGGCATATTCGCTGAACTGCTCATGCGTCTTGAGGTACTGGCTCATCATCTCGCCCTTGAACGTGTAATAGTTCTCAGTGTCGGGCTCGTCGGAGCAAGCCGAGAAGAGCAAGGCTGCCAAGAAGAGCGGCATCAGTGCCATAGCTTTGACACCATGTCTTATAATATGATAGATGTTGTCTTTCATGATGGTGATGGTTTATTTGGTAGTTTCATAGCTTGAGTTCTCGCCATTGCCGAAGGCTGGGTTCTGCGTGAGGTTTTTGTTGACCTGCAGCTCGTCTTTGTTGTACGGCCAGAAAATGGCATCGATGCGCTTCAGCTTGTTTTGCGAGGCAGAACCAGTGTTGCCTGTCGACTTCTTAGAAGCCTGAGAAGCGAGGTAGCTGGTGTTGCCGTCTCGCAGCGAACGTCGCACGAGGTCGAACCAACGCTTGCCCTCAAAAAGGAACTCGCGATGACGCTCATCCATGACGAGGTCAGCCATGAGGCTCTTGCTGGCATAGGAAGCATAGTTGATATCGGTCTTCGTGGTGGAGCAATTGTAACGTTTATTGATGGTGTTGACGATGTCGTAGGCGGCATGGAGCAACGAGTCGTTGACAGCCTTGCCTGCCTCACTCTCATCGCTATTGTTCACCATCTCAACGAGAGCCTCTGCTTTCATAAGCATCACATCAGTGAGACGGTAGATAATCCAGTTGGCATGGCAGTAGCTGCCAGCCCAATGGGTGCCATAAGTGGCCTTACCCTTGGAGGTGGCGTTGGTGGGTGGCGTGACACTCACGCTGCTACCCGCCTGCGTGTATTTGGCGATGCCAAACGAGGTCTCTCCCAGAGGTTCTAAGCTGGTATAGTAACGCGTGTCATACTTGGAAAGGAACACTGTGGGGTTGTCCTTCGTGAAGTCGTCGCCGAGGTAGTCGGAGGGCTTGACATATCCCGGAAAAGTCTCGGCGCTTCCATAATTGCTGCTCACCGCATAGTTGGCGAGCTGGTTGTTGTCATCCATGTAAACAAGCTCGAAGATACTCTCTACACTGTTGCCGTTATTGAAAATCTGATTAGCCACATTACCATAGTCTGAGCCTTGGCGGTCAGAGATGAGGGGATAGCCGTCTTGCATCTGGTCGTCCTCTGAAGCTGAACCGCCGAGCTTGTCAAGCTGGTCCTGGTAGTCCTGCGTCTTGGCCTTGATGACCATGTCGGCATAGCGCACAGCATTTTGGTAGTCTTGCTTCCATAGATACATCTCACAAAGCATGGCGTGGATAGCATCCTGTGTGATGCGTCCGCGCTGCGAGTAGCGGTTGGTCTGCGGATACTTGCGCACAGCATTGCTCTGTACACTCTCCAGGTCGGCGATAAGTGAGTCGAGCACCGTATTGAACGGTGTGGCGGGCAGGTCCATTTTCTGCGTATCGTCAAGGAAAGCCTCCTTACTAAAGGGCACGTTGCGATAAGCGCGGATGAGATAGAAGTAGCAGAGGTCACGCAGGGCCGACATCTCGGCCACTGTGGCGCGTAATTCGCTCTGTGTGTAGTTGGGGTCGCGATTGGCCACCGTCGGCGCGAAGTGGATGACGGTGTTGCAGTCGTTGATGACCTTGTAGATGCAAGTCCAGTCAGTGAATGAATTGGAGGCGTTGATGTTCTCCTTGAGGATGTTCGACAGGTCCTGGTAATTGTCAATGTTGGTGCCGCCCTGTATGTTGTCCGAGCGGAACTCGCCCCAGCACATCATGCGGGAGATACAGGCCGACGACTGCAGAGAACTGTAGCACCCGTTGACAACGTTGACAACGTCGTTCTCCTCATTCCAGAATTTATCGAGCGTGATGTCGTTGAGTGGCTCCACGACAAGGAAGTCAGAACATGAGGTCATGGCAAGGGCAAGCACGCCCACCCAAGCCTTTGTCCATATATGATGAAATTTGTTGTTCATAAGATTATTCGTTATGATCATTAGCCGTTGTTGGATTTTAGCTCTCGGTGAAGCTTCGCTCTTTTAGAAGTCGACGGTGATACCGAGGGTGTAAGAGCGAGAGCGCGGTGTCTGTCCGCCGTCGGTGGCCGCTCCGTAGCTACCATAACCAATCTCAGGGTCGACACCAGTATACTTGGTGAGGATAAAGAGGTTATTGGCACTGACATAGAAGCGAAGAGCCCTGAGGCCGAGCATCTTGACAACGTTCTTCTTGAAGCCATACGATAGCTGCAGGTAGTTGAGACGTAGGAAGGTTCCCGACTCCACGAAACGGTCGCTGATGAGCGTGTTGTAGTTGGTCGTCGAGCCATACATGGCACGCGGAATGGTAGTCACGTCACCCTCCTTGCGCCAGCGATAGTTCACGGCCTCACTTTGGTTGTTGTTGTTGGTCATGGCCTCGGCGTCAAGACGGGCGAGGTTGAGAATTTTATTGCCAACACGGTAGGTGAACTGTGAGTTGAGTTTCCAACCGTTATAATTAAAGGTGAAACCGAAACCTCCTGTCAACTTCGGAAGTGATGAGCCGAGATAAACGATATCGAGCGCGTTGATGTTTCCATCGTTGTTGACATCCTCATACATGGCATCGCCACCCTTGAATTTATAGGTATTGCCCGTGTTGACGTTTGAGTAGTTGTAAGCCATCTGTATGGGTTCTCCATTGTCGTCAAGGATAACCTTGCCATCGGCGTTGCGTGCTACAGGCGCCGTCTTCCCAGCCGCATCGAAGGCCTGGCGCTCCTCTTCTGTCATGTTCTTGTAGGTGTCGTACTGGTATTGATAAACGCCTTTGTAGCGGAATCCGTAAATCGCACCGAATGGATTACCAATCTGCACGCGCTGCAGTACTTCTCTGTTATTGTAGTTGAACTCGCTGTTGAGCGACTTCAGTACCGACTCGTCCATTGAGAGAATCTCGTTGCGGTTGTTGCCGAAAGAGGCGTTGAAATCCATGTAGAACTTGCCAGACTCAAGGAGGCGATTGGTGTCGATATTGAACTCCCAACCGGTGTTGCGCATGGACCCGACGTTGCCAGTGGTCAGTGTGGCATAACCCGAGTTAGAAGGGATGCGAATGTTGGACATCAACATATCCTTAGTGGTCGACTGATACCAGTCGAACATGAAATTAAGCTTGTCGTTGAAGAAGTGCACATCCATACCTATGTCGTAAGTGGAGACGGTCTCCCAGCGCAGGTCGGTCAATCGGATGTTTGTGGGTGTCATGGCACTGTTGCCCAAGTAGCCGTAGGTGGTGCCATACTTACTCATATAGAGGTAGTCGCTTCCAGGTTGGTTGCCCACACGGCCCCAGCTGGGGCGGATGCTGAGCATGGAGAGCCACTTGCGTGCGCTTTCCATCCAAGGCTCATCAATGATATTCCATCGGAGTGACACAGCGGGGAAGTATCCCCAGCGGCGATCGGGACCAAACTTGGTGGTACCGTCCATACGAAGCGAGAAATCGGCCATGTAGCGGCCCTTGTAGGCATAGTGGGTAGAGAAGGTATAGTACATCGAGCGCCACTGGCTGAAGCTGGAGCTCAACCCTGTCACCTTTCCTCCAGCATCGGGCGATGTGATGCCACCCGAGGGCAACATATTGGCGTTAGTGCCCTGGCCGTTGGAACTGCCGGAAGTGAGTTCGAAGCGTCCCATCATCATCAACGAGTGGTCCTTGTTGGTGAAGTGGGGAATAAGGGTCAGCGTGTGCTTGGTATTGAAGGCCACACTCTTGTTAGAGCCGGTGTAAGCCTCGTTGACACCACTGTTCCATGCCACTGTCTTGAGCTCCTGGGGATAAAACATGTCAACGTAGTCGTTGAAGATGTTCATGTAGACACGTCCCTGGTAGTCGAGGCGCCAACTTTCGTCATCGATTCCGAGGAGTTTGTAGTCTATCTGGAACTCAGGAGAGATGTCATAAGTGCGCTGGTCGTTTTTAGCCAAATGGGCAGATGCCACGGGATTGACGAGGCCTTTCTGGTCATCGTTGAACACTGATGAGGCACTCTGCAGCATCTCATAGTATTTGCTGGTGTTGCGACCCATATCATCCTGCTCGTAAATGCTCATGTTAGGCATCTTGCGATATGCGATGGAGAGCAGGTTGTCGTAGTTGCGCTTGTTCTTGGTGTAAGTCAGCGAGAAGTTGGTGGCGATCTTAATGCGGTCGCTCACATAGTAGTCAAGAGCCACACGTGTGGAGAAGCGGTTGAGCTTCTGCTCAATGACGGAGCCTGTCTCATGGTCGAAGCCACCGGAAATGCGGAACGTGGCCTTGTCGCCACCGCCTGTGATGGAGAGGAAGTGGTTTTGGCGGAGACCAACCTGGGTGACAGCGTCGCGCCAGTCAGTGTTGTTATTGTATTGCTCATACTCCGAGAAGGTCGGGTCGTAGTTGATTTCGCGGATATTGGCAGCACCGTCGTTTTGCTGAGGGTTGAAATACGACTCCTTGAGCAGCATGGTATAGTCGTCACCATTAAGGAGCTTGTATCCCTTGGGCTGGTAGGTGCCGGTGAGGCGGAGCGAATAGCTCACACGAGGGCTACCCTTGCTGCCGCGCTTGGTAACGAGTTGTATGACGCCATTGGCACCCTGCGAGCCGTAGATTGCCGTTGCGGCAGCATCCTTGAGCACAGTGATGCTCTCTATATCCTCAGGGTTGATATTGAGGAGCTGTGCGAATTGTTCGTCGTTTGCAGAGTTGACATCAAAGTTGCTCATGTCCACGTTCCACGTGTTTCCGTTGACCACAATGAGCGGGTTGGAGGATGTGAGTGATGACACGGTGGAGGCACCACGCAGGCGCATGGTGGTTCCTGCGCCAAGGTTGCCGCTTACCGACACGATATCAAGTCCGGCAATACGTCCCTGTAGGGCCTCGTCGATGGTGTTCATGCCCAATCCTTCAAACTCCTTGGTGGAGATGGTCTGTGTGGAATAAGATATCTCTCGCTCGGGAATGGCAAGGCCGCCTCCTGAGAGACGTTTCTTGGCTGTGACGGTTACCTCCTTCAATGTGTTCTGGCTCTTCAGCGTGACGTTGATTTCGTCGCTGGTGAAGGGTAGCACCTGCGCTTTGGTACCTACGAAACTGATGCGTAGCTTGTTCTTAGCGGGATTGCTCACCTTCATGGAGTAGTTTCCGTTGACATCGGTCGTCGTCGACTCAATGATACGCCCGTTGGCGTCGATTTCGCAGACGGCAGCGCCCATGACCGGCCCAAACTCATCGAGGACGGATCCGTGCACAGACGTGATCTGCTGGGCAGAAGTCTGCATGGCCACGATGCATAGCATCGACAGCAATATGTATCTTAGATATTGTTTCATGGATTATCTCCTCCTTGCTTTAGCGTTGTTATGTCGTTTGGCTGAGGTGGTTGACAGGCCGATGGCCTCACGCCAGGGCTTGAGCTGGTCGCGGTCATAGAAGAGCGGTCCGTCAATCTGGTGCACCACGACACCTGATGCCTGGTAAATTTGGCTGGTAGCCACCTTGTCGCGATTCTGCAGCCAGTACTCGCGACCGATGATGTTGTAGAGCCCATCGGCCTTGACAATATGACGCTTGTGGCCAAGCTGATCCTCGACGCTCATCTGGTTGTCATCGGCGTTGACGGTGATTGAGAAATAGCGCTTGTTGGCTGGGTTGATTTTCGACGACTCGTAGCGCACGTCGTTTTGGGGCGTTCCTCCGATGAAGACGCTGTTGTCCTGGATGTGGTAGCGCAGGAAGTTGTTAATGATATTGCTCAGATTGGTCTTGGCTGCCTCGAAAGCTTTCTTGTCACCGCCGAAGTCATCAGCAGTCAGAGCATCCACGTCGTCCCACGTGGGCAGGTAGCCTTTGCTGATGAGCTCCTGCACGGTGGCGTTGGTGGGCACGTAGACCGTGTAGTTGTAGTTGTCGAACACGTTGATGTTACGCTCGCCTGTGGCAGCATCATACTGCCCGAGCAGACGGTTCGTGAGAAGCGACGAGCCTTGCAGGAGCTTAAAGAACGCCCCAAAATTGTCGTTCTCCTGCAGGATGCTGTAGGTGCTGCGCTGGCTGCTGAGTGGAAGGCCGTTCTCCACAACGTATGCCTTGCCGTTGCCTGCGCCGCTCTGGTCGTAAATTTGCTTCACCACGACGTTGGTACCCATTTCCTCCTGGAAGGCTCCGTTAACGGTCATCTGCCCGGCCTTGCCAGCATGATGCACGACTATGGGCGTGCCACCCTTGCTCTTATAATAAGTGTGGCCATCCTCAACGTTGCCCACAATGATAAGACTGTTGAGGAGATCCTCCAAACGGTCTTTTACCTGGTCGGCACTGGTGACCGAGTCTTTGGATGCCTCGTCCACGACACCTGTCGAGAGATCATAGTCATAGCGGTTGGCCACGACGGTCTTACGCTGGTTGTTATAGGTAAATCGGTATAGCTTGGTGCGGTTTGTTCCGTATGTGCAGGGATCCACATAGCAGAGCATGGCCTTGTTGGTGGGCAGGATAAAGCTGTAGTAGGAATCCATGGAGTTGAGGTAAGGCTCGAAGTTGAGGTTGCTGATACCCCAATAGATGACGCTCATGATGCCGTTGGCACCATCTGAGTTGATCAGGGCCGGGAAACTCACCGAGCGGTAGTCGGCTGGTGTATACACCTTATTTAGCAAGTACACAACGCCATTGCATCCCATGAAACAGCTGTCCACGTCGGCGGAGGTAATACCAAGGCTCACCTTGGTGGTGTTGTCGACGATATTCTTAAACTTTGAGGGGACGGTCTCCGAGAAGGTATTGATCATGTTGATGTTCATGAGCTTCACGAGCACATTCATGGGCACGTTGTCCCATGAGCCATACATGTCCTGGAGCACCTTGCCGTCAGCGTTCCACCACTTGTCCAAGGCCTGGTTGGATGGCACGAGCATAGCACCGGCATCGTAGTGGAGGTCATAGCCTGACGTGTTGCTATAGATGTAGTGGTTCCACGTGGGGTCGTAGAGCAGTTTGGCGTCCACGGCCTGCCCGCTGGGGTCTGTCGAGAGCTCGCCCGTCTGCGGCGCGCCATAGCCACCAGTGTTGGCTGTCGTGGCGAAATGGCGCAACACAAACACGGAGTCGGTGTTGTTATACAGTCGGTTGTATTCCTTCGTGGCGGCATCATCGTAGTAGGGAGCCGAGAAGCGATCGAGCAGACTGTTGAAGAGACTCATGTTAGCGTGTGAACGGATGATACCCGCCATGTTGTCGGCAGATGTCATCACGCCGTCCACCTTATGTATATATCCGTTTTTGCAAGTGATGTCGCGCTCAATAATCTTCTTTCCGTTGACCCACGCGTCGCTGACCGAGTTCGACTCGCCGTTGGTGAGGGTGGCGAGGTCGCCATCGGTGATCTTGTTAAGCTGCATGTAGGCGGGCAGGAAGTGGATCATGGGCTTGGTTGTGTTGTCGCGCAACAGTACGATGCCGTTCTTGTGGTCCTTGTATTTCTTCCAGTAGCTGGTGTTGGGCATGTCCTTGGGATAGACGCGAGTCACTGAGTCGAAGACCGAGACGGCCGTCTCGCGCCGCATGCACATGCCCTCCTCGGGTGGGTTGCCACTGACGTTACTCAGCAACTCGATGAGGTAAGCGTTATTGACCATCGATGAGTTGAAGATGAGCTTCTTCTGAGCCTGGGTAAGGTCCTCATACTTCTTCACTCCCCAGCTGTTGGTTTGGAACCATTTGTTGAAGGCATCGTCGTCGGCAGCAAAGAGTGTCTTGCTACCGGTCTGGCTGAGCACGGCGGTCTGCCCAAGGTCATCGATGAGGCGCAACGTGTACGAGTAGTTGCCCTCTTCCTTGAGCTGGTCGTAGATGGAGTTGCCCAACCACGACGGTTGCCCGGTGAGGATATCCTTCTCGCACGACTGCAACATCGGGGCTCCGGTCGCCAACAGGAGGGCTGCGGCTGCCGTCAGTGCCTTGCGCGTGGATTTCAGATGTTTCATTTGCAGATTATGTTAGGTTTATGATTTTTAGTTATAAAAGCGGTCTGCCTCTTCACAGACTTGATAGGTGGATTAAACTTGCAATCGCAAAGATATATTAAAAAAAACAAAACTACAAGTTAATTTATAAAAAAATGGAGATTTAACACTTAATTTTTTAAAACGGCTGTAGAGAATGAAAAAACCGTCCAATGGATGAAAAAATCATCCGTTTGCACCATTTTTGCAAAATTTTATTTGCCGTCAGCTGCATTTTTGCCTATATTTGCGGTGTCGTTGAACATGGAGTGGCTCCAGGCAAATCGTCACGACGCTGATGGCACATGAAGAATGAAACGACAAAATATCCAAAATCAAACCTTTTAATAATCATCACTTATGAAAAAGTCTACAACCATGAGGCAGGTTCTGTTTGCCCTGATGTGTCTCTTCGGCCTCACAGCCAGCGCACAGTTCTCGGCCACGCTGAACCAAGGCCCCACAAGCGACTACTCGAACGTCGGCCACCAGTTCAAGCTGACTGAAGTGGCCGAGGCTCTCGGCACCGACACCGCCACACTCGCGGCCCAACTGTCCGACGTGAAGAACACCAAGGTGTTCGCCGTCATCGATTCCACTGGCACCGTAGACACCTACACGGGTAATCCTGGTGAGTTCTGGCTTACCCTGACCGGACAAGTGCACGAATTCTCAGGAGCCACCTGGTTCGTCGGCGAAAACTACGATGTGGAAAACGATGTCTTCAATGTCTACGTGGGTCAGATGCCCAATTACTTCACCGCGTCCGACACGCTCCACGTGAAGGCTGCCCTGGTCTACGGCGGCAAGACAGTGACCTTCGACATGACCTACCAGGTCTACGTGCCAAAGGCTCCGGAGGCTGAGCTGGCCATCTCCAAGCTCAACATTGTGGGCGAGGCCTCAACGAGCATCGAGCAGTATCCCCGCTCGGCCTACGACATGGACAAGGTGTACGTCAAGGTCAGCGACCTGGCTGAGAAACTGGGAGCGGACAAGGATGACCTGTCCTACATGATCTCCAAGATTGCCTACCTGCCACGCGTCGACGCCACCTATGGCATAATGTCCGACTCGCTCACCATCGCCAGCACCAACGACGGATGGATGAAGCGCACCATCGACAGCAAGGGCGACAGCACCTGGAACTGCGGCAACAGCGCCTACAACAACTCTGACGTGCTCTATGTCAACAGCTTCAGCTACAACACGGCCAACGACACCCTCACATGCCAAATCGGCCAGTATCCCGGCGCCAACAAGGTGGGCGACAAGCCCAACTTCGACGTTTATCTCGTCTATGGCAGCAAGGCCTACAAGGTCAACTACACCGTCAACATCATCGAGGCCCCCTACCAGGGCCTGGAGGACATGACGCAGGTGGGCGACACCACCATCACCGTCAACCAACAGCACACCAACGACTACTCATACACCAGCATCAACCCTGACACGGCAGCCATCGCAGCCGCTCTCGGCACCACCGCCAGCAACATGCAGATGCAGGCGCTCAACTCCAGCGGAAGCCTCTCGTCTGAATACACAGCCAACAACGGCGGTTACTGGCTCACACAGGCCGGCGTCATCTGCAACTGGGGCACTGGAGCCTTCCTCTTTGTGGAACCCGCGGCCACCAACAACTTCTCCGACATCCACGTGGGTCAGTATCCCGACGCAGCACAGCCCCTCGACACCGCACGCGCCACACTCTACTTCACCAGCTACGGCAAGTACTACAGCGTCAACGTCGTCTTGGCCATCGAGAAGGGCAGCACGCCCGAGCAAGACCAGTTTGTGAGCGTCGCCAAGCGCACCGTCAACATCCAGGGCCTGCCCGCCGATTACGGCTGGAGCACCACCGACAGCAGCATCCCCGTGTCTGACATCGAGGCAGCCATCGGCACCTCTTCGCCCGTGCTCTACGCCTACATCTCCGACAGCCTCCGCAAGAATAGCCCCGACACCTACCCGGAGACCATGCTCTACACCAAGAACTACAACATGAACCCGACTCCGGGCTTCTGGCTCGACAAGGACGGCAAGTCTATCGGTTGGACCTCTGACGCTCTGTCTCCTTGGGGCATCTGCACCAGCCTCGCCGACGGCAAGTACACCTTCAAGGCCATGCAGTATGCCGCCGACCAGCCCGGCACCGCTTACTCTGGACAGTTCTTCCTTGTCAACGAGGAGACCGGCAAGATGATGACCGTGGTGGTCAACTACCAGGTGGTGTCGGTCATCCAGACCATCACCGAGGTGGGCTCCACCAGCATCACACTGCCCATCAGCGACGAGGGCTTGGACGAGGAGGTCAGCATCGACCTCGCTCCCGTGGCTGAGGCACTCGGCACCGATGTCAGCACTCTCCTCTCTGGCTACACGCTCGTGGGTCGCGACGCAAATGGCGCCTACACCGAAGGTGTGGATCCCGTGCAGACAGGCCTGATGTTTGCCACCGACGGATCATGTGGCGGCGACAACATCGGCATCAACTTCTCTGAAGACGGCACCAAGATACTGACCTACGCCAACAACGCCGACGAGGTGGGCGCTGGCTACAAGGCAGAAGGCACCATCGGCTTCATGCTGAATGGTGAAGACAACGAGACAAAGATTTACGTCATCTACGTCACCTTCATGAACGCCGGCGACTATGCCACTGGCATCGACGGCATCCAGCAGAACGCCAAGAAGGACGGCAAGATCTACGACCTCAGCGGCCGTCAGGTCAGCAAGCCCACCCACGGCCTCTATATCCAGAACGGCAAGAAGTTTGTGGTGAAGTAACCCATACAACGACAACCCATCAAAAAAAAGCTCCCGCAGGTTTGTGACCTGCGGGAGCTTTTTTTGATAAATCTGTCAAATCAATTTCAATTTTCACGCCACTGCGCGCATGACCTTCTGGAAATCAAATCGGGTATCACACAGGCCACATTACGCCACAAATAACCCAAGAATGGCGGAGTTGAGTGCACTTTTACGCCAAAAGAAGCAACAATAAGACTCACATCTGGCAAAGGCTAAGCCTCTTTCGAGCCATGATTGGGTCTTTATTGTGCCTCCTTTCGATAGCTTTCTCCAGCAGAAATTCCCGCTTGAGGTCAACAAAAAACGAAATTCTTTTGCAACTACTTAGTTTTCAACTATTTGCAAAAGCCCTCACAAACACCCGTTTTTTGGAGAATTTGCAACGAGCGCAAAAGAAATTTCGAATGACGAAAGCATTCTTCAAAAAAATTACGCTAAAATCTGCTGAATAGCTTAAAATGAGCTATTTATGAGTCTTTCACCTCAATAGAGGTAATGATTTGGCAACGGTTCTAATTTCTGCAAAACGAATGTCCGCAAGTTGCCAATTAGTAGATTCTATGTTTGAAGTCCGCCCTATAGGTGCACGCACAAAGTTCAAGCCTGTCAAAGAGCCTGAAACCGAAATACCTTCGGTTGAACTTATAACAGAACTCGTTGAGGTACAGCTGGAGGAATTCCGCTTTTATGTCATGGTAAGTGTCCAGCATGCTCCTTTTAGCATTGCTGATGGCAATATGCACCCACGGCAAGACCTTGCCCACTTTTTTCTTGGTTGATGCTGTTAAGCAGATGAGACAAGAGCATGATGTCACCTCGAAGGCATTGCAAGACAAACTTGAAGTGATGAACAATTCACCCCAGAAGAAACTTGTAACCCACCGCTTTGACCAACTTCAAAATATGTTCTTCTTTTCATTGGTGGATTAGCACTGTCCCTTGTCTTCTCCATTTGGGGCAATCTCACCCAATGGAGAGAGCACCAAGATTGGGAGGAGGCAGACTTGAAGTATAGAGCTTTGAAGATGGTTCTTCCAGCCGATGACCCGAGCATACGCTACATAGAAAAGCATTTCTCTGTTTGCCGAAATGAGAAAACTATTGATGATGTAAGGATTTGTGTTGCTGCTTACGAGGATTCAGTTCGCCATCACTATGAAATGGTCGAAATGGCAGCATATAAGGATAGTATCGCCAACCAACTCATGAAAGAGTCCAATGGTATAAGACGCATGTTGGAAAGTAGAAAATAATGCTGACAATACTCTCCTCTAAACGAAAATGCAGGTAGCCATTCCTATTTAATAAGAATGAACTACCTGCATTTTATCTATATTCTTTTGAAGAACCCTTCGTAATCATCATCTAAGATTTTCCAAGAACCATTTTTGCGTCCGCCTTCTCTAACTATCAAATTTAGCTCTGATAGCTGCTTAAGGTATCGTTGTACTTGTCGCAAGGAAATTCCCATGTTCTTAGACATTTGAGTGGCATTTATCTGAGGTGTTTGCGAAATCAACTTATAGATTTGTCGTTGAGCCTTCACAAATTCTTTTGTGACATTTTCTTTTGCTTTTACGACATCATTAGTCTCTTTTATGACATCTTTTACGACATCTCCAGTCTCTTTTATGACATGCTGGCTCTCTTTTATGACATCTGTGCCATAATTAAGATTCCACAAAGTGGCATGAAATTCTGATGCGTTGGAATAGAACTCTGGAGCATGATAATTTTCTAAGTCCTCATAACGTTTATACTCGCCAATTATCTTCTTCATGCCACTACCTCTACGTTCCATCAGCTTTAAGCGATGGAAAAAGTCAGCAAGCAAAGGGTTGCGGCGCTTTGATGGTACTGTCATTGGATTTAGCTGTTGTATTAACCGTCCATCAAACATACCACCTGGGGAATACACCTCTATGCGGTCATCATACATATCAATGTGTATTTCGCTGCCAAGTTCCATGTAGTCTCTGTGAATGATGGCATTGCATATAACCTCAGTTACCGCACGCTCAGGATAATCTGGCAGTTCTTCTCTTTATTCTACTTCTTTCCACCATCTTCTATGCGAGTTGTTTCTTACAAAAGCGACAGCATCCTGTAGTTGTCCGATAACACTACCTTCAAGTTCCGCAAGCTTGGAGCAACAGGAAATAGTTGACAAGGTTATCACTTGGTAAAGTGCCAATATTAGGTTTATAGGAATAGGAGCAGAAAGAGATGCTTGCCTCTTTCTGCTCTATCCATGTAACGGACTTCTCGGTATCTGGCCGTCGTAGTGAGCTGTCGTTACGGTATGCTTCAACGGTATGGAATAAATTCAAATGGAAGATTGTGCAAGTCCGACAACATTCTTCAAGTACAGGCAATAGCCACGGATGAACTCCTCGGTAAGCTCATTCATGGACGACACGTTGCGCCACTCAGTGGCAGGCAGCGCCGTCGATGTCGCGGTTGCCGTTGAGGAAAGCGGTGGCAGGCATACGTTTCTTGCCGGCCAACTGCACCTCGCGGAGCTCAAGCCACTCGTCGGCACAGGCCACCAGGAGCCTCTGGCCGCTGACACTCACGGTGCCCGGCTGGTCGGTAGTGGCACGATGGGTCTTGGCCGCCGCGTAGACCTTGAGCACCGCGTCCTTGGGCGACAGCGTGGTCCACGCGCCTGGATAGGGCGAGAGGCCTCGGATAAAGTCGTAGACGCGCTTGGCGGGCTGGTTCCAAGCGATGTGGCAGGTATCCTTGAATATCTTGGGCGCGCCGTGGAGCACGGTTCCAGCGGCCAGCGGAGCCTGCTCCACGGAGGACACCTGGCCATCGCCACGAAGGATGGCATCGACCGTCTCGATGGCCGCGTCGGCACCGAGGCGCATCAATCCGTCGTAGACATACTCCACGTTGGCATCGTCGGGGATGACAAAGGGCTTGCTGAGGATGATGCGACCCGTGTCGATGTCATGGTCGAGGAAGAACGTGGTGACGCCCGTCTCGCGCTCGCCGTTGATGACAGCCCAGTTGATGGGAGCCGCACCGCGATACTGTGGCAGCAGGGCGGCGTGCACGTTGAACGTGCCAAAACGAGGCATCGCCCACACCACCTCGGGCAGCATACGAAAGGCCACCACCACCTGCAGGTCGGCATGGTAACCACGCAGCTCGTCCACGAAGGCCGGGTCTTTCATCTTGACCGGCTGCAGCACAGGCAGACCATGGGCTTCGGCGTAGCGTTTCACCTCGCTGGGCTGCAAGCGGTCCTGGTGCCGGCCGACGGGCTTGTCGGGCTGTGTCACCACGGCCACCACGGTATAGCCGCCCTCGACGAGCCGGCTGAGCGTACCCACCGCAAACTCGGGTGTCCCCATGAATATGATTCTCAAGTCTTTCTTGTCCATTGTCTTATGTTATATCGTTTGTTCTGTTAGCAAGTGCAAATATCGCTTATTTTTCGCATTAACCCAAATTTTGTCGCCATTAACTGCCGCACGGAGTCGGCTAACGACCATGGAAACAGCAAGCCTCGCGCAGGTTTAGACCTGGGGGCGTTTCCCTCTTGAACGTTGTCTATGAATCACTTTTTCATCATCTCCTCGACAGCGCGCCGGAGCTGCTGGTCGTCGCCCGAAAGCTGTTGCTCAGGCGAGTTGTAGACGACGATGTCGGGCGTGAGCGTCTGGTTCTCGCCCAGCTTGCCGTCCATACCCTCACATCCCACCTGCGGTATGCCGAAAACTGTCTGCCCGTCGAGCATGGTCTCCCACCACACAGCCGTCATGGTGCCTGCCACGGGTGCTCCGATCACCGGCCCGATGCCAAGTTTCTGGTAGACATAGGGGAAGCCGTGCCCGTTGCTGTAATCGTCCTCACAAACCAACACACATGAGGGCTTGACCCACTTGTTCCAAGGATCCCAGCCGATAAACTGGCCACGGGGCACGAAGCTCTGGTACTGTCGACCGCTGAGCAGCGTGCAGAGATCGTCGTGGAGCCAGCCGCCGCCATTGTGGCGCTCATCGACGACGACGGCCTTCTTCTGGCGGTTACTGTCGCTGAGGAGCTCCGAGAACACCTCGCGGAAGCTCTCCGAGTTCATGGCCTTGACGTGCACGTAGGCCACCTGCCCCCCCGACCACTTGTCGACCATGGCCTTGTTGCGGTCCACCCAGCGGCGATAGAGCAGGTTGTTCTGCTCGCTGTAGCTGATGGCCTTCACCGTCACGTCGCGTCCGCCCTTGAGGGTGACGCGCACGGGCCGTCCCACCTTGCCGTCGAGCAGCGCGTTGTAGTCTTGCCCGGCCTTGATTTCCTGTCCGTCGATAGCCTCAATGATGTCGCCCGCCTTAACCTTGGTGTCGCGCACGGCGAAGGGTCCGCGCTTGATGACCTCCTGAATCTTCAGACCATCGCCCTCATACGCCGGGTCGAAGAAGAGACCGAGGCAAGCCGTGGGCAGCGAGACACCGCCGCCGTAGAAACGCGCACCAGTGTGGCTGACGTTGAGCTCGCCCAACAGCTCAGAGAGCATCTCGCCGAAGTCGTAGCCGTTGTTGATGTGGGGCAAGAACTTCTCGTAAGTGGCGCGATAGTAGTCCCAGTCCACGCCATTGAGGTCGGCGGCGTAGAGCTTTTCCTTCACTTGCTGCCAGGCATGTCCGAACATGTAGGCGCGCTCGTCGTAGGGACGGTAGTTGAATCGCGCCTCGAAGCCGATGCTCTTGGTTTGCGCGCCAGCGAGTGTGAACCGGCGTATGGAGCCCCCGCAAAGATAGAGGTTTTTCACGTCCTTGTCAGCCACCACCTGTCCGCCGATTCCCTTGGCCACTATCTGTGTGCGCCCCTCTCTTATGTCGTGTTTCCACAGGTCTGAGCCACCCTCGAAACGGGCCTGGTAATAGAGCGTGGCCCCATCGGGCGTGAGCACACAGTCGCCCATGTGCGACGAGTTGACGGTGAGGCGTATCACGCGGTCGCGACAGTTGTCGAGGTCGAGCTTCAGCGGCTCTGCCTTCTCGGGCTTCACGGGGTCGGCCGAGGCAGTCTTTGCCTTGTCCTTGGCTTTCTTCTCGTCTTCTTTTTCTTTCTTATCTTCCTTCTTTTGCTCCTCCTTGCTGGTCTCCTTCCAGCGCGCATATTCCTCCTTGCTCATGCGAAACTGCTCATAAGCGTCAAGGTCGAAGAACATGATGTAAGCATCGTCCTCCGTTCCCCATGAGCCGTGGCTACGATACCCGGCGCGGTCGCTCTGGAAGAGCATGGCCTTGCCGCCGAGCACCCACTTGCCGTTGCCGTCGTTGTATCCGCTGTTGGTGACGTTGCGTATCTCCCCCTTGCCGTCGGCGGGCACGAGCGCGATATCGCGGTTGTTCCATCCGCCGATGCCGATGTAGCTTGCCAGCAGCCACCGGCTGTCGGGGCTCCACTCAAACCACTGGTCGCCGTCCGAGTAGCTGTACATGTACTTGCCGTCCATGAGCTGGCGCACGTCGTGGCTCTTCACGTCGACGGCGCAGAGGCGCGTGCGGTCTTCGAGGAAGGCCACGCTCTTGCCGTCGGGACTGTACTTGGGCTGGAAGCTCGTCTTGCCCGACTTGACCAGCTGTTCCTCCTCGATGTCGGTGGCATAAGTGAAGAGGTCGTCCTTCTTGTTCTTCAGCGAGCTCTGGTAAATCTGCCAGCAGCCGCCGCGCTCGGCAGCGTAGACGAGGCTGCGGCCGTCGGGCGAGAAGTCGATGGAGCGTTCCTGCTCAGGCGTGTCGGTGATCTGCCTGGTGGTGTTGTAGTCGACACTTGTCACATAAACGTCGCCGTGCATCACGAAGGCCACCTCCTTGCCGTTAGGCGACACGGCAATCTCCGAGGCACCCGAGTAACGGGTCTGGCGGCTCAGGTCGGTGTCGGTGCGGTCGGCCGTGAGGCTGACGCTCACCTTGCGGGGCTCCTCTCCATCACGCAGGGTGTAGAGCTCGCCGTCGTAGCCGAAGGAGAGTGTGCCATCGTTGGCCCGTGTGAGGAAGCGCACGGGGTTGCCCTTGAAATGGGTGAGTTGCTGGCGAGCCTGTCCGCCAAGGCTGGCGCGATAGACGTTGAACGTGCCATCCTCCTCGCTCAAGTAATAATAGGTGTCGCCCTGTCCCCACACAGGGTTGCGATCCTCGCCGGCAAAGTGGGTGAGCTGCCGGTAGTGGCCGTCGTGGCGGAGCCAGATGTCGCGCGTGATGGGCGACGTGTGGTGCTTGCGCCACTCATCCTCGTAACCCTTCTGGTCATGGTAGAGCACATCGCCCTGGCTGTTGATGCTTGGACTCTTCATGGTGAGCTCTGAGAAGAGGGTTGGCCGGCCGCCCGTGACGCTGACGCTGTAGAGTTGCGGAAAGGAGTTGCTGGCAAAGAAGATGCTCTGCGCCGTGGGCATGACCGCCGACTCGAAGAGCACGTGGCCGTCGTCAGCGAAGCCCACAGGTGTCTCCGAGCCGCTACTGGTGGTGAGGCGGTGAGGCTCACCGCCATCGCGTGGCACGAGCCACACGTCGAGGCTTCCCTCGCGCGTGGAGGCGAAGGCCACGAAGCGGCTGTCGGGGCTCCACACGGGATAGCTGTCGAAGGCCGGGTGGGTGGTGAGTTGCTTGGCCTGTCCGCCAGCCGTGGGTACAGTCCAGATGTCGCCCTTATAGGCAAAGGCTATCAGCGTGCCGTCGGGCGAGATGGCACTGTGGCGCATCCAGAGCGGAGTTTGTTGGGCCAAGGCCGTGGCGCTGAAGGCCAAGGCTGCGAAGGCAATGAGCGTTTTTTTCATGTGAGCGTGTTGAATGGTAAAACAAAAAAAATGCCGCCTGCTCCGCGCCGCCGCAGTGAGGCGAGGCGTGAGGCAAGCGGCCATGCGGGTATGCCGTTAGATGAGTGTGCGGATGAAGTTGTCCATCATGTCGTAGTGGTCGACGACATGGTGGTAGAGCGCCTGCTGGTTGCGCGCGCGCACCAGGTTGTGCTCCGGGTATTTGCATTTCCAATAGTGGTCGCCGCTGAGGTAGTCCCACAGGAACCTGACACTTTGCATGAAGGGGAAGAGAGCCACGGCGTATGGCAGGTTCTCCACCTCAATGGGTGAGAGGAAGGAGCGTGCCGACGAGACGTATCCCTCGGTGAAGGCACGGAAGATGTCCTCGTTGAACCCCACGCTCTCGAGGTCGGGGTCGTCCTCGGCCACGAAGTTGGCTCCTGTGCGCAGGAAGTCACCATAATCGGAGAAGACAAAACTGGGCATGACGGTGTCGAGGTCGATGACGCAGAGCACGTTGCCTTGCTTGTCATACATCACGTTGTTGACCTTCGTGTCGCAGTGGCAGATGCGCTTGGGCAGCTTGCCCTCGCGGTAGAGCCGCTCAGCCTTGCACATCTCATGCATGTCCTTCTGCAGGTCGGCGATGATGTCGGTCGCGCCCTTCACGCGTCCGGCCTTGTCGGCGGCGATGGCCTCCTCCAACTGTTTGGCACGCAGCTCCATGTTATGGAAGTCGGGGATGGTCTCGCCGAGTTGCTCGGGCAGGTCGACGAGCATGCGCTCAAAGTCACCGAAGGCCTTGCCGGTGTTGCGCGACGAGACAGGGTCCACCTGCTCACGCGTGACGGCATCGGGTATGAACACCGACACGCGCCAGTAGCGCGCCTCGGGATCGCGGTAGTAGGTCTTTCCCTCCCTTGTGGGCACGAAGCGCAGCACCTTGCGGTCTATGTCGGCCGTGTGCGCCTCCTCGAGCTTGCGGCGTATGTGTCGGGTTACAGCCTCGATGTTGCGTTGCAAGAGGTCGACATCGGTGAATATGCTGTTGTTGATGCGCTGAAGCACGTAGTCGGGCGCTGTGCCCTCGGTGGTGACACGGTAGGTGTCGTTGATGAGCCCGTTGCCCAGGGGTTTCACAGCCTCAACCTGCCCATCGATGAGAAACTGTGTGAGGATGTTGTCTAAGTTAGTTATTTGCATATAATTAGCAGTATTTAATTGATTTAGTTGTGGCTTAATACTCGTCGACCTTGAGGTCCTTGCGATAGCGGCTGAGGGCTTGCTGCAACTCCTTGGTTATTTTCTCGTAGCCCTTCTTTCCGAAAAGGTTGTTGAGCTCGTGCGGATCGCGCTTCATGTCGTAGAGCTCCTCGTAGTCGACGGTGTCGTGGTCGCCCTTCATGGGCGCTCCATAGAAATGGATGAGCTTGTAACGGTTGTTGCGCACGCCATCGTGACGCCTGACGTGGTGCTCGGCGGGGTAGTCGTAATAGTGGTAGTAGATGTCTTTCCGCCAGCCCTTGTCGTTGCCGTCGAAGAGGTCGAGCAGGGAACGCCCCGACATGTCGGCGGGCTTCTTCACGCCGGCCGCGTCGAGCATGGTGGGCGCGAAGTCGATGTTCTGCACCAGCCGTCGCTCCACCTTCCCGGGCTTGATGGCCTTGGGGAAGCGCACGATGAGCGGTGTGCGCAAGCTCTCCTCATACATGAACCGCTTGTCGAACCAACCATGCTCACCCATGTAGAACCCTTGGTCGGAACAGTAGACGAGGATGGTGTTGTCGAGCAGGCTGTTGCGCTCAAGATACTCATAGATGTCGCCCACGCTCTCGTCGACCGACCGGATGACAGAGAGATAGTCGTGCATGTAGCGCTGGTATTTCCACACGGCCAGCGCGCTGTCGCTGAGGTTGGCCTGGAGCATGACCCGGTTGCGCGGGGCATAGTAAGCGTCCCAAGCCTTCTTCTGCAGCTCGTCCATACGAGCCAGCCCCCACAGGCGCATGGTGCTGTCGAGCTCATATACCTTGTTGTCGTAGGCCAACTGCATGTGCCGAGCGATGGTCATCTCCTGCTGTTTGGCGCAGGTGCCACGCGTGGCATAGTCGTCCCAGAAGGTCTCGGGCAGTGGAAACTCGATGTTGTCGTAGAGCCCGAGATACTTGAGGTCAGGCATCCAGGTGCGGTGGGGTGCCTTGTGCTCCATGAGAAGGAAGAAAGGCTTCGACTTGTCGCGGCCATTGAGAAACTCCACGGCGTGCTCGGTGACAAGGTCAGTGGCGTAGCCCTGCTCACGCACATACTTGCCATGGGAATCGTGTGAGAGGAAGGCGGGGTTGTAGTAGTCGCCCTGGTTCCAGAAGATGCGGAAGAAGTCGAACCCCTTGGGGCGGCACTGCATGTGCCACTTGCCGACGACAGCCGTCTGGTAGCCGGCGTCGCGTAGGAGCTCAGAGACGAACGTCTTGGTGGTGTCGATGCCCTTGTCGAGCGTGCGCTGACCGCTCTGGTGGCTGTAGAGGCCGGTGAGCAGGCAAGCGCGGGCCGGGGTCGAGAGTGAGTTTTCCACAAAGGCGTCGTCGAAACGCACGCCTTCCTTAGCCAGGCGGTCGATGTTGGGCGTGGGTGCCAATTTCGACACCTCGCTGCCATAGGCTGAGATGGTTTGGAACGCGTGGTCGTCGGTAATGATCCACACGATGTTGGGGCGCTGCGCCTGCGCGGCGGCGTTCAGCCCGCATCCAGCAAAGAGGATGGCTGAAAAGAGGCGTGTGTTGTTGGGATTCATGTTGCTATTTGGCGGTTTTTAGCGGGGCTGCCAAGGTAAGGCTGCCTTTTCTGTGCAAAGGTAAGCAAAGGTGAGGAAAAAGCAAAGGTTTTCGTGATATTGTTTGAAAACTTTTGTAACTTTGTCTTTCAATCATCATATCGTCATCATGTCTGCACCAACCAACCACGGGCCTTCAGTCCCCCACTCCACCGCCACGCCCTTTGCCAGGCCCCTCTACGTCATGGCCAAGCCCGTGGGAGCGACTTGCAACCTGCATTGCGACTACTGCTACTACCTGGAGAAGGCGTGCCTTCACGAAGGGGGGCGTGGGCATCTGCTCTCCGACGAACTGCTGGAACGCTTCGTGCGACAGTATATCGAGAGCCAGACCACAGAAGAGGTGCTCTTCACCTGGCACGGTGGCGAACCGTTGCTGCGGCCGCTCGCTTTCTACGAGAAAGTGGTGGCGTTGCAACACCGCTATGCCAACGGGCACCGCATTGCCAACAGCCTGCAGACCAACGGCACGCTCATCGACGGCCGCTGGGCGCAGTTTTTCCAGGAACAGGGATGGCTCGTCGGCGTGTCGATAGACGGTCCTGAGGCTTACCACGACGCCTACCGCCACACACGAGGTGGCGGACCGTCGTTCAGCAAGGTGATGGCGGGCATAGACAAGCTCAACCGACACGGCGTGGCATGGAACGCGCTGGCCGTGGCCAACCGACTCAATGGAGACCATGGGCTGGAATTCTACCATTTCTTCAAGGACATTGGCTGCCAATACATCCAGATCACACCCGTGGTGGAGCGGCTCTGCCCACACTCCGACGGCCGACAACTGGCGGCGGTCGACGAGGAAGGCGAGGTGGCTCCGTTCTCCATCCGACCGAGGCAGTGGGGACATTTCCTATGCGACATCTTTGACGAGTGGGTGCGCCACGACGTGAGCCGTTACTACATCAACCTCTTCGACGCCACGCTGGCCAACTGGGTGGGGGTGGCACCAGGCATCTGCACCATGGCCAAGCACTGTGGACACGCCGGTGTGATGGAGCACAACGGCGATGTGTACCCTTGCGACCACTTCGTATTTCCAGAGTACAAGCTGGGCAACATCCGTGAACAGACGCTGGTGGAGATGATGTATGGGGAACGGCAGCGACGCTTCGGGCAGGCCAAGGCCGAAAATCTCCCTGGCCAGTGTCGGCAGTGTGCATGGCTTGATCTGTGCCACGGCGAGTGCCCTCGCAACCGCTTTGCCCGCACAGCCAATGGCCAACCAGGACTCAATTACCTGTGCGAGGGCTACCAATTATTTTTCGAGCACACGGCTCCTTACATGGGCTTGATGAAAAGGCTACTCGCGCAGCGTCGCGCCCCAGCCGAAATCATGCGGCTGCTGGCCTTGACTGAGCAACACGCAACTTACTGAATATCCGTGGAAAGTATATTACAAGAAATAACAATCTCCTCAAGTTTAGGATTTAGGTGCGCTGGCTACAATCACCTTTACCGCTTGCCATAGCATGAAATGTTTCGCGGATTATTTTCCGGTTTCTCTCAGAAGTCCCATTTCACGCCCAGGCAAGGCCGGCACTTGAAGCCGCCTGTGGATCCGAAGTTATTCGAGAGCTCCACTTCGCCGCCCACATTGAGGTTGTCCACACCAATGTGGCGACCCACGTTGTACCACAACTGCGGCTCGCTGGTGAACACGGTGTGCTTGGTCGTGCAGGAGCCATCTTCCTTGTAGTCGACACCGTGTGTCTCCCACCAGAAGTCGGCAAAGCCGTCGAATGTGAGCCCCTTGAGACCGAAGATGTCGCGGCAAGTCCACACGGCCGTCAGCTGCATGGGTACGTTCTGGTCTGTTGCGCGGATGGTCTTGTAAAGTGCCTCCAGGGTCAGGGTGTTGCGGTAGGCCTTGTCGTGGATGAAATACTCGGCACCGAAGAGCCACGCGTTATTGATGGGATAGCTCTTGGTGATGCCGCCATTGTATTCCACGTGCAGGTTCCAGTTTTTCATCCGCGTGTTCTTCCAAAAGTTAAGCGCACGCGAAATCTCTGTGTACGTCCCGCCCTGCGAGATGTTCTTGCTGCCAACGACCATCTTGTCGTAGTTGAAATCGTGGTCGACAAAGAAGTAGGTGCTTCCCCACTTGTCTTGTTTGAACATTTCGAGCGTGAGGGTCATGAATTTGCGGTCGGAACCGAAGTCGTATAAAACCTGTGCGTTGACCTGCGCCCTGGCGTTGGCCTTGCCGAGCAGCAAGGCTGCGATGAAGACCAGTGCGATCCTCATGAGGCGGTTTGCCGACTGTTGCTTACTTCCTGTGTGTGTGCTTGTAGAATACTTCATGTTATATAACGAATTGTGTGATATCATGTGCCAACGTTTGGCAAAACATTCTGCAAATTTACAATAAATTTCAAACAGGAAGCTCCGAAGCGCGAACAATCTTTTCTTTCCTGCATCTTGCGCCCCTGGCGGGCAAAAAATAAATAAAAGTGAACCTACTGGGGCGGAAGGTGGATGGTGAGCCCATAGTTTCCTTGACTCCGTTTTCGCTAAAGTACGATAATGATTCTAAAAAACACCTAAATCATCTGCCTGGAGGCTGCCCTGTGGACTAACTTTGTGGAATGACTTGCGTGATAATCAAACAATCGTGCTGTTTGTGGCAGGCAAGCCACGGGCCGACGTGGTGGCCCTCTGCGCGCTCACGGCGTTGCTGCTTGCCGGCGTGCTCACACCCGCCGAGGCTTTGGCAGGTTTCTCCAGCCCAGTGCTGATAATGATGGTTGGGTTGTTTGTGGTGGGCGGAGCCATCTTGCAGACTGGCTTGGCCAAGGCCACTGGCGCCCGCATCGTAGCTCTGGCGCGGGGGAACAACCAGTTGCTGCTTCTGTTGGTAGTACTGGTGACGGCGGTCATCGGAGCCTTTGTGAGCAACACGGGCACGGTGGCCCTGATGATGCCTATCGTGGTGTCGATGGCCACAACGGGCAAGACGAATGCCTCGCGATAGCCCATGCCAATGCTCTTCGCGTGACGCTGGGTGCCAGCATGTGCTTCGCCTCGCCCTTCTCCACGCCGCCAAACGCCTTGGTGATGCATGCCGGCGGCTACACCTTTGCCGATTATCTTAAGGTGGGGCTTCCGCTCCAAGTCATCATAGGCGTGGTCATGACCTTCGTGTTGCCGATGCTCTTCCCCTTCTAAGCAAGGCATATTCTTGACGCTCATATCCTCGGAATTACTTTGCCAAGTGAAAGGGCGTCAAATGCCTTGTTCGTGAAATAAATTCCCCCGAAGGGGGTGAGATTCTCAGATTTTATGCTTACCTTTGCCATGTGTCAGATGCTCCTTGCTTGCTTTTTAAGCAACGCTAAGACAAGTTAATTTTCTGATATGTGTAAGCGTATGGACAACTTATTGTTGTCCAACGACTTGCTTTTATAAAAAATTAAAAGTCTGCTAATTTAAGGTTATCAAAACCGCAAATAGAAATGACTCACGACTACAATTTGTTCCTAAAAGAGATACGTCGCTTCATACCTGAAAACAGAATCTACACCGACGAGCTAAGGCGGCTCGCCTGGGGCACCGACGCGAGTTTCTACCGCCTCGTGCCAAGAATCGTGGTACGCTCCAGCGGCGAACACGAGATTTCCACGCTCATGAAAGCGTCACAAAAGGCCGGCGTTCCGCTCACCTTCCGCGCAGCTGGCACAAGCCTCTCTGGACAGTCGATAAGCGACTCCGTGCTCGTGGTGGCAGGCAAGCACTGGGAGAAATGCGAGATACTGGACGAGGGCAAACGCGTCAGGATGCAGCCCGGCATCATTGGGCAGCACGTCAACGACCTTCTGAGACCCTACGGACGGAAGTTCGGTCCCGACCCCGCGTCGGTGAAGAGCGCAATGGTGGGAGGCATCGTGATGAACAACGCCTCGGGCATGAATTGCGGCACGCACGCCAACAGCGACAAAATGTTGAATTCCGCGAGAATCGTGTTCGCCGACGGCACCGTACTCGACACCGGCGACGAGAAGAGTCGTCAGGAGTTCAAGAAGACAAGGCCCGACTTCATAAAAGGCATTGAGCGACTGCGCGACAAGGTGAGAGCAAACGCCCAACTGTGCGAACGCATCAAATACAAGTATGCCATCAAGAACGTCACCGGGCTTAACATACTGCCTTTCGTACGCTTTGACGACCCTTTCGACATCATCGCCCATCTCATGGTAGGCTCGGAAGGCACGTTGGCTTTCCTGTCGGAAGTAGACATGGACACTGTATACGACCCTCCTTTCAAGGCTAGCTCAATGCTCTATTTCGAGGACATAAAGGAGGCGTGCAAGGCCGTGGTGGCCATGAAGGGGCTTACCGACAACGGACAGTGGATCGTGAAGAGCGCCGAACTGCTCGACAAGAAGTCGCTGGCATCCGTCAACGACACCACAGGCGAAGGGCTCACGGCTATACTCACCGAGACCAAGGCATCCACCAAAGAGGAGCTTTGGCGCTACATAGGTCGGATAGAGGATTGCCTCAAGGCTTTCCACACATACACGCTGGTGAAATTTACCGACAAGCCTGAGGAGTATGCCAAGTTGTGGGCCATGCGCTCGGGGGTGTTCCCCGCTGTGGGCGGCACGCGAAAGCTTGGCACCACATGCCTCATCGAGGACGTGGCGTTTCACATCGAGGACCTGCCAAACGCCACCGCCGACCTGCAACGGCTCATCGCGAACCACGGCTACGACGACGCGTGCATCTACGGCCACACCATTGAGGGCAACTACCATTTCATCATCAACCAGTCGTTCGACTCCGACGCTGAGGTGCGTCGCTACGAGAGTCTGATGGAGGACGTGAAGAGCCTGGTGGTGGACAAGTACGACGGCTCGCTCAAGGCCGAGCACGGAACCGGACGCAACATGGCTCCTTTCGTGCGCTACGAGTGGGGCGACGACGCCTACGAGGTGATGAAAGCCGTGAAGACGCTGTTCGATCCCAACGGCCTGCTCAACCCGGGCGTGATATTCAACGACGACCCCCAATGCCACATCAAGCACTTCAAGCCGTTGCCAATGACCCATCCGCTGATAGACCGATGCATAGAGTGCGGTTTCTGTGAGGTCAACTGCCTCACGTGCGGATTCACGCTGTCGAGCCGCCAACGCATAGTGATACAAAGGGAGATGGAGAGGCTCAGGCGCGATGGCCAAGACGCTGAGAGACTCAAGAGGTTGGAGAAAGGCTACGCATATCTTGGCAACAAAACGTGCGCCGGCGACGGCTTGTGCTCCACGTCGTGCCCGATGGGCATAAACATGGGCGAGCTCACCCACGTGCTGCGACAAAGGGAGCTGCCCAAGGGCAGTCTTGGCTACAAGGTTGGAGACTTCGCCGCCAACCATCTCGCCGGGTTCAAGGATGCCCTAAGGCCTGTCCTCACCCTGGCCGACACAGTTCACGCCATAATCGGCACGAAAGCCATGACAGCCGTGACCAAGGGCATGCACTCGCTGCTGAAAGTGCCGCTATGGACTCCGGCCATGCCAAAGGCGTACCGCGTGGGCGACAACTTGGAGAAGAGCCAGCCCGACAGCAACCTAAAGGTGGTCTACTTTCCAAGCTGCATCAACCAGACAATGGGATTGCAGCGCAAGTCGCCAGAAGACATGGCCTTGGTCAACAAGATGGTGTCGCTGCTCAACAAGGCTGGCTATGAGATAATCTTCCCGAAGGGGATGGACCACATGTGTTGCGGCACCATCTGGGAGAGCAAGGGCATGATGGACATTGCCGACCGCAAGTCGAGGGAGCTGGAGGCCGCCCTCTGGGAGGCGAGCAAACACGGCAAGTACCCCGTGCTGTGCGACCAAAGCCCATGCCTGCACCGTATGCGCGAGACCATGAAGAAGCTCCACTTGTACGAGCCCGCAGAGTTCATCTACACCTTCCTGCGCGACCGGCTGATCTTCAAGCCCATCGACGACACCGTGGCCATACACGTCACATGCTCCATGAGGAGAATGGGAATAGCCCATGTCATAGTGGACCTGGCGCGGCTCTGCGCCAAGCATGTGCTGGTGCCAGATGGCATTGGCTGCTGTGGATTCGCCGGCGACCGCGGATTCCTGCATCCTGAGGTCAACGCCTACGCGCTTCGCAAACTCGCGCCACAACTCAATGAAAAGGGCGTGACCAAGGGTTACAGCAACAGTCGCACGTGCGAGATAGGCCTGACCACCAACTCTGGCATTCCCTACCAATCGATCGTGTATCTCGTGGACCAGTGCACAACGGCAAAGAATAGTTGAGCAACGATTAGGCTGTGAATGATGGAGTACCTTGCCATGTGAAAAGGTGTTAATTGCGTTGCTCGCGAAATATACTCCGCCGAATGGGGTGAGAATCTCAGATTTTATGCTTACCTTTGGCATGTGTCAGATGCACCTTATTTGAGTTTAAGGCAGCACTAAGGTAAGTGATGTAATCTTGACATAGGCAAAAGTTGGACAACTTGCTGTTATCCAACGACTTGCTTTTGGTTTGATAATTAAAAGCCTGCTAATTAAGATTTATTGTGCTATGACTGAAGAAAAGGTTGAAAAGGCTGGCAAGTTCGCCTTGCTTTTATCGTTTGTCTTTCCTATCGTGGGGGTTGTCTGTTACGTGGTATACAGGAAACGGGTAGCCAACGCGTCGTCGTACCTTTGGAACGCGCTGGCAGGATTTGCTATAGACATCTTATTAGGCATTATCTTTATGTGAGCCTCTTCATTTGGCAACTATTCTACTTTCGTCAGCAGTCCCGTCTCCGAGTCGATGATGTACCCGTGAACGTTGATGTCTGCCGGCATGAGCGGATGACGCTTAATCACGCTCACCGTGTTCCTCACCGAGTCCTCCGTGTCGTGAAAGCCCTCAAGCCAGTGGTCAAGGTCGATGCCGCATTTAGCCACCGTGTCGATCACGTCCTGTCGTATGCCGCGCTCCACCATTGCCCGCTTCATCTCCCTGCCGTTCATGTGGCAGGCACCGCAGTTGGAGTGTGCCACGACCATAATCTCCTCCACATGAAGCTCGTAGACTGCCACAAGGATGCTCCTCATTGCCGAGTCAAACGGACTGATGACCAGTCCGCCCGCATTCTTAATCAGCTTAGCGTCGCCGTTCTTGATGCCCAAAGCGGCAGGCAACAGCTCCGTCAGTCTTGTGTCCATGCAGGAGAGGATGGCAAGCTTCTTGTCGGGGTATTTGCTCGTAAGGAATTTCTCGTACCCTTTACTCTCCACAAACTGTTTGTTGTGTCTGATAATCTCATCAATAATCATAACTGTTCAGTCCCGTTTTTGTCCCGTTTCGGCAAAAATACAAATAAAGCTCCTATGCCACAAGTTTTTATGTCGGTAAATGCAGTGAGTTAACGTGAATTGTGAATAACTGTAAATTCGAGTTCACGATTTAGCCGAGTTGCGACTGTCGCTGAAAGACTTGCATACTGTGGTCGGAATAGAGAGCTGGCACTCCTCCTTAAACAATCGCAGTCTTATCAGCAGCCTTCTCTCTCGCAGCTTTGTCTTCATCAAAGATGCGCAAGATATTTTTACAAAAATAACTATTTTACTTGGATACGGCAAGCAACAGTGTGTAATTTGCTGAACTTTCTTATCTTTATGTTTCCGACATCTGTAGAATAGGGGAATTGACTACTGATGACTACTGTCGCTAATTTTGCAATGGACAAGTTGGCGTGTAAGTAGGTGAGATTTTCTGAGAATTCCTTGCGTATCTCAGGTATTTCACAAGATTGTAGTGAGGCTGTACGCGAGATTTTCAGAGAGCAATCACAATTGGTTGTTGTAAAGAACCATGCCAATCAGACTTCTACGGTACAGCGTAAATATAGTCAACTGAATTTTTACGACCTTTTTGATCAATATGAATTGGAGCATAATGTCGAAAACACTATGGCGCACGAAAGTGAATTTCCTGTGTATGGAGAGGAGAAGCCATTAGTGGATATCACGAAAAATGTACTAATATCCTTGGTGAAGGATGACAATAAGCAACGTTTTGCCAATGGTATGGCTACGCTTTATTATACGGGCAAGAAGTTCCCATCAACAGTAGCTCTCAACGAGCTCTACTACTTTGTTCCCTACATTAAGGGGAAAGGTATACGTGACTTGTACTTTATTCGAGGTGCACGTTTGGGCTATCGCAAGGAGGGAATACCTAAGGAAAACAAGGATGAGCTCCGTTTGGTCTTCGACATTCGCTTTGTAAAGCATTTGTATGAGGTTTACAAACCTGTGGAACTGGAAATATGGCATACTTTTACCGACACGACTTTGAAAGAGCTCATCTCGTAGGGTCATTGGATATATTGCTAACTGAAGTTTCTATAAGCTCTGTTGTGACTATGGATGAGAGGATGCACACTTACTTTACCCACACCGTCCTCAAAAATAATGATTTTGCAGAAGTTGGTCTGAAAACACTTGCCAATCCAACAGGAAAGCCGTAACTTTGCGTCCCGATAGCTTGCATACGGGTGGGGAGAAGACTTTCTTTCGCCACACCGGCACACCTGTCACTGCAGCATGGGCAACGCGCCCACGTGTTTTTTATATTAACCCTACCACACTTTACGACTTATGGTTTTAAATGACCTCCAACAGGATTTCAAGGGATCCAACTGGAAGCACGAGATTGACGTGAGAGACTTTATCCAAGCCAACTATGAGCCTTACCAGGGCGACGAGACTTTCCTGGCCGGTCCCTCCGAGAAGACAAAAAAACTGTGGACCATCCTCTCTGCCCTCTTTGAGGTGGAACGCGAGAAAGGTGTCTACGATGCCGAGACCAAGCTCCCGCAGAGCATCGACACCTACGGAGCCGGATACATTGACAAGGACAGCGAGGTGGTGGTCGGCCTGCAGACCGACGCACCCCTGAAGCGCGGCATCTTCCCCAAAGGCGGCATCCGCATGGTGGAGAAGGCACTCAATGCCTACGGCTATGAGCTCGACCCTGCCACAAAGAATATCTTCACGAAGTATCGCAAAACCCATAACGAGGGCGTGTTCTCTGCCTACAATGACGACATCAAAGCTGCCCGCCACGCCCATATCATCACGGGCCTTCCAGACGCATATGGGCGTGGCCGCATCATCGGCGACTACCGTCGTGTGGCCCTCTACGGCACAGCCAACCTCATCGAGGAGAAGAAGCGCTACTTGAAGCGCATCGACATACAGGAGTTCACCGAGGAGATTGTGCGCCACCGCGAAGAGGTCTCCGACCAGATTCAGGCCTTGAAGCAGTTTGAGCGCATGTGCGCCGCCTACGGCTTCGATGTCAGCAAGCCAGCTACCAATGCCCGCGAGGCCGTGCAGTGGACCTACTTCGGCTACCTCGGAGCCGTGAAAGACCAAGACGGAGCCGCGATGTCGCTCGGTCGAGTCTGCGCTTTTCTTGACATCTACATCCAGCGCGACCTGAAGAACGGCACCCTCACCGAGGAGGAAGCCCAGGAGCTTATCGACCAGATGATCATGAAGCTGCGCATCGTGCGCTTCCTGCGCACTCCAGAATACAACGACCTCTTCTCCGGCGATCCCATCTGGGCCACCGCGTCTATCGGAGGCATGGGCATTGACGGGCGCTCCATGGTCACCAAGACCGACTACCGTTTCCTCCACACCCTCTACAACATGGGCCCCTCGCCCGAACCCAACCTCACCATCCTCTGGAGTGAGCGCCTGCCCGAGCAGTGGAAGAAGTATTGCGCCAAGGTCAGCATCGACACCAGCGCCATCCAGTATGAGAACGACGACCTCATGCGCGCCGAGCTGGGCGACGACTACGGCATCGCCTGCTGCGTCAGCCCAATGAAGATCGGCAAGCAGATGCAGTTCTTCGGCGCGCGCGCCAACCTCGCCAAGTGTATGCTCTATGCCATCAACGGCGGGCGCGACGAGATGTCGGGACAGCAGGTGGCACCCCGCTTCGCTCCCATCACTGGCGACTACCTGACCTACGAGGAGTTCATGCCCAAGTTTGAGCAGATGATGCGCTGGCTCGCCAAGACCTATGTCAACGCCCTGAAGATCATCCACTACATGCACGACAAGTACGACTACGAGGCCTTTGAGATGTCGCTCCACGACGGCGACGTAGAGCGCACACGCGCCACGGGCATTGCCGGCCTCTCCATCGTCACCGATTCCATCGCCGCCATGAAGCACTGCAAGGTGCGCATCATCCGCGATGACAGCGGCCTGGCCGTCGACTACAAGATTGAGGAAGGCGAGTATGTGCCTTTCGGCAACAACAACGACGAGACCGACACCATCGCCGTCGACCTCACGGAGAAGTTCATGGAGTATCTGCGCCAGCACCGCACCTACCGCGACGCCACACCCACGCAGAGCCTCCTGACCATCACCTCCAACGTGGTCTACGGGCGCAACACGGGTGCCACACCCGACGGGCGACAGAAGGGCGTTCCCTTTGCTCCGGGTGCCAACCCGATGAACGCACGCGATGTCAAGGGAGCCGTGGCCGCGCTCGCGTCGGTCGCCAAGCTGCCCTTCCAGCACTCGCGCGACGGCATCTCCTATACCTTCGCCATCACGCCTGGCGCGCTCGGCAAGGAGACGGAGCAGCGCGCGCAGAACCTCGTGGGTCTGCTCGACGGATACTTCACGCCCGACGGCGGTCAGCACCTCAACGTCAACGTCTTTGACCGCCAACTGCTCATCGACGCCATGGACCACCCAGAGAAGTACCCACAGCTCACCATTCGCGTCAGTGGATACGCTGTCAACTTTGTGAAGCTCACCCGCGAGCAGCAGCTCGACGTGCTCTCGCGCACCATCAACCAGGGTCTCTAAGGTTCAACTTCGGCCCGCCACACACGGCGAGGCCCAACACGATAAAAAGCCAAATGCCCAGCCCGCAGGTCTCTTGCGGAAGAGAGCATTTGGCTTTCTTCACAACCACCACACCACACCATGAACATCATCGGACACATCCACTCCATGGAATCGTTTGGCACCGTCGACGGGCCTGGCATACGCTTCGTGGCCTTCATGCAAGGATGCCCCCTTCGCTGCCAGTTCTGCCATAACCCCGACACCTGGGACCCGCACGGCAAGTGCCAGTATGCGCTCACGCCACAGCAGCTCCTCGACGAGGTGTTGCGCTACCGAAGTTTCATCCGTAACGGCGGAGTCACCCTCTCTGGCGGCGAGCCTCTGGTGCAGGCACCCTTCGCCTCCGCCTTCTTCGCCCTCTGCCAGGCCCAGGGCCTCCACACCGCCCTCGACACCAGCGGTTTCTTCTGCACGCCAACGGCCCTTGAGGTGCTCAACCACACCGACCTGGCCCTGCTCGACATCAAGACCATGGACCCCGACCTCTATCCGCGGCTCACCGGGCAGCCACAAGCCAACAACCTGCGCTTCCTCGATGAGCTCGAGCGACGCGGCATCAGGACATGGGTGCGCCATGTCGTCGTGCCCAGCCTCACCGACGACGACCAGTGGCTGCGCCGCCTCGGCGAGCACGTGGCACGCTACAGCGTGGTGGAAAAGATCGAAATCCTGCCCTACCACACCCTCGGCACCTTCAAGTATCAGCAACTTGGCATCACTTACCCCCTGGAGGTTGTAAAGCCCCTCAGTGCCGACCGCGCACAGGCCATCCGCCAGATGCTGTCAGCCTACAAGCCCTGCCTGTAAGCGCAAGGAGACAAGAACATCCCAACTTTTTACTACCGTCAAAACTTGCGCACAACAAAATAAATACATACCTTTGCAAAGGAACGTCAAAAGGAACAAAAGAAAGGAGACAACAGCATGATACTCAGCGTAGCCAACCCTATATACGACTCTGTCTTCAAGTTTCTCATGGAGGACAAGCGCATTGCAAAAACCGTGCTCTCAGCTTTGCTCAAGAAAAAAGTGGCAAGCGTGGAGATGCGGCGACATGAGCATACAAACACCACACGAGATAACCTATCCATGTTTCGCATTGACTTCGCGGCAAAGGTGGAAGAGGCCGACGGAAGTCAAAGACTCATTCTGATAGAACTACAAAAAACGTGGCTTGAAACCGAAACGCTACGCTTCCGCCAATACCTGGCCGCACAATACAACGCGCAGGAAAACATGCAGGAAACCAGCGACCGAAAGAAATACGGGGTACCTATGGTAGCTGTATACCTGCTGGGCCACCGGGTGGGCGACATCGACAAGCCCGTGGTTTATGCCAACCACGACATATACGACTATGACGGCGTGAAGGTGGAGAACGGAAAGAAAGACCCATTCATCAACAGCCTCATACACGACAGCATCATCGTGCAACTACCACTGTTGCACGGGAAAATAAACAACAGGCTCGACAAGGTGCTCAGCCTATTCGACCAAACACGGAGAGACCCCCAAAACCGACAAGTCATCAATATCAACGAGGATGCCTACAACGACGATGACGACATGCTCTACATCGTGCATCGCCTGACGATGGCCGCAGCCAACGCAGAGCTACGACAGGAAATGAATGTAGAAGACGAATATTTCTCGGCCATAGAAGATCGAGACACGGCTATCATGACCCGCGACAAGATTATTAAAAGCCGCGATAAAATCATTAAAAGCCGCGATAAAATCATAGCCGAACGCAATAGCCAACTCGCTGAGAAAGAAGGACAACTCGCCGAGAAAGAAGGACAACTCGCTGAGAAAGAAGGACAACTCGCCGAGAAAGAAGGACAACTCCGAACCGCCATCACAATGATGTACAAAAACGGACTAAGCATTGAGAACATTGCGTCTGCCATGTCCATCTCGCCAAACGACATCAAAAAAATACTAAAAAACAAATAAGGAGTGGAACAAGTCACCCACACACCACTTTTCTTACATCCTGACCATTTCAAAAGAAAAACGTGCCATTTTTAGGTCTTCACAATAATAAAGCGAGATTCTTTGCGTTAAAGAAGGTAGAAAGGAACCACAATTTCTCTCATCCAATACGCACCAACATCTCTGCCTATGAAGAATTTTACCCCTGAAGAAATGAATCCTTCCGCCCATACACTCATGCTCATCCGCCAGATTGCATACACCTATCGGGTGGCGAAACTGACCGGGCAACCTCTAAAATACTGCATGAACTGATGAGCACGATGGTGTCACCTTCCCTCTTGGCGGCTAACTTCGCCGACCTGAAGGGTGAAATAGCGATGATCAACCGCAGCGAGGCCGACTGGCTACACTGCGACGTGATGGATGGCGTGTTCGTGCCCAACATCTCGTTTGGATTCCCCGTGCTCGAAGCGGTAGGCAAGATTTGCCACAAGCCTCTCGACGTGCACCTCATGATTGTTCACCCAGAGCGGTATATCACGGCTACAGCAAGAGTTGGCGCCATGATGATGAATGTCCACATTGAAGCCGTGACGCACCTCAACCGAACACTACACGAAATACACGAGGAGGGCATGAAGGCCGCTGTCACGCTTAACCCGAGCACGCCCGTGTCAATGCTCGAAGACGTGATAGGCGACGTTGACATGGTGTTGCTGATGAGCGTAAACCCTGGTTTCGGCGGTCAGACGTTCATCGACAACACCTACGCCAAGATTGAGCGCCTTAAGAAGCTCATCAGCGAGAGCGGGTCGGATGCCCTCATTGAAGTGGACGGGGGTGTCAACGGACTCACAGCGCCGCGATTGGCGCAAGCGGGTGTCAATGTGCTCGTGAGCGGCAGCTACGTCTTTCGTGCCGACAACCCTGAAGAGCGCATCCGTCAGCTCAAAGCTCTTTGACGCTTTCAAATGTTAAGCCACTCATTTTTCCCAAACACCATATCATGAAAAAAGCTGCATTGTCATTACTGTTTGCGCTGGTTACGACCCTGGCCATGGCGCAAACTACCTTGAAGAGAGTCTACAACGAAAATTCCGACCCCATGGCACAAATAGACAGTGCCTTGGCAGCTGTTAGGGCCGACGGGGCTGGACGTTTAGTCCTATGCCAGGTAGGGGGCAACTGGTGCCCGTGGTGTTTAAGATTCGCCGACTTCGCTTCGCGCGATGCCGACATCGCCAAGACCTTGACCAACAACTTTGCATACATCCACGTGAACTACAACCCAAGGAAAGATGGAGACGAACGAGTCCAGGCTCTCATGGAGCGGCTGGGGCAACCCGCACGCTTCGGCTTCCCCGTCTTCGTGGTCCTCGACCAGGGTGGCAACGTGTTGCACATACAAGATTCGTCGTTTCTGGAGGAGGGCCAGGGGTACAGCAAGGAAAAGACCTTACGATTCCTCAATGCGTGGACAGCCAAGGCTGTTGGCAAGCACAACGATGTGACACGCGCCATCGACGCACGCCGCTCCGTAAGGCGATACCTTGACCGTCCCGTTGAGCACGACAAGTTGGCCATGCTCGCACAGGCAGGCATCAAGGCGCCAAGTGGCATGAACAGCCAACCGTGGGCTGTGCGCGTTGTGGAGAGCCGAGAGTGGATCGAAGGCCTCACGGCACTCTACACGAAGGCCAACCCCAACATGGTGAAGCGCGACCCCAACTTCAAGAACATGTTCCGAAACGCGCCTAACGTCATCTGTGTGGCAACCCCACAAGGCGAGCCGTCGGTAGACGCAGGCATGCTGGGTGAGAACATCATGCTGGCCGCACAGGCCATGGGACTTGGCACGTGCTGCCTGGGAGGCCCCGTCAGGTTCCTAAACACCACAGCCGACTGCAAGCCTTACCTCGACCGCCTGCAGCTGCCTGAGGGCTACGAGATATGCTACATCTTAGCGGTGGGCTACCCCGATGAGAGTCCCGAGGCGAAACCTCGCGACGAGAGCAAGGTCATGTTCGTAAAATAAGGGCGAAAGCCCACACTAATGCGAGACATCCCTAAGGGGGGGGGTCTCTTTTGCCAAAAAAGACGTTGGAATTGTAAGAGAGGTGCTCATGCGCCACCCCAAAGGGCACATACTGCCAACCTGGCACCGCTTGCACGTGTCAAGCCAGCTGCAACTGCATGTCATAGTCGCGAGCCATGCGGCGCATGTTGATGAGCGCGTAGCGCATGCGACCCAAAGCCGTGTTGATGCTCACGTTGGTGGTGTCAGCTATCTCCTTGAACGACAACTGCTGGTAGAAACGCATGTAAACCACCTCACGCTGGCTCGCCGGCAGATGGTTCATCATCCTACGCACGTCGGTCAGCACCTGGTCGTTGAACAATTGCTCCTCGACATTGGCCACCAGCACACTGTCCTCTCCGAGGTTTGACAGGTCGTTGTCCTCGGTGGGCTCCACGATGTGCTCCGCGCGCTGGTCGCGATACCAGTCCATGATGACGTTGTGGGCGATGCGCATACACCAGGCACCAAACTTGCCAGTAGGAGCATACTTTCCATGCTGCAACTTCACGATGACCTTGACAAACGTCTCTTGGAAGATGTCGTTGGCCAAGTCGTTGTCGCGCACGACAAACATGATATAAGCGAAGATTTTCGATTGGTTGCGTGTCAACAGTTCATCGAAAGCATCGTTGTTACCATCCACGTAGCATAATGCCAACTCTTCGTCGGTCATATCTGCGAGATTCTTCATTTCTTTGTTAATGTTTAGTTATGAAGTAGATGTGTGTCGATAGGCCATCGATTTAAAAATGGTTACTGTTGTGTGAAGGGGTTTCGATTGCAAATTTATCGTTTTATTTCCTTATATCCAAATTTTTCACGACATAAGTTAACGTATTCAAATAACTTGTACGCATTAGAGACGTAATTTTGCGAAAAGAAAGCTTGCCATGCTTTGAGATGAAGCGTCTTCTGTGTACATTTGTCTCAAAAACCACACTGCCATGAATTTCCAACTTCGGAAAAACGCGCTCACCAAAGGCCTACGCCCTCGACACATCGTCCTACTCTGCTTGTTGCTCGCCGCTACCCTCTTCAGGTTGTCGCCCTCTTTGGGCGGCACCTACACAGCTTACGTCTACCCTGCCTTGGCGCATCTGGTGGCTCCCGTCACAGGAGCCATCCCGTTGGCCGTGGGCGATATTTTCATCGCCCTCAGCATTGCATGGGTGGTGGGCTATCCGCCCTTCGCCGTGCTTATTAGGAAGAAACCGCTCCGCCCTACCCTATTGCGCGTAGCCGAATACCTGCTATGGCTGTACGTGTGGTTTTACGCCGCATGGGGAATCAACTACGCCCAGCCCGACATCTTCCACCGTCTCCACATGCCACGTGCTGAGGTGCGCGCCGACGCGTTCCAAGCCTTTGCCGAACGCTATGCCGACAGTCTCAACGCCAGCTACTGCCCCATCGTCCGCAAGCCCGAAGAGCGAGCCATGCGACAAATGGCCATTCAGGGCTACAGCCACCTGCGCAGCATGGGTGTCAACCAGCCTTTCGCCCCGGGGGCACGCGCCAAGACCATGCTTTTCTCAAGGCTCAGCAGCATGGCAGGCATCACGGGCAGCATGGGGCCGTTCTTCTGCGAGTTCACTATCAACGCTGATGTGCGGCCGCACGACTACCCTGCCACCTACGCCCATGAGTATGCCCACCTGCTCGGCATAGCAAACGAGGGCGAAGCCAACTTCTACAGCTATCTCGTATGCACGTCGGCCACAAGCCGCGCGGTGCGCTTCAGCGGCTACTACCTCATTTTTTTCCACGTGCTCCAGGGAGTGCGCAACATCTTGGGTCATAAGGCCTACGAGGCTTACCTCCACCGCCTGCGCCCTGAGGTCATCCGCTTGGCCAAAGCCGACAGGCGTTATTGGCAGTCGCTACGCTGCCCCATCATCGACAAGGCGCAGACCTTCCTCTACGACCTCTACCTGCGTGGCAACCACGTGGAGGGAGGCACCCGCAGCTATTCCACCGTCATCGCCATCATCATGAGTTGGGAGGAGAAAAACAACACAGACCACCAACGTATTAACGGCAACAGTGACAATAGGAGACAACCTTTCACCGAAAAGCAAAAAAGGCTTTAAAAGCTTACACACAACGCGGAGCCGTTGTCTGCTGTTATCTAAGTTGTCGTCAGAAGAGAAAACTTAAATACGGAAAAATTCGGATTTAGGCAAGACGCGCACAGCATGGCCGCGTGCGCAGGCAGAAGCCCTAACAAATAGCATTGCCAAGGCTACTTGTCTTGCCAAATCCGAAAGTTGAGTTATAAAAACTCTAAGATGGATAGATATACTGTGATTCTAACGAACTATAAAAGGAATCAAATACATGTTATACGACAAGCTATTTCATGATAACCTTTATGCGCTTGCCACCAATCACATTAACACCCCGCTGCAATTTGTCGTGCCTGATGCCTTGCAAGTCGTAGATGCGCATTTCCGTAGCCGATGGAGAGGTTTCCACCACCTTGACAGCCGTAGTCTCGCCATCAGCGTGGTGAACGGCTGCAGAACTGATGCTCATAGCCTTGGTCTCCGTGACATCTGTTGCCTTAAACCAGCAGCGGAAAGCTGCGGAACTGATGGGCTTCTCAGCTGTGGCACGCCAAAACTTGCCGTCCATTAGGAAGTATTTGTTGGCCGTGACATCACTCTTCAACGTGAACTTGTCCATTTCGCCGATCATCGACACGACAGACGGCGTTCCGTCAATGGTCACAGACTTGCTTTCAGCTACTTTAGACGCGCTAAGCTTGCACCCTTCAAAATCATAAACTCCCGACGCAGCCACTACCGTCGGCTTGATCATATAAGGTGTTCCCTTCTCGATATGGTCGGCGGGCTTGAAGTCAAACGTAATCTTGTGGTCCTGCGCATCATAGGTAACATTGTCGAGGATCTCAAGTTTCACGTCTTCGCCGAAACATTTCTTCAGTGTGGCACTGTCCACATCAAACGGCAGGCATACCGTGTTCCATTCATTCTCATGGAACGTGCGCGTCAGAGTGACGTAGACAGAGTCCGTCTCACCCTGTATTACAGACTCATTGTCACTGCCTTTCTCGTCAAGATACACAATCCTCACGCCTCCGCTGGCAAACGGTATGGCATCTCTGTAGAAATAAGAATCCCGGTTGCTCGTGTAGCTTCCCCAAACGTTGCTGCCATAAATGGTGCTGGCTATCGCGTTGAGTTCTTTGATTCCCTCATCATTCTTAAACTTGCTCTCTTCCCATACCTGCGCCTTGGGATAAGTCGTGCTCTTGTTGTCCTCGCTAAGATAGAACACGGTGTTTTTCTCATCCGATGCTGTCTTGTCCGGATAATTGCACAGGGCATCCACAAAGACATTGCTTCCGCTCACCTGGCAATCCACTTTTGAGTGGCACAAGCTGTTTACCACACTGCAAGCGTTGGTCTCTGAAGCACCCGAGCCAAGTCCGCAGACAGCAAGTCCGGCAGCATAAAGCTTGGCATTATCCGTAAGTGTCACGTTGCCGACCTCTATGTCTCCATAATTCGCGCAGTTGTCTACAGAAGTGCATGTGCCTATGCCTCCTACATAAATGTCCGAACTCTGTCCGCCAGTCTTGCTGACGGTAATATTGCCGAAATTGGCCGACTTCTCGCATCTTGTCAGATAGCCCGACAATCCCCCGGCATACACCTGGCTTGCCACTGGCATCAAGTCCATGTTCATGAAATTGGCGCAACCCTCTATCTCGGCATAACAGTTATTGTCGGCAGACTCCGGACGCGTGAAGCGGCCCAATATGCCTCCGGCAAACACCATGTTAGCCTTGTTCTCCAGATCGTCATCTCCCATGCTGCAAATGCTTCCGTGTGTCGTGCAACCCTTGACAACAGGATTGTTCTTCGCGTTCATGTAGTCCTCATCTGCTTCTATGCGGCCGAATATGCCTCCGAGTTTCGATTTTGTCTCACTATTTGTGGAGTAGACAAAAATGTGTCCGTTGAAAGAGCAATTGTCTGCCACTGGCTTGCTGTCATCAAACCCGTAGTCGCTCGTCAGACTCAGATAGCCAACAAGACCGCCTACATCATTCTGCTTGTAGTCAGGCTGATTGTCTCCATTGCCCGTATAGCAGATAGCGGCATTCTCCACATGACAGTTCTCTATCCTCGTGTCGGTGGCATTGCCGACAAGAGCACCGACATGACGCACACCAGTAGTAGAGATATAGTACACGTCGTAGAGGCAGTCCTTGAGCGTGAGGTTCTTGATCTCTGCCCCCATCGTGGTGTCGAAGAAACCAACATAATTGTCCCTCTGACTGTCCACGCCCTTGAAATACACACCACTAATGCTGTGTCCGCCGCCGTCGTAATGTCCCTTAAACTCGTAGTTACTGTTAGCACCCTCAAAAAATCCGCACTGACCTATAGGATTCCATGCCTTCAGGCTGCTCAGATGGTTATTATTGGAATCATTTACGATGATTTTTCCATTGTTGTCCACAAGTCCGTCTGTCAACACTTGGTCGTTGAGCACGATATCGGCAGTCTGCTTGAAATAGACACCATTAAAACCTTTATGATTCCAATAGCTGTAAGACACAAGATAAGCAAGGTCTGCCAGCTGCTGTGCATTCGTGATAAGATATGGGTCGTCTTCCGTTCCCTTGCCGCCGCCAAATTTTCCGTCTGGAGTCTTTGTCGGAACAGACCAGTCGTCGGCTGCCATGGCTGGTGCGGAATAAAACGCCATAGCCATAAGCAGCAAGACAGCGGCGAAAATGTTTTTCCTGATTGGCATCAAGATAGCCATTGAATCTGTTAGTTTCATTTCTTAACGCTTTCTGTTTTTCATTCAATGAGTCGAACCGTTCACCATACTTCATAGTTCGTAGGCTGGTCATCGCCTGCGGGCTGCTGGTCAGCATCGCCGCCATAGCCAATTTCCTTCTCATTCTCGTCGTCAAACTTTCCTTCCAATCCTGTAGTGCTCGCAGCAAGAATGGTCTGCGGCTCTACAACCATGATTTTTAAATCCGGTCGCACATAAATTTTCTTTTCCATAACAAATAAAAATTATAAATGCGCATGCTGCGCTTATCCTGAAATTAAAAAAAATATCAATCAAGTCTTTTTTACACCGCAAAAGTACATAAGAAAATAAAAACACGGTGTTTATCATGATGAAATAAGCAGAATGTAACATAATTATAAATATTTTATAACACATCTGCAACATGTTTTACATTTAGCTAACTCTTATTTTTTTCAAAGTATGAAAAAAGATTATAACTATGTCGCACAAAAAGATTTATCATCGCCATCCGACAGCAAATCAATTTTGACCTAACCGAAACGACTTTGTAACAATGGTTTTGTAATTTTGCCAACAGATATAAAACGATTCATCATAAAAAAACAGATTATGAAAAGAAAACTATTGTTTGCTGTGATGCTTGCTGCCGCCTTGTCGGCTGAAGCCAAAAACATCACTGGGCGCGTCACATCCAACGGCAAGGGATTGTCAGGAGTGGTAGTAACTGACGGAACCGGATTTGTCACGACAGCAACCGACGGAACATACACCATCGACGCAGCCGACAGTGCCGACTTCGTCTACGTCGTGACTCCCTCTGGCTATGTGGCCTCTTACGCTTCGGGCACGCCAGCATTCTACAAACCGCTCAACTCGAAGAACTTCGACTTCGAACTGTTCCGTTTCGGTGTTCCAAAAGGCACTTACACACTGCTCGGCATCAGCGACACCCAACCAGGCAGCGACCACGACTACGAAAGGCTCGAAAGCGAAGCCCTGCCCGACATACGCCGCACGGCCGCGTCCTACCAAGGGCGCAACACGCCAGTGGCTGCTCTCATCCTGGGAGACCTCGTATGGGATAACCTCGACACCTACAGGCGTTTCAAGACCGACATGCAAACGCTCGGGTGCCCTGTCTATACCGTCATAGGCAACCATGACCACGACATGTATGTTAACGACGACCACGCCAGTGCCGAGATCTACCGCCGCTACTTCGGACCTACCTATTATGCCTTCAACATCGGAAACGACTATTTCATCGTGCTCGACAACATCGTCTACAAAGGCAACAAAAAATATGACGAGGCCATAGACAACCAACAACTAAAATGGGTGGAAGGCTACCGTAAGTTCATACCCAAAGGCGCAAGGGTATTCGTGGCCATGCACTGCCCCGCCTACATCTATCACGGCAAGAAGAAGCTCGTAGGAGCCGACAGACTGATGGACCTCCTGGCCGACTATAAGGTGTCGATCCTCAGCGGTCACACCCACGAGCAGTCCAACCTCCAGCTCCGTCCTAATGTAGTGGAACACATGGTGGGTGCAGTGTGTGGCGCATGGTGGATTTGGAATAGCCCTTACTGTAAAGACGGCACGCCGATGGGCTATCAGGTGTTCGAGTCTACACCGTCGCAACTGTCATGGTACTATAAGAGCCTTGGCCGCGACCAAAACTATCAGGTAGAGGTTGTCCCAACCGGAACATTCCCTGGACACGAGAACGACGTGTGCGTGAAGGTTTGGAACTATGACGACCATTGGCGCGTAGAGCTGATCGAGGACGGCAAGAACCGTGGCAAGATGAAGCCGTTTGCCTCTACCGACCCTTACTATTTCTCATACCTCGACCGTGGTTATGCCACGGGCAAAAAGAAAGTGAGCGGCTTCCGCCAGCCTACGGTCAACGGATATGCTTTCTTCTTCGCCCGTCCGTCGGCTAAGGCCAAACACGTGGCAGTACGCGTAACCGACCGCTTCGGACGTGTCTATACAGCAGAGGTAAAGTAAATCTCCCACTGCTTCATGTCTGGTGGATATGACCCACCAGACATGAATTTTGTAAGCTACACACTTTTACAATAAATTACCGGATCGCCACACTGTTGTATCTCTTATATGTCCCACAACGCAAAGTGCTGTTTCCTCAGCAACAAAAGTTGCATCTCTTATATATCTACATCAAACCACAACCAGTCGGGAATATGTGCTTGCCATGAGTTCCTTGAAAGAAAGCCATGGAATTCGGCAGTCCATTTTCTTTCATCATCACCTTCGCAACATTCCGTGATGCGAATGATGCGTTGTAGGAAAAGTCCAGTTGGTTCTTGTGTCTTGCCTGACAATGCGTAAGACCAGAGAACTGCTTTGCATCGCGGAAACAAAACTCAATCTGGAATCTTGAGCGATATGTGCGCAATACATCCTCACCCGACATGGATGTCTTTGTGGAGAAGAAAAGTTTGTGCCTGCCATTAGGCATAATCCAAATGACAAGGCGCACTTTCTGCTTCAGTGCCTTTGAATAGGCAATGAGTGTGTAGGCTGTGCCTTCAAGTCCCTCTATGTGCATCTCCGTCATTCGTGTGAGGTCAAGTTTCTTACAATTGATTTTTCCGTCAAGTGTTTTCGGACGTCCAGGTTTCTTGGAACGCGGCCCAGTGTACACATAGTGTAGGCTGGCCGTGTCTCTGAAACGGCTGACTAGATGGAATCCATGCTCCTTGATTCCATCCACAAACGGGCGGATAGAGAAAAATGCGTCTGCAACAATGATGTCGGACACTTCCAACAGGTCTTTCCTGTAA
>DJOD01000013.1:96298-96579 GCA_002437115.1 Prevotella sp. UBA6447
CCGCAATGTAATGCTGCACAAGAGTCATGCTGCGCAGTTTCAGCTCACTCGTTGATGGTGTTTGGTGGGCACGCAGCATCATGCAGTTGTTGGCGTATACATCAACAAGGGCTAGCCCCATAATTTCAAGACCATGTTTCATGGAACTTGCACATCCGGACCAGAAGGTACCGATATGCGGAGTTTTCTTGCCTGACTTGCTGATGTAACTAGGGTCAATGGCTATAGCCAACAGCCCGTCCATATTCAAGTAACGGCGGGAAAGGGCAAGATTGAACTTT
>DJOD01000061.1 GCA_002437115.1 Prevotella sp. UBA6447
TACAACGAACTGGACACCCTAAGAATTAAATATTGACGACTATGATTTACAAGAAGATTACAGACCTCATTGGCCACACGCCTCTGGTAGAGCTCAATAAGTATTCGGCTCTTCGTGGCCTCGACACCCCTGTCATCGCCAAGGTGGAATTCTTCAACCCCGGCGGCAGTGTGAAAGACCGCATCGGCTTGGCGATGATTGAAAATGCCGAGCAGAAGGGACTCCTGAAGCCAGGGGCAACCATCATCGAGCCCACCAGCGGCAACACGGGTGTCGGACTGGCTCTCGTTTCGGCCGTGAAAGGCTACAAGCTCATCCTCACCATGCCCGAGACCATGAGCGTGGAGCGCCGCAACCTGGTGAAAGCCTATGGTGCCGAGGTGAGGCTTACCCCCGGAAAGGACGGTATGCCTGGTGCCATCAGGGCGGCGGAAGCGTTACGCGACAGCATTCCTGGTGCCGTCATCTTGGAGCAGTTTGAGAACAAGGCCAACCCAAAGAAACACTATGAGACCACCGGTCCTGAGATATGGAACGACACCGACGGAAAGGTGGACATCTTTGTGGCTGGTGTGGGAACAGGCGGAACTGTTTCGGGCATAGGCAAATACCTCAAGGAACGGAGCCCCAACGTGAAGGTGGTGGCCGTGGAGCCCGCCTCCTCGCCAGTGCTCAACGGAGGCAAGTCGGGTGCCCACAAGATTCAGGGCATAGGTGCCGGCTTCGTGCCCAGGACTTATGATCCCAGCGTTGTCGACGAGGTGCTTGACGTGCAAAACGACGATGCCATCCTTGCCAGTCGGCAGTTGGCTCAGCAGGATGGGTTGCTGGTGGGCATATCGTCGGGCGCTGCGGCCTTTGCCGCCACCGAACTGGCAAAGCGACCCGAGAACAAGGGAAAGACCATCGTAACCCTGTTGCCCGACACGGGCGAGCGCTACCTCTCAACGGTGCTCTACGCCTTCGACGAGTATCCCTTATAAAAAACACTTGCCGCTGACAGGCAAACAGCCAAATCTTCAATAAGCCATTCATAAGAGAGAATATGTTTTGTGGCTGCGCCAGACCACGTGTTTCAACACGCAGGTCTCAGGCGCAGCCTTTTTCGATGGTTTCAAATGCCACTTTTGTGTGGCCACCTATGAAAGGATGTGTTTTCGCCTATGCTGACAAAAAAACAGAGGAAAAACTTTGGAATTTGGCTTTTCTTTCCTATTTTTGCAAACGATAGAAAAAAGCCATGCAAACCAGCAAATACCTGATAGCCAATGAGCGCGATGCTGAATGGGGGCTCACGGTAAGCACTGTGGGCTATGAGGAGATTGCGCCTGGTGAGGAATACCCCACCCATGGGCATGCCGACGGCTATTACTTCACGCTTGAAAGAGGGCGCGTGCTCAACGAGTACCAGTTGCTCTACCAGCCTGAGGGCGAGGGCGTGTTTCGTTCGGACACGGTGGGTGAGGCGTGCCTGAAGGCTGGCGACATGTTTCTGCTCTTCCCGGGTGAGTGGCACAGTTATCATCCGTTGCCCGACGTGGGTTGGAAGAGCCATTGGATAGGCTTCAAGGGAGCCAACATGGATCATCGGCTGCAGGCGGGATTCTTGTCGCCCCGCCATCCCATCTATCACGTGGGCTATTCTGGCGAGATCCTTCATCTCTATGAGGAGGCCATGCGCGTGGCACAGGTGGAGGCACCCTATGTGCAGCAGACGCTGGCCGGTGTGGTCAATTATCTTGTGGGCCTGATGTACTCGCTTGAACGAACCAACCTCCTTAGCCGCAACCATGAGCAAGTAGACATGATTAACCAGGCTCGACTGCTGATTCGTAACGGGCTGGAAGATGCCCTCACCATCCAGGACATTGCGCGCGACATGGGTGTCAGTTACAGCAATTTTCGCAAGTTGTTCAAGGAGTTTGCCGGCGTGTCGCCAGCGCTGTATCAGCAGGAATTGCGCATACAGAGAGCCAAGGAGCTGCTTGCCACGACCGACATGAGTGTCAAGCAAATCGCCTATCGGCTGCGGTTTGACTCGCCCGACTATTTTTCCTCAAAGTTTAAGATGAAGACGGGCATGAAGCCCAGTGACTTCCGGGAGCAAGCCCGCTGACCGCAGGACAATTCCCCAAGCCTGTCAGAGAGTGACAGGCTTCATGCTTGCCGTCTTGGCGGCAAAGGTGTCGTTGCTGACAGGAGTTCCCCTGAGGCTGCGTACCTTGGGCATGTTGGCAAACCAAGGGTCGGACGTGGTGTACCAGGCGGCATGGCGGATGGAGGTGGCATGACGCAACCGCTCGTTGAGCGCGCGGACATACTTCGGACTTACTGATGAGAGGAAATGCCGCCCTTCGTTTGTCTCTATGGCCAGCACCAGGTATTGCTCAATGACCTGTCCAGAGCCCGTGTGGGCCCTGCTCAACCCGCGCGTGGGTGTCATGACGTGGATGTCCCATCCTTCGCGGTTAAGCCGGCTCATCATGCCACGGAACACCACGCCGTGGGGCGACGTGTCCTTGAGACCCGAGACGGCGATGCTGAGGTGGATCATCTCATGGAGAAGCACACTCTTGAACTGGTGTTCCGACTGGTCGTAATAGTTGCTCATGCCCAGGGCGAAGTCGGAAAGGCGTGTGCCGCGAAAAGTAGTTTTGCGCTTGAATGACAAGGAGCCGAGCTGTGTGCGTGAGTGCCCAATGCGAAACCTGGGCGTGGGTAGGTTGCTGTCGAAGTATTGCTGGTTGAACGCGCCAAACCATTGGCGCAACCAAAGGATGTCTATCTGCATAAGGGCGATGTGTGAAGTGGGCGCGAAAGGCTGGATGATGTCCCAGGTGTTGCCCATAATCGTTTGCAAAGGTACGCATAAAAAGGGTAGGCAGATGTTGAAGATGCTGTTTTTTCACCATGCAGGTCGCATTATTTGGCTTTTTCCGTTCCAAACCTCATTATTTTTGTGTAAGTTTGCATCAAAATTTGCAAATCGTACCAATAATACTGAGCACATCATGAAACTATTGAGAGATCGCATCCTCAAGGACGGCAAATGCTACCCTGGTGGAATTCTGAAGGTGGACAAGTTTATCAACCATCAGCTTGACCCTAATCTGATGAAGCAGATAGCCGTGGAGTTTATCAGACGATACGCTTCTTCGGAAATCAACAAGATTCTGACCATTGAGGCCAGTGGCATCGCGCCTGCCATCATGATGGGATTTCTGTTGGACTTGCCCGTGGTGTTCGCCAAGAAGAAAAAGCCGTCGACCATGGGCGACATGCTTTCTACCACAGTCTTTTCCTTTACCAAGCAGCGCGAGTATCATGTGGTTATCTCCAAGGATTACCTGACACCCCATGACAAGGTGCTTTTTATCGACGACTTCCTGGCCTATGGCAACGCCGCCAAGGGCATCATCAACCTCTGCCGGCAGGGGGGCGCAGAGCTGGTGGGCATGGGATTTATCATCGAGAAGGCGTTCCAGCATGGAAGGGAGGTTATTGAGCGAGAGGGCATCAGGTGTGAGAGCTTGGCCATTGTCGACTCGCTCGACAATTGTGAAATAAAAATCAGGGAGGAATAATCCGCCCATCCAGACAGAAAAAGGCAAGAGAACGATGCTTGACAAGGAAACGAGAGACCAGATCCTGGCACTCATCCACCAGGAGGTGGTGCCTGCCGTGGGATGCACCGAGCCGATGGCCGTGGCACTCTGCGTGGCGCGTGCCACAGAAGACTTGCGCTGCAGGCCTGAAAAGATCAAGGTGAGGCTGTCGGCCAATATGCTGAAAAACGCCATGGGTGTGGGAATTCCAGGAACAGGCATGATCGGACTGCCCATAGCGGTGGCCTTGGGGGCTATCGTGGGGAAGTCGGAATACCAGTTGGAAGTTATCAAAGACCTCATGCCTGAGACCTTGGAAGAGGGCAAACAGTTTATCGAGGGCGACCGCATTGACATCAAGCTGAAGCACGATATCACCGAGAAGCTATACATCGAGGTGGCGTGTGAGGCAGGTGACGACACGGCGAAAGCCATTATAGCGGGTAGCCACACCAACTTTGTTTATGAGGAGCGCAATGGGCAGGTGTTACTCGACAAGCGTCAGTGTGTGGGCACGGAAGGTGAACAGGATGGGCTGGTGCTCAACCTGAAAACCGTGTGGGACTATGCTACGACTACACCGCTCGACGAGATTAGCTTCATCCTTGAAGCCAAGAGGCTCAACATTGCAGCCGCTCAGGCTTCGCTGAAGGGCAACTATGGCCACTGCCTGGGCAAGACCATGGACAGGCCGCTGAGCAAGGGTATCTTTGGCGACAGCATCTTCTCGCGCATCATCTCTAAGACCGCCTCGGCCTGCGATGCGCGAATGGGCGGTGCCATGATCCCGGTGATGAGCAACAGCGGGTCGGGCAACCAAGGCATCTGTGCCACCAATCCAGTGGCCGTTTATGCGGAAGAGAACGAGAACACCGAGGAGGAGCTCATTAGGGCGCTGACCCTGAGCCACCTCACGGCCATCTACATCAAGCAGAGCCTTGGCAAGTTGTCGGCTCTCTGTGGCTGTGTGGTGGCGAGCATAGGCTCGAGCTGTGGCATCACCTATCTCATGGGCGGTGGTTATGCGGACATCTGCCATGCTGTGAGAAACATGATAGCCAACCTCACGGGCATGATTTGTGATGGGGCCAAGCCCAGTTGCGCCCTGAAAATCAGTTCGGGTGTGTCGACCGCGCTGCTCTCGGCTGTCTTGGCGCGTGAGGGCAAGCACGTCACCGAAGCCGAAGGCATCATCGACAAGGATGTGGACCGAAGCATACACAATCTCACCAGTATCGGCAAGGAGGCCATGTGTTCCACCGACGACATGGTGCTCAACATCATGACCCACAAGAGCTGAAGTTACACCTTGTTATAATGTGCAACGGGGGGGGCGCAATGATCATTGCGCCCCCCCGTTGCACATTTGATGGTTGACTCTATATATGTCAAAGAATTCTACTTTAGCGTAATTTTTTCTTGCCGAAAAGTTTGTATTATCAATGATTATTCGTATGCTTCTCAGCATGAGAACCCGCCAAGCCTCTCAACGATGCTCAAATGTGCGGGTCGTTTTTGTTTTTATGGGTATATGGCAACAAAAATTCCGTTTGTAAAAACATATTAGGAAATTTTGTCTAACGCATTACGCCTGTCTGACGCAGAGCGCAAGCATCTTATAGGAAACATTGGAACAATCGGTATCCCAAATGGAGTCCTCAG
>DJOD01000008.1:0-3944 GCA_002437115.1 Prevotella sp. UBA6447
TCAAATTTTAACGAACTATTGTCAAAAATAATAGCTATTATTTTTTTACAGTATGCTATCCATTGATATTCAACAAGTTGCGAATTTGGTATGATTGGCTACCTTGAGCTTTCATTTGTCGCATCGTATCGCCCCTGCCATGAGAACTGGCACAACCGTCGCTGCAAGCGGGTGCCGCCAGTTTTTTAGCTCCCTTCAGCAACAAAAAAAGCCATGACGACAGTGATCCGTTCCACATTTTTTGTATCTTTGCAACCATGAAATCACTTCGCGAACTCTATCGTATTGGCAAGGGTCCCTCATCGAGCCACACCATGGGCCCACAGAAGGCCGCACAGATATTTGCAAAACAAAACCAAGACGCATGTTCTTTCCGCGTGACGCTCTATGGTAGCCTGGCCGCAACAGGCAAGGGCCACATGACCGACGTGGCCATCGAGGAGGTGCTCCAGCCCATTGCGCCCGTGACCATCGACTGGAAGCCCAGCGTGTTCTTGCCCTTCCACCCCAACGGCATGACATTCGAGGCCGCCCATAGCGACGGCCAGAACACCACGCCATGGACCGTTTACAGCATCGGCGGCGGCGCGCTCTCTGAGGGCGACCACCCCACAGGTGTGCTTCCCCCATCGCCCGATATCTATCCACTGACACATCTCAGCGAGATACAGAAGTGGTGCGACGACCACGGCCGAGCCTACTGGGAGTATGTCAAGGAGTGGGAGGACGACAGCATCTGGGACTACCTGCAAGAAATATGGGAAGCCATGAAGCGCAGCGTGGAGCACGGCATCGACCAAGAAGGTGTGCTCACCGGCCCGCTCAACTTGCAACGAAAGGCTTCCACCTACTATATAAAAGCCAAGGGGTACCGCCAAAATCTCCAGACACGCGGATTGGTGTACGCCTACGCACTGGCCGTGAGCGAAGAGAACGCCTCGGGTGGAACCATCGTCACGGCTCCCACCTGTGGCTCGTGCGGTGTCATGCCAGGCGTACTCTACCATTTAGCCAAAGGACACGACTTCACCGACCGCAAGATTCTGCACGCTTTGGCTACCGCCGGCCTCATCGGCAACATCGTCAAGGAGAACGCAAGCATCTCGGGCGCAGACGTGGGATGTCAGGGAGAGGTGGGCACGGCCTGTGCCATGGCATCGGCAGCGGCCTGCCAACTTTTCGGCGGCAGTCCGTCGCAGATTGAGTATGCGGCCGAGATGGGATTGGAACATCACCTCGGCATGACGTGCGACCCTGTGTGCGGACTGGTGCAGATACCCTGCATCGAACGCAACGCCTTTGCCGCCACACGTGCTCTTGACGCCAATCTCTACGCTTCGTTCAGCGACGGCAAGCACCGCGTCAGCTTCGACCGCGTGGTAAAAGTGATGAAGCAGACGGGGCACGACCTGCCATCGCTCTACAAGGAGACGGGGGTTGGCGGACTGGCCGCCCAGCCGCTGCCCTAAACCCCTCGGTCAAAAGAACCCCCTTTTATCAAGGAATCATGCGCAAACTCATATACCTTCCCCTACTGCTCATCGCGATGCAGGTGGTCGTCGCTTCATGCCGCATGGCACCCAGCCAAGACAATGGCGACACTGTGGCCGCCAAAGACTTCTATCCACCCGACACGGCTGCGCTGCAAAAGGCGGCTGCAAAAGACAGTGCCCGCACCAAGGACAGCACCGACATTTTCATCATCGGGCCAGCCTCCACACGCCATGAGGTGCAACTGCTGAGCTATCCCTCACGACGCGACTCGGCTCTCTATGCCAAGAGTCGCCACATCCACGTGCGAGGCAACGCCGACGTGGGCCACGTGGTGCGTGCGGTGTTCTTCGCCACGCCCAAGGGCGACACTCTGGTGACCCGCATCACCGAGCTAAAGCCAAAGGCTGCGGGCAACCAACAACTGCAAGCAGCGACACGCTAACATTTTTTACCTTCAATTAGAATATTTTTTCGGAAATTTTGCGTAAGCAGGCTTGTTTTTTCAGTAACTTTGAAGCCAACAAAAACATCATGCCTATGCCTATTCAATCTTTTGAAGAGCTGACCGCTCACCTGAAAAAACGAAGCGTAACGAAAAGAGTGGCCGTAGTCTGCCCCAATGACCCTTCGACCCGCCAAGCCTTGGCCACCGCCGAACACGAAGGCTTCGTTTCCCCCCTGCTATTCCACGCAGAAAATCCCGCCGAGGCCGCCCGCCAAGCTGTAGACGCTGTGCGCCACGGCGAGGCCGACATACTGATGAAAGGGTTTGTCAATACCGACGTATTGCTCCACGCCATACTCAACAAGGAGACGGGCATCCTGCACAAGGGACGTGTCATGACTCACATCGCCGTTGCCCAACTGCCCAACTACCACAAGTTGCTGCTTTTCACCGACGCAGCCGTCATCCCCTACCCCTCCAACGAGCAACGGGTGGCCCAAGTGGCCTACGTGGCGCACTTATGCCATCATATGGGCATCGGGGAGCCCCGTCTGTCGCTCATCCACTGTTCGGAGAAGGTGGATGCCAAGCATTTTCCATACACCGTCGGCTATGGTCAAATCAAGGAGATGGCCGCACAAGGAGCCTTCGGCCCCTGCATCGTCGACGGACCACTCGACCTGAAGACCTCATGCTCACCCCAAAGCATGGCCGCGAAGCACATCACCTCTCCCATCGCAGGCGATGCTGACGCTCTCGTCTTCCCTGACATCGAAGCCGGCAACCTGTTCTACAAGACCATCACCCTCTTTTGCCAAGCGTGCACAGCCGGCGTGCTACAGGGCACCGACGTGCCCATTGTGCTGCCCTCGCGCGGAGACTCGGTAGAATCCAAATACTTGAGCCTATGCCTCGCGTGCTTGTTGTAAACCCTGGGTCGACTTCGACAAAGATTGCTGTCTTCGACGACAGGCACTCCTTGTTTGTCACAGACATCGCGCACGACCTACTGCAGCTGCGCCAGTTTCCCACCGTCATGGACCAGTTTGACTTCCGCAGGCAACTGGTGCTTCAGGAGTTGGCCGCACGCGGCATTCCCCTCCATTTCGACGCCGTCATCGGGCGCGGCGGACTGGCTCACCCCATGAAGAGCGGCACTTATCCCGTTACCCCCAAGATGATAGCAGACGAGCGGGCATGCGAGCACCAGCACGCATGCGACTTGGGGTGCATCATCGCCTACACCATCGCCAAGGACATTCCCGGCTGCCAGGCATTGATTGCCGATCCTGGAACCACCGACGAACTGGCACCCGAAGCGCGTATCAGCGGGTCGCCGCTACTGCCCCGAATCTGCATCTGGCACGCGCTCAACCAAAAGGCCATCGCTCGCCGCTATGCCCGCGAGCACGGCACACACTATAAGGACTTGCGTCTCATCATCTGTCACCTAGGTGGCGGCATCTCCATTGCCGCACACGACCACGGACAGGCCATCGATGCCAACAACGCTCTCGACGGTGAGGGGCCATTCTCGCCCGAGCGTGCCGGATCGCTGCCCGCAGCAGCGCTCATCCGCCTTTGCTTCAGCGGCCAGTTTTCGGAGGCAGAGTTGCTAAAGCGCGTGGCTGGGCAAGCCGGGCTGACCGAACATCTCGGCACGAACAGCATGCAAGAGGTGGTGAAGCGCATTGAACACGGCGACGACCATGCGCGCCTCATCGTCAATGCGATGGTGTGGCATACGGCCAAAGCCATCGTTTCGGAAGCCGCCGTGCTCTGTGGACCGCCCGATGCCATCATCCTCACGGGCGGCATTGCCCACGCCGACTATGTGGTCGCAAGACTCAAGCGGCGCATCGGATGGCTGGCTCCCGTCGCGGTCTACCCCGGGCAAGACGAGATGCTGGCCTTGGCTGAAAACGCCTTGGCAACCCTCAAGGCCAGCAAAGACTGACTGCGGCCACGCACGACAGATTTCACGACACACGAAGGGCTGGCTCCC
>DJOD01000008.1:4001-12625 GCA_002437115.1 Prevotella sp. UBA6447
GGGAGCCAGCCCTTCGTGTGTCAACGCGTCATGCAACGAGGAACAGTCGCCTACTTGTCGTAAGCGTGCTTCGGGTAATCGACGGTATAGTGCAACCCACGGCTCTCCTTGCGCTCAATAGCCATGCGCGTGATGAGGTATCCTGTGTTGATCATGTTGCGGAGTTCACAGAGATCACGCGAAATCTTCACACGCTTGAAGAGGGCCTCCGTCTCCTCATAAAGCAAATCAAGACGATCCCAGGCACGTTTCAGGCGAAGGTCCGAACGGACGATGCCCACATAGTTGCTCATGATTTCACCCACCTCCTTGTTGGCCTGCGTGATAAGCACATGTTCCTCGTTGGTGAGCGTGCCCTCATCGTTCCAGTCGGGCACCTTGTCGTTAAAGTCATACTCCTCGACATGCGCCAGCGAATGTTTGGCCGCCATGTCAGCATAGACCACCGCCTCGATGAGCGAGTTGCTGGCCAGTCGGTTGCCTCCGTGCAACCCTGTGCAAGAGCACTCGCCCAAGGCATAAAGGCGCTCAATGCTCGAACAGCCGTTGAGGTCAACCTTGATGCCTCCACACATATAGTGGGCGGCAGGGCGGACGGGAATCATTTCCTTGGTGATGTCGATGCCTATGGACAAGCACTTCTTGTAGATGTTTGGGAAGTGGTGCTTCGTTTGCTCCGAATCCTTGTGGGTGACATCCAGGTACACATGATCCACGCCATTCTTCTTCATCTCACTGTCAATGGCGCGAGCCACAATATCGCGGGGCGCGAGCGAGCCGCGCTCGTCATATTGCTTCATGAAGGGTGTTCCGTCGGCCAATTTCAAGATGCCCCCGTATCCACGCATGGCCTCGGTAATGAGGTAAGCGGGATGGGTCTCGCCAGGATGGTAGAGCGATGTGGGATGAAACTGCACAAATTCCATATCTTTCACGGTGCCCTTGGCGCGATAAACCATGGCCTCGCCGTCACCTGTGGCCACCACTGGGTTGGTAGTGGTCTGGTAGACAGCACCGCACCCGCCAGTACACATCACCGTGACCTTGCTCAAGTAGGTGTCAACCTTGTTCTCGTCGTTGAGCACATAGGCTCCATAACAATAGATATAAGGCGTGCGGCGCGTAACGCGTGCGCCCAGGTGATGCTGCGTGATGATTTCCACAGCAAAGTGGTTTTCCTTGACATCGATGTCGGGATTGGCACGCACAGCGGCCATCAGCGCGCGCTGTATCTCAGCGCCTGTGTCGTCGGCATGGTGCAAAATGCGAAACTCGGAGTGGCCACCCTCACGATGAAGGTCATACTGGCCATTCGCCTGTTTGTCAAACTGTGTTCCCCACTCCACCAACTGGCGTATTTGCTCGGGTGCCTTGGTCACCACTTGGCGCACGGCCGCGGGGTCGCTGATGAAGTCACCCGCCACCATGGTGTCGTGGATGTGCTTTTCAAAATCGTCTTTCTCCAGGTTGGTCACCGATGCCACACCACCTTGTGCAAACCGCGTGTTGGCCTCATCAAGTGTCGTTTTGCAGATGATGCAAACCTTTCCTTTTTTTGCTTTGGCCACCTTCAAGGCATAGCTCATGCCAGCTATGCCAGCACCAATGACCAGAAAGTCGTACTTGTAAGTCATAATGAATATGTTATGTCTGTGCAAAATTACTAAAAATATATAACACTCCTTCCTCTAACTCTCCGTTTTTTCGTAATTTTGCATCTTGAAATGATGGACAGGACATTTCATCAACACTTTTCTTTGGGCACCTCCTGCGGGATCATTCTTTTCGCGGTGGTTTCCTTTTGGCTGTTTTGGCAAAAATGGCCTGTGCCTGGCTTGATTACGGCCTTGGCATGCGTGGCACTCATGGAGCGTATGCTACATTCTGAGTACATTTTCCACGAAGACCAGCTCATCGTGTACCACGGCCGTTTCGCACGCAAGAAAGTGGTGCCTCTGTCCGACATCGTGGGCTACAAGCCCATCACCGCCACCTTTGGACTCACACGCTTTTTGCTCCTCGGGCTACGGGGCGACCGGTTTATTCTGGTGCAACCCGACAACGAGCAGGCGTTTGTGAAACACCTGGCTGAGCGGAAAAAAAAGATCAAGAGAAAGGATGAAAACATTTAGAGTTTACTTATGGATTCTCATAGTGTGGCTGGCCATGCCTGCACAGGCCCAGACCGAAATCACCGATGAGGACGAATTGACAGAGGATAACGACACCATCGCCGCCGACTCGCTGTGGAGCGACTCACTGAACGTGAAAGGTGACACACTTCCATGGCCTCAAAACGTGCAGGCGCATATCAGAGAATTGCTGAAGAGCGACATGTTCCGCACCTCGCAACTTGGCATAATGGTCTACGACCTCGACGCCGACTCGACTATCTTCTGTCACAACGAGCGCCAGCTCATGCGCCCCGCCTCCACCATGAAAGTCATCACAGCCATCACAGCCCTGAACCGCCTGGGCGGCAGCTACCAGTTTAAGACCGACCTTTGCTATACAGGCCATGTGGACAGCTGCACGCTCCGAGGCGACATCTACTGCGTGGGCGGCTTCGACCCGCGTTTCAACAGCGATGACCTCAGGGCATTTGTGGAGAGCATCCACAAGCTTGGCATCGACACCATACGCGGCAGCATCTATGGCGACAAGTCGATGAAAGACCAAAAACCCTACGGCGAGGGATGGTGCTGGGACGACGACAACCCCACCCTCTCACCCCTGCTGCTCTCGCGCAAAGACCAGTTCTTGCCCAAATTCTACTCTGAACTGCGCGAGGCGGGTATCTACCTGACGGGGTCGTTGGGCGAGAAGCGCAAACCTGAAGAGTCGAACTGCATCGTCAGGCGGTTCCACACCATCGACCAAGTGCTCATGCGCATGCTCAAGGAGAGTGACAACCTCTATGCCGAATCGATGTTCTACCAGATTGCCGCATCAACGGGCAACCATCCCGCAACAGCCAAGAGCGCACGGTCTGTCATCAAACAACTGGTCAACAAGATTGGGCTCGACGGGTCGCGGTACCAGTTTGCCGACGGCTCAGGACTGTCGCTCTACAACTACGTGAGCCCCGAGTTGGAGGTGAAGTTGCTCCGCTATGCTTACCATGACCAGAACATCTACAACCATCTCTTACCCGCCCTGCCCATAGCTGGCACCGACGGCACGCTCCGCAAGCGCATGACGGGAGCTTTCACACGCGGAAACGTGCACGCCAAGACGGGTACCGTGACAGGCATCAGCAGCCTCTGCGGCTACCTGACAGCAGCCAATGGGCATCGCTTGTGCTTTTCCATCATCAACCAAGGCTTGATGCACAGCAAGAATGGTCGTCGCTTCCAAGACAAGGTGTGCACCATCTTGGCCTCACCATCGCTCTAAGCAGTGTGCTCCAGCATTCAAGGCATTTCCTCGTACTCCAGTCCCGCATCGTCAATGGCCTTTTCATCGCCATTCGGTGCGGGGCTGTCGCGTTTCCGGGCGGAACGGTTGAATGTGTCCAATGCGCCCAAGACCCTCAGCCGACACACATAAGCGACAATGACCGTAAGCGACACCAGCATGACGTAGAGCAACACCACCTGTGCCAACGAGATATTGATGCCCTCCACACTGGCACCCGGCCACGATGCAATGGTGCCCAAAGCCATATTGAGAAAGTCCGCCATTGAAGCCAAAGCGGAGGCCAGCACCTTCGCAACAACCATGAAAGGCGTGGCCAGCAGGAGGGCTATAGTACCATAAAGGATGACCGTGGCCACCGGAACGACCAGGAAATTGGTTAGCAGGAAATAGCAAGAGAAACGGCCAAAGTAGTAGGCAACCACGGGTGCCGTGGCTACTTGCGCCGCCAACGACACCGTCACTAACCCCCATACCCAGCGAAGCAGCTTGGCAGGCGGATTCCACAGATGATAGAGCCAGCGCTGGTAGGCCAAGATGCCAAGCACCGCAAGGAACGACAGTTGAAAGCCTATGTCCCACAAGGATAGCGGGTTGACAACCAGCATGGCCAAGGCAGCAAAGGCAAGTGCATTGGCCGAAGCCGCGTCTCGGCCAAGCGTCTTGCATCCAGCATACACCGTCAGCATGGCTGCCGAGCGCACCACACTGGCCGGAAAGCCTACCAACATGACATAGCTCCACAAGGCGCACAGGACCAGTGCATGCCCACCCCACACCATCCGTCTGCCACCACCGAGGAGGAGCGTAAGGATGGCATAGACAATCCCCAAGTGGAGCCCCGACAAGGCCAGCACATGACTGGCACCGGTGATGGCATACCGGTCTTTCGTGACTTGGCTCAACGCACTCTTGTCGCCAAGGGTCATGGCGGCAACGACAGCATATTGCTGATCATCGAGGCCAAGAGCACGGTATTGATGCAGCAAGTGTTGTCGGAAGACCAGGGCTCGCAACCGTGCACGTTGCAAGGTTGAAAGCAGGGAAAAGTCGGGACGAGAAGACTCCCAGTCGCGATAATAGATGAAGGTCTGGGCCTGATATCCATGCACCTGCGCCCACCTGGCGTAATCAAAATGGCCCGACTGCCACTGGCTGCGTATGGGCTCAAAGGTCGAGTAGGCGCGGATGCCACTACCCAAGCGCACCTGTTGCCACCGTGACGAAAGCGTGTCGCGCAGCAGAGATGCCCTGACACGCACAGGACGAGGCAGCGGCCGCCCATCCAGACGGGTGACAAGCAAATCCATGCGCAGCGTCTTTCCCCTCACTTGCGGTTCCGACACAACCACTGCGCCATAGCTTACTGCACCTGCCGACAGCTCCACGTGGAGACGACGGTGAGCCTGTCGCGTCAAGGTGGCACCCAAGAAAAAAACGGTAAACAGAAGCAACACGCTCTGCGACCACGGCCGCACCCCTTCCCGAAACCATGTGGCGACGACCGTCAAGGCCAGAAAAGCCAACAAAAGCCACCGCCAGCAAGAATCCGAAACACCCTCACCCAAGTTGTCGGCAGCCACGATGCCTGCCATCAGCACCACAACCAGGCGCAGGAAAGGATAAAGTTCGAGGTGGTCACGTAGTTTCATGATGCAAAAATAGGAAATAAAATTCGTTGTTCTTCCTTTTTATATAAATAAAAATCGTATTTTTGCGATATGCAACAAAACAACGAGCTACGACTGGCTTGGGACTTTGTGGAACACACAGGAACCAGCATCTTCCTCACAGGAAAGGCCGGAACGGGGAAAACCACATTCCTCAGGGCCGTGAAAGAGCATTCTTCCAAACGCATGATCGTGGTGGCACCAACGGGCGTGGCAGCAGTCAACGCCAATGGGGTGACCATCCACTCATTCTTCCAATTGCCGCTCTCGCCCTATGTTCCGGGAACAGCCATCCGCGACCGCTATGACTTCCGCAAGGAGAAGCGGCGCATCATCCGCACGCTCGACATGCTGGTCATCGACGAGATCTCCATGGTGCGCAGCGACGTGCTCGACGCCATCGACTTCGTGTTGCGCCGATACCGCGACCACACCAAGCCTTTTGGCGGCGTGCAACTGCTCATGATTGGCGACCTGCAACAACTCACGCCTGTGGTGAAACCGCAAGACGAGCAAATACTTGGCTCGTATTACGACACACCTTACTTCTTTGGCTCCAAGGCGTTGCAGCAAATCAGCTATGTCACCATACAGCTGACACATGTTTTCCGCCAGCAAGACGACACGTTCATCTCCATTCTCAACCACATACGCGACGGCCACCCGACGGCCACCGACATCGCACAGCTCAACACGCGCCACAAGCCGCTTTTCATCCCCAAGGCCGAGGATGGCTACATCCGTCTTACGACCCACAACCGGTTGGCCGACAGTTACAATGAGAACGCGCTGCTCAAGCTCCCCGGACAGCGGTTCTCTTTCGAAGCGGAAGTGAGTGGCGAGTTCCCCGAGAATAACTATCCCGTGGAATCGCACCTGGCGCTGAAGATAGGCGCACAGGTGATGTTCGTGAAAAACGACGCTTCGGGGGCGCACCGTTACTACAACGGACGCATCGGCCACGTGACCAACATTAGTAATGAGGACATCGAGGTGAAGTGCCCAGGCGACGACAGCCCCATCAAGGTGGAGCGCGACGCTTGGGAGAACACAAAATATGTCATCAACGACCAGACGAAAACCATCGACTCGCAAGTGCTGGGAACCTTCAAGCAATATCCGTTGAGGCTGGCATGGGCTATCACCATCCACAAGAGCCAGGGCCTAACTTTCGAACACGCCATCATCGATGCCGCCAAGTCGTTCGCTCCCGGTCAGGTGTACGTGGCCCTCAGCCGATGCAAGAGCCTCGACGGCTTGGTGCTGGCCTCGCCCATCAGTCCACACAACATCATCAACGACCAACGGGTGACCAATTACATCTCTCGCCAACAGCAAGCCACGGAGCAAAGCGTCGAAGCCCTGCCCAATCTCAAGGAGGAGTATTACCGCTTCCAACTGCTCGACATGTTCAACTTCTCCGGACTGTGGGACACCGAGCAGTTGGTTTACCGGACCATCGTGGAATTCTTCCGCAGCGCATCGCAGCTCACCGCAGCCCACAAGACAACGCTCAACTTGCTGAAGGCTCATGTCATGGATGTGGCCTACAAATGGGCGGCAATCATCCGTGGCCTGGAGCCAGAGGCACTCCACAAGGACATTTTCCTGGAGCGTGTGCAGCATAGCGAGTGCTACTTCCTGAAAGAGCTCAAGAGCCTCATCCCCATCCTGCTGGAGCAGACGAAGATGGTGAAAAGCCAAAACAAAAAAGCACTGGAACTGATGGATGAGCGCTACAAGGAGTGGATGTTGCAATATTTTGCCAAGACCAAACTGCTGGAGGAAATGGCCGATGAGACCTTCACCGTGTCGGGATACATGCAGACCAAACAGGAGGCCATGCTCGATGCCATGGACCTTGTGGCACCGGGCAACACGCGGCAGCGACGGCAACGCAAGCGCAAGACCGACGACTTCCCTGACGGACTGGACAGTGAGGCCAAGGCCAACAAGACCAAAGCAGCCGACAAGCCCAAGCACAAGAAAGGACAGACCTATCAAGACACCTATGATCTTTACCGCAAAGGCATGAGCATACAAGACATAGCCACCGCCCGCGGGCTGGCCGTGAGCACCATCACGGGCCACCTGCTCCGCTTCGTGAGGGAAGGCAAGGTACACCTCGAAGCGCTCATCAGCCCCTCGAAAATCAAGGCCGTGCGCCACGCCATGGCACAGCTCGGCCCTGAGGCTACACGCACCGACATCAAAAATGCCTGCCGAGCGGACATCACGTGGGAAGACATCAACTTGGTGATTAGCGCCTCTCAGGCTGCTCAAGCTTCTCCACCAAGTAGCGTATAGACATCCGTGATGAAAAAACAGGGCAGGATTACTTGATTGAAACTCAGCCCTGTCTACCAATGGCGGTCATCTCCACATGATATCCTTGATGGTATTATTCATTTGGTCATGGCATATTTACCACCACCTGTGAAACACAGGGCAACAGCCCCGAGAAGAAACAGCAGCGGATCTTCTATCATCAATCCACCAGTGTGTGGGTCGAGCGAGAACATTATGCCCAAGTGAGCCATCAGGATGGCAACCACCATATTGACGGCCAGCACGGCAGCCGACACGCGTGTCCACACGCCTAAAAGTATGAACAGGGCACCTACCAACTCTGCCAGCAGGCAACCATAGGCTATGAAGCCTGGCAAGCCCAAACCTCGAAGCATACCCTCGATGAAACCCACACCATGGAGCAGTTTGCTCACGCCATGAAAAGCATCAGACCACCAATGCCGATGCGCAAAAGCAATAGTCCCAAATCGTTGTTGAGCGGAAAATGGTTACCCAATGCAATCATCGTAGTTGAAACTTGATATTTATATCTTATCCTATGGTAGCTCTTTTCAAAGTTCAGCCTCAATGGCATCTTCCACTTTTTTCAGGTCGTCTGTAGGTTCAAAACGTGCCACGACCTCGCCCTTCTTGTTGATGAGAAACTTGGTGAAGTTCCACTGTATGTCGTCCTTCTTGCGTGGAACGGGGTTGCTCTCATCATACAACTTCTCCATCACAGCAGCGAGCTTTGGCTCATATGAGCCCGTGAAAGGCTTTTCGGCTTTCAACCATGTGTAGAGTGGCAGTTCTCCATCACCGTTCACAATACTCTTCTTGAACTGTGGGAAATCAGCTCCAAACTTCACCGTGCAAAACTTCTTTATTTCTTCGTCTGTGCCCGGTGCCTGATGGCCAAACTGGTTGCAAGGAATGTCGAGAATCTCCAACCCCTTGCCTTTCAGGCGATGATACAATGCCTCAAGGTCCTCATATTGAGGCGTGAAGCCGCAACCTGTAGCGGTGTTTACGATGAGAAGAACCTTTCCTTTATACTCGTTGAGGCTTACTTCGTTTCCACTTTTGTCTTTCAGACTGAAATCATAAACTGTTTTCATAATCAATTACCTATAGTTGTAAATATTACAAAAGCAAAATTACTATAAATAATAGAGAAGTCGTACGATCTCCCCCTCACTTTTAACGCTTTTTATAGTTTCTTCCGCTAAAGGTAACTATTCAGCGGTA
>DJOD01000016.1:0-482 GCA_002437115.1 Prevotella sp. UBA6447
CCATTGTGAGGAAATCGCCCTCAGAAATTTTCCCCACCTACATCCTCGTCCGAGTCAACGAGTTCAACAAGGTGGCAAAGTCGCCCTTGGAGGAATGGGTCAACTACTTGAAGAACGGCAACATCAGTCCCGACACGAAGGCTCCTGGCTTGCAAGAGGCACGGGAGAAACTCCAGTATTACTCAATGTCTAACGCCGAGCGCCACGCCTACGACGAGCACGTCAACGCCATCATGATACAAAACGATGTGCTTGGAAACGCCAAGCTCGAAGGCCGCGCAGAGGGGCTTGCAGAGGGCCGTGCAGTGGGGCTTGCGGAAGGTCGCGCGGAAGGTCGCGCGGAAGAAAAAACTTCCATTGCCCGTAAGCTGTTTTCATGCGGCATGAGCAAGGAACAGGTCAGCCAAATCACTGGGCTTTCACAAGACCAGTTGAAAGACTTGTGATTAAATGGAACCATCCCAAATAACGAAATAGGGTGT
>DJOD01000016.1:541-12295 GCA_002437115.1 Prevotella sp. UBA6447
ACACCCTATTTCGTTATTTGGGTGAAGTAGGTATGTTTATTTCTTCGGTCGGCGGCGAGCCCATCCCTCTTCGGAGAAGTCGGGCTCCTCGCCCTTGAGCTTAAACGGCTGCTTGGTCATTAGGCTCTGCCAGTCGTTGCGCGTGTGGCGCTGGTTGTCTTCACCGAAGGGACTCTGTGGCTTGCGGCTGCGGCGCGCCTCTCGGCGGTCACGGTCGTCCCTGTGGTCGCGCCCTCGACGCGGTTCACGGCTGCGGCGCGTCTCTCCGTTGTTGTTGGCGCGTCCGTGTCCACCCTCGTCGGCATCATTGCAGCGTACCTCGCGCCCCTTGTAGGACGTGCCGTTGAGCGCGCTCATCACCTTCTCGGCGTCGTCTGTTGGCACCTCAATGTAAGAGAACTTCTGCAACAGGTCGATGTGCCCGATGGCCTGCTTGGGGCCATGGATGTGGTGGTTGACAAACTGCATGATTTCGCCAGGATAGAAGCCGTCTTGCTTGCCCAGGTTGATAAATAGGCGACGGTAGCCCTCCTCGGCCTTGCGCGGCCCGCGCTGGCGAGAGGTGCCGCCACGGCTGTCGCGCTGTGACTTGCGGTCGCCCTTCTCGCCGCGTTTTGAGGTAGGACGGATGATTTCAGGCGCGTTCTTATAGTAGTTGAGGAATCGCCCGAAAGTGATGCTCACCACCTTCTGCATGATGTCTTCCTTGTCGATGTACTCAAACTGGCGCATGATGTCGGGCATGTAGGGCGCGATGAGCTCCTCGTCGACATCGGTCTTCATGATGTCGTCCATCACCTTGTAGAGTTGTTTCTTGCAAATTTCCTCAGGTGTGGGCAGCGTGCCCTCCACAAACTCCTTTCCGATGATTTTCTCGATGTTGCGCACCTTGTATTGCTCACGCGTGTGAATGATGCTGATGCTCGTGCCCTTCTTGCCGGCGCGTCCGGTGCGTCCGGAGCGGTGTGTGTAATTCTCCACGTCGTCGGGCAGTCCATAGTTGATGACGTGCGTCAGGTCGTCCACGTCGAGTCCGCGCGCTGCCACGTCAGTAGCGACAAGCAGCTGCACGGTGTGCTGGCGGAACTTCTGCATGGTGAGGTCGCGCTGTTGCTGCGACAGGTCTCCGTGCAGCGATTCGGCGTTGTAGCCGTCGCGGATGAGCTTGTCGGCCACCTCCTGCGTCTCGAGCTTCGTGCGGCAGAAGATGATGGCGAAGATGTGCGGGTAGAAGTCGACGATACGCTTCAGGGCCAGATACTTGTCCTTAGCGCTCACCACGTAGCAGATGTGGTTGACATTCTCTGCGCCCTCGTTGCGCGAGCCCACCACGATTTCCTTGTAGTCGTGCAGGTAGTTCTTGGCGATTTTCTCCACCTCCTTGCTCATGGTGGCCGAGAAGAGCAACGTGTTGCGGTCGGCCGGCACCTTGTCGAAGATGGCGTTGATGCTCTCGGAGAAACCCATGTTGAGCATCTCGTCGGCCTCGTCGAGCACCACGTTGTTCACTTTGTCGAGGTTGACCGCGCCACGCTCCATGAGGTCGATGAGACGTCCGGGGGTGGCCACGATGACTTGCACGCCGTGGCGCAACTCGCGTATCTGTCCCTGGATGGACGCACCGCCGTAGACGGGTATGATGTGCATGCCCGGGATGTACTTGGCAAAGGCGTTGAGGTCGTCGGCAATCTGCAGACAGAGCTCACGCGTGGGACTCAAGATGAGCGCTTGTGTTTCCTTGTTGTCTGCGTCGGTCTTCTGCAGCACGGGAATGCCGTAGGCCGCTGTCTTTCCTGTGCCCGTCTGAGCCAATGCTATCACGTCGTTACCGTTCCCCAAAAGGTAGGGAATCACTTCCTCCTGCACGGGCATGGGATGTTCGAAACCCAGCTCGTCGATGGCGCGGCGAATCTCTTCGCTGACGCCAAGTTCTTCAAATGTCTTCAAAAAATAAATGTTTAATTGTTACCGTAGGGACTACTTCAAAACACCCTACCGTTTCTCTTGAGTCCCCTTTCTGTTTGCAAAGTTACAACTTTTTTTTCAGATGCTGGCCATGCAACCCAATATTTTCAAGCGGTTGCGGCCTGCGCTGGGCCATTTTGGTTTCATTTTCCTCCATGAACAGATTGCCTTGTCTTGGAAGAAGTTGCCAAATGGTAGAAAATAATAACTATTATTCGCGAAATAAGAGCTTAAACTCTGAAAATAATAGCTATTATTTTTCGCTATTTGTAACTATTTGACTTACAGGTGGATGCGATGGGCTCCACAAGGAGTTGCCAGCACTCATGCATGCCGGCACGCACCAAGTTCCCCAGGCGGTTCCGCACAACGTGCTTTTGCCTGTTTTTCCGTTTGCAAACCGCTTCGTGTTCGCCAAAAAAGCAGTAACTTTGCACCCAGCATGGTACTCAACTACATCTGGATAGCGTTTTTCCTCATCGCTTTCGCCTTCGGCTTCGTGCAATTGCTGATGGGCGACACCACCATCTTCCAGAAGATGGTCGACTCCACATTCTCAACCTCCAAGACCGCTTTCGAGACCTCCTTGGGGCTCACAGGTGTGCTGGCCCTTTGGCTCGGCATCATGAAGATAGGCGAGAAGGCTGGAGCCGTCAATGCCTTGGCTCGCGTGCTCAGTCCTGTGTTCACCAAGTTGTTTCCCGACATACCGAAGAACCACCCCGTGATGGGGTCGGTGTTTATGAACATCGCCTCAAACATGCTGGGGCTCGACAATGCCGCCACGCCAACGGGTCTGAAAGCCATGGCGCAGATGCAGGAGCTCAACCCCAAGAAAGACACGGCCACCAACCCGATGATTATGTTCCTTGTGCTCAATACCTCGGGGCTGACCGTCATCCCAACCACCATCCTTGCCTTTCGCGCCTCGTATGGTGCCGCGCAACCCACCGACGTGTTCATCCCCATCCTCCTTGCCACCACCGTGGCCACGTTGGCGGGCATCATCATCACCGCAGCCTGGCAGCGCATCAACTTGCTGCAGCCCGTGCTGCTGGCTGTGCTACTGGCGATGTGCGCCTTTGTGGGGCTGGTGATCTGGGGCTTCGGCCAGATGAGCGCCGCGATGATGGGCACGGTGACCTCGGTGGCCGGTCCGGTGATTCTGCTGGGTGTCATCGTGGCCTTTATCGTGGCTGGCCTGCTCAAGCGGGTCAACGTCTATGATGCCTTTGTCGAGGGTGCCAAAGAAGGATTCCAGACAGCTGTGCGCATTATTCCCTACCTGGTGGCCATTTTGGTGGCTGTCGGCGTGTTCCGCGCCTCGGGAGCCATGGACCGCGTTATCGACGCTGTCGCGTGGGTTGTGAGACAGTGTGGGCTCGATGATGGCTTTGTGGGCGCGTTGCCCACGGCCTTCATGAAACCCCTCTCGGGCAGCGGCGCGCGTGGCCTGATGCTCGAGGCCATGCAAAACTATGGTCCCGACTCGTTTGTGGGGCGTCTGTCTTGCATTTTCCAGGGCAGCACCGACACCACGTTCTACGTGCTCGCCGTGTATTTCGGATCCGTCAATGTCAAGTACACGCGTCATGCCGTCGGGGCTGGCCTGTTGGCCGACCTGGCCGGCGTGGTGGCAGCCATCGTCGTGGCGTATATCTTCTTCGCGTAAGGCGGAGCAACCCCTCTTAGTCTGACTTTATTATGGCAAGTTTAAAATCACTCTTGAAAGACACCGCCATCTATGGCATCAGTTCCATTGCCGGGCGTTTTGTCAACTACCTGCTCGTGCCCATCGAGACCTATGCCTGGGCAGCGGGCGGTGGGCAGTTTGGTGTTGTCACCAATGTCTACAGTTACATCGGTATCCTCATCATCGCCCTCACGTTTGGCATGGAGACCACTTTCTTCCGTTTCGCCAACAAGGAGGGCGAGAACGCCCGCATGGTCTATAGCACCGCCTTGCGCATGGTGGGAGCGGTGACCCTGGTGTTCGCGTTGCTCGTCTTGGCGCTGCTCAAGCCGCTGACGGCGGCCATGGGCTATGCCGACCATGCCTGGTACATTGGCACGATGGCTGTGTGTGTTGCCGTTGACGCCTGGACATCCATCATGTTCGACTACCTGCGCTACCAGCACAAGCCCTGGAAGTTCATGGTGCTGAAGCTTGCCAACATCCTCATCAACGTGAGCCTTGTGGGCGCGTTCCTCTTCGTGTTGCCTCGCATGGGGCTGATCATCCCTGGTCTTTACACTGCCGACGGCACACCAGACGTGGGCATCGTGTTCTACGTCAACCTCTTTGTGTCGGTGGTCACGGTGTTGCTGCTCTCCAAGGAGATGTGTGGCGTGAGTTATGGATTCGACAAGGCGTTGTGCCGCCGCATGCTTTCTTATACCTGGCCCATGCTCATTCTGGGCATAGCCGGCCAGCTTAACCAGAGTGCCTCGACCATTCTCTTCCCCTATTTTTTCGACGGCGACATCAACGAGGCGCACGCCCAGTTGGGCATCTATGGCGCCACCATCAAGATAGCCATGATTATGGTTATCATCACGCAAGCGTTCCGCTTCGCCTACGAGCCGTTTGTCTTCGGCAATAAGGACACCGACAAGAAGGCTACCTACGCCAAGGTGATGAAGTTCTATGTCATTTTCACCCTCTTCGCCTATCTGGCCGTCATCGGATACATGGACATCTTGCGCCACATCGTGGCCCGGTCTTACTGGGAGGGACTCCGTGTGGTGCCTATCGTGATGGCCGCCGAAATCATGTTTGGCGTCTATTTCAACCTCAGCTTTTGGTATAAGCTCACCGACCGCACCATCTGGGGCGCGTGGTTTTCGCTGTTGGGATGCGTGGTGCTCATTGCCATCGACGTGCTGTTTATTCCCCGTTACAGCTACATGGCTTGCGCGTGGGCTGGCTTTGCGGCCTATGGTATCTGCATGGTCACCAGCTATTTCTTCGGACAGAAGTATTATCCCATCAACTATCCTTTGCGTGACATCGCCTCCTATGTGGCCCTGGCCGTGGTGCTCTTCGTCGCCATGACGTGGGGCAACGCCCACCTAGCCACCTGGTCGTCGCTTGTCGTCAACACGCTGTTGCTCGCCGTGTACCTGGCCGTCGTGGTTGTGAAAGACCTGCGAGGCTTTGTCAGGAGGCGCAAGACAGCCTAATCTTTGTAAGCAATCATCATGGCCAAGTTACAGACCGACATGATCCATGGTCCCTTGTTGGGCAAGATTGTGTTGTTCGCCATTCCTTATGCCGCCACGGGCATATTGGAACAACTGTTCAATTCCATCAACGTCTTTGTGGTCGGACGCTTTGCCAGTAGCCATGCTTTGGCTGCCGTGGGAGCCACAGCGTTTCTCGTCAGCCTCGTCATCAACCTCTTCATGGGCGTTTCCATTGGCGCCAACGCTGTCATTGCCAACTACATTGGGCGCCAGGATCGCGAGGGCGTGCGGCGCGCCGTGAGCACCACCGTGGCCTTGTCGGTCATCGGCGGCTTGCTCCTCATGGTTGTTGGCTTGCTGGTGGCCACGCCTTTGCTGCGCTTGCTGGGCACTCCGGCCGACGTGATTGCCGACTCGTCGCTCTATCTCCACATCTATTTCCTTGGCGCGCCGTTCTTCATGGTCTACAATTTTGGCGCGGCCATCTTCCGAAGCAAGGGCGACACACGCACACCACTTTATATATTGGCCGTGGCGGGCATTGTCAATATTGTGGTGAGCATGGTCACCGTCATTGTCTTCCAGATGAGCGTAGCGGGGGTGGCGTGTGCCACGCTCGTGTCAAACGTGTTCTCATCGGCCGTCGTCACAGTGTTGTTGCGACGCGAGGAGGGTGATTTCCATGTGCGGCTGCGCAAGGTGCGCATCTATCGCAAGGAGTTGCTCAACATCTTGGGCATCGGCCTTCCGGCAGGGTTGCAGGCCATGGTGTTCTCATTCAGCAATGTCTTTGTGCAGTCGTCCATCAACAAGTTTGGCTATGCGGCCATAGCGGGCGCGTCTTTGAGCATCACCTTCGACACCTACTGTTATTATATCCTCAGCGCGTTTTGCGCCACAGCCATTACCTTCACGGGGCAAAACTATGGCGCGGGGCAAGTGGACCGCTGTCGCCGTATCTTCCGCATCTGCTTCCTGTTGGGCGGAGCTTCGATTCTTGTGGCCAACATGGTGTTCGTGATTTTCGCCACTCCCATCACCTCTATCTTCACAACCGACGCGCAAGTCATCCGTTATTGCACGTCGCGCATCTATGTTGCACTTGCCTTCCAGTGGCTCGCCACCAGTTATGAGATACCGGCTGCGTGTATGCGAGGCCTTGGGCAGTCGCTCGCGCCAGCCTTGCTCACCATCTTTGGCACTTGCTTTATCCGGCTGGGGTGGATATTCCTCGTGTTGCCACATTGGTACGGGTTTAGCCATCTCATGTTGTGTTACCCCATATCGTGGGCCATCACGGGCTGCTTGGTGGGCTCAGTCTACGTGTTTGCCAGCCGCAAGGCATATCGGGTGGTGGCGGGGTGAGCCTCCGAAGGGTGCCCCATGCTGGTGGCCCAAGTCCGCGTAACTGTGCCCCTGTGGCCTTCCGCGACGACAAAAAGAAAGCCGCGTGTCTAACATTCTCAACGAAAAGTGTTATCTTTGCAGCGATAATCGGAAAGTTTGCCAGCCCTCGGAAGGCAGGCAAGGGTGTCTCACCACTTTAGAAATTGTAACAGCAATGAAGATATTCAAGTCTATCGCAGTAGCCGTCCTTGTCTTGGCGGCATGGTCGCTCGCCTCATGCTCGGGCGAGAAGTTTAAGGTTTCGGGTGTCATTGCCGACGCACCCGATTCGCTCCTCCTTTTTGAGAACATGAGCTTGAACGGCCCCGTGGTGGTCGATTCGGTGAGGCTGGGAGCAGACGGATCGTTCAGCTTTGAGGGCGATGCCCCCAAGGCTCCCGAGTTCTATCGCTTGCGCATCGCTCGACAAATCATCAACGTGGCGGTCGACTCCACCGAGCAAATCACCGTGAAAGCTTCCTATCCCACCATGACGGGCAACTATGAGGTGGAGGGATCGTCGGAGTGTGACAAGATTCGCGAGCTCGCGCTGATGCAGCTCAACTTGCAGGCGCAGGTCAATGCCATCGTGCAGAACCCCAATGTCAGCTATGAAAAGGAAGCCGACAGCGTGCGCACCATCCTGGAGGCGTATAAATATAAGGTGAAGAACGACTACATCTACAAGGAACCCTGGCGAGCTTACGCTTATTTCGCGCTCTTCCAAACCATCTCGCTCGGGCAACAGGTGGCGCTTATCTTCGACCCGCAGAGCAAGAAAGAGGATGTGCAGGCATACGCGGCAGTTGCTACCAGTTGGGATACGTACCATCCAGGGTCGGAACGTGGCAACAACCTCCATAACATAGCCATCGAAGGCATGAAGAATGTGCGCATCCTGCAAGCTGAGCGGAACCAGACCATCGATGCCAGAAAGATTAACACTTCTGGTATCATCGAGGTGGCATTGCCCGACCGCAATGGAAAGATTCAGAAGCTCACCAGCCTGAAGGGCAAGGTGGTGCTGCTCGATTTCCATGTCTTTGCCTCCAAGGGCAGCACGGCGCGCATTATGCGTCTACGCGATCTCTACAACAAGTATCATGCGCAGGGCTTTGAAATCTATCAGGTGAGCCTCGACCCGGACGAGCATTTCTGGAAAGAGAGTGTGGCCGCGTTGCCATGGGTTTGTGTACGCGACGAGAACAGCACCAACTCTGAGTACCTTACCCAATACAATGTGCAGTCGCTACCCACCTACTTCACCATTGACCGCAACAACGTCTTGCAAAAGCGCGATGCGCAAATCAAGGACCTTGACAACGAAATCAAGCACTTGCTCGCCCAATAGTCGGCAACACTTGCAACATAGTCAATTCATACAGACCCACCATGCATCCCTTAGAAAAGTTCAAATACTGTCCCGTGTGCGGTAGCAAGCACTTCGAGATTCAAGACGAGAAAAGCAAGAAGTGTGACAATTGTGGATTCGAATACTACATGAATCCCAGTGCGGCCAACGTGGCGCTGATTCTTAATGCCAACGACGAACTGCTTGTTGCTACACGTAAGAAGAAGCCCGCCAAAGGAACGCTCGACCTGCCGGGTGGCTTTGCCGACATTGGCGAGACGGCCGAGGAGGGCGTTGCGCGTGAGGTGAAAGAGGAAACCGGACTTGTGGTGCGCGAGGCACGCTATGTGTTTAGCTTGCCAAACGTCTATCTTTATTCTGGCTTTGAGGTGCAGACACTCGACAGCTTCTTTGTCTGTCGGGTAGACGATTTCTCTACCTTGAAAGCTCAAGACGACGCGGCCGCGCTGCAATGGATTCCCATTAGCGACCTCCATACCGAGCTCTTCGGGCTCCGCTCGGTGCGCCATGGGCTCTACCGTTTTATGGAAACATACAAAAAAGGCTGACGTAAGGTCGTAGCCTTATGCGAAAAGCGCTTGCCGCCATCCTGTCGGGTGCCAGCAAGCGCTTGCTTATCTTTGGTGGATTGTGTCCTGATAAGGCTTGGACCGTCATCCTTCTTTGATGACCCTTGGTGATGACCAAGCCTTGATGGCGTTCTCAGATGTGCCAGGTTAACCCCAATCGCGTCTCAAAGGTGCGCGCGTCCACGTTGTCGTGGTAAGCGTATCGTGTCTTTCGGATGAAGTAACTGGTGCACCATGTGATGCTAAACGGGCCGCGCAGGTCAAACTCCCATATGGGCGACAGCTCAAGAAGCTCGGCGTTGCTTTTGTCGCCTTGGGCGTTCAGGTAAAGCGGGTCAGTGTGCTCCAAGTCCTTGCCCTCATAGCCCTTCCAGGTAAATATTCGGTAATAGTTGGCGCGAATGATGAAACGGCCGAAGTTTCTGAAGTCCATTTGCGTGTTGGTCTTTATGGAGAATCCCGATCCCATATTGTAGTCTCGGTCGATGACATTGTAGTAATCGCTTTTCGTGCCGCCCAGTAAGATGCCACTAAGGTATAGTCGTTGCTCCAACCTGTTGAGCGCGCCGACGCGAGGGAAGCGCAGCAAGAAGCCTGGCCCCAATGCCGCTGCTTCGGAGATGCGGTATGGCGTGAGCTGTGTGCCGTCCTTCACTGGTTTGGAATCATAGTAGTTGAAGTGCTGGAAGATGCCTACTTCACATTCCATCTCGCTATTTGTCTCATAGCTTTTTCCCCAGATTCGTCCGACAATATGCAACCTGTTCACGATGGGTTGATTGCTAGACATGCCCACTGTGGCCTCCACCGTGAAGAAGTCGTAGGGTCGGGTGCCATCTGAATGGAACGGGTCTCCGTATTCGAGGAACAAGTTAAGGTATGGGTTCCATTCACCACGGAACAATGCCCCGTCGTCACTGAGATAGCGGGCACCAGCCGATACGGAGAAGTCGAGGGGTGTCTTGGTGGCATCGTAATACTTGTTGTGGTCGTTTCTGACCCGCCAAGCACTACCCGAAATGATGCGGTTGAAGCCGCCCATGGGGTTGATGAGCGTGGCCGCCGCCTCTCGCAGGAACCTGCGGAAGCCCCGCGTGCTGTCGTTGAGGATAATCTCGGATATGCGGTGGGTCACCTCACCGATGCAGATGCCGCCCATGGTGGTGGCCATGAGGTCATTGATGGCGGGCGGTTCGCGCTCGCCGGCAATCTCCCACATGAGCGAGCCTCCGAAGGCATAAGGAGCACTTTGCCAGAACGAAAGGCCGCTTGAGCGGGCCGAGTTGTAGTAGAGGTTGCCGTGATAGGGATGGGCAAAGAGGTTGGTGGAGAACTGGTCGTTGTCCCATACGAACCCATTCTTGATGTTGTGGCCGATGGTCTTGAAGGTGACTTTCGCGAAATCTTCATTCATGACAAACCTGTCGAAACAATGCACAAGCACGTTTATGCCGACGGCTTCGGCCGTGGCCTTCCAGAAATTGGGTCGCCCATCGTTCCATAAGGCAAGCGGCTGGCTGTTGTTGCTGCTTTTGCTCGTTTCCGCCATGGATGTGTAGGCATCTTGCCTGTGGTTCCAACGTACGCTGAGACCTCCCTCCACGATGAACTCATCCTTATAATGTAGGCCGTGGTAGTAGCGTCGCGTGTTGCCATATCCCATGGACAGAAAGGCACCCAAGTGCCTGTTTATCTGATAATCGGCGTTTAAACGAGCTTGGATCGAATACAGGTGTTCTGGTCGTTTCTGGTCGTTTCCCTCAAACGACTCGATATGAGCAAACCCCAAGTCACCACTTAGCGACCAGTGGTTGTCCAGTTGTAAGTATTGCCCCAACCGGTAATAAGCTGCCCCGGAGAAGCGACCGTCGAATCTTAGATAAGGAGTTCCGATGCCTACGATGCTGTAAGTGGACTTGTTGCGGAATCGAATGGCCATGTTGGCGGCAGCCGTGCTTCCGCCAAAGACCATGACATCGATGGCGGTGGCGGGATTGATGTTGACCAGTCCGATTTTCTTGGCCCGCGTGTCGCGTGTGTAATTGACGAGTCCGACCTGCACACCGTGAGGATGCTGAAGTGCCACGTTGATGAGACCCACTTGCGAGCCGGTCAATGTGTCGGCATAATTGTATCCTCCCACTTGCAGTCCGCGCATACTACCAGAGGCCACGTTGGCCAATATGCCAACCTGCGTGCCTTTCCGTATGCCCATGGCAATGTTGGAGCCCAGCGATATCTGCAGTCCCTTGAATGGGTGCGTGGTGACATTGTAGAACGCCGCCGCCTGCACGCCCTGCAAGTGAGATGCAAAGTTGTTGATGGCCGAAAGCTGTAGTCCCTGCACCATTCCGTATCCCGAGGATATGGCTTGCAAAGACACGCCGCGCAAAGTGTCGGCTGCCCCGACGATGCCTGCCTCGACGACGTGTGTCTTGGTGGAGTCGGTGTTGCGGTGTCCTATTGCCAGCGTGAGGCTTGCCCCATGGTTGCGCTTGTGTTTTTGCGCGTTGGCAGGCATACTTGTCAGGAGCGACAGCATTAGTGACGTGAGGATAATTGATGGCTTGTTCATTGTGGTTGGGTTGTTGTAGGTGTTCGGCCTGGTGCCTTCTTGTTGCAAAAATACAGATTTATTTTGATAGGCTCGCGCAAAAGTCATAACTTTGTGCCAAATTAACTAGTTATTATGAAAATAGGAGTGTTCTGCTCGGCAAACGAGCATATTGCCCCCGACTACTTCAAACAAACAGAAGCCCTGGGGCAGTGGATTGGCCGTGAGGGCCACCAGCTTGTGTTTGGAGGATGCAACATGGGGTTGATGGAATGTGTAGCGCGCTCGGCACACGAGGCTGGTGCCACGACGATTGGTATGGTGCCGCGTGTGGTGGAGCAAGGTGGGCGCGCCTCGAAGTACCTGGATGTCTATGTGGCTTGCGACAACCTTTCCGACCGCAAGGACTTGATGTTGGCGCAAAGTGATGTTCTTGTGGCTCTACCGGGTGGCATAGGGACGCTCGACGAGGTATTCACCGTGGCCGCGAGCCACACCATAGGTTACCACCACAAGATGGTCGTCCTCTTCGACATGGATGACTTTTGGCAGCCCTTGGTGGCGTTGCTTGACGACCTGCAAGCCCGTGGTTTTATTCGTGGCCACTGGTCAGACTTCATACGTGTGGCCCATTCACTTGATGAGGTGAAAGCCGAAATAGACAATTTGTCCTGACCAGCACCTTTCGCTTGGCAGGTGAAAAACAAGATGGGGGCTCTCCT
>DJOD01000016.1:12329-58133 GCA_002437115.1 Prevotella sp. UBA6447
AGGAGAGCCCCCATCTTGTTTTCATGGTCATTTGTTGCCGAAGGAATCTTGGCCTTATTTGGCGCCGATTTCTTGCAGCAGACGGTCAGCGTGTCCCCATTTGTCCATGAGGTAAAGCACGTAACGGATGTCGACCGAGATGGTGCGAGCCAGCACCTTGTCGAACATGATGTCGGATGCCAGGCTGTCCCAGTTGCCGTCGAAGGCCAGTCCGATGAGCCTTCCCTGTCCATCGAAGAGGGGCGACCCGCTATTGCCGCCCGTGATGTCGTTGTTGGTGAGCAGGCAGAGCTGCATCTTGCCTGTGGTCCTGTCGGCATAGCGTCCATAGTCGCTGGCGCTCATGAGTTGCCGCATCACCGGTTCGGCCTTGTAGTCGAAGACCCCTTTGTCGCCTTGCTTCATCTTCTCGACGATGCTCTCGGCTGTGGTGTAGTAGCCAGAGGGTTGTCCGCCCATGCTGTACCCGCCCACGCGTCCGTAGCTAAGGCGCATGGTGAAGTTGGCGTCTGAGTAGTGGGGCATGTCTTCTTCCATGCGGAGCTTGGCCGCACAAAGCATACGCTCCAGGTCATTGATGCGCTGGATAGTCTTGCCCATCTGCTTGTAGAGATTTATGGTCACATCAGTGAGGTCCTTGCCAAGGCGCACGCCCGGGTCGTTCTCGTAGCTCTTCTTGTTGAAGTAGATGCGCTTGCCGTTCTTCATCAGTATCGACTTGTTCCAGACATCGTTGACAAAGCGCTGGTAGTCGTTGCCATATTGTGAGGCGATGGTGGAGTAGAAAGCAGGCAAGTTGCTTGGGTCGGTCACGTGCTCCTTGTAGTTCTTGAGTGCCACGGCCAGCACCTCCTTGTCAAGACTGGCATCCCAGGTCTTCTGGTTGTCGTCGAAGACCTTGTAGCTCTTGCTGGGCTTCTTGTCGTTGGCCACCACGTTGCTTCCCCGCTTGTCCTGGATTGCGCGTGTGACGAGCTCATTGGTTCGGATGAAGCTCTCGCTGAGCAGTAACAGGTCGTGTGTGGCCGTTGCCTTTTGGGCGTAGAGAGCCTTCAGCGTGTCGAAGTTGAGGCTGTCCTTGAGATAGCCGGTGGAGTCTACGTAAGCCTTGATGCGATTCTCGTAGTTTCGCTTCTTCTGGATAAGTCCGATGGAGTCGATACACTTGTTCATGCCGATGGAGTTTTTCCAGTAGTTGGAACTGGTGGCAAACTTCGAATCATACTTGATGCGCACGGCCTCGTCGGCTCTCATGTGGCGCACCATCACGTCCTGCTTCACGCCCCGAGCCTGGGCGCGCACGGCGTTGCGCATGCGCATCTGCTCGATGCCGTAGCTCGACAGGTAACGCTCCGTGGAGCCGGGATAGCCCATGGTCATGGCGAAGTCGCCATCCTTGTAGCCCTGCAACGACACGGGTGCCCAGTGCTTGGGATGGTAGGGCACGTTGTCTTTTGAGTAGCGGGCGGGTCCGTTGGTCTTAGGGTTGGCGTAGATGCGGAAGACGCTGAAGTCGCACGTCTGGCGCGGCCACATCCAGTTGTCAGTCTCGCCGCCAAACTTGCCCATGCTCTTGGGGACGGTGAAGACCAGGCGAAGGTCATCAAACTGCTGGTAGGTTGTGGCAATCCACTGGTTGCCCTCGTAGAAGGCGTCGATGCTCACGTAGAGCGAAGAGTCTTGCGCCTTGGCCTGTTGCGTCAGAATGTTCTCGAGCGAGTCGACCGCTGCGGCCTTTCCCTCTCGTCCGAGCTTGCTGAAGCCCGCCTTCTCAAGCAGCGGAGTCACGTCCTCCTGCTTGACCATGAAGGCCACAAACATGTTCTCGTTGGGCAGCTCTTCGCTGTAGGTCTTGGCATAGAAGCCGTTGAGCATGTAGTCGTGTTCGACGGTGGAGTGGGAGCGTATGCTCTCGAAACCACAATGGTGGTTGGTGAAGACCAGCCCGTCGGGGCTGACCACCACGCCCGAACAGTAACCCGAGAAGTTGACCACGGCGTTCTTCACGGCCTGGTCGCCTTGGTAGAGACTGCCGTAAGGCAGCTGGAATCCGTAGCCGCGCATCTGTTCGTAGACTTGCGTAGGCAGGTTGTAGAGCGTCCACATGCCCTCATCGGCCATTGCCGGCAAGTTCAAAGCCATTGCTGCCAGTGCGATTAGTTTTTTCAATTTCATGATTGGTATAATTGATGTGAATAGGTCGTTCCAGCGGGCCGTGGAGAGCCCTGTGGCTGGATTTGAACGAAAAGTGTTGCAAAATTACCATTTTTTAGATAAATGAAAGGTGTATAGTGACAACAAAAAGTGCTAACTTTGCACCATAATCAACTTTGCACCATAATCAAATATATAACTTAAACCGTTAACGTTTATACACATGAAAGTTAAATCTTTACTTCTTTCGTTGGCAGTGGCCAGTGCGTCGTCGGGTGCTTATGCGCAAGACTATTATGACGTCACGTCGGCCTTTCTGTTGAACGCTGGCTTCGACCAGACATTCAACTATGCAGTAGGCGACCAGGGCAACGTGGTTGCCAACAACATCAACCTTGTCGGCAATTGGGATGTCACGGCAGTAAAGGCTGGCGTGTTGGGCGTTTGGCAGTGGGGGACGGAAAAGACCCTTGAGGGCTACAGCGTGCCCGCTGCCGGCATGGGAGGCGAGGTAGGCGGTGGCCTGGCCTTTGGCTTGTCGACCACCAGTGGCATCAACATCTTGCAAGACTCCGTGAAGCTTCCCGCTGGTGACTACAAGGTGGTGATGGCCGTCTACAACGCTTCTGACAATGCGACCCTGAGCACCAACTCATCGTCCTGGCACCCCTACAGCGCGCGCCTGGGAAAAAGGGTTACGTTCACCAAGAAAGAGTTCCCAGCCCATGAGTGGTCCACCGATACCATTTCGTTCATCCTCGACCAGGAAGTGGCTGGCCGTATTCGCCTTGGCTTTAGTGCCCGCCAGGCTAACCACGCCCTGCCCATCATCGACTGGGTGAAGATTTTGCGTGCCACCCCGCTCGGCACCGCCGACCTGGAGCTCAAACGCGCCGACCTACAGGCGGCCATCCAGGCTGCCTCTGCGGTTCTGGGCGATGCCACAGGCGCAGAGGCCGACAGTTTCCGCGCCTCCATCGAAGCAGCCCAAGCACAGCTCGATAATGCTGAAGCCACTTGCACTGACCTGTTTCAGGCCACAGCCGACCTGCAGGCATCCATGAAGAACTACAAGTGGGCATCGTCCATCAAGGTCGTTACCGACACGCGCTATGCCCGTGGCGCCACGATGGCCTTTGGCCGCCTGACCACCACGGCCGCTGCCGCCGACATCAAGGACCAGGGCTTCGTCATCAGTACGCAGCCCACCCCCACGGTAGCCGACACCAAGTATACATCGACCCTCACCAACAACGGCACCATCTATTGCTTCAAGAACCTGCAGCCAGCCACGCAGTATTTCATGCGCGCCTTCGTGGAGAACAAGGATGGAAACGTGGCCTATGGCGACGTGATTCGCTTCTACACCATCCCCAAGGGCGAAATTCAGCCCACCATCCGTGACATCAGCGAGGAAGATGTGCGCACGCGCATCACCAACGCGGTGAATACGGCTGCTGACATCTGGAACAACCTGACCGAGATGAAGGACTTCAGGCCCAATGTGGGCTACAACCCTGGCACCCCGACGGCCGACTGCTCCTATGGCGGCTATGTGCGTGTGGGTTCCAATGTCTCCTACCAGTCGGCGGGCACCATCATGCACGAATGGCTCCACGGTGTGGGCGTTGAGCCTTGGGCAGGAACACAATGGGCTGTTGTCGGCGTGCTGCGCGCTGGCAGCCAGGACGTGAGCGGCTCCAAGAAAGGCTCTGGCAACTGGCTGGGCGAGCGTGTGTCGGCTGTGCTCGATTTCTGGGACAACGCCACCGGCTCGTTCCTCCATGGCGACTACCAGCACATGTGGCCCTATGGCATCAACGGTGCCTTTGAGGATAACCACTCGGATGTGCTCTACTACGGAAACGGCCTGGTGTGCCAAGCCCTCGGTGAGGATGGCCTGGAGCACACCTCAAGCCACTACGCTGAGCCCTACTGGTCGTTTGAGCAACAGGACGGCGTGAAATATTACATCACCAACGAGAAAGCCGAAAACGGCCTCTACCTCTCTTACTTGACGGAGAAGGGCTCTTATGGCGCACTCGCGCTCAGCCAAAAGACTGCCGATGAGTTGGTTGCCAACGACAGCTGCGCATGGTATGTCACCTTCACTCCTGACAACCAGTATTACCAGTTCCGCAACGTCGCCACGGGCCACTACCTCACCTTCAACAACGTCGGTTTCACGGCGAAGGGCGTGACGCCCTCTGACCAGCAGGACTTCCAGCTCATGAAGGGTCGCGTGAACGTCAGCGAGGACGGAACGCGCGGCTATTGGATCACGCGCCATGCAGCCCGCAATCCCTGGACGCTGTCGGTAACCGGCGCTGGCAGCGTGTCGCGCACTACCTTCAACCTGGCCAACACAGCCACCAACCAGCGTTGGGTGATTCTTGATGAGGCGCAGATGCGCGCCAAGAACAATGCCGCTATGGGCATTGGGGCCATCACCGACCAGCAGGTCGAGAGCCAGGCCATTGTGCGCGAAGGTGTCTACACCCTCGATGGTCGTCTCGTGAGCCGCAAGGCCAGTGATGTGAGTCGCTTCGGACATGGTGTCTATATCGTGAACGGAAAGAAAGTGGCAAAGTAAGCAAGAGGCTCCGTTTGGGTAGCCCCACATACCATTGTGAACTCGTTTCCCAAACATCCACAAACGCCCGGCGCAAATAATGCGCCGGGCGTTTGCGTTTCTTGGATTGCCAGCCAATGGCGTTCTTCACGTTGCTTGTCACTTGTCGCCAGCCAGTGTTGTCCCCTTCTTGGGTCGATTTGTATCTTGCTGTTTGTCAATGAGATAGAGAAGGTGAAAAATAATAGCCCTCTCTCATGCGCGGGCGTTTTGCTGCCTTATTTTGTATGGCTGAAGATGAGTGCGCTCATGCGTTCAGGTGTGAAGATGTCTTGCGCCACTTGCATCACGCTGTCGGCTGTGATGGCCTCCACGCGTTGGCAGAGTTGGGCGATGTCTTTCTCCCGTCCATAGTGTAGGTATTCGCGGCCGAAGTCGATGGCAAAGTTTTCGCGGTTGTCACTGGCCACGCCAATCTGTCCCGTCAGTTGACGCTTGGCGGCGGAGAGTTGGCTCTCGCTCATGGGCGACTGCACGAAGCGGTCGAGCTCATGGCGCACAAGGCGCAGGCAGCGTTGCACGTCGTCGTGGTCGCAACCGAAGTAGGTGCACCACACGCCCGTGTCGCTATAGCACACCATGGAGCTCTCTACCGTGTAGACCAGCCCACGCCTTTCGCGCAAGGCCACGTTGAGGCGCGCGTTCATGCCTGGCCCACCGAGGATGTTGTTGAGCAGGTAGAGGCTCATGCGGCGCGGGTCGTGAGCATTGTAGCAACGGTTTCCCACCACCACGTGTGCCTGGTGGGTATCGCGGTCGCTTACAATAACGTGTCCCCACGATTTCGAGTTTGTTTCAACCCATTCCTTCCCAATGGGTTCCGATGCTTCTGCTTTGTCAGTGGCGTTATATTTTGGTAGCAGGTTAACTTCTTCTGCACCCTTATATTGTTTCCCCATTGCGCGGTTGAGTTCGCGAACCAGTTGGGCAAACGAGATATCTCCATAGGCGAAGAATATCGCGTTGTCGGGGCGGTAGTGAAGACGGGTGAAGTGAAGGGCATCAGTCGTGGTGAAGGCGCGCACGCGGCTGGCCGACCCGAGGATGTTGTGACCCAGGGGATGACGGTCGAAGATGAGGTTCTCAAACTCATCGTAGATCAGTTCGGCGGGCGAGTCGTTGTAGCTTTCTATCTCATCGCAGATGACTTCCACCTCCTTGTTGATTTCCGCCTGTGGATATGTGGAGTGGAACACGATGTCGGTGAGTAGGCTTACGGCGCGCCCCAGGTGAGACTTGAGGATGGCCGCGTAGTAGCAGGTGTCCTCCTTGTTGGTGTAGGCATTGAGACTTCCGCCCACCTGTTCGAGGCTGTTGAGGATCCTCCAGGCGCTGCGTCGGGCCGTCCCCTTGAACGACACGTGCTCGCAGAAGTGGGCAAGCCCCTCCTGGTCAGGCTCTTCGTTGCGTGAGCCGACCCTCACCTGGTAGCCACAGTAGACTACGGGCGATGCAGATGGCAAGTGTATGACTCGAAGGCCGTTGCTGAGTGTGCAAGTGTTATATTTCATTTCGTCTGCAAAAATACCCAAAATTGCTTTGAAATGTGCTTGAAATTATGGAAATTTGCACCTGGATTGTTCCACCGCCACGTCTTGTGTATCAAGGTATGGCTGGCAGACAAAGCTTAACACACTTAAAAGACTATGCGAAAAGTAATCGGAATAGGAGAGACCGTGCTCGACATCATCTTCAAGAACGAGCAACCCATTGGCGCGTACCCTGGCGGTTCCGCCTTCAACGCGCTCATCTCCCTGGGGCGTAGCGGGGTTAACGGCACGTTCATTGGCGAGGCTGGCCATGACCGTGTGGGCGACCACGTAATCAGCTTCCTGCGTGAGAACGGAGTCAATGCGGACCACGTGAACGTGTTTCCCGACTCGAAGTCGCCCATCTCGTTGGCGTTCCTCAATGAGCGCAACGATGCCGAGTATATCTTCTACAAGGATCATCCCCACGACCAGCTCGATTTCGTTTATCCCGACATACATCCTGATGACATTGTCATCTTCAGCTCCTTTTATGCGGTCAACCCTGTCATCAGACCGCAGATTGTGGGGTTGCTCGATTATGCGAGGGCCCACGGAGCCATCATCTACTATGACGTGAACTACCGTTCTTCACACCGCGATGAGGTGATGAAGATTACGCCAAATTACTTGGAGAACCTGGAGTATGCCGACATCGTGCGCGGCAGTCGTGAGGACTTCGATGTGCTCTACAAGATGCAAGATCCCGACAAGGTCTATCAGGCCGAGGTGTCGTTCTACTGCAAGAAGTTTATCTACACCCAAGGCAGCAACCCCGTCGAGTTGAGAGCCGACAACGGCTTGCGGCACAGCTATCCTGTGCCCCAGACCGACACTGTGAGCACCATCGGAGCTGGCGACAACTTCAACGCCGGTTTCATCTATGGCTTGCTGAAATATGGCATCACGCGCGACGTGCTCATCCATGGCCTCACCGATGAGCAATGGGACCACGTGATGGGATGCGCCATGGAGTTTTCGGCCGACTGCTGCAAGAGCCTCTACAACTATGTATCGAAGGAATTTGGCGCGAAGATGAAAGGTGCGTTGTAAGCCGCTGGACGCAGCCGTTTCTGACGACAAAGCCCAGCCGATGACATGATTAATGTGACTCTACAGGAACGGGCTCGCCCAATTGGGCGAGCCCGTTCCTGTAGAGTCAAGCTCCCTTGTCAGCGAAGTTGTTTTTCGCAGGTTCCGTCATCATACTTGGCGATGGTCAACCCCTTGGTGTCGTTGCTGACACATTGTCCCACCCGGTGGCCACACGCTTGCGCGTGGTGCCTTTCTGGGTGTCCGCAATGCCAAATGTTGGTAACCTTGAAATAAAAGGAAGTGAGCAACCGTCTGCCGCAGACGAAGTGACGCTTAGTCCGCTTGACAGGGAATTCATGGCTAAGTTGAACCAACCGATTGAAGATAACTTAGGCGATGAAGCATGGATCTTTCGTTCTTTACAGACAAGATGGCAATGAGCCATTCCACCTTTTATAGAAAGGTAAGAGCCCTGACAGGTGTTAGTGCCATTGAATAAGTTAGAAAGGTGAAGCTTGGTTGCGGATTGCGCTTCTTGAAATCGGGGCGATACAATGTTAATGAAGTGTCCATGCTCCCGGGCTTTAACAGTTCTGGATATTTCCGCAAGTGTTTTAAGAAAGAGTTTGGAATTTCACCGTCGGAAGTGTTGAAGGACAGAGCCATCCTTTCATGAGAAAGCCACTGCGCGTTGCTCATGAACGGTGGGCATCGCGCAGTGGCTTTCCTTGATTATGGTGTGCGCTTTCGCGCGCTCAAATTAGATTTTTCTTATATGAAACTGATGACCCCCTGCACTTTGTTGTTGTGGTCGTCGGTGTCAGGCTTATCCTTACCGTCATTGGCTTGGTGCCGGATCTCCTCAAGCATTTGGCGAGTGCGCTTGTAGGTAGGAGTGTCTTCCACCTTCATGATGACATCTTCGTTGTCGAGATCTTTCTGTGTGAAGATGAAGATGTGTGGGCGACGCTTGTACTGTGGGTTGTTGTTGTCCTTGCCGTAGTAGTGGTTTCGGCGGTCTTGGCGTTCTGCGTCTTTCTCGTCTTCCTCTGCCTGCCGGTTGGCTTCCTCGAACGTACGGCGCACACGACGCTCTGTTGGCTCCACATCTTCTACGCCGAAGCCTGTTGCAAGTATGGTGACCTTTACTTTCTTGTCGAGTTCAGGGTCAATGGCTATTCCCCATTTGATTTCAAAGTTAACGCCAAACTTGGCCATGAAGTCGTTCACGTCATTCATTTCCTCCATCATCAGACCTTGGTTTTCATTGTTCTTTCCATTGGAGAAAGCAATGGAAAGCAAAATCTTTTTGGAGTTGAACACGTCGTTATCGTTGAGCAACGGAGAATTGAGGGCATCGTCAATGGCTTTTTTCACGCGTCCTTCACCCTCGCCATAGCCTGTGCTCATGATGGCCACGCCGCCGTCCTTCAGTACTGTTTTCACATCGTTGAAGTCAAGGTTTATCAGGCCGTGGGTTGTGATAATCTCTGCAATGCTCTTCGCTGCCACGCTCAGTGTGTCGTCGGCTTTTCCAAAGGCATCGAGAATGTTGAGTTCTGGGTATATCTCGCGCAATCGCTCATTGTTGATGACAAGCAGCGCGTCGACATGTTTGGCCATTTCTTCCACACCGTCGAGCGCTTGGTCTATCTTCCTCGTGCCCTCGAATCGAAATGGGATGGTGACTATTCCTACTGTAAGAATGCCCATGTCCTTGCTCACCTGGGCAACAACGGGCGCTGCTCCTGTGCCAGTGCCACCACCCATGCCTGCCGTGATGAATGCCATCTTTGTTCCGTCGTCGAGCATGCGGCGTATGTCGTCAATGCTGTCTGTGGCCGCTTGGCGTGCACGCTCTGGCCGGTTGCCTGCACCAAGCCCTTCTTGTCCGAGTTGCAGATGAACGGGAACCGGGCTGTCATTGAGGGCTTGCGCGTCTGTGTTGCAGAGGACAAATGTCACGTCGTGGATGCCTTCGCGATACATGTGGTTGACTGCGTTGCCACCTCCGCCGCCGACACCTATCACTTTGATGATGCTGTGTTCCTTTTTAGGGTCGCCGAAGTCAAGAATAGAAGGTCGACGGCTATCGGTGTTTTGCTGGGTATTATCTTTGTCTGCCATAATGGTATTGCTAATTATTTTCAGTTTGTTGCTGCTTGTTCTCCTTCTGTTCGCGGCGGGTGGTTATTTCTCTTCTTCCTCCTCTATCATGTTCCCGACGAACCTCTTTAAGGCTCTCCAGGCTTTTCGGGGTTTTGAGTTTTCGCGTTTCTTGCGGCGCTCTTCCTTTTCAGCCTTGGCAGCAGCTTCTGCTTCAGCACGTTCTTTTTCTTCAGCGGCTTTCCGTGCGGCTTCACGTGCGGCTTCCTCTGCGGCTTTTTCAGCTTCGGTGAGCACTTTGCCCGTTCCTGTGCCGTCAATGGACTTCGGCTTGCGTGGTTCTGTTGCGGATTGACCTTTGTTCTCTACACCTGCGCCAAACAAGTCGTTGTGGATGGGGGCTCCGGCACAATTCATGTCGCCCTTGGCCAAAAGGCCGAGAATGGTGCACATAGTTCCGTCTTTAGCGTTGATTGACGGGGCGTTGGTGTGGATGGTCTCAGACACGAACTTGGCAATTCTTATTTTCTCCACGGGAGTATGTTTGCGGAATGCCTGGTCAATGTTCTTCATGTTTGATCCTCCGCCAGTGAGAATAAAGCCACCCAAGAGTTTGTCGGTGTATTCACTGGGAATCTGGCACCACACGTTTTCCACTATTTCCTGTACTCGGGCTTCCACTATGTCCACGAATTTTCGTTCATCAACTGTACGGTCGCTGTCGATGGGATAAGTGCGGTTTGAGTCGATGTCATTGGCTTCTGTATATGCTGAGGCATACTTCAGCTTCATTTGTTCGGCATCTTTTTCCTCCATTTGCAGGGAGGCTATGTCTTTTGTTATATTGTTGCTTCCTAACGGAATTACCGTAAGGTTCCGTAGAATTTTCTTGTGGTATACAGCCACCGTGGTAGTGTCGGCACCTAAGTCTACCAATACACAACCGCCGCGTTTTTCGGCATCTGTCAGCACGCTGTCAGCAAGAGCCAAGGGTGACAGGTACATTTCCGCTATGGCTATGCCTGCATTGTCGAAGCATTGGTTGATGTTACGATAGAAGGTCTTTCGCCAAAGGATGTTGAGGAAGTTGCCTTCAATGCGTGAGCATTGTATTCCGACTGGGTCGAGTTGGTATTGGTTGTCAACCTTGTATTCTTGTGTTGCGGCATCCAAAATCTCCATTTCGGGGTATTGCATGCTACGATTGCTGTCCATCAGCTCGTTGATAATGTCTTGAGTGATGATGGTGTCGTTTGGCAAGTCTTTCACACTGGTGTTTTTCACGCTGAGGATAGATTGGCCACCCACACCCACGTAAACCTGGGTAATCTTGTTTTTTAGTGCACGTTCCAGCTTTGTGACGATGTTGGTTAGTCCCTGCACCGTCTTGTCCATATTGTATACCACGCCCTTGCGGATGCATGATGTGGAGTCTTCCTTGACCACGGCAAGCACGTTGATGCTGCCATCGAGGTTTTTCTTGCCCGCGATACCGGTCATCTTCGATGAGCCCAGTTCAATAGCTACTCTAAATTCTGCCATAGATCTATGATAATTATCAATTCAAATTTCTTTTCTTGCAGATGATCTGATTGTCAAACTCTACGTTGATGTAGGAGTATTTGTTCCAGCCAGCCTGTGACAGTCCGTACTTGTAGAACTTTTCCAACCTGTCAAGTTTCATCTTCACATAGTTTACGACCAGTTTCTTGCGATCGTTGGTGTATGTGGTTTGTGGTAATTGGCCAATGTAGATGATATGGTTTCCCACACGTGGTACAAGCTCTACGCCATAGTTTGGCAACACGTTAATCTGTTCTATCTGGTTTTTCCAAAAGTCACTTGCCATCAAAGAACTCCCAACATGAGCCACGTAGTTTTGCGCAAACCATTTGCTGATTCTTCCTGTGGCGATAATGAGGTCGCTGGTGTAGTGTGAGTTGGGCATGATGCGGTTGTCGTCGTCGAGGTAATAATCATCTCCGTTAGCAGCTTTGATGCGCAAAGTGGGCATCCGCTGGGTAAGGCTGACATGAACAGTCCCATCCTGTGTTTTGTAACATTGTGATGTCTTTACGAATGGGCTCTGTTTTAAGGTTTCCTCAATGGTGCGGGCATTGACGTCCTTCATTCGCTTATTGAGCGGATACATGTTGTTCCTTTTGAGCCTTGTCTTGATTTCAGCGGCTGTGATGAAACCGTTGGTCGTTTCATCCTGGATGTCGATGCTGACCTTCTTGCACACTGCCGTTTCCTCTTTCGGCTTGTTGAAAGAGGCAAACGCCATGACAATGTAAGCTCCAATGACCACGTCAAGGCTTACCAAGAGGGTCATCTTCCAGTTGAAGCGCATTTGATTTGATGATTTATTGTTTTCTTCAATTATAGTTTCTTGCGACTTGCGCTTTGCCTATGTTTCTTTTGCTCGGTCTTCAACGCCAAGGCTTTCCTACTTGTTGACTTTTTCTTTTTCTTCTATAAGTTTGGCAATTTGCGGAACGTAATTGTCCAGATCCCCAGCTCCCAGTGTGATTAGCACGTCGAAGTCGCGGCTTTTTACGAGCTGAAGCACGTCGTCTTTGTGTATCATGCTTTTTTCCATACCTGGTCTAAGGTTGTCAAAGATAAGCTCTGATGTAACTCCAGGAATGGGCTTTTCTCTTGCTGGATAAATCTCAGTGAGGATTACTTCATCGAAATGGCTGAGAGCATCCGCGAAGTCTTTGTAGAAATCTTGTGTGCGAGTGTACAAGTGGGGCTGGAAAATCACAGTGATTTTTCGGTTTGGGTAGAGCTCCTTGAGGCTTTTTGCACTCTGTAAGATTTCTTTAGGGTGATGGGCATAGTCGGAAAGAAGTACGTGATGGCTGTTGCGAATTTTGAAGTCGAATCTTCGATCTACGCCGTGGTAGGTCTCCATCCCATAGCGAAGTTCCAATGCCGTGCATCCGTTCAGCTGTGCCATGGCCATTGCAGCAACACCGTTTTCGATGTTGATGGGGATGGGCTGCCCGAGTTTTACGCTTTCCACGTTTTCTATGGGGGAGATGAAGTCAAAAGTAATCTCTCCGTTTTCGATTACTATGTTTTCTGCATGGAAATCGCCTTTGTCACGACTGTAGGTATACGTCTTTACCCCCTTCTGTACGTTGGGTTTCATTGCAAGGTCGGTATGGATGATGAGCGCGCCGCCCGGCTGAATCAGTTCTGTGTAATGGCGGAAACTTTCGAGGTATGCCTCTTTTGTTCCGTAGATGTCCAGGTGGTCAGGATCTGTCGACGTGATGACACTCATCCATGGTCTCAGCCAATGGAAGGAACGGTCGAATTCGTCAGCTTCGATGACCACGAAGTCGCTTGTGCTTGAAAGGATATAGTTCGTCCCGTAGTTTTTCGAGATGCCGCCAAGAAACGCGTTGCAGTCAATGTGACTTTGGTGCATAATGTGTGCGCACATGGTTGATGTTGTGGTCTTGCCGTGTGTTCCAGCAACGCACAGGCCCTTGTGTGTTCGTGTCAGAGTCCCTAACACTTGTGCACGTTTCTCTATCTCGAATCCGCCTTCTTGGAAAAATCGTAATTCCTTATGCTCTGCAGGAATGGCAGGTGTGTAGACGACCAGGCACGAAGCCTTGTCGCGACAGGCGTGAGGAATTTCGTCAACATCCTCTACGTAATGAATTAGCATACCTTCTTTCTCCAGCCGACGTGTAAGCTCTGACGGCGTGCGGTCGTAACCGGCAACAACTAAGCCCCGATGAATAAAATAGCGCGCGATTGCACTCATACCGATACCTCCTGCGCCTATGAAATATACTGCCTTAATGTCTTTCAGTTCCATTTTGTCCCTTTTAATAACGTTTTTTCTTGTGCTCTTTAGCTGTTGGACCAAGCCAGTTTTATTACTTCTTCTGCGATAGTGTCTGCAGAATTGCTTAGTCCCATTTTTTTGATATTAGTGCTGAGTGAAGCCAGTTTTTGGTCGTTGTTCACTGTTTCAAGAGCTGTGTGCAGCAAGACCTCAGGCGCATCTGCATCTTTCACATAGATGGCTGCATCTTTGTTGACCAATGCCATGGCGTTTTTCGTCTGGTGATCTTCTGCAACGTTGGGGCTGGGCACAAGTATAACTGGTTTGCCAATGAGGCAGAACTCACTGATCGAACTTGCGCCGGCTCTGCTTATAACGAGGTCGGCAGCCTTGTATGCAGCACCCATGTCGCTAATGAAGTCGAGCACTTTCAGGTTGGGAATATCTCCAAAGTCTTTCACGGCCTGGTTCATCTCGGCATTATAGTATTTACCAGTCTGCCATATGAACTGCACGTTGGCAGCTTTCACTTCGCTAAGGTGCTGCCTCATGCTTTCGTTCACGGTCCTTGCTCCGAGGCTTCCGCCTACCAACAGAATTGTTTTCTTATCGGGATTTAGACCAAAGCTTTTACGTGCTTCTTCCTTAGTCATGTTATTGTTGAGCACGTTTTGCCGTACGGGATTTCCTGTCTTGATAATTTTTTCCGCTGGGAAGAATCGCTCCATTCCATCGTAAGCTACACAAATCTTTGTGGCTTTTTTAGCCAAGATTTTGTTTGTTACCCCGGCATAGCTGTTTTGCTCTTGTATGAGGCATGGTATACCTTTTTCCGCGCAGACGTTCAGCGTGGGGCCACTGGCGTAGCCTCCAACACCCACGGCTGCCATTGGCTTGAACTGGTGCACGATTTTCTTTGCTATGTGTTGGCTTTTCCAAATTTTGAACAGGACTGCGATGTTCTTCAGCAGATGCTTGCGGTCGAATCCGCAGATAGGCAAGCCTTTGATTTCGTATCCTGCAGCGGGTACCCTTTGCATCTCCATGCGTCCGATAGCTCCTACAAACAATATTTTTGCATTGGGCTGCTTGGCCTTGATGGCGTTGGCAATGGATATGGCTGGGAAGATATGTCCTCCTGTTCCGCCTCCGCTGATGATGATTCTTAACTCCTTGTCCATAATCGCTTATTTTTGCAAAAGTAATCAATTATTCCCACTTTTGGTTATTTTCCGTTCATTTTCTTGTCCTTCGTTTTTCTTCTGCTATACCTTATTATGTCGCTTGCGCAAGGCTAAGCTGCTGCGAGAGTGCTTTCTTTTGTGCCCTTTTCCTCATGCGTTTTCTTTGCTGTTCGGCTGATGCTTAAAATAGCTCCCAGGTATACGCTGCTAACGATGGTCGATGTTCCACCTTTGCTGATTAGAGGCAGGGGCTGCCCTGTCACGGGAGCCAGCCCAACCGCCACACACATGTTGAACAATGCTTGCGTAACCAGCAATAGCGCTAATCCCATGGCCAAGAATGCTGGAAAATTGTTTTCGCAGCGGGTGGCTATTCTTCCTGTCCTGAAGAGCAGGACGATATAGAAAAAAGGCACAAAAATGGTTCCCCCTATGCCTCCTTCCTCTATGATTATCGAATAGATGAAGTCGGAGAATGCTTGCGATAGGAAGTCGCGTTGCACGGAGTTGCCTGGGCCTTTGCCGATGATATTGCAGGTCGCAATGGCAATTTTGGCGTGCGCTTCTTGCGCTCCCTTGTCAAGATCCACCTTTTCTGGTGGAATGTCTTTTGAGTCTAAGAACTTGTCGATGCGCGACTTCCATGTGTCTAATCGTTTCAGCACGCCCTTGTGTCCGGTGCTCTCTTCTGACCTGATTGTCTGTCCGTTTGTCGTTGTTAGTTCCGTCAGATTCTTCTGCCCGCCAACCTTTTCGGTGTCTTCGCCCACCAACATGATGAGTGATATCGCACAAGCTAATAATACCACGACTGTCAGCACCAACATTCCGAGTTGCCTCCCTGGCACCCGTCCTATGATCATCATGAAGAAGATCACCACGCAGAGTAGGGCTGCTGTTGATAAGTTCTCCACCGCTATGAATCCAATGAATGGCAGTGCAATGAGCAATATGTATTTCATTGCCTTCCTGTCTGCTCCATTGTCTGTTTGCATGGCACTAAGAATTTGAGCGGTCATCAACACCAGTGCTCCCTTGGCAAATTCCGATGGCTGGAATTGTATGCCCAAAAAGGATATCCATCTGTTTGCGCCGTTGGTGGTTTGTCCTGCGAGTGCCACCCATATTAGCATTGCAAATGAAAATCCTAAAAGGATAGGTGTCAAAATCTTAAAGTATTTGCAACTGATGTTCAGCGTGATGACCATCAGGGAGAATCCGAAGGCAATGAGTGCGATGTGCTTGATGATTGGTGACAGGTAATTGCCTCCCTTATACGTCAGCTCTGAAGAGGCTGAGAACACCTCCACGATGCTGATGATGCTTAGGAAGAAATACGCCATCCAGATGACCCTGTCACCTTTGAATAAGTTGGATAACTTCTTGTTCATTTCCTTGGTTGCTCTTTGTTGGCGACTAAGTGTTGGCCGTCGCTTTGAAACTACAAACTTCTTACGAGTGTTTTGAATTGCTCTCCCCGGTCTTCCATGTTCTTGAAAAGGTCGAAACTGGCACAGCAGGGCGATAGCAACACTGTGTCTCCAAGCTGTGCCATGTTGTAGCAAGCACTCACGCAGTCTTTCATGTTATGCGTGTCACGTACGGGTAGCCCTAATGCATCGAAACACTTGTGTAACTTGGCGTTGTCCGCGCCGAGATACACCAGCCCCCTGCATTTCTTCGTAACAAGGTTCTTTATCTCACTGTAGTCGTTTCCCTTGTCTTTTCCACCAAGAATTAGCACCACTGGTGTCTTCATGCTTTCCAGCGCATACCAGCATGCGTCCACATTGGTCGCCTTCGAGTCGTTGACATAGTGTACACCCCTCACGTCACACACTTTTTCCAATCTGTGCTCCACGCCAGGGAAGTCACTAAGACTCTTCCTGATGATTTCTTTCTTGATGCCAGTGATGTTGGAGGCAAGTCCTGCGGCCAGCGAGTTGTAGATGTTGTGTTTTCCCGTCAGCGACAACTCCTCTTGTTCCATGTTGAACGGTGTTGGGTACTCTAGCTTGTACTGCCCTTCCTCGATGTATGCTATGGAGCCGTCTTCTTTCAGCTCGGAGAAGGGGCAAGCCACGGCCTTGATATCGTATTTCTTCAGCTCCTCCTTGATGACAGGGTCGTCGTTCCAATAGATGAAGCTGTCTTCTGCCGTCTGGTTTTGGGTGATGCGCATCTTGGCAGCCGCGTAGTTCTCAAACTTGTAATCGTAGCGGTCCAGGTGGTCGGGTGTTATGTTGAGCAAGATGGCGATATTCGCGCGGAAGTCATACATGTTGTCGAGTTGGAAAGAGCTCAGCTCGATGATGTAATACTCGTGTGGGTCTTCGGCAACCTGCAAGGCCAAGCTCCGTCCAATGTTCCCGGCCAGTCCAGCATCGTAACCTGCCGCCTTGAAAATGTGGTAGATGAGAGATGTGGTAGTCGTTTTTCCGTTCGAACCCGTGATGCATATCATCTTGGAGTTTGTGTAGCGTCCGGCAAATTCTATTTCACTGATGATATGTGTGCCCTGTGCCATGAGCTTTTGGACCATGGGCGCTTCCTTGGGAATCCCAGGGCTCTTGATAATCTCGTCGGCGTTGAGAATCAGCTTCTCCGTGTGATGTCCTTCTTCCCAGGCTATGTGGTGGTCGTTGAGCACTTTCTTGTATTTGTCGTTGATTTTCGACATGTCTGACACAAACACGTCAAATCCTTTTTGCTTGGCCAGCACGGCGGCACCCGCGCCGCTTTCGCCAGCTCCTAAAACAACTATTCTTTTCATAGTTTTCTTTTTTAATGATTGATGGTTACGCGTGGCTTTACGAAATTTACAGTCTCCCCTGTCTTTTACACTGTATCTGATAGGGTCTCTATTGCCCTATTTCCCCTAACGTATTTTTAGTGTGATGATGGTCAGTGCGGCGAGGATGATGGTGATAATCCAAAACCTGATGGTAATTTTTGCCTCATGTTTGGCGGAGTGGGGCGACTTAACGAGATACTTGCACTCGGGGTCGAGCTGGTCGTCGGTCACGCGGAAGTTGTCGTGTATTGGTGTGCGCTTAAAGATACGTTGCTTCACGCCCTTGTGCTTGCCCAGTTTGTAGTACCATACTTGGCAGATGACGCTGAGGCTCTCTACAAAGAACACGCCACAGAGGATGGGCAACATCAGTTCCTTGTGTATGATGATCGCACCCACGCCGATGATGCCTCCGATGGTTAGCGACCCTGTGTCGCCCATGAACACCTGGGCAGGATAGGCGTTGTACCAGAGAAAGCCGATGAGTGCTCCCACAAAGGCACACATGAACACCACCAGCTCTTGTGAGTCGGGTATGTACATGATGTTGAGGTATGAGGCGAACTCCATGTGCGAACTGACGTAAGCCAGGATGCCGAGTGCCACACCTATGATGGCCGAATTTCCGGCACACATGCCGTCCATGCCGTCATTGAGATTGGCACCGTTGCTCACAGCCGTTACCACGAAGATGGTCATGATGACGAAGAGCACCCATCCGGCTGCCGACTTGTATTTGCCGCAAAACGACATGATTTCCGAGTAGTCAAGGTTGTGCCCCTTGACGAAGGGTATCGTTGTCTTGAGCGACTTGTTGGCTTCCGAGCTGTGGCTCACCACCATTTCCTGGCCGTTTCGTTGTTCGGTGGTCAGGTTCTCGTTCATTTTCACGTCGGGCGAAGCCCACAGCACAAGTCCTACGATGAGGCCGATCGACACTTGGCCGACAATCTTGTACTTGCCCTTCAGCCCTTCCTTGTTGCGCCTGAATATCTTGATGAAATCGTCCATCCCGCCCAGGAAGCCCAGCCACAGGGTGGTGATAATCATCAGGATAAGGTAAATGTTTCTCAGTCGTCCGAGCAGCAATACGGGAATGAGAATTGACACGATGATAATGATGCCGCCCATCGAAGGCACTCCGATTTTTTTCACGCCAAACGGGTCGATACTCGCATCGCGTTGCGTCTCGGTTATTTGCTTGCTCTTGAGATACTTGATGAACTTTTCACCAAACCACGTGGATATGACCAGCGACAGGATGAGGGCCAACAGCGCGCGGAAAGAAATGTATCCCCACATGCCCGAGCCGCTGATGCCGAACTGTTCTAAGAACCTGAAAAGATAGTATAACATTGTGTGCTTCTTTTAGTGATGATGGTTATGGCCAGTTGCTGGCCTTTTACCCTTAGGCGTCGAATATCGCATGCAACACTTCCTTGTCGTCGAAATGATGCTTCACGCCCTTTATTTCCTGGTAGTTCTCGTGTCCCTTGCCAGCCACGAGCACCACGTCGCCTTTCTGTGCCATCATGCAAGCGGTCTTGATGGCCTCTTTGCGGTCCACGATGGTCAGCACCTTCTTCATCTGCTCCTTGTTGAGTCCGGCTACCATGTCGTCGATGATGGCTTGCGGATCCTCGAAACGCGGGTTGTCGCTTGTTATGATAACCTTGTCCGACTGTTTCACGGCCTCTTGTGCCATGAGTGGCCTCTTTCCGTGGTCACGGTTGCCGCCGGCTCCGCACACGGTGATGACATGGCCGTTGCCGCTGAGCACCTCATGGATGGATGACAGCACGTTGGCCAGCGCGTCGGGCGTGTGGGCATAGTCAACGATGGCCGTGTACCCGTCAGGCGACTGCACCGGTTCCAGGCGGCCGCTGACGCTGTGCAACGTGGAAAGCACCACCAGAATGTCTTCGGGCTCCTTTCCCAACATACGTGCTGCTCCGTATACGGCCAGCAGGTTGCTCACGTTGAATTTTCCAATGAATTGCACTCCGACCTCATGACCGTCAATCTCCAGGTACATGCCTGCAAAGTGCATCTCGATGATACGCGCGCGGAAGTCGGCTGCCTGGCGGATGGAGTAGGTCTTCACGGTGGCCTTGGTGTTCTGCACCATCACCATTCCGTTCTTGTCATCGGCGTTGGTGATGGCAAATGCGGTCTTGGGCAACCCGTCGAAGAAGGCTTTCTTGGCGTTGCGGTAATTCTCGAATGTCTTGTGGTAGTCGAGGTGGTCGCGTGTCAGGTTGGTGAAGATGCCACCAGTGAATTTCAGTCCGCTGATGCGCTTTTGCGCGATGGCATGGCTTGAACATTCCATGAAGGCATACTCGCACCCAGCGTCGACCATGCGGCCCAGTAGTTCGTTGAGCTCGATGGGGTCGGGTGTCGTGTGGTCTGAGGGGATGGCCTCGCCCTCAATGTAGTTGCACACGGTAGACATCAGCCCGCACTTATGTCCCATCTTTCGGAACATATTATATAATAAGGTTGCTATGGTTGTCTTTCCGTTTGTCCCGGTCACGCCAACCAACTTCAGGTGGCGCGAGGGGTCGCCGTGAAAAAGCGTTGCAACCTTGCCCGCAGCCTCTTCTGAGTCGGCCACCTGCACGTAGGTCACACCGTCAGCCTTTTCCTCGGGCATGTCCTGGCATATCACCGCTACGGCTCCGAGCTCTATGGCCTTGGGTATAAACTTGTGTCCGTCTACCTGCGTGCCATTCATGGCCACAAACAGATGTCCGCCTTTCACTTTTCTTGAATCGATGTCGACTCCTGTGATGTTCACGCTCATGTCGCCGGCAACAGCCAGCGGCTTGGTGTTTTTCAACAACTCTTGCAGTATCATATCTTGTCAGTTTTTGTTATTCTAATTTTAGTGTACAAATTTCCTTTCCCTTGATGTAGTGTCCGGGAGCCAGACTTTGCTCCACCACCTTTCCGCGCCCCTTCACGATGCACCTGACACCTCGGCTCTCGATGAGGTACACGGCGTCGCGCGCCCCCATGCCCGTCACGTCGGGCATGTGCTGGCGGGTTGTCATGGCTTGTTTCCTGAGCACAACGCCATTGTGGCTGGTCAGAGCCTTGCCCCATACCAGTGCCGCTTGGGTGGCAGGCGTGGCGTAGTTGGTCTTGGTGTTAATGCCCAACATCGACAGCACGCGCTGAGCGGAGAACAGGTTACCGTTTTTCACGTCAGGTATAGGGCACGACGTGGAATCGTGGGCGTCACTGATGTCGTATCTGACATACTTGGCCATGATGCCCTCTGCGATGTCCTTGAACACTTCGCCGCTCATCCATCCGTAGGCTGGCAGACCTTGCTTTTGTATGCAGACGATACAACTGTAATAGGGCTTGTCCTTCTCTCCAAACCACCCCGCGAACGACAGCAGGTGGTTTGGCAGGCCCTTGTAGGAACCGTTCTTGGCAATCATGGCAGTCCCGGTCTTGCCGCACACCCAGAAGTTGGGGCTATTGGCCTTCTTGCCCGTTCCGTTCACCACGACACGGTGCAATAGGTCTTGCACGATTTTGATGGTCTTCTCCGATGCGATGTGCTCACGCCCCTTCACCACTTCGGGTTGGTAGGTGGTCAGCGTGTCGCCGTCTTTCATGGTGGCTTTCACGAAGCGAGGCTGCATCATGCGGCCATTGTTGGCGATGGCGTTATAGAAGGTGAGCGTGTAAATGGGCGGTATGAGGGTCTCATACCCGATGCTCATCCACAGCAGGGCTGTCTTGCTCCAGTTTTTCCATTGTCCGTTGGGGTATTTTTCAGGCATTCTGATCCACGGCTTGGCATGTCCCTTGATGGGAATGCTGATGTGTGGGTCGTTGATGCCTGTGCGCCAGATGCCTCTCACAAACTTGGCGGGGTCGTTGTGGTAGAACTTGTCCACCATGTAGCTGACACCGATGTTGGAGCTCAGCTCAATGGCCTGTCCCAGCGAGATGGTGCCATAGCCTCCCGATCGCCAGTGGCTGTCTTTCATGTCGCGCCCGTAGACGTGCCAGATGCCGTTGCCGGTGGGAATGGTGAATGACGTGTCGCAAACGCCGTCCTCCAAGGCGGTTATCAGTGAGGCGGTCTTGAACACCGAACCGGGCTCCACAAGGTCGGTCACGGCGTGGTTCTGTATCTCGCGGTACTTGCCATCGACACATTTCTCAAGGTTGACGATGGCTTTCACGTCGCCTGTCTTGACCTCCATGACGATGGCGACGCCAAACTCGGCGTTGATTTCTTGCAGTTTCTTGAGAACGGCACGTTCAGCCAAGTCTTGCATGCTCACGTTAATCGTGGTCAGGATGTCGGCTCCCTCCACGGGCTCGCGCTGTATGATGTCCATGTACTTGCTGAGTACCTTGCGGCGGTTTTTCAACCCGTCTTTTCCGCGCAGCAGCGAGTCGTATGAGAACTCCAGGCCACAGCGAGGGGTGCGTCCCATGTCTTTTTCGCTGTACATCATGCCAATGGTGCGTGCGGCCATGTTGCCGTAAGGCCTGGTGCGCGATTGCAACTCTTGCGGCACGAAGCCGCTTTGGTAGCGTTTCAGGCGGAACACCGGCAGCTGCTTCACCTCGCAATAGGTGTTGTAGTTGACGCGTTTGGGCCATATCGGGTAGTAGCGTTTGCCCTCGCGACGCCCTTTCTCCAGGTGCGCCTTGAAGGCGTTGGCGCTTTTCTCGGGGAATATGTCGTGAAGGCCCATGCAGATGCTGTCGAGCTTCGCTTGCCACAGCGAGTCGTTGTCGGCCTCGTGCAGTTGCCCGAAGTCCATGTACAGCTTAAACTCGGGTAGCGAAGAGGCCAGCAGCTGCCCGTCGTCGCTAAGGATGTTGCCACGTTGCGATGGCACCGACAAGCTGTCGAGCGTCTCGCGCTTGGCCACCTTTTCCCAATAGGATCGTTGGGCCGTCATGATGTAGCCTGCCTTGGCGACGACGGCCAGGGCCACCAGCGTCAGTACCATGCAGATGCAACTGTAGCGGGGCATGGCCTTTTTGGAGTTGAACTTGCTCATGACGGGTTATTGATCATTGGGTATTTCTATAAAATAAGGAGGCTGGCTGGCTATTTTCAGCACGCTGTCCTTGTTGTTCTTCAGCATCTCGAGCACGTTGCTCTCGCGGCTTACCTCGGTGAGCTCACTTTGGCTGCTGAGTGCTTTGTATTTGGCCTCGGTGAGCTGTTTGTGGAGCTTGTCGAGCTCAATGATGTCTTGCTGGCAGCTGTATCTGTTGGAAACGTAGAAAACCATGAAAAAGGCTATGAGCAGGAAAAGCCACACTTGCCGGCGTATGATGGCCGTGTTGAGGATGTCGCCGCCCAGTATTTTGCGCAGTGAGAACTTGGTGGACTGTGGCGACTCGTCCTCAGTGGCAGTCTCCTCGATGACCTCCTTGAGCGTCAGCTCTTCTGCTGGCTTGCGCTCGGTGGCTTTTAAGGTTTCTTCCGTGATGTCAGATTTGTTTTTGGTCATTTTTTCTCTGCTATTCTTAGCTTGGCGCTGCGGCTCCTGGGGTTGATCTGTTGTTCTTTCTCGGTGGGCGTGATGACCTTCGATGTCACCATGCGGTAGGGACTGTCAACCCGCCCGAAGAAGTCTTGTTCCAATTTTCCGTCGGCTCGCCCGGTCTTCATCACGTTTTTCACGATGCGATCCTCGAGTGAGTGGTATGTGATGATGCTCAACCGTCCGCCTGGCGCCAGTAGTTCTGTGGCTGCTGCGAGCATCTCCTTGAGGGCGTCCATCTCGTGGTTCACCTCGATGCGCAATGCCTGGAAGAGCCTTGCCAGGTCTTTCTTTTCGCGGTCTCGGTGGAACAGGGGGTCCACGGCCTCCATCAGGTCGTGGGTCGTCAGGATGGGCTTCTGCTGGCGGGCTTTGGCCAGGGTGGCTGCAATGCGGCGTGACGTGCGCAGCTCGCCGTAGAGGTAGAGCACGTCGGCCAACCGTGCCTCGTCGTATTCGTTCACGATGTCAGCGGCTGTCTTGCCTGCCCTCTTGTTCATGCGCATATCGAGCGGCGCGTCAAAGCGAAACGAGAAGCCGCGGCTCTCGTCGTCGAAGTGGTGGCTCGACACCCCGAGGTCTCCCAGCAGCCCATCTATGCGCTCTACGCTGTGGTAGCGCATCCAGTTCTTCAGGTAACGGAAGTTAGACCTGACAAAGGTGAACGTCGGCCCGCTGGCGACTTCTCCGCCGAGAGCCTTGACGTTGCCCTCGGCGTCAGCGTCCTGGTCGAAGCCGAACAGGTGCCCGCCCGTGCCCAGGCGCGACAGTATCTCTCGCGAGTGCCCTCCACCGCCGAAGGTTACGTCCACGTAGGTGCCTCCGGGCTTGATGTCGAGTCCGTCCACGCTTGCTTTCAGCAATACGGGCACATGATATGTTTCTGCTGTCTTGACCATTCTGGTTTCTATTCGTTGTTTTCCGTTGCCTCATGGGCCTTGTCGTTGGTTGGAGCCATCAGCTGCTCCAGAGCCTGGCCAAACTCTTCGCTCTCCATGAATGGCGAGCTGCCAGTCTCATTGGCCCATATCTCGATGGTGTCGCCCATGCCCACGAAGCGTATGTCTTGCCGTATGCCTGCCGCTTCCATGAGGTGCTTAGGAATGAGTATGCGGCCGTTGGCATCCATGGCCAAGCTGGCCACGCCGCTCACAAAGCTGCGGTAGACCATCTGTTGGCGGCGGTCCCATCGCGACAGGCGCGAGCGCATCTCGTCCATCTCGCGGTTCCACACGCTCTCGGGGTATATCACCAGGCACGGCTCGTATATGTCGCGGCGCAACACCAAGCTTTCCTCGCCAAAGGCCAGGAGCACCTTGCGGAAAGGGGATGGGAGAAAAGCCCGCCCTTTCGTGTCTGTCCGTGCCTCGATGTTGCCTAAAAACCGCATGTGTACTGATTTATATTTATCAGGGTTCAAAGTTACACAAAATTCCCCATTCCTCTCCACTTCTCCCCACAAAAATTGTTTTTTCATGCGATTTTATGATTTGTGTGAAGCGCGAGGCTGGGAAAGGTTGTATGATATAGTTGAGAAAAGATGCTGACAAATATCCCCTGAGGATTGGCGCGAAATCATTCGCAGTCTCTATAACTCTCAAATAGGCTCGTTTTTAGGTGTTGTTTGCAAATGGCTGAATGTCAGAAGGGTGTGAATTTGAGCTGTCTTCGCAAACTGGAAAAGTGGTGTTTCCTGACTCTTCGAGTGAGAGGAGATGGTCTCTTTAGTGCCATTTTATCGCTCAATATGGGTCTTCTTGAGTGTCGATAGAGGCTTCATGGAGCCACGATATGGGCTTTGTTGAGCATCGATAGATATCTTGTCGTGCGGTTCTCTCGCCGTTTTTAGTCCGCCACATAGTCTCGCTGCTCAGAGAACCTACACTTTTGCACGCTATTTCCCCTGTTTGAGAAGAACGTTTTTGATGTCATTATATTTTACAAATCGCATCAACTCCACTTGCGCTTCAGCTTCGACAGCTGGATGGCATCAGCTCCGTGCGCCACAAGCAACTTGCGCATGGCGTTTGGGTGTGATCGGAGATTGCGGGTGCTCCAGCGCAGGGCGGCTTGGCATTTCGTCCTTATTTATGGTCAAATGATGATTTTTTGTGGCAAAAGACACTAATTTAGAAAAAGAAATGTTATTTTTGCAACGTGTTATGAGATTAGCTTGATTGGCGAAAGCATGGAAAAGACCATTGACATAGATAAGATACTTCGTGGAAAAATGGGCGACAAGGCCAAGTGGGTGCCTCGTTTCCTGGTGAGTTGGCTGAAGCATATTGTGCATGAGGACGAAGTGAACCGCTTCTTATGGGAAAGTCGCGAGAAAACGGGCACGGAATGGCTCACCGAATGTGTGAAGTACCTAAAGATGAACGTTAAAATAGAAGGAGTAGAGAACCTGCCCGACAAGAATGACGGGAAGCTCTACACGTTTGTCTCAAACCATCCCTTAGGAGGAGAAGACGGGGTGTGCCTCGGATCGATTATCGGCACCCATTATGACGGCCGTTTCCGTTATCTGGTCAACGACCTTTTGCTTTCGCTGCCTGGCTTGCGCCCCGTGAGCATAGGCATCAACAAGACAGGCAAGCAGAGCCGCGACTTCCCCCGCATGGTGGAAGCAGGATTCCAAAGCGACAACCACATGCTCATGTTTCCCGCTGGGCTTAACTCGCGTATGATAGACGGAAAGATACACGACCTTCCTTGGAAGAAGACGTTCATCACCAAGAGCGTGGAATATCACCGTGACGTGGTGCCCATCTATTTCAGTGGCCGCAACTCCAAGCGTTTCTACCGCATTGCCAAATGGCAAAAGAAGCTGGGGTTGAAAATCAATCTCGCCATGCTCTTCCTTGTCGACGAGATGTACGAGAACGTGGGCAAGGACTATCGGGTGGTCATTGGCAAGCCCATCCCGTGGCAAACGTTTGACAAGAGCCGCACGCCGATGGAATGGGCTAAATTTGTGGAAGATAAGGTTTACGAACAAGCAGGGCCGGCCTCAGAGCGAGGAGAATAGACCCATATAACGTAGTATGATGGAAGAAGAGATTAGCCAACCCGTCAGCAAGAAGCTGCTCAAGGCGGAGCTCACTCCTGAGCGTGAATTGCGAACAACGAACAAGAGCCACAACGAAATTTATGTCATCACAGCCAAGAACGCGCCAAACGTGATGCGAGAGATAGGGCGTTTGAGGGAGATCGCGTTCCGTACCGCTGGCGGCGGGACAGGGAAGTCGGTCGATATCGACGAGTTCGACACCATGGACGATGGCTGCCGACAACTCATCGTGTGGAACCCCGAGGCCGAGGAAATTATCGGGGGCTACCGCTACTTGTTTTGTGATGATTGGAAAATAAACGCAGCGGGACAACCACAGGTGGCCATGTCCCATATGTTTCATTTTTCCGAGAAGTTCATGAATGATTATGCTCCCAATACGGTGGAGCTGGGACGGTCGTTTGTTTCTGTGGATTACCAAAACGTGCGTAAGAATACCAAGTCGATTTTCGCCCTTGACAACCTTTGGGACGGGCTTGGCGCGCTGACCGTCATCAACCCGCGCTGCAAATATTTCCTTGGAAAGATGACCATGTACCCCTCGTTCGACCGAAAGGGACGTGACATGATACTCTATTTCCTGCGCAAGCACTTTGGAGACCAGGAAGGTCTTGTGACACCGATGGAACCGCTGCTTTTGGATACTCCCGAAGAGGAGCTCAAGAGCATTTTTTGCGAGGATGACTTCCGCAAGGATTACCGCATCCTCAACAGGAGTGTGCGTCAGCTGGGCTATAACATCCCCCCGCTTGTCAATGCCTACATGAACCTGTCGCCTACCATGAAGTTCTTCGGGACGGCCATCAACCACGAGTTTGGCGAGGTGGAGGAAAGCGGCATCCTTATTGCCGTTGATGAGATCTTCGAGGAGAAGCGGGTGCGGCATATCAACAGTTTTGTGGAAGAGCACCCCGAGGTGCTCCGCATACCTGGTCGACCCAACACGGTCTTACTGTGAGGAAGAGGGCCGAGCCTGTTTCCCTTTTGAGCTGAGCCAGATGCCACGAAGGCCACAGGGCCACTCCGCCGGTGCTGTTGCGCACCAAGCAGGAGTGGCCCTGTGGCCTTTGGCGTGTGATGGTTGATCTCGTTTACAGGTATTTCATCAGGATGTCCCACACGGCAATGATATGGCATACTGAGCCCATGAGCACAAAGAAATGGAAAACGGTGTGCATAAACCGACGGCGGTTCAGCGTGTAAAACACGGCACCTGTGATGTAACAGGCTCCCTCGCCGATAATCCACCAGAACGAAGCTGTCGGCAACGCGTCGGTGAGTGGTTTCATGGCCACAAGCACACTGAGCCCCATGACCACGAAACAGACGGTCTCCAGGTTGCTATGACGTTTCAGCCCATGAAAGCTGAAGATGGTTCCTGCGATGGCTGCTGCCCAGATGAAGGAAAACAACGTCCAGCCCCAATAACTTTGGTTGCGCAGGCAAATGAGCGTGATGGGCGAGTAGGAACCGGCGATGTGCCAGTAGATGGCGGCGTGGTCCCATTTGCGAAGTCGTTCCTTCCACGGAGACCAGGCGCTCAGCGCGTGGTAGGTTGTGGAGGCAATGTAGGAGCATAGCATGCCAAAGAGGTAGAGGATGACGCCGGCCGATGCCCAGCCGTCCCCCTCCTTGAAGCACCAAATGAGAAAAATGGTTCCGAACACCACGCCGATGGCTATTCCGCCCGCATGGCTCCAACTGTTCCACAGCTCTTCCTTGTGATTGTAAAAAATGCGCCGTTTCATCGGTGTTTCTTGGTTTTGGGGAGTTAGACAATGGGTAGCGCGATGCCTTCTATCTTCTGGTAGATGTCAAGCGCGTAGATGTCGGTCATGCCGCTGATGTAGTCGAGCACGGCCATGAGTCGCGTCTCCAGGTCGGGGCTCTCGATGGCATACTGGCTGCTGAAGCGACAGATGAGTTGCTGGGAGTGATATTTCTCTGGGTGTATGGCCGCTGAAACGAGCGTTTCCATCAGCGTTTCCATGATTTTGTATCCGCTCAGCTCCACGTCGAGGACGGGTTTGCTGCGGTATATCTTCTGGCGTGAAATCGCGACGCAACGCATGTAGGCGTCGCGCAGATGAGGCTCGATGTTGCCAACCAGGCTGCCGTCGAACTCGCCGCGTAGGATTTCTTCCTCATGTTCCACAAACGTGTCAACGCAGGCGTGCTCCAAGGCACCCACCACGCAAGCCCGCAAGTAGACCACATGCTCGTTGCGGTCGGTCACGCCATCGTCGTTGAGACGGCGCAGGATGTTGGCCTGGGCCTCGGGGGAGAAGAATCCCAACAGCAGGTCGCGTGTCTCATCGTAGGATAGGATTTTTAGCTTGTGGGAGTCTTCGATGTCCATAATCTCATAACAGATGTCGTCGGCAGCCTCCATGAGGTAAACCAGTGGATGGCGGGCATAGCGAAGGGGCTCGCCAGGTGCTGACAGGCGAATCATGCCCAATTCTTCGGCTACCTTTTGAAAGCTTGGAGCCTCGGACGCGAAGAACCCAAACTTGCCATGAGGCCCTGCCAGCTGGCTTGAGAACGGATATTTGACGATTGAGGCCAAGGTCGAGTAGGTCATCACATAGCCGCCTGCGCGCCGGCCCACAAACTGGTGAACCAGCAGGCGGAAGGCGTTGGCGTTACCCTCGAAGTGGGTGATGTCTTGCCAAAAATCGTCGGTCACTTGCCTGCGTAACTGGGTGCCGGACCCTTCGGTGAAGTAGGTTTGGATAGCCTTTTCGCCCGAATGTCCGAAGGGCGGGTTGCCCATGTCGTGGGCAAGACCTGCCGTTTGCACGATGGTGCCTATCTCCTCAAACAGGGTGCCTCGCAATTCAGGGTGGCGGGCTGTCAGCCGGCGTGCCACGTCGTCGCCCAGCGACTTGCCTAACGAGGACACTTCCAGTGAATGGGTCAACCGATTGTGCACGAAGACACTGCCTGGGAGAGGAAACACTTGGGTCTTGTTCTGCAGGCGACGGAACGGCGCTGAATAGACCAGCCGGTCACCGTCGCGCTTAAACTCCGAGCGGTCGTCGTGGCGAAGGGCATGGCGCTCCTCCTGCCCGAAACGCTTGTTGGAAATGAGTTGGATCCAGTTCATGTCGTCATGTTTTTGTTTTCCCCAGTTGCCAGGACGTTGGCCTGGCATGGATTGTCATGGCAAAGTTACTCGTTATTTCCTCATTTTTCGCCTTTTTAATAAATAAAAAGTATCTAAGTGTGTGGAATTTATTAATTTTGCAAATGTTATGCTGAAAATAAAAGTTGTCAACATGGGGCACCAGCCCCTCCCGGCTTATGCCACAGCCCAAAGTGCCGGGCTCGACCTCCGCGCTAACCTGTCGGAGCCCATTGTGCTGCACCCCATGCAACGGGTGCTCGTCTCCACGGGCCTGCGCGTCGCATTGCCTGAAGGCTATGAGGCGCAAGTGAGGCCACGTAGTGGGTTGGCATTGAAGTATGGGGTGACAGTGCTCAACACGCCTGGCACGATCGATGCTGATTACCGTGGTGAGCTCAAGGTGTTGCTGGTCAATTTCTCCAACGACGACTTCGTGGTTCGTGATGGCGAACGCATCGCGCAGATGGTCGTCGCACGCTATGAGCAAGTGAAGTTTGAGACCGTTGAGGAGCTCGATGAAACGGAACGTGGCGATGGCGGATACGGCCATACGGGCGTAAAGTGATAGGAGGCGTTTTCTCGGATGTACAAAAGATTCAGAAATATCACGTTGGTGGCCCTTGCCATTGTGGCGATGGGGAGCACGGCCATGCCTTCTGGAGGAAAGAAAAAGTCTCAGGAGCCGCACAAACAGGTTGCTATGGACACGCTGAACTACAACGACAGCCGGCGGTACAACTATTTTTTCCTGGAGGCGGTGCGCCAGCAGGAGGCGGGTCGCTATGCGGCTGCATTCGACCTGTTGCGACATTGTGAGGACATCAACCCTAACGCCGCGGAGACTTATTTCCTAAAGGCACGCTTCTTGTCGATGCTTCGGCAAGACTCGTTGGCGTTGAAAAACCTTGAGAAAGCGGCAGAACTGCGCCCGGGGAATGGCATATACCAGGAAAAAGTGGCTCAGTTCTATATCGGCATAGGCAACTACGCAAAGGCCACAAGTGCCTACGAAAAGCTATGGGCCAACAACCGCGACCGTAGTGATGTGCTTAATGTGCTCGTGCAACTCTACCAACAGCAAAAGGACTACAACAAGATGCTGGATGCCATTGGTAAGATGGAAGAACTGGAAGGGAGCGACGACCAGTTTGAACTGGCCAAGATGAATGTCTTTGAGATGAAAGGCGACTATCGCAATGCTTATACGACGCTGAAGCGATTGGCCGAAAAGCACCCCAATGACAAGACCTTCTCCGTAATGCTGGGCAATTGGCTCATGCAGCACAAGCGACAGAAAGAAGCCTACAAGCTTTTTGCCGCCGCTCTCAAGGACAGTCCGGACAACACATACGCCCAGAGCTCCATGTACGACTATTACCGTTCGTCGGGAAAAGACTCGCTGGCACGGCAGATGATGGAGAGCATCCTGATGGGCAAGAACACACCCGATGATAGCCGGATGCAGTTTCTGAAGCAGGCTATCCAAGAAAACGAGCGTAATGGGGGTGACTCTTCCGCGATTATCAGACTCATGGATCGCATGCGCCAGGTGGTGCCAAAGAGTGTGTCGTTGGCGGAGATGCGCGCGGCTTATTACCAGCTCAAGAAGCTACCTGAGGCGAAAGTGGACTCGGCGTTGACCAGATTGCTGGAACTCGCACCCGACAACGCATCAGCTCGTTTCCAGCTGATACAGAACAAATGGGCCTCGGAGGATTGGAAGGCCATTGCCCAATTGGCTGAGCCGGGAATGTTGTACAATCCCGATGAAATGGCGTTTTATTACTTCACAGGGCTCGCGCGATATTATCAAAAAGACGATAAGGGCGCCCTGGATGCCTTCCAACGGGGGACGGCAGAAATCAACGACAAGAGCAACCCCAACATTGTAAGTGACTTCTATGCCATCATGGGAGAAATCTATCATAGCCAAGGCGAAAAGGAAAAGGCTTATGCTGCCTTTGACAGTTGCTTGCAGTGGAAGCCCGACCATGCCATGACGCTCAACAACTACGCCTACTTCCTGAGTGAGGAAGGTGAAAACTTGAAGAAGGCGGAGGAGATGAGTTCCAAGGCGGTCAAGGCCGAGCCCAGCAACGCTACGTTCCTTGATACCTACGCTTGGATTCTTTACCGTCAAGGCAGGTACTCGGAGGCGAAGATTTACATGGATGCTACACTGAAAAACGACACGGACAGCGCGGTCAGCGCCGTGGTCTTGGAGCATGCGGCTGACATCTACATGAAGGTGGGTGAAAAACAAAAAGCTTTGGATTTCCTGCAGAAGGCTATTGAGGCCGGTGGAGACAAGGAGACTTTGACGCGTAAAATCAATTTATACAGGAAGGAAAAATGAAGACTTCGATCGTTAAAATATTAGTTCTGTGTGCGCCTTTGGCGCTTGTTTCGTGTGGCACCAAGAAGGCGTTGGTGACTGACGGGACCACTTCAGCCACTTCGCACGTGGCGGAAAAGAAAACCGACGGGCAACAGGTGGCGTTCATGCAGAAGGTGAATGACCAGAAAGTTTATGCTAAGAATATTGTCGGAAACCTGACGTTTACGGCTAACTTGGACGGCAAGAGTGTCAGCCTGTCAGGGTCGCTCCATATGAGACGCGACAAGGTGATACGTCTGCAACTTTTCATTCCCTACTTAGGGACGGAAGTGGGGCGACTGGAGTTCACGCCCGATTATGTGATGGTAGTCGACCGTATTCATAAGCAATATGTGAAGGGTGACTACAACCAGCTCGATTTCTTGCGTAGCAACGGATTGAGTTTCTATTCCTTGCAGGCGTTGTTTTGGAACCAACTGATGCTTCCTGGAACCAACAGGGTTGGAGAAGGCGATTTGGGTAAGTTTGCCGTGAACTTTGGCGAATCAGCAGGCAACGTGCTGGTGTCGGCAAAAAATGGAGACATGACCTTCACCTGGCAGGCTGATAGGAACAGTGGCCTCATTAGTGAGGCTCTTGTAGATTACAGTAGCATGGCGAAAGGACACTCTTCGCTTACTTGGAAATATTCGGATTTCAAGGCTCTGGGCGTGAAGCGCTTTCCTGCGACACAACTGTTATCGTTTTCTACAAATGCGGTCAAGCAGGCTCGTAAGGTGACGGTTAAGTTGGCGTTGGACGAGCTAAAGACCTCGGACGATTGGGAAGAGAATACTACGGTGTCAAATAAATATAAGAAGGTGGAGGCGCTTGACATCTTGGGCAAGTTGCTGCAATAGTTTCTTGTTCAGGGTGCTTCCCTTTTTGAAAGGCCACTCAGCTTTTCTGGTTGGAATGGTTTTCCTTAATGATGTAATGCTGTCCGTTTGATAGTTGATATAATGAGAAGAATTTTGTGTATCATGTTGACCTTGTGCCTGGTGGCTGTTTCCGGGGCACAAACGAAGAACGCTGGTAGGACTCGCAAGCAGACGCGCACCACAAACGTGCAGCGAAAACAGGCAAAGAACGTCAAGCAGCGTAAGAAAGCAACGGTAAAGGGTAGTCGTCGAAACCAGCACGATGTTACTCGTTACTCAACGGCTTCTATCCGTGGACTGCAAAACCAAAGGGCGGCAATACAAAAAAAAATTCGAGAACAAGAGAAAGCTTTAAAAGCTAACAAGGAAGATGTGGCCAAACGCCTGCAAAATTTGCTGGCCATCAATGGGGAGATAGACCAACGGCAAAAGAACATTGATAATATACAGACGGACATCAAACATATTGAGGGAAATATCGGAATCTTAAAATCCCAACTTGCCACCCTGCAGATGCAACTGAAAGAGCGGCAGGCCAGGTACGTGAAGTCCATGCGCTATATGGCACGCCACCGCTCAGTGCAAGATCGGTTGATGTTTATTTTCTCGGCCAAGAACTTTGCCCAGATGTACAGGCGCTTGCGCTTCGTGCGCGAATATGCGCAATACCAAAAGGCGCAGGGCGAGGCTGTGAGGGCCAAGCAAAACCAGGTGACGCGAAAAAACACGCAACTGGAGAACGTGCGTGGACAGAAGAGCAGCTTGCTTTATCAAGGTAGGCAGGAAAAACAAAAACTGGAGGGCAACAAAGCCGAACAGCAGCAAATCGTACAGGGGCTGCAAAAACAGCAGCAGACCATTCGGGTAATCATTGCCGAACAGCATAAGAAAGATGCAGCCCTCAATGCGCAAATCGACCGATTGGTCGAGATTGAGGTGCGAAAGGTGCGGGAGCGCGCTGCGGCCGAGGCTAAACGTAAGGCGGCAGCCGTTGAGGCTGCCAAACGTCGTGCAGCAGAGATTGCACGCAAGAAGGCGGAGGCTGAACGCGCGGCACAGGAAAACGCTCGGCGTATCGCTGAAGCCAAGGCCAGAGAGGAAAAGCTGAGGGAAGAGGCACGCAAGGCGGCAGCAGCCGAGGCGGCTGCTCGCAGGGCTCGTGCCGAGGCTGCCGAGGCTGCTGAGACAAAGGCTCGTGAGCAAGCTTTGGCTGAAGAGAGAGCCAGGCAGCGAACGGCAGCTCGTGAACTGGCGGAGCAGGCGGAAAAAGCTGAGGCGGCTGCCAGGGAGGCAGCTGCCAAGGAGGCGGCTGCACGACGTATGGCTGCTGAGGCGGCTGCCAAAAAGGAAAGGGCTGACCAGGCTGCGCGAGAAGCTCAGTCGCAACGCATGGCTGCTGAGCGAAAACAGAGGGCTGACGCTGAGCGTGCCAAGGAAGAAATTGCTGAGGCAAAGGAGAACGCTGACAACATGATGCGGTTCTCTACCGTTGATCGCATGATGAACAGTGGCTTTGAGGCTAATCGCGGGAGGCTTCCCATGCCCATCACAGGAAGGTATAAGATCGTTAGTCATTTTGGACAATACCAAGTGGAAGGGCTTAAAGGAGTGACACTTGATAACAAGGGCATTAATATCTTGGGTGGCGCGGGTTGCCAGGCGCGGGCCATCTATGATGGAGAGGTGAGCGCGGTCATCGGCTTTGGAGGCAACATGGTTGTCATGGTTCGTCACGGCGCTTACATTTCAGTGTACAGCAATCTTAGGTCTGTGAGTGTGAGCCGCGGACAGAAGGTGAGCACTCGGCAGATATTGGGAACCGTTGGCCCTGAGCATATTCTCCAGTTCCAGTTGAGGAAGGAAAGGGCTAAGCTGAATCCTGAGACTTGGCTTGGCAGGTGAAATTGCTATAAAGATACAATAGCTGCGCTTGTTGGTTTTGCCTTTGCGCTGTTGAAAAAAGACTTTCACCGAATCGTTGACAGTGACTCGGGGAAAGTCCTTTCTTTTTATGGCTCCTTTCCACTTGTTTCTCTGATACTTAAAGGAAGAAGACGCTGTGAGAATTATAGGTGTCGTCTTATTATTTGGGAGTTGGTGCTCGTTTCTTTGTTTGCTCGTTGGATATCTCTTTGCCGTCGAGTAACCCTATATAGGTGTCAAAAGCGTGGCGCATCTCGCTTATTTTGATGAATTCATCGGCACTGTGGCTGCGAGACGACTCGCCCGGGCCAAGCTTGAACGAGGCGAAGGGCATGAGAGCCTGGTCGCTCAAGGTGGGAGAACCGTAGGGCTTCATGCCCATGTTGATACATCGTGAGATAAGTGGGTGATGGATGTCGATATGCGAAGAATGGAGGCGGAATGAGTGGGCGCGCACTTCACTTTTGACGTGTCGGTTGATGATTTCATACACCTCCTCGTTTGTGTAATATTCGTTTGTGCGCACGTCCACCAGCATTTGGCATGTGTCAGGGATGACATTGTGTTGTGTCCCAGCATGCACAACGGTCAGGGTCATCTTGGTGGGGCCGAGAAAGGGACTCGATTTTGAGAACTTGTAATCGCGAATCCAGCGCATGTCATCCAGCGCCTCATAGATGGCATTAACGCCTTCGTTGCGTGCAGCGTGACCACTCTTGCCATGGGCGATGACATCCAGCACCATCAGTCCTTTCTCTGCAATGGCAGGTTGCATGCCTGTTGGCTCTCCCACAATGGCCACGTCAATCTTGGGTAGCAAGGGCAAAGCGCGGCTGATGCCGTCTTTCCCAGAAACTTCTTCCTCTGAGGATGCAAGGTATATGAGGTTGTATGGTTGCGGCCTGAGTGCCAGGTAACGGAATGTCTGCAACAACGTGGTGAGGCCTCCACCACAATCGTTGCTGCCAAGCCCATAGATGAAGTCGCCCTCGATGGATGGCTCAAAAGGGTCGCGTGTCCAGGAAGCCGATGGCTTCACCGTGTCGATGTGCGCATTGAGAAGCAATGTGGGTTTCTTGTCATTGTAACCGTCAGCTTGGATCCAAAGGTTGTTGCCCTCGCGCTGTGGAGCGAAACCATAGTTTTTCATCCGCTGTTCCATGATGTCGGCCGCGTTGCTCTCCAATCGGCTAACACGCGGGGTGCTAATTAGGGCGCATAGCAATTCAATGGCATCGCCTAGGTAATCTTGCTGCTTCATAACGAAAGCAAAATTAAGAAAAAAAACCTAATAGTTTTCCTTCTTTAAGGATTATTAGTTAACTTTGCAAAGTATATGGTTTGCACGTTAAGCGAAAGCATGGTGTTAGTATTCGAAGACGAGATGCTTGTCATGTCACCAAAAGTTGGTGTCTGTCAGGGGAGGGGGAGTGGTCGAGGCTAACAGATTGCTAGGCAGATTGCGCGCAAGGAAGCCTTTTACGTTAAAATTTAAGCCTAAACAGTATGCAGAATTTATGTCATCTTTCTGTGCTCATTCATGAGCAGGCTAAGAAGTATGGTGCTCGCCCCGCCTTGACGTTCCGTAGCTTTGGAAGTCTGAAATGGAGAACAGCATCATGGAACCAGTTTTCCTACCGGGTCAAGCAAGTGAGCAATGCCTTGCTCAACCTTGGTCTTAAGCCACAGGAGAAGATAGCAGTGTTCTCGCAAAACTGCATCCAGTATTTGTACACAGACTTTGGGGCTTATGGCGTTCGAGCCATTTCGATACCTTTCTATGCAACCAGCTCGGAGAGGCAGATACAGTACATGGTCAATGATGGTGGCGTGAAATACTTGTTCGTTGGTGAACAAGAGCAATATGACAAGGCTCACCGTATTTTCCCCCTTTGCCATTCGCTTGAGCGAATCATCATTTTCGATGAAAGCGTTCGTGTCAGTTCGCACGACCCCAACGCCCTTTATTTTGACGACTTTTTGAGATTAGGGGAAGGTCTTCCGCGCCAGACGGAAGTGGAGAAACGTTGGAGCGAGGCCAACAATGACGACATTTGTAACATCTTGTATACCAGTGGCACTACAGGGGAAAGCAAAGGTGTCATTCTTTCTTATGGCCAATATGCTGCAGCACTTGCCGCTAATGGAAAGGTTGTCGACGTTACAGAGAAGGATCGCATTATTGATTTCTTGCCCTTTACTCACATCTTTGAACGCGGTTGGGCCTACTTGGCCCTTTCTGAAGGAGCACAATTAATCATCAACACTTACCCCAAGGAAATACAAGATTCTATGCGTGAGACACATCCGACCAGCATGTCGAGTGTGCCTCGCTTTTGGGAGAAGGTCTATCAGGCTGTCAAGGCCAAGATGGACGATGCGAGTGGGGTGCAGCGAAAACTCTTCAATCATGCCCTCAGTGTGGGCCGCAAGTACAACATTGAGTATTTGGCCAATGGCAAACGTCCGCCGTTGGGATTGGCATTGGAGTATCAAGTGGTAAACCACACTGTGTTGAGCCTGGTTCGCAAGCAGCTCGGCCTGGAGCATCCCAACATTTTCCCTACCGCAGGAGCCTATGTGTCTCCCGAAGTAGAGCAGTTTGTCCATTCTATTGGCATCTCAATGATTGTAGGATATGGCCTTACTGAGAGCTTGGCTACGGTTTCGTGCGATCACAAGGGAGAAAAATACACCATCGGGTCGGTGGGCAGACCCATAGACGGACTTGAGATAAAGATTGGTGACAACGACGAGATTCTATTGAAAGGTCCCACCATCACGAAAGGCTATTACCATCGAGACGATGCCAATGCGCAAGCGTTCGACAAGGAAGGATTCTTCCATACGGGAGACGCAGGCTATTTCAAGGATGGCGAGCTTTACCTGCGCGAGCGCATAAAAGACCTTTTCAAGACCAGCAATGGAAAGTATGTGGCACCCCAGATGGTAGAGTCTCTGCTTTTGGTTGACAAGTATGTCGACCAGGTGGCTGTTATTGCAGATCAACGTAAGTTTGTTTCTGCGCTCATCGTCCCCGAGTTTCGCTTGGTGGAGGAATGGGCGCGCGACCATAAGGTCAACTTTGAGACACGTGAAGACCTATGCGCCAATCCGCAGGTTCACGAGATGATGATGGAACGCATCACAACACTCCAGCAGTCGTTGGCGAGCTATGAGCAAATCAAACGCTTTACGCTGCTGCCTCATCATTTTTCGATGGAATCGGGCGAATTGACAAACACGTTGAAGATGCGGCGTCCAATTATCAACAAGAACTACAACGACATCATTGAGAAGATGTACCAGGACTAACAGGGAAAGTGGGCAATATGCCCATAACAATCCTTCTAAACAGCAAGAATAGAAAACAGATGATAACAGCAGATCAATTGAAGGATGTGATGGATCGAGCAGACAAGCTTCATCATTATCTGAATATCGACCAGAAGAAAGTGGAGTTCGAGGAGGAGCAATTGCGCACGCAGGCTCCTGACTTTTGGGAAGACCCAAAGCGTGCCCAGGCACAAATGAAGAAGGTGAAGGGCATTGAGAAGTGGCTCAGGGGCTATCAGGAGGTTCGTCAGTATGCCGACGAGCTGCAGTTGGCTTTCGATTTCTACAAGGAAGACATGGTGACTGAGGAAGAGGTTGACGACGATTATGCTAAGGCCATGCATGCCATTGAGGAACTTGAGCTGAAGAATATGCTTCGCCAAGAAGAAGACTCCATGGATGCCGTGATGAAAATCAATTCAGGTGCGGGCGGTACGGAAGCGCAAGATTGGGCACAGATGCTCATGCGAATGTATATGCGTTGGTGTGAGGCTCATGGTTACAAGGTTACCATCACCGACCTCCAGCCAGGCGAAGAGGTCGGTATCAAGAGCATGACCATGACCATCGAGGGTGGTGAGTATGCCTACGGATTTCTGAAAAGCGAAAATGGTGTGCATCGTTTGGTTCGAGTGTCTCCTTACAATGCGCAGGGTAAGCGCATGACCAGTTTCGCCAGTGTCTTTGTCACTCCACTTGTCGACGATACCATTGAGGTGTATGTAGATCCCGCCAAGGTCAGTTGGGATACCTTCCGCAGTTCAGGTGCTGGTGGACAAAACGTCAATAAGGTGGAATCAGGTGTTCGTTTGCGCTACCAGTATGAAGATCCCGACACAGGGGAGAAGGAAGAAATCCTCATTGAGAACACTGAGACGCGCGATCAGCCTAAGAATAGGGCGAAGGCCATGCAGCTCTTGAAGAGCCAGCTTTACGACCGAGCCTTGAAGAAAAAGCAAGAAGCTCAGGCCAAGATTGAGGCTGGCAAGAAAAAGATAGAGTGGGGTAGCCAAATTCGCAGCTATGTCTTTGATGACCGTCGTGTGAAAGACCATCGCACGGGTTACCAGACATCCGATGTAGATGGCGTTATGGATGGCAAGATAGATGGTTTCATCAAGGCTTATCTGATGGAGTTCCCCACGGAGGAAGAAGCCCAATAGGTTTTGCTGGCCAGAGATGTGAAGCGGTGTGTTTTATGCCGTATCCTATCTTGATATAGCTTCCGCAGTTGTTACTCGCATTTTAGAATAACCTTAAAATATTGATATCATGAGCAAGAAGAGAGTAGAAAAGCACCCTGTGGTACATGAGGTGAACCAGGTGGTTCAACCTCGCAAGCGAGAGAATCATGACGACAAGCAGAAAGACCAAGGCGACAAGGTCGTCAAGTGGGTCTTCGGCGTGCTTATCGCGCTTGCCATCCTTTATGTCATTTGGTCAATGTATGTAGTAAGATAATGAGTGGACTTGAGATAGAGCGCAAGTTTCTCGTCAAGAAAGGCGACGCGTACAAGAGCGCCGCCTTTTCTTGTAGCCATATCCAGCAAGGCTACATCCCCGCTTCCGGAGTCACGGTTCGCATCCGTGTGCGCGACGAGAAGGGTTACCTGACCATCAAAAGTCATAGCACTAATGGTGGCTTAACCCGCTACGAGTTTGAGAAAGAGATTAGTCTGGATGAGGCCATCCACCTGATGACCCTGTGCCAAGGTGGCGTGGTTGACAAGCATCGCTGGCTGGTGAAAAGTGGTTCCCACACCTTTGAGGTAGATGAGTTTCATGGGGCCAATGCTGGCCTTGTGGTGGCCGAGGTGGAGCTTCATCGTGAAGACGAACCTTATGAAAAGCCCGATTTTATCGGACCAGAGGTGACAGGCGATGCCCATTTCCGCAACTCCAGTTTGCTTAGCGACCCTTTCTGCAACTGGCGACAGCTCGTGCCAGAAGCATACCGAGCCCCTGTCCAATGAGAACGCCGATGCCGTCGGCCAACCAGTCGACGGCATCGCCGTTCCGTCGGCCTCCAGTGCAGGTGGCCTGCACCAACTCTATCAGTGCGCCCATCACCAGAGGGGCGGCAAAGGCCCATGTCCATAGGAATCGCTTGTCGGGTGAAGTGTGTCTGAACGCGTGCTCACCCCACACGATGGTGCAAAGACCACCGAACATCACGAAGTGGGTCCACTTGTCAATCATGTTGATGTCATTCAGTGGTGTCTCGGGGATGGGCATGAGACACAATACCCAAATGGCAGCCGCGCAAGTCAAAGAAAGTGGGTAGGTTCTTAATGTAACTCTTAATGTATTACGCGATTTTTTCATTTTTGCTTTCATTTTAATTCAAAAGTAGATATTTTTTTATAATTTTGCAAGCGTGATAAATGAAAAAAACGTATGTCTGAAGAAAGAGCAAACTTTGGAAGTAAGATAGGAATGATATTGGCCACTGCTGGCGGCGCGGTGGGGCTTGGCAACGTTTGGCGTTTCCCTTACATGGCTGGCCAAAACGGTGGAGCCGCCTTTATCCTTATATATATTGGATGTGTGCTTCTGTTGGGTATACCCTGCATGGTTTCCGAATTTATCATAGGTCGTCATGGTGCATCCAACACCTATCGTGCCTACTCGAAGTTGGCGCACGGCAACGCCTGGAAGTTTGTGGGACTACTGGGTGTGCTGACAGGTTATCTTATCACTGGTTATTACGCAGTGGTTTCCGGTTGGTGCCTGCAGTACATTTACGCTTCTGTCGCAGGACAGCTGCATGGCGACCCCCAGTTTGTGAAAACCTATTTTCAGACGTTCTCAACCGATCCCGTTCGTCCCATCTTCTGGCTCGTGACCATTCTCCTTGTCACCCATTTTGTCATTATCCATGGCGTGCGCGGTGGCATCGAGAAAACCTCCAAGTTGCTCATGCCCACCCTGTTTGTGCTGTTGCTCATTATTGTGGTGGCCTCATGTATGCTTCCTGGGGCCGATAAGGGCATAGCTTTTCTGTTTAAGCCCGACTTTAGCAAGGTCGACCAAGGCGTTTTCCTGGGTGCCTTGGGCCAGTCTTTCTATTCTCTGAGCATAGCCATGGGGTGCATCTGCACCTACGCTTCCTACTATTCGCGCCAAACCAACCTCTTAAGCTCTGCCGTCCAAATTTCACTCATCGACACCTTAGTGGCTATCCTTTCCGGCCTCATGATTTTCCCGGCGGCTTTCTCTGTGGGTGTCAATCCCGACAGCGGCCCTTCGCTCATTTTCATCACTCTACCCAATGTCTTCAATGAAGCCTTTTCGGGCATGCCCTTGTTAGGATGTGTTGTGTCGTTGCTGTTTTATGCCCTTTTGTCGCTGGCTGCCCTCACATCGCTCATGTCACTCCATGAGGTGAGCACCGCTTTCTTCTATGAGGAACTTCACATCTCTCGTAAAAAGGGCGCGTGGATTGCTACCGTCACCACGACTGTCATCGGCGCGTTCTGCTCCCTGTCGTTGGGTTCGTTCGATGGGTTGCGCGTTGGCGGCAAGAGTCTCTTTGACGTGTTTGACTTTGTGACTGGCCAGATTTTCCTTCCCGTAGGCGGATTTCTCACCTGCCTCTTTTTGGGATGGTTTGTTCCCAAACAGCTTGTGAAAGACGAGTTTACCAACTGGGGCACGTTGGGAGGCCGCTTCCTGGGTGTGTTCTTGTTCTTGGTTCGCTTTGTCTGTCCCCTGGCCATCCTTTCCATCTTTCTCCATCAGTTTAACGTGATATGATTCTTGGGACATTTGTCCAAGGCTCATACTTGACTTCCACTTTATGACAGAACGCGGTAATTTCGGAACCAAGATAGGTGTCGTGCTCGCCACGGCCGGGTCGGCTGTGGGCTTGGGCAACATTTGGCGCTTTCCTTACATGACGGGCCAAGACGGTGGCGCGGCTTTCATCTTCATTTATGCGGTGTGCATCCTGATGCTGGGTATTCCAGGCATGGTGGCCGAGTTTATCGTGGGACGCCATGGCGCGTCCAATGCCGCCCGCGCCTATCACACGATGGGTGGACGATGGTGGTCGGTGGTGGGCTACATGGGTGCTCTCACGTCGATGATCATCTTGGGTTTCTATGCTGTGGTGGCCGGCTGGTGCTTGCAGTATCTGGTGGCCTCGGCCATGGGACATCTCAATGGCGACGCCGCCCATGTGGCCGATTACTTCAAGGCCTTCTCCTCCCACCCCCTGAAGCCCTTGATGTGGACAGTCGTCTTTATCGTCATCACCCACCTGGTGGTCATTCGTGGTGTGCGGAAAGGCATCGAGAAGTTCAGCAATACCCTCATGCCCATCTTGTTTGTGTTGCTGCTGGTCATTGTTGTTGCTTCATGCACCCTTCCAGGAGCGGGCAAGGGCGTGGAGTTCCTTTTTAGACCTGATTTCTCCAAGGTGTCGCGCAGTGTGCTGCTCGACGCGTTGGGCCAGGCATTCTTTTCCCTTTCGTTAGGCACGGCGTGCCTCTGCACTTACGCTTCCTATTTCGGGCGTCAAACCAATCTTCTGACCACTGCGGCACAGATAGCCTTTGTCGACACGGTCATTGCCGTGCTTGCTGGCCTCATGATTTTCCCCGCTGCTTTTTCCGTGGGTGTCAATCCCGACAGCGGCCCTTCGCTTATCTTCATTACCCTGCCCAACGTGTTCCAGCAGGCGTTCAGTCCCACGTTAGGCTATGTCGTCGGTATCCTGTTCTACGCCCTGTTGTCGTTGGCGGCCTTGACCTCCACCATTTCCATGCATGAGATAGGCACGGCCCTTTTTTATGAGGAGCTTCATATTTCACGCAAGAAGGGAGCCGTCATTGAGACGATGGTGTGTTGTGTCATCGGCGTGCTCTGTTCGTTGTCGTGTGGCGCTGCCGACATCCACCTTTTTGGCAAGAGCTTTCTCGACTGCTGCGATTATCTCACCTCAAACATTCTCTTGCCCCTTGGTTCCTTTTTCACTTGCATCCTGGTTGGGTGGGTGGTGCCCCGTCAAGTGGTGCGCGACGAGGTGAGCAATTGGGGCACCCTCCGTTCATCTCTCTATTCCGTGTGGCTCTTTATCATCCGTTTTGTTTCGCCAGCCTGCATCCTGCTGGTTTTCCTCCATCAGATGGGTGTCATCTGAGAGCCTCCCCCTTCCCCTGATTTTTCTATTCCATACTGATTGACGTGAAACTTAAGAATCTCTTCTACCTAAACCGTTCTGACCGCCGTGTCGTCATGTTCTCCGTGTTGCTGCTTGTTGTTGCCAGTGGGTTTGTTGCCTATCTTGGGCGCGACGGATCGGAAGCCTTGTCGCTCTCGCCCGACAGTCTGCCTGTGGGCAGGCAAGGCCTGCCAACCAACCGTGGTGATGCGCGCATGGGCGAAGCCGCAGATGGATATTATCGCCAGGAGGCTGTCGGTCGTCCCGAGCGTTTCCCTTTCGACCCCAACACAGCCGACAGCTCGCAATTGCTCCGTTTGGGGCTCAGACCCTGGCAGGTGCGCAACATTTATCGCTATCGCGCGGCTGGTGGAATCTATCGGCAGCCTTCCGACTTTGCACGGCTCTATGGCCTTACCCAGAAGGAATATCGCGAGCTTGAACCTTATATTCGCATCGCGCCCGACTACCAGCCAGCCGCTAACCGATATGCCACTGACAATTCTGTGCGACGCGACAGCGTGAGACCCCATTATCCAGCCAAGTTGCAATTGTCGGAGACCATCGACCTCAACACGGCAGACACCGCGCTGCTGAAGCGCGTGCCAGGCATTGGTTCTTATTTTGCCCGAGAGGTGATCCATTATCGTCAGCGGCTGGGCGGTTTCTACAGTGCCGACCAGCTGCTTGAGATTGAGGATTTCCCCGAGAAGGCACTTTCTTATTTCGTGGTTCGAGGAGAGCCTTCAAAGATTGACATCAACCGCTTGACGCTCAATCAGCTCAAGCGCCACCCTTACATCAATTATTATCAGGCCAAGGCCATTGCCGATTATCGGCGATTGCGCGGACCACTGAAGAGTCTGTCAGACTTGCGGCTGCTCAACGATTTTACACCCGACGACCTCGAGCGCCTCGCCCACTACGTTGAGTTCTGAACAGTCGCTGTCAACGTCGATTCGTCGTGATTTTTGGTCAAAAAGTTAGTTCCTGATTTCAACTAAAGTAGAGCCCGAAAATGGCCTTTCTGTCTGGTTGGGGTAGAAAATGCACCGGGAAACTTTGTGATAAAGGGTGTTTTATGTTGCGATAGATACCCAGTCGTGACACGATTGAGTGTCTATCGCGACGTAAAAGCATATCTATCGTGATGGCATAGGATAGCTTCTTTTATGAAAAGTGCTTACTTTTTTGGCTGTAATTAAATATGCAATTTGTTAATAGTTTAATTATAAACAAGTTATGAAAAGCTCCGTATTTTCGCGTATTTGTGACCAAAGACGGCGTTGGTGAAAATGAGGCCACTTTTTCAAATGTATATTGTCCAATTTCTTTTGGGTATTTATGATTGCAAAACGTAGGAAAGTGGTGTCATCCAGTGAGTGTGGAGCGACTCACGACAGACGACTGTTTTGACCTCAACAGGCAAGTTCCAGCAGATTTTCTGAATCCACTGCATGCATAAATTACGCGCATTACTTGAATATTTATTAGTATTTGCGCACGCGATATGGTAAAATAGGAATCTATAAGCTTAAAAATATGCAATAATGTTTGCCTGTTTGCGCAAATAGTTGTATTTTTGCAATCGGTTAGAGAATAAAAATACAGGTATGAAAATCAAAGACAGTCGGCTTGAGGCCATCAAGATGATTATTTCAAGCAAAGAGATGGGCAGTCAGGAACAAGTGCTCGACGAGCTACACCGCGAGGGATTCAAGCTCACCCAAGCCACCCTGAGCCGCGACATGAAGCAATTGAAGGTGGCCAAGGCTGCCTCGATGAATGGCAAGTATGTTTATGTGCTTCCCAACGAGACCATGTATCGCCGCTCCCACAAGTCGCTGTCGGTAAGCGAGATGCTTGCTAATCCAGGCTTCTTGTCCATCAATTTCTCTGGAAACCTGGGTGTCATCAAGACACGCCCTGGCTATGCCAGTTCGATTGCTTACGACATCGACAACAGCAATGTGCCCGAAATCTTGGGCACCATCGCTGGCGACGACACCATCATCATCGTGGTTCGCGAGGGAGTGGACTATACGACCATCGTGGATGGCATCAATTTGATAGTAGATAAATAAACGATATTTATGAAAGAAGTACAAGTAATGGTGGCAGACGAGAGTCACATCAAGTATGTCGATACCATTCTTCAGACCATTGCGGATGCCGCCAAGGTGCGAGGCACTGGAATAGCTAAGCGGTCGCCCGAGTATGTGGCCACCAAGATGCGCGAGGCCAAGGCGGTCATCGCGCTTGATGGTGAGCGTTTCGCCGGCTTCAGCTACATTGAGACGTGGGGCAACAAGCATTACGTCACCACGTCGGGCTTGATTGTGCATCCCGATTATCGCGGCATGGGTCTCGCCAAGCGTATCAAGAACCTCACGTTCACGCTGGCTCGCGTGCGTTGGCCGCACGCCAAGATATTCTCGCTCACCTCCGGCTCGGCGGTGATGACCATGAACACCCAGCTGGGATATCACCCCGTGACATTCAATGATCTCACAGACGACGAGGCTTTCTGGCGCGGTTGCCAGGGTTGCATCAACCACGACATCCTGCAGCGCACAGGTCGCAAGTTTTGCATCTGTACCGCCATGCTCTTCGACCCAGAGGAGCACCTGCCCGCCAAAATACCGGCTGCCGTCATGGAGCGCATCCGCCGCATCGACAAGGGCGGAAACCAGTCGGCAGAGAGCTCAAGCGACTATGGCGAGTCGTGACCATGGTTGCCCAAGGCTCAATGAGCGCGTGTTGCCCGCCACTCGTGCGGTGCTAAATTAGAACAAACAAACCAACAACAACAAACCAAACATTCACCCTGGCCTGTCGTCTTGCCAGTCGCGAGGTGCGAAGGCGGGTACTTTGGCAGGGAGAATCGTGGAGGAACCAGATTATGAAAAAGAAAGTAGTAGTGGCCTATAGTGGTGGCCTTGACACATCCTACACCGTGATGAAACTCGCCCAGGAAGGGTGGGATGTCTATGCGGCTTGCGCCAATACTGGCGGTTTCAGTGCCGAGCAGTTGAAGAAGAATGAGGAGAACGCCATCAAGTTGGGGGCTGTGAAGTATGTCACGCTTGATGTCACGCAGGAGTATTACGCCAAGTCGCTGAAATACATGATTTTCGGCAA
>DJOD01000016.1:58161-68160 GCA_002437115.1 Prevotella sp. UBA6447
ATGTGCTCCGCAACAACTGCTACCCCATCTCCGTTTCGTCGGAGCGCATCTTCCAGGCCATCGCCATCGCGCGCTATGCCAAGGAGATCGGGGCTGATGCCATTGCCCATGGATCAACGGGTGCGGGCAACGACCAGATTCGTTTCGACATGACCTTCCTCGTCATGGCACCCGGCGTGGAGATTATCACGCTGACGCGCGACAAGGAACTCTCGCGCAAGGAAGAGGTCGACTACCTGAATGAGCATGGCTTCTTTGCCGACTTTACCAAACTCAAGTATAGTTATAACGTGGGCATCTGGGGGACAAGCATCTGCGGAGGCGAGCTGCTCGACCCCACGCAAGGACTGCCCGAGGAGGCTTACCTCAAGCACGTCACGGCCAAGGAGCCCGAGGCCGAGTTGCGCATCACTTTCGAGAAAGGCGAGATAGTGGTGGTCAACGGTGAGCCTTTCGACGACAAGGTGAAAGCCATCCAGAAGATCGAAGAGATTGGAGCCAGCTATGCCATTGGCCGCGACTGCAACGTGGGCGACACCATCATAGGCATCAAGGGACGTGTCGGGTTTGAGGCCGCTGCCCCCATGCTTATCATTGAGGCCCACCGACTCTTGGAGAAATCGACCCTGTCCAAGTGGCAGCAATACTGGAAAGACCAGGTGGCCAACTGGTATGGAATGTTCCTCCACGAGAGCCAGTACCTGGAGCCCGTCATGCCCGACATGGAGGCGTTCCTCAGCAGTTCGCAGCGCCATGTCAACGGAACGGCCATTCTCAAGCTGCGCCCCTATGGGTTCCAGACCGTGGGTGTCGACTCGCCCGACGACCTCACCAAGTCGAAACTCGGCGAGTATGGCGAGATGAACCATGGCTGGACGGCCGAGGACGCCAAGGGATTCATCAAGATCACCTCCACACCCCTGCGTGTCTTCTATGGCATGCATCCCGACGAGAAACGATAATCCACTAAACCCCCATTCATCATGTCAACAAACAAAAGGCTTGTCCGCTCCTCCACCGACCGCTGGGTGGCTGGAGTCTGTGGGGGCGTAGCCGAGTATTTCGGCTGGGATCCCAACGTAGTGCGCCTGGTTTACGTGCTTTTTTCCCTGTGCAGCGCGGCTTTCCCTGGCACACTCATTTATGTCATCCTTTGGCTCGTCATGCCAAAATGTTAATCTCCAAAACGCGTTATGATAAAGATAGGAATACTGGGCGGTGCTGGCTACACCGCTGGCGAGCTCATCCGCCTGCTGCTCCACCATCCAGAGGCCGAGCTGACTTTTGTCAATAGCGAGAGCAATGCGGGCAACCTCCTGACCGATGTTCATGAGGGGCTCTATGGCGACACCGACTTGCGCTTCACCTCTGAGATGCCTTTCGGCGATGTTGATGTGGTCTTCTTCTGCTTCGGGCATGGCAAGAGCGAGGCCTTCCTGCGCGAGCACCACATTCCCGAGAACGTCAAGATTATCGACTTGGCGCAAGACTTCCGCCTGGCCGCGCCTGGGGGCTACGATTCATCGAAGCCCTATGCGCCCGACAACCACGACTTCGTGTATGGCCTGCCGGAGATTAACCGCGAGCGGATAGCCTCGGCCAGGCACATTGCCAACCCGGGATGCTTTGCAACCTGCATCCAGTTGGGGCTTTTGCCAGCCGCCCGCATGAAGCTCGTCAGGAGCGACGTAATGGTCAATGCCATCACGGGATCCACAGGGGCGGGCGTCAAGCCCGGTGCTACCACCCATTTCTCATGGCGCACTGACAACCTCAGCGTTTACAAGGCTTTCCGGCACCAGCACGTCCCTGAGATCAGGCAGAGCCTCCGCCAGGTGCAGGGCAGCCTCGAAGCGGCCATTGATTTCATACCCTACCGTGGCAATTTCGCGCGTGGCATCTTTGCCACCGAGGTGCTCCACACCGATGCCGCGCCCGAGTACATCGTGGCTGGCTACAAGGAGTTCTACGCCTTGGAGCCGTTTACCCACTATGTGGACAAGCCGCTTGACATGAAGCAGGTGGTCAACACCAACAAGGCGCTGGTCCACTGTGATGTCATTGACGGCAAGCTGCTTGTCACGACTTGTATCGACAACCTGCTCAAGGGGGCTGTAGGACAGGCCGTGCAGAACATGAACATCATGTTTGGTATTGGTGAAACAGCCGGGCTGGGGCTCAAGCCGTCGGCTTTCTGACAAACGGCAAGGGCTATTTGACGTGTGCCCTTTTCAACGTCCCTCCGCTTGCGGGAGGGGCTTTCGTGTAACCATAGACCCTTATCCGATGGGTCTTGAGAGGACTTTAATAAGATGAAATTATTCGATGTCTATTCCCTGTTCGATGTGAACATCGTCAAGGGCAAAGGAACAAGAGTGTGGGACGACAAGGGACAAGAGTATCTTGACCTTTATGGAGGCCATGCGGTCATCAGCATTGGCCATTGCCACCCCCATTATGTGGAAGCACTGACCCATCAACTGGGCAATCTCGGGTTCTACTCCAACAGTGTCATCAACCGTCTGCAGCAACAACTCGCGGAGCGGATGGGGCATGTCTCGGGATACGACGACTACCAGCTCTTCCTCATCAACAGTGGTGCTGAGGCCAACGAGAATGCCCTCAAGCTCGCCAGTTTCCATACGGGCCGCACGCGTGTGCTGGCTGCATCCCACGCTTTCCATGGCCGCACGTCGCTGGCTGTGGAGGCCACCGACAACCCAAAGATTGTGGCTCCCATCAACCATAATGGGCATACCACCTTCCTGCCGCTCAACGACCTGCCAGCGTGGGAGGCCGAACTGGCCAAGGGTGATGTGTGCGCCGTCATCTTGGAGGCCATACAGGGCGTGGGTGGCATACGCCTGGCTACGACGGAGTTTGCTCAAGGGCTGGCGGCTGCCTGCAGGAAGCACGGAACAGTGCTCATCTGCGATGAGATACAATGTGGCTATGGACGCAGCGGAAAATTCTTCGCGCACCAGTGGCTGGGCATCAAGCCCGACCTCATCACCGTGGCCAAGGGCATCGGTAACGGCTTTCCAATGGGTGCCGTGCTCATCTCGCCCGACTTCGTTCCCGCGAAAGGACAGCTCGGCACGACATTCGGCGGAAACCACTTGGCTTGCGCGGCAGCCTTGGCAGTGCTTGATGTGTTTGAGAAGGAACGCTTGGTCGACAACGCCCATGAGGTGGGCGAGTACCTCATTGGCAAGCTCAAGGAATTGCAAAAGGTGCAGCCTCACATCCTTGAAGTGCGTGGGCGTGGCTTGATGGTGGGCGTGGATCTCGACATTCCGCACAAGGACGTGCGGTTGCCACTCATCAGCAAGGAGCATTGTTTCACAGGATGCGCGGGCACCAACGTGTTGCGCTTGCTGCCGCCTCTGTGCCTCACCAAGGCGGATGTCGACCTTTTCATCACTAAACTCAATAACGTTTTCGAGGCTTTATGAGTATTGCCATGATTGGAGTGGGTGCCATGGGGGGCGCCATTGTGGAGGGATTGATGCAACTTCAGTTGTTACGGCCTGAGGATATTGTCGTGGCCAATCCCACGAAAGGCAAGTTGGAAGCCTTTGAGAAGAGGGGGGCTGTGGCCACGACCGACAACCGGGAAGCGGCAAGGCGAGCCGACGTGATCTGTGTGTGCGTCAAACCCTGGCTGGTAGAAACCGTGCTAAAGGAGATAGAAGACGTGTTGCGGCCCAAGGGACAACTCCTCGTTGTCGTTGCGGCGGGCATCAGCCCGGAGCAGGTCAAGATGTGGTTGCCCGACACCCCGCCTCTTTTTTTGGTAATTCCCAATATCGCCATTGCCCAGTTGCAGTCGATGACGTTCGTGGTTCCTGTTGGTGCCACACCCGAGCAGACGGCTCGTGTCAAAGCTCTTTTTGATGAGATGGGTTCTTCGTTGGTTACCGACTATCAGCACTTGGCAGCGGGAACGACGCTGGCTTCATGTGGCATCGCCTATGCCATGCGCTACATTCGCGCGGCGGCAGAGGGCGGCGTTGAACTCGGTTTCAAGGCCGATGTGGCCAAGGACATTGTCATGCAAACCATGCAAGGGGCGGTAGAATTGCTCCGTGACAGCGGAATGCATCCCGAACAGGCTATAGACCTTGTGACAACACCTGGCGGAGTGACCATCAAGGGACTCAACGAAATGGAACATGCGGGCTTCACGTCGGCAGTTATCCGAGGCTTGAAGGCCGGGCTGAAGTAGAAACCTCCATTGGCTTTCGGGTAGTTGTCGCATTACCTTTTACGAATCCTCCAACAACATAAAACGACTAAACAACATGGATGAACAACTGAAACAAATCGGCGAAAGGCTCAAAGGCCTGCGCGATGCGCTTGACCTGTCGGCGCAAGAAGTTGCGGACTCTTGCGGCATCGATGTCGAGAAGTATGAGAAAATAGAGCAAGGGGAAGTGGACATCACCATTTCCAAGCTAATGAAGATTGCCCATAAGTATGGCGTTTCGGCTGAGGAACTGATGTTTGCGGAGTCGCCACACATGAAGTCTTACTTCGTGGTGCGCAAAGGAAAAGGCATGAGCGTGGAACGTTCAAAGGCTTACAAGTACCAAAGTCTGGTGAGCGGTTTCGTCAATCACCATGCCGACGTGTTCATTGTGACCGTTGAGCCTAAGCCCAATGCCCACACTATCTATAAGAACACACATGAGGGGCAGGAGTTTAACCTTGTGCTCGAAGGGGCCATGGACATTTATCTCGAAGGAAAGACCATCAGGCTCAATGAGGGAGACAGCATCTATTTTGATTCCAGCAAACCCCACGGCATGTTGGCTGTGGGCGAGAAAGCGGTGAAGTTCTTGGCCGCCGTTGTGGAGTAACCTACTGACAGCAGAAAACATGATAGAGAGATTTTTAAAGCAAACGCATTTCGAGTCAGTTGAGGATTATAACAAGCACTTGGAGTTTATAGTGCCAGAAAACTTCAATTTTGCCTACGATGTCATGGATGTGTGGGCTCGGGAAGCTCCCGACAAGCTCGCCATCCTGTGGACTAACGACCAAGGCGATGAGATACGCACAACCTACGGACAGCTCAAGGAGCAGTCGGACCAGGCAGCCTCCTATTTGCAGACGTTGGGCATCGGCAAGAACGACCCCGTCATGCTTATTCTCAAGCGGCGCTATGAGTGGTGGGTCATCATGTTGGCACTCCACAAGATAGGTGCCATAGTCATACCGGCCACGCATATGCTCACCAAGCACGACATTGTGTACCGCAACACACGAGCCAGTGTGAAGGCCATCATCTGTGTGGATGACCCTTATGTGACTGAGCAAGTGAAACAGGCCATGCCCGAGAGCCACACGGTGAAGACCCTTGTCACAGTAACCGACCATGGCAAACCCATCCCTGAGGGCTTCCATGACTGGCAGGCTGAGTGGCACAAGGCACCCCAGTTTGTCCGCCCCGCATTTGTCAACACCAACGAGGACACCATGCTGATGTATTTCACCAGCGGCACCAGCGGTGAGCCGAAGATGGTCGCGCACGACTACCTTTATGCCTTGGGCCATATCACGACAGGCGTGTTCTGGCACAACCTGCATGAGAATTCGCTCCACCTTACCGTGGCCGACACGGGATGGGGCAAGGCCGTCTGGGGTAAGTTCTATGGCCAATGGTTTGCCGGTGCCACCGTTTTTGTGTTTGACCATGAGAAGTTCAACGCTGACACGCTGCTCCGCCAAATTGCCAAATATCATGTCACGTCGTTTTGTGCGCCACCTACCGTTTATCGTTTCATGATTCGGGAGAATCTCTCGAAGTATGACCTCTCGTCGCTGGAGTATTGCACCACGGCGGGAGAGGCGCTCAACCCATCGGTGTTCGACAAGTTCAAAGAACAGACGGGCATCCAGATGATGGAGGGGTTTGGACAGACAGAAACCACCATGACGCTTGGAACGATGCCTTGGATGAAGCCCAAGCCTGGCTCTATGGGCATGCCCAACGCCCAGTATGACATAGACCTTGTGAAGCCTGATGGAACCTCATGTGAGGATGGCGAGAAGGGGGAGATTGTGATCCGGGTGGGCGACCGCAAGCCCATTGGCCTATTCAAGGAGTATTACCGCGACCCTGAACTCACTCGCGAAGCCTGGCACGACGGTCTTTATCACACAGGTGACGTGGCCTGGCGCGACGAGGATGGTTACTATTGGTTTGAGGGCCGCATTGATGATGTCATCAAGTCGAGCGGCTATCGCATCGGTCCGTTTGAGGTTGAGTCGGCTCTGATGACCCATCCCGCTGTTGTGGAATGTGCCATCACGGGCGTTCCAGATGATATCCGGGGCATGGTGGTCAAAGCCACGGTGGTCCTCGGAAAGGAATGGAAGGACAAGGCGGGTGACGCGCTGGTCAAGGAGCTGCAGCAGCATGTCAAGAAGGAGACGGCTCCATACAAGTATCCGCGCATCGTGGAGTTCGTCGATGAGTTGCCAAAGACCATTAGCGGTAAGATACGCCGCGTAGAGATTCGGGAGAAAGACAACGAGAAGAAACACTGACATCTGCCACTTGATAGCATGATTAGCCATGGATGAGATGAATAGACGAATGGTAGTGAAGGTGGGAAGCAATGTACTGACCCGCCCCGATGGCAAGCTCGACGTGACGCGCATGTCCACCTTGGTCGACCAGATTGCTTGGCTCAGACAGCGGGGGCGCGAGGTGATCCTTGTGTCTTCGGGAGCCATGGCCAGCGGTCGGGGGGAGTTGTGTGTGGACCACAAGCTCGACTCCGTGGAGCAGAGGCAGCTTTTCTCCTCTGTGGGGCAGGTTAAGTTGGTGGGGCTCTACTACGACCTGTTTCGCGAATATAACATACCCATCGGGCAGGTGCTCACCATGAAGGAGAATTTTGAGCCTGGCGAGCAATTCCGCAACCAGGAGGCATGCATGGAGGTGATGCTTGAGAACGGGGTGCTGCCCATTGTCAATGAGAATGACACGGTGAGCGTCACCGAGCTGATGTTCACCGACAATGATGAGTTGTCGGGACTTATTGCTCGGATGATGCATGCCGAGACGTTGGTGCTGCTCTCCAACATCGACGGAATCTATACGGCTCATCCTGACGACCCTGCTGCTGAACTCATAACGGTAGTGGAACCGAATCGCGACCTGAGCGAGTATATCCGCCCAGAGAAGAGTGCCTTCGGGCGTGGAGGTATGCACTCGAAGTACACCACCGCCAAGAATGTTTCGGAGGCAGGCATACGCGTGATCATCGCTAATGGCGAACGCGACCAAGTCTTGGTTGACTTGGTGGAGAACACGCACAACGTTCCACACACAGAATTTTTGCCATGTCACTAACTTTTCTCTTCCAGCAGGCGAAAGTTTCCAGCAGACAGTTGGCCACTATGGCCGACATAGAGCGCAATGCCATCCTCCGAGAGGTGGCTGACTCGATAGAATGTCATGCCGATGAACTTCTCGCGGCCAACGCCAAGGACCTTTCTTCCATGGATTGCCGCAATTCCCTTTATGACCGTCTGATGCTTACTCGCGACCGCCTTGTGGCCATCGCCGCCGACATGCGTCATGTGGCAGGCTTGCCGTCGCCCTTGGGGCGCACGAGCCATGAGCACACGCTTGGCAATGGGTTGCGCCTTCATAGGGTGAGTGTGCCTTTTGGAGTCATAGGCGTTGTTTATGAGGCGCGCCCCAATGTCACATTCGATGTGTTCTCGCTCTGCTTTAAGAGTGGTAACGCGTGCGTGCTGAAAGGGGGCCACGACGCTGCGGTCACAAACAGGGCGGCCATCGACTTGATACACCAGGTGATGGAGAGGCATGGCGTGGACATCCATGCGGCGGTGCTCTTGCCCGCCACCCACGAGGCCACGAGCGAGATGCTCTCGGCCGTGGGTTACATAGACCTCTGCATTCCGCGTGGTGGCCGTCGGCTAATCGACTTTGTTCGCGATACGGCGCGCGTGCCGGTCATAGAGACGGGGGCAGGTGTGGTTAACACTTACTTTGACAAAGCTGGAGACCTGCGCAAGGGACGCGCCATCGTGCTTAATGCCAAGACTCGCCGTGTGTCGGTTTGCAATGCCTTGGATTGCTTGGTGGTGCATGAACGGCGCTTACCCGACCTTCCTGTGCTTGTGGAGCCCTTGGCTGGCAAGCAGGTGGTGCTCTATGCTGACCCTGAGGCTTATGCCCAGTTGGAGGGACACTATCCTGCGGGCCTCTTGTGTGAGGCCACACCAGAATCGTATGGCACCGAGTATATGGACTATAAACTCACGGTATGCGCGGTGCCCAGCATTGAAGCGGCCATCGGGCACATTGCCCGTTACGGGTCGGGTCACAGCGAGAGCATCATCACAGAGGACGAGGCTGCTGCACGCCTGTTTCAGACGCAGGTGGATGCAGCGTGCGTCTATTGGAACGCCCCCACATCGTTCACCGACGGTGCCCAGTTTGGCTTGGGCGCCGAGATAGGCATCTCCACCCAGAAGCTGGGGCCGAGAGGACCCATGGGCTTTGAGGAAATGTGCACCTACAAATGGATTGTGGAAGGTGACGGGCAGACGCGCCCTTGAGGGCGATGGCTGATGCCAAGGAAAAAATTTACGATTAACAACAAATATCAAGAAAGACCATGAAGAGCTTTTTTAACGTGCAAGATATCGGCCCGCTCAACCAGGCGCTGGCCGAGGCTTTGGAAGTGAAGCGTGACCGCTTCAAGTATCAGCAGTTGGGCAAGAACAAGACCTTGCTGATGATCTTCATCAACAACTCATTGCGTACGCGCCTTTCCACGCAAAAGGCTGCCATGAACCTCGGCATGAATGTTATTGTGCTCGACGTGAACGCTGGAGCCTGGAAGCTGGAGACAGAGCGTGGTGTCATTATGGATGGCGACAAGAGTGAGCACCTCTTGGAGGCTATACCTGTTATGGGTTGCTATTGCGACGTCATCGCCGTGCGATCATTTGCGGGCTTGAGCGATCGTGAGTACGATTATGCTGAGACCATCGTCAACCAGTTTGTGAAGTATTCGGGCCGTCCAGTGGTGGCAATGGAGACCGCCACCGTCCACCCCTTGCAGGCCTTTGCCGACCTCATCACCATCGAGGAGCACAAGAAAAAGGAACGGCCCAAGGTGGTGCTGACCTGGGCTCCCCATTGCCGTGCTCTTCCGCAGGCCGTTCCCAACTCGTTTGCCGAGTGGATGACGGCTGCTGATGTCGACTTCGTCGTCACCCAACCAGAGGGCTATGAGCTCGATTCTAAGTTCACCAAGGGCGCCTTGGTGGAGTACGACCAGCATAAGGCGTTGGAGGGAGCCGATTTTGTTTATGCCAAGAATTGGAGCTGTCCGGGTGTGACGCGCCCCGACGATTACGGAAAGATTCTTTCGAAAGATCCCTCGTGGACCATTGACAGTGAGCATATGAGCTGGACCAACGATGGTTACTTCATGCACTGTTTGCCCGTGCGGCGTGGTCTGATAGTCACTGACGAAGTCATCGAAAGCGACCACAGCCTGGTTATTCCCGAGGCTGCCAACCGCGAGATAAGTGCTGAAGTAGTGCTCAAGCGTGTGCTTGAGAGCCTTTGAGCAAGGTAGGTGGCCTTTGCGCGTCCTCATAAGATGGTGCGACTGCCATATTCTTTTTTCATTCCATTTGTGTGGATATGTAACCTATTGAAATCCAATAGGTTGTAGAAAGTGAGAAATAATAGTTTAAATTTTTAAAATTTAAGCTGTTATTTCTCGAATTTAAGCTATTATTTTGCAAATATTAGCTATTATTTTTCAAGATATGATGTTGCTTGTGAGAGCGATAGCCTTCTGTGCCCATACGGTTCGATGTTTGTCACGATGTCTTCAAGGTCCAAACTCATGAGTTTGGGCTGTCTGGCTTGAGCTGATGGAGGCAGAAATGACTTGAGAAACCATGGCGGGCGGGAGAAAGACAATTGTCTTTCTC
>DJOD01000016.1:68211-70886 GCA_002437115.1 Prevotella sp. UBA6447
CCCGCCATGGTGATGACAGCTCGTTGCCGATGTTTTTCTTGGTCTGTTTTTATGCTTTCAGCTTCTTGGCCAGCTTGTCGAGCATGTCGGTAGTCATGTTCGAAAGGTCGTATTGTGGCTTCCAATCCCATTCCTTGCGGGCACAACTGTCGTCGAGCTTGTCGGGCCAACTCTTGGCGATGGCCTTCTTCAGTGGGTCTACTTCATACACCATCTCGAAATCGGGCTTGTGCTTTTTGATTTCCGCATAGATGGTTTCGGGCGCAAAGCTCATGGCAGCCACGTTGAAACCATTGTGGTGGACAAGTCGTGACGGGTCGGCCTCCATCAGGCTGATGGCGGCGTGAAGCGCATCGGGCATGTACATCATGTCCATCAAGGTGCCTTCGGGAATGGGGCAGACAAACTTCTCTCTGCGCACGGCCGCATAGTAGATGTCGACCGCATAATCGGTGGTGCCGCCACCTGGAGGGGTCACGTATGAGATGAGGCCAGGAAAACGAACGGAGCGTGTGTCTGTGCCATACTTTTGGTTAAACCAGTCGCTGAGAAGTTCTGTGGTCACTTTGCTCACACCATAGATGGTCTTCGGGCGTTGGATGGTGTCTTGGGGTGTCATCCAGTGAGGCGTTGTGTCTCCAAAAGAGCCAATGGAGCTGGGTGTGAACACTTGGCAATGTTCCTGGCGAGCCACTTCAAGAATGTTCCACAAGCCGTCGATTCCGATTTTCCATGCCAGTTGAGGCTTGTTCTCGGCTACCACAGACAGCAACGCTGCCAAGTTGTAGATGGCATCAATGTGATACTTTTTAACAGTGGAAGCAATCATCTCACCGTTGGTAACGTCGGCCTCTTCGGCTGGCCCTGTCTCCAACAGCTCTCCTTTGGGTTCCGCACCTTTGATGTAGCCGGCAACGACGTGGTCGTTGCCGTAGCGTTTGCGAAGTTCGCGTGTTAGCTCGGAACCAATTTGTCCCGTTGAGCCGATTACAAGAATGTTGTTCATATAAGGTTGGGTCAATTAGTGTCTAATTTGAAGACAAAGTAAACGTTTTTTTGTATAACAAAGGAAGTGTTATTGTTAAAATAGCTTAAAATCCGTGACCGAACTTCATTTTCATTTCCTTGGCTCCCTTTTTCTCAATAAAAAGCCGTTACTTTGTAGCACCGACTTTAAACATAACTACTATGTACGGAAATATGAAACAACATCTTCAAGAAACGCTTGCTGGCTTGAAGAGCGCAGGCCTCTACAAGGACGAACGTGTCATAGAGAGCCCGCAGGGTGCCGCCATACAGGTGAAAGGCAAGGAAGTGCTCAACTTTTGTGCCAACAACTACCTTGGGCTGGCTAACGACCCGCGCCTGATACAAGCTGCCAAGGATGTCATGGATCGCAGGGGCTATGGAATGGCATCTGTTCGCTTCATCTGTGGAACGATGGATATCCACAAGCAACTGGAGGCAGCCATCAGTGATTACTTCCACACTGAGGACACCATCCTTTACGCGGCTTGCTTCGATGCTAACGGCGGACTGTTTGGTTCGTTCCTCAACGAGGAGGATGCTATCATCTCTGATGCCCTTAACCATGCCAGCATCATTGATGGCGTGCGCCTTAGCAAGGCCAAGCGTTACCGCTACAAGAACGCCGACATGACTGACCTTGAGCGTTGCCTGAAGGAGGCGCAGACCCAGCGATACCGCATCATCTGCACGGATGGCGTGTTCTCGATGGACGGCAATGTGGCTCCCATGGACAAGATTTGCGACCTGGCCGAGAAGTATGATGCCCTTGTCATGGTCGACGAGAGCCATTCGGCTGGAGTGGTAGGCCCCACGGGGCATGGTGTCAGTGAGCTCAATGGTACCTATGGGCGTGTGGACATCTACACGGGAACGCTCGGCAAGGCCTTTGGCGGTGCCTTGGGTGGTTTCACCACAGGCCGTAAGGAAATCATCGACATGTTGCGCCAGAGCAGCCGTCCTTACCTGTTCTCCAACTCGCTGGCTCCTGGAATCATCGGCGCAAGCTTGAAGGTCTTTGAAATCTTGAAGGAAGACAACTCTTTGCACGACAAGCTGGTGGAGAACGTCAACTACTTCCGTGATAAGATGTTGGCCGCTGGCTTCGACATCAAGCCCACTCAAAGTGCCATTTGCGCGGTGATGCTTTACGACGCTCCTTTGGCTGTCCGCTTTGCCGACTGTATGCTTCAGGAGGGCATTTACGTAACTGGATTCTGCTATCCTGTTGTGCCTAAGGGCGAAGCGCGCATCCGCGTGCAGCTCAGTGCGGCTCACACCACCGAGCAGCTCGACCGTTGCATAGCAGCCTTCATCAAGGTTGCCAAGCAGCTGGGGGTCTTGAAATAGGACGATTGATGTTTTGGGGCTGGCTGGCGAGTGATCTTCTTTTCGTCCAGTAGCATCACTATACGAAAAAGGCTGTTCCCTAAACATTTTGATTGGGAACGGCCTTTTGTTTTGACTAGCATGTGTGTTGTCTAATTGGTTCAAGCCCTAACGAGCCTTAGTAGTGGGAATCGTCCAGCCAGAGAGACAAGGGTGTCCGTGGTGACGCGGAATCTGAAAGAAGTCAGCGACAAACATCTGACCCAACGCACAGAAACTTGATACAAGGCTATATGCAGGGATAAGGCTGCCAAAAGAGT
>DJOD01000032.1 GCA_002437115.1 Prevotella sp. UBA6447
CAAATTAATAGAACCTACCTTCTCTGTTTTCGAAACCTCACTTGTGTCGTTTGAGATGATTGTGGCTTGCTTGTCGTTATTTTTGATGTTGAACGTGAAAAATTGATGGTTCGTTAGGTGGCATCTCGCCTTTTTGACGTATCTTTGCGGTGGAGTCAGAATAGCAAGACATCAGAAAAAACATGAAAAAGAAAACAATCGTGAGGACAGCGGCTTTTGCAGCCGTAGCTATACTGTTGGTAAGTGCCATGCCCGCCTCTGAAACAATTGCCAAGGAAAACGGCGTCATTGTAGTCAACACCACCACACTGGCCAAAGATGTGAAGGGGTTCAAAGGTGAAACGCCCGTGAAAATCTACATCAAGAAAGGAAAAGTGGTGAAAGTGGTGGCGCTAAAAAATCGCGAGACACCGCAATTTTTCAACAAGGCCAAGGCGGTACTTGCCAAGTTTGAGGGCAAAAGCACCAGCAAGGCGGCCAAGATGAGCGTGGATGGTGTGACAGGAGCTACCTACAGCAGCAAGGCTTTGGTGAAGAATGTGCAAGCTGGGCTGAAATACTACAATGCGCACCGCTAAAGGCTGAACACAGCTACCAAGGGCAGGTGGTCGCTGAAGCCGCCTAAGTATTTGGGGCCTTGATAAGTGCGCCAGGGTTTCATGCCACCATATTTGCTATCTTCCTCCAAGAGGAAGGGGGCATCGTTGATGCGACATTCGAGCAGGCGTGAGGCCAATCTCTCACAACAGAACAGGTGGTCGAGGCTGTCCCAACGGCCATGCCATCTGTAAGTGCCTTTGGCTCCATGGCGCCCAACAGCATTTTGCGACACTTCGACGAGCCCGTGTGCAAGCAGCGTCTGCAAGGCTGCGTCGCCCGAATAGTCGTTGAAGTCGCCTGCCACAAGGATGCGGGCTTGTGGGCTGATGAGCCGCACCGAGTCGACCGCATTAGCCAGTCGGTTGGCCACCAACTGGCGGTAAGGGCGTGTGGCTCGTTCACCGCTGGCCCTACTGGGCGCATGCACCACGAAGACGTGGAGTGTGTCGCCCGTGATGACCTCGCCTGAGGCATAGAGGATGTCGCGGGTGGGGCGGAAACCCTTTGGCGGATCGATGCGGATGGCATGATGACGGATAAGGCGAAACGCGAAAGGCGACCACATTAGGGCCACGTCTATGCCACGCTCGTCGGGGCTGGCGGTCATGACATACTCGTAGCCTGCCTGCCGTAACAGCGACCGGCGCGTCAGGTCGGTGAGCACGCTGTCGTTCTCCACCTCCGTCAAGGCCACCATGTCGGGCATTACCGATAGTGTGTCGAGCACGCCACACGACACGATCGCTTGGCCAATGCGGTTTAGCTTGTGCCAATAACGATAGGGTGTCCAGCGGCGGACGGCGGTGGGCAGGAACTCCGTGTCCTGCTTCAAGCTGTCGTGTCGCGTGTCGAACAAGTTCTCGCAGTTGAGCTCCACAAAGGTAAAGAGCGACAAGAGTAACAGTGGTATCCCCATGATCTCCGTCGATTATTGGTCTTCGAGGAACAAGGGGTCTTCGGGTGTCACCATGGTAGGCTTCTGGTCGAACTGCTTGAGGGTTTCCTCTGAGGCATAGCGGCGGTCAACCACCAGGCGGAACATATACTCGTTGAGCCAAGCGTTGGTCATGATGAGACAGCCGTTTTGACCGTAGGCGGGTCCCCAACTGTTTTCCACCTTCCACTTCAATGGGTTGCCGTTGGGGTCGAGGTCTACGGCCGTGAGTGTCATGGCGTGCGTGGAGCCGCTGTCGAAGGTTTCTATGCGCTCGGCCTTGTTCATGCCAAAGGTTGTGCCGAAGAGCGAGCCATAGTCGTAGTTGTCAAGGTCGAGCACGCCGCGTTTGCGGTCGAGTTGCTTGCCCACATCGTAGCTGGAGTACATCTTGTGGCCATCTTTCAGTGAGGCGATGGCGAGCTTGGCTATCTCCTCCATGGGCAGGTTGAGGTATTTCCAGTTGTGGCCGTCGTAAGTGTGGCGGTCATATTCCACCTCATAGGTTTTGTGGTAGGGCCGGCGTGGATCGTTCATCACCATCAGAAATGTGCCATTGAGCGGATGGCCTATGGTAGCGTCGTAGAACTCCTTGGGCGTGAACGTCTCGGCAGAGCTGACGGCCTTTCCCGTTTTGTCTTGGAAAGCATAGCTGAACTTCTTCACGGGCTTTCCGAGGGTGAGCGTCAGCATGTGGTAGATGGAAGCGAGCATCTCTGTCTTGCGTTTCTTGATGGCAGAGGCCTTCTTGCCGCTGTTGGCCATGCGGCGCAACTCCAAGCCAAACTCACGCAATTTTGACGACACCACTTTCTGCATTGATGATGTGTTTTCAGCCGAGTAGGTTTCCGGCATGGCACTCATGGGCACCAGGCCATACTTCTCCGCAAGGTCGGCAACGCCACAAAACGTGCCGCCATCGCTGATGGGATGGTGGAAGAAAAACTGCACGCGCTGGTCGTCCATGGGCTTATTGGCGCAATCGATGACACCTTGCAGCATGAGGTTGGCTTTCTCCAGTTGGTCGTAAAAGAAAAGGTAAGCCTGTGAGTATTCCACCCTCAAGGTGTCGTTGTGAGCCTTGGCGAAATTGGCGCGGAGCACGTTCAGACCCGAAAAGAGCCAGCAGCGACCACTGCTTTGCTGGTCGTGGATGCTTTGAGAGGGTGTTTCCACGCTGAAGTGGTTGTCTACCTTGCCCAAGCTCTTGTAGCTTTTGGCCAAATCGTCAATCTTGTTGGAGGCGATGGCGTTGGCAATGGCTTTGCTGGCTGGGGAGTTGTCCTGTGATGACTCTATTTGCTGGAGCATCTGTGTGGAGATGCCGCCGTCAGTCTTTTGAGCCATGGAAACACTTGCCATGACAAGGAATGCCGCCAGTAAGAATGTTTTTCTTTTCATGTGATTTTGATGATAAAAATTGTTTGATGGAATCGTTGTGTATGATTTTGCAAAGATAATAAAAATATCCTATCTTTTGACGTTTGGCGGATAATTAGTTTCAGTCTTTTTTTACCGATATAAGGATACTTCAGAACGGGTGTGGTATTACCTTCACGTGTGATGTTGCAGCAGCCTAAAAAGTGCTGGAGGGGGTGTGGGCGGTGGTGAGTGTCAATAAAATTCGATATGCGGATTATTTTGTCTCCTCTTGGACATATTCTCGTATATTTGTTGTATCTTTGCATGGTTAATCCATTAGAAACTTTATGGATCAAGAGAAGTATCATCTTTTAAGCCATATACAGAGCCCTGCCGATCTGCGCAAAATGAGCATTGACCAGTTGCCCGAGGTTTGCAGCGAGCTGAGGCAAGACATCATTGATGAGGTGTCGGTCAACCCGGGGCATTTTGCTTCCAGTTTAGGTGTGGTTGAAATTACAGTGGCGTTGCACTATGTCTTTGACACGCCGGAAGATCGCATCGTCTGGGATGTGGGCCACCAAGCCTATGGCCACAAGATATTGACAGGACGGAGGGAATTGTTTGCCACCAATCGCAAGTTGGGCGGTTTGCACCCTTTCCCCACACCCGTGGAGAGCAGGTATGACACCTTTGCCTGTGGGCATGCCAGCAATAGCATCTCGGCTGCGCTGGGAATGGCGGTGGCTGCCAGGATGACAGGGCACGACAAGCGCCATGTGGTGGCCGTCATTGGCGACGGAGCCATGAGTGGTGGATTGGCGTTTGAAGGACTCAACAATGTGAGCTCCACGCCCAACGACCTGCTCATCATTCTCAACGACAACGATATGAGCATAGACCGTGCCGTGGGAGGCATGGAGAAATACCTGCTTAACCTCGATACCAACGCCACATACAACCGCATTCGCTTCAAGGCTTCGCAGTGGTTGCACAGCAAGGGCTACCTCAATGATGACAGGCGAAAGGGAATAATCCGCCTCAACAATGCCATCAAGAGTGCCATCAGCCATCAGCAGAACATCTTCGAGGGCATGAACATACGCTATTTCGGTCCTTTCGATGGGCATGATGTCAAGGAAATCGTGCGTATGCTGAGGCAACTGAAAGATATGGAAGGCCCCAAATTGCTCCACTTGCATACTGTCAAAGGAAAGGGGTACGCGCCTGCTGAAAAGGCTGCCACCGTATGGCATGCGCCAGGTAAGTTTGACCCAGAGACCGGCAAGCGGTTGGTGGACGACTGTGGCGGTATGCCGCCTAAGTTTCAGGATGTGTTTGGTGACACGCTGCTGGAACTGGCCGAGCGTAACCCGAAAATAGTTGGCGTGACACCTGCTATGCCAACAGGGTGCTCCATGGTCACGATGATGAGGCAAATGCCTGATCGGGTGTTCGATGTGGGTATAGCAGAGGGGCACGCAGTCACCTTCTCTGGAGGAATGGCCAAAGACGGGTTGCAACCTTTTTGCAACATTTACAGCTCTTTTGCACAGCGTGCCTACGACAATGTCATACACGACCTGGCGCTCCTAAACCTGCCTGTTGTGCTCTGCCTGGATCGGGCGGGCATCGTTGGCGAGGATGGAGCCACGCATCATGGCGCGTTCGACATGGCTGCACTACGTCCCATCCCCAACCTGACCATTGCCTCGCCGATGGATGGCAAGGAGCTTCGTAGGCTCATGTTCACGGCGCAACTGCCTGGAAAGGGAACCTTTGTCATACGTTATCCCCGTGGTCGATGTGCTGACACAGATTGGAAATGCGAGCTTGAGGAGATTCCCATAGGTACAGGACGATGCTTAAGGAACGGACAAGGAGTGGCCGTGCTGAGCATAGGTCCTGTGGGATGCGATGTGGAAGAGGTCATCAGGGAGTGCGGTTTTCAAGTGGCACATTATGATCTGCGTTTCTTGAAACCGCTTGATGAGGCCTTGCTGCGGGAAGTAGCCATGAGGTTCCACACCATTGTTACGGTGGAAGATGGCACGCGAGAGGGTGGAATGGGGTCGGCTGTGCTCGAGTGGATGAGCGACCATGGATACACCCCCGTAGTGCATCGTCTCGGAATGCCTGACCATTTTGTGGAACATGGATCCGTGGGTCAACTAAGACAAATGTGCGGTTACGACAAGGATAACATCAAGAGGGTAATCATGAAGTTGACTGAGGCATGAAAATCATTATTTGTGGCGCTTATGCCATCGGTACTCACCTGGCAAGGTTGCTGTCGCGCAATCAGGAGGAAATCACCGTCGTCGATGATGACAGTGAACGATTGGCCAAAATAGGCCTCGACTATGACCTGCTGACCATCCAAGGGTCACCCACCAGCGTGAAAGCCCTCAAAGAGGCAAACGCGACAGATGCTGACCTTTTCATTGCCGTTACGCCCGATGAGAACACCAATATCGTGTGCTGTATCATGGCTCATTCCCTGGGCGCAAAGAAAACGGTGGCAAAGGTGGATGACGCGGAATACACGGAAGAGGATATAAGGTCGTTTTACAAGAACCTGGGCGTGGACAAGATTATCTACCCAGAGGTGTTGGCAGCTCGTGACATCAACAGTGGACTGAAGATGTCGTGGGTTAGAAGAAGATGGGATGTGCATGACGGGGCTCTTGTGATGCTCGGCATCAAGTTGCGGGACAATTGTGAGATTTTGAACCAACCCCTTAAAACCCTGTGCGGGCCCAATGACCCTTACCATGTGGTGGCCATCAAAAGAAATGGAGAGACCATTATCCCAGGAGGAAATGACGAACTGAAATGTTTTGATTTGGCTTACTTTATGACCACTCGCCCTTACATCCCATACATCCGAAAAATTGTGGGGAAGGAAAACTACGCTGATGTGAAGAATGTCATGGTCATGGGAGGAGGAGCTACGGCAGTCAGAGCCATTCGCATTATGCCGGAGTATATGAAGGTTAAGGTGTTCGAGGTAAACGAAGACCGCTGCGAAGAGCTCAACCAGTTGCTGGGAGAGAAAACGCTCATTATCAATGGGGACGCGCGTGACATATCGTTGCTTATTGACGAGGGTATCAAGAACACGCAGGCGTTTGTCGCGCTAACGGGAAATGCTGAGACTAACATCTTGGCGTGCCTCACGGCCAAGCGGCTGGGCGTGAGAAAGACCGTGGCTCTGGTGGAAAACATGGACTACGCGAGCATGGCGGAGAGCCTCGACATAGGTACCATCATTAACAAAAAGGCCATTGCGGCCAGCCGCATTTACCAACTCATGCTCGACGCTGACGTGATAAACGTCACGTTCCTTATGTCGGCCAATGCAGATGTGGGCGAATTTGTGGCTAAGAAAGGCTCACGCATTACCTTGAAACCTGTGAAAGAATTGGGGTTGCCAATTGGTATGACCATTGGTGGACTGGTAAGAAACGGTGAAGGAATGTTGGTGTCGGGCAACACCCAAATCAATCCTGATGACATCGTAGTGGTTTTTTGCCATGATGTGAACATGAAGCAGATAGAGAAGTTGTTTTGACGGTTAACGGTAATACGAAATGTGATTAACTTTAAAATCATAAATAAGATTCTGGGGTCGCTTCTTTTTCTCGAAGCGCTGCTGATGGCCGTGTGCTTGCTCTTTTCCTTGTTTTTTGGAGAGGATGACACCTTGCCTTTTATGGCCTCAATTGTGGTCACGGTTTTCTTCGGATTCATTTTCAAGTATTTTGGCCGCAACGCGGAGAACAGGCTTTACCGACGCGACTCATTCATTGTGGTGTCTGTCACATGGTCGCTTTTCTCGCTCTTCGGAACTATGCCTTTCCTTTTTGGAGGATATATTAACAGTTTCACCGACGCTTACTTTGAGACCATGTCTGGATTCACATCCACGGGCGCGTCAGTTATCAATGATGTCGAGGCTTTGCCTCATGGCATACTCTTTTGGCGATCTCTTATGCAATGGGTGGGTGGACTTGGCATTGTGTTCTTCACTATCGCAGTGTTGCCGTCGGTGGTAGGGGGAAGCACTCGGGTGTTTGCCGCTGAGGCTACGGGTCCCGTGACCAACAAGTTGCACCCCAAGTTGTCGATGTGCGCCAAATGGATATGGCTGGTATACTTGCTCATCACTGTGGGATGCGTAGCTGGTTATATGTTGTTTGGCATGGACTGGTTCCATGCTGTCAATTATGCGATGACCACAACATCCACAGGTGGATTTGCCGTAGACAACAGCAATATTTTTTCCCAAGTGCCAGGCTTGGAGTATACGGCAATCTTTTTTTGTTTTGTGTCGGGCGTTAATTTTACATTGCTCTATTATTCCATTTCAAAGTTTAAGCTCCGCAACCTTTGGAAAAACGTAGAATTTAAGTTTTACACGGTTTTTGTCGCTTGTTGTACGGCAATCATAATGGTGGAGCTCATGACTCATAATGGCTACGGCTTGGAGCTTGCTTTCCGGTCGTCCTTGTTCGAAGTCGTGTCGTTGATGACAACAACAGGCTACAATGACGGTGCCACGACGCAATGGCCTCATGTCACATGGATGGTGCTTTGGTTTAGCATGATTATTGGGGCATGTGGTGGTAGTACCACGGGAGGCTTGAAATGCGTGCGTGTCGTGATGTTGCTTAAGGTTGTCAAGAACGAAATGCGGCAGCGATTGCATCCCAATGCTGTGCTGCCCTTGAAGATAGACGGGAAAAACGTAGGCAATTCTCAACGGGTGTCCTTGTTGGCTTTTGTCACGATTTATATGCTGCTGTTGTTTGGTTCGGTGGTGATTCTGACCGCGCAGGGAATTGATGCTGAAAATGCTGTTTCCGTTGCGATTAGTTGCTTGGCCAACGCGGGGCCTTCCCTGACATTTAGCTCTGTGCCCCAGTTAACTTGGGCTGACTTGCCCGACTTGTCCAAGTGGATTGGATCGGTTCTGATGTTGGTGGGACGTTTGGAAATATTCTCCGTACTTGTCATTCTCACCCCGCAGTTTTGGCGAGAAAACTGAGGTGGTGGGTAAGACGGATTCTCTCATGTAGGCTTTCAGCCAGGGCGCGCAATCATGTTGTGTCATGCACTGGATGGAAAAGAAAAGAACTATTTGTTGTTCATTTAGCAAGATTCAAGACATTCAAGAAATGGGACCATTTAAATTTAAACCGCTATTCAAACAAACCCTATGGGGCGGTGACAAGATAGCGAATTTCAAACACGTAGACACCCCTTTGGATCATGTGGGGGAAAGTTGGGAAATATCTGGCGTGCCAGGCAACGAGACTGTCGTCAGTGAGGGAGAGTATGCTGGTCTGACACTACCATCCTTAGTTGGCCGTCTGAAAGAACAATTAGTGGGAAAGGCCAACTATGAGCGATATGGCGAGGAGTTTCCTTTGCTCATCAAGTTTATTGACGCGCGTAAACCATTGTCCATACAAGTGCATCCCAATGATGAGGTAGCGCATCGGCAAGGAAAGGAAAGGGGCAAGACCGAGATGTGGTATATCATGGACTCCGATCACGATGCATCATTGATGGCGGGCTTGAGCGAACACATCACGCCAGTCCAGTATGAGCAGATGGTCAAAGACGGTACCATCACAGATGCCATTGCCCATTATGCAGTGAAGGAGGGCGATTGCTTTTTCCTCCCGGCAGGCCGGATACACAGCATCGGGAAAGGATGCTTCCTGGCAGAAATTCAGCAGACGAGTGATGTCACATATCGTATATACGATTTCAAGCGCAAGGATAAAGACGGCCATTACAGGAAGTTGCATATCAAGGAAGCTGCCGAGAGCATCGACTATCATGTGGAGGCGAACTATCGCACACTCTATGTTCCCGTGCAAGATGAGGGTGTGTCTTTAGTGCAATGCACTTATTTCCACACTTTCGTTTATGACTTGACCAGGCCTATGACGATAGCATTGCAAGAGCTTGATAGCTTTGTTATTGTCATCGTGGTGCGTGGCAGCGGGGCCATCACCGACAATGATGGGCACATGGAGCAGGTGCAGGCAGGTGACACGTTGCTTTATCCTGCCACGGTGCAAAATCTTAAGGTGGATGGCACGTTGAAGTTCTTACTTACTTATGCGTAGCCTAATGCGCATGGTTCGGGTGGTGCTCGTAAACGAAAAGGCGCATCAGAAACGTTGTTCTGATGCGCCTTTTCAGTTGTTTTGACTTTTTCTTTTTCCTTAGGCTTCCGCGTCCTTGTCCTTAATGGCCTGCATGACCAGTCCCTCAAGCTCTTCGCACAGTTCGGGGTTGTCGCGCAACAATGCCATCGTGGCATCGCGACCTTGGGCAAGTTTGGAGCCATTGTAGCTAAACCAACTTCCGCTCTTCTGGATGATGTTGTATTCCACACCGAGATCCACCAGCTCTCCCACTTTGTTGATGCCGCTTCCAAACATGATGTCGAATTCGCATTTGCGGAAAGGAGGTGCCACCTTGTTTTTGACAACTTTCACGCGCACATGGTTTCCTATGATGTTGTCGCCATCTTTCAATCCTGTCACTCGTCGGATGTCAAGGCGAACACTGGCGTAGAATTTCAAGGCGTTACCACCAGTTGTGGTCTCAGGATTTCCGAACATGACACCAATCTTTTCGCGTAACTGGTTGATGAAGATGCAACAGGTGTTGGTCTTTGCAATGGTGGATGTGAGCTTGCGGAGTGCCTGGCTCATGAGTCGAGCCTGCAAACCTACCACAGAGTCGCCCATGCCACCTTCTATTTCCTTCTTGGGGGTGAGTGCGGCCACAGAGTCGACTACCAGAATGTCTACCGCCGATGAGCTGATAAGTTGGTCGGCAATTTGCAAGGCCTGTTCTCCATTGTCGGGTTGCGAAATCCAAAGATTGTCCACATCCACGCCCAGCTTCTCCGCGTAGAAACGGTCAAAAGCATGTTCCGCGTCAATAAATGCGGCAATGCCACCTTTCTTTTGCGCTTCGGCAATGGCATGGATGGCCAGCGTTGTCTTTCCTGAGGACTCAGGTCCGTAAATCTCGATGATGCGTCCGCGTGGATAGCCGCCCACGCCAAGTGCCACGTCAAGTCCGATGGAACCTGTAGGAATAACATCCACTGCCTCAATGTTCTCGTCGCCCATACGCATGATGGACCCCTTGCCGAAGTCTTTCTCTATCTTGGTCATGGCAGCCTGAAGCGCTTTTAGCTTCGCTTCTTTCTCGGCCTTTTGCTGTGCGGCTTTCTCTGCAGCCAACTGCTCTTCTGTTTTTGCCATATCTTCTGTCTTGTGAAGTTAAGAAAAGTTGATGCTTACAACTCGATGTCTTGGTCGAACACCTCATGCCAAGGCAGCCCTTGCTCATTGAGCACTTTTAGGAATGGGTCTGGGTCGAAGTCTTCCACATTCCAAACTCCAGGCTTGCTCCATAGACCTTTAAGGAACATCATGGCTCCCGCCATGGCCGGCACGCCCGTCGTGTAGCTCACGCCCTGCATGCCTGTCTCCTCATAAGCGTCTTGGTGCTTGCAGTTGTTGTAGATATAATAGGTGTGTTCCTTGCCGTTTTTCAAGCCTCTGATGCGGCAACCGATGCTGGTCTCCCCATCATAGTTGGCACCCAGGTCTTGTGGGTTGGGCAGCACTGCCTTCAAGAACTGCAATGGCGCGATATTCACCTTGACAGTCTTCGTTGGGTCGTCAGCAAGGGGAGCCTCGTAGGTCACGGGGTCGATGCGGCTCATGCCCAAGTTTTTTATGCAGTCGAGATACGTGAGATATTGTTTGCCAAATGTCATCCAGAAGCGTGCGCGCTTGATGGTGGGATAGTTTTTCACCAGGCTCTCCAATTCCTCGTGGTGCATGAGGTAGCTCTCCCGTCCGCCGATGTTGGGATAGGTCAGTTCTTTGTGAACCTCCAGTGGCTCCGTCTCAATCCATTTGCCATTCTCATAGTAGAGACCCTTCTGTGTGATTTCGCGGATGTTAATTTCTGGGTTGAAGTTGGTGGCAAATGCCTTATGGTGGTTTCCGGCATTGCAGTCCACGATGTCGAGATACTGTATTTCATCAAAGTGGTGCTTAGCGGCATAGGCTGTGTAGGCCTGTGACACGCCCGGGTCAAAGCCGCAACCGAGGATGGCAGTTAGCCCGGCCTTCTCAAAGCGGTCCTTGTATGCCCACTGCCAGCTGTACTCGAAGTGGGCCTCGTCTTTAGGCTCATAGTTGGCTGTGTCGAGGTAGTTGCATCCACAGGCCAAGCAAGCGTCCATGATGGTCAAGTCTTGGTAGGGTAGGGCCAGGTTTATGACCAGTTCTGGCTTGTAGCCGTTGAAGAGCTTTTTAAGTTGCTCCACATCGTCTGCATCGACCTCTGCCGTCTTGATGTCCATGTCATACCCCTTGTCGTGGATGGCTTTGGCCAGGCGGTCGCACTTTTCCTTGTGATGGCTGGCAATCATCAGTTCGGAGAACACTTCCTTGTTTTGGGCGATCTTGAATGCGCAAACTGTGGCTACGCCACCAGCGCCTATCATTAACACTCTATGCATAGTATTGCTTGTCGTTTTCTAAATTTGTACTGTTGTTTTTTTGAAGGGTAGGGGAATTTACCCTGTCCTTTTTGCTTTTCATTTGATTTCTTCGGCGCGTATGCCCAGCGCGTTCATGAGCGAGTAGCCCAAAATTTCTTGCCTGAAGTTGCCGCCCTCCATGGGCTGCATGGCAAAGAGCGTGATATGCTGGTCGTTGTCCACGTCACGCAAGGCATGCCTCAGCTTAGCGTATAGGTCACCCTCTTCTCCATTGGGGATGACCATGAGGCGTTTCACCTCCGAGTGCTCGGTCACCATCCGTACCGTGTCGAGGATGTAGTCGTCCTTGCCAACCACATCGCCCACGGCATAGGCGTTGACCAGGAACTCGCCGAGCGTTGGGTCTTCGAAGGCCTTTGCGTTCAGCTCATCGTCATAGTTGGACGGCATGAAGTTATCGAGTTTTGCTCTGCCCTTGTCATGCACGAGCACCACTTGTGTCTCATGTTTCACGCCTTCCTTGGCGCGCAGTCCCCCGTCGAGTGCCACGTTGACGGCCCATCGGCTTAGGTCGGCTGGCGGCACGCGCCGGTTGAGCATACGCTCAAACTGCACGCTCAACTGAAAAGCCACATAGTCGATATAATCAGCGTCGGCGACAATGATGTTCTCGCTTAGCCGAATGTGGCTTGTGCCGTGTGCGTTCATGCTGGGTGTCATGGTGTTAGCCTTTTGCTCCATCGTCTTATTAGAGGTTCGCCAATTCTATCAACTTGTCGACGGCGGCGCTGACACCATCTGCGTTCTTGCCTCCGGCTTGTGCATAGTGAGGCTGTCCGCCGCCACCGCCTTGTATGAGTTTGGCTGCCTCGCGAATCATTTTCCCGGCGTTGAGCTGATGGTCTTTCACCATGTCGTCCGACAGCATCACCGAGAGGGCTGGGCGTCCTTCGTGGATGGTTCCCAACACACACACCAAGTTGTTGTCAATGTTCTCGCGCACCTTGAAGGCGATGTCCTTGGCCGAGGCTGCGTCCACGGGCAGCACAGCCTTGACCACCGTGGTGCCGTTGATGTCAATGGTGTTTTCCAGGAGCTTCTTGACGGTGCGCTCCACCGCTTGCTGCCTAAAGGTCTCTATGCTCTTCTTCATGGCAGCGTTCTCCTCGATATACTTACCGACGGTGGCTTTCAGGTCCTTGGCGTTGTTGAACAGGGCCTTGATGGCCTTCAATGTGTCTTCCACCTCATATAGGGTCTCTTCACACTGTTTGCCGGTAAGGGCTTCAATGCGCCTCACGCCAGCGGCCACGCTGCTCTCGCCAATGATCTTGAAGAAGCCGATGCGGCCGGTGCTTGTGGCGTGGATGCCACCGCAAAACTCGCAGGTGGGGCCGAAGCGCACCACGCGCACCTTGTCGCCATACTTCTCCCCAAAGAGAGCGATGGCTCCCAGTTCCTTAGCCTCCTCGATGGGCACGTTGCGGTGCTCGTCGAGCGGATAGTCGTCGCGTATCATCTTGTTGACAAGGCGCTCCACTTGGCGAAGCTCCTCATCGGTCACTTTCTGGAAGTGTGAGAAGTCGAAGCGCAGTGTTGTGGGACTGACGAACGAGCCCTTTTGTTCCACATGGTTTCCGAGCACCTGCTTCAGCGCATAGTCGAGCAAGTGGGTAGCGGTGTGGTTGGCAGCTGAGGCATCGCGCTTGTCGGTGTCTACGCAAGCCATGAAGTCGGCCTCCGGGTTCTGGGGCAGTTTCTTGATGATGTGTATGCTTTGGTTGTTTTCTCGCTTGGTGTCTACCACCTCGATGGTCTCATCTTCCGACACCAGGGTGCCTTGGTCACCCACCTGTCCGCCCATTTCTCCGTAGAAAGGCGTGTGGTCGAGCACCACTTCGTAGAACGTGTTTTTCTTCTGTGTCACCTTGCGGTAGCGCAGGATGTGGCACTCATACTCCGTGTAATCGTAGCCCACAAACTCCTGTTCGCCCTTTCTCAGCTCTATCCAGTCGCCGTTTTCCACGGCAGCGGCGTTGCGGGCGCGGGCCTTCTGCTTGGCCATCTCGCGGTCGAAGCCATCCTCGTCTACGGTGAAGCCGTTTTCACCGCAAATCAGCTCGGTGAGGTCGAGCGGGAAACCGTAGGTGTCGAAAAGGCGGAACGCCTTCTCACCGTCGAGCTGTTTCTTGGCTGCTGCCCTCAGCTCGTCCATGTCGCCATTGAGCAACAGTATGCCCTTCTCAAGCGTGCGGAGGAAACTGTCCTCCTCCTCCTTGATCACGCGGCTGATGAGCTCTTGCTGTGCGGGCAACTCGGGATAGGCTCCACCCATCTCGTGTACCAACACGGGCACGAGCTTGTACATGAACGGGGTCTTCTGGTCGAGGAACGTGTAGGCGTAGCGCACTGCGCGGCGCAAGATGCGGCGGATGACGTAACCAGCCTTGGCGTTGCTGGGGAGCTGCCCATCGGCAATGGAGAAGGCCACGGCGCGCAGGTGGTCGGCCACCACGCGTATGGCGATGTCGACCTTCTCCTCGTCGTTGACTCCCTCGCCGTTGGGACCTTCGGGGAAGGTGTGGTTGTATTTCTTGCCAGAGAGATGCTCAATCTCCGAGATGATGGGCGAGAAGATGTCGGTGTCGTAGTTGGAGTTCTTGCCCTGCATGAGGCGCACGAGGCGCTCGAAGCCCATGCCGGTATCGATGACGTGCATCTTCAGGGGTTCCAGGCTCCCGTCGGCCTTGCGGTTATATTGCATGAACACGATGTTCCATATCTCGATGACCTGCGGGTGATCCTTGTTGACCAGTTGCTCGCCAGGCACCTTGGCCTTCTCCTCTTTTGAGCGGAAATCGATGTGTATCTCTGAGCAGGGACCACAAGGTCCCGTGTCGCCCATCTCCCAGAAGTTGTCGTGCTTGTTGCCGTTGACGATGTGGTTTTGGGGGAAGTGCTTGGCCCAATAGCTTGCTGCCTCGTCGTCTCGGTTGAGGTGCTCAGCGTCGTCCCCCTCAAACACGGTGACGTAGAGGTCCTTGGGGTCGAGGTGCAACACCTCCACCAGGTATTCGTAGGCATAGTCGATGGCACCCTCCTTGAAGTAGTCGCCAAAACTCCAGTTGCCCAGCATCTCAAACATGGTGTGGTGGCTCAGTGCGGAGTCGCGTCCCACTTCTTCCAGATCGTTGTGCTTGCCGCTCACGCGCAGGCATTTTTGCGAGTCGGTGCGCCGGCAGGGGTTGGGGTCTTTGGTGCCGAGAATAATGTCTTTCCACTGGTTCATACCAGCATTGGTGAACATCAGCGTGGGGTCGTCCTTGACTACGATGGGAGCCGAAGGAACGATGACGTGTCCTTTTGACTCAAAATACTTTAGGTAAGAGTCGCGGATTTCATTTGCTGTCATCATTGTGTGTCTATTTTTGTTTTTTATGATGTCTTCTTAATCACCTGCAAATTTAGGGAAAAATCCCGAATTATAGCCTCCGTTCCGATAAAAAAGTAGGTGTATTCGTTCCTTATATGGCCCGCGGCTCTCAGTTGTCGCTGTTGTTTACTCGGGCGGGCTGGAAAATCTTTGGTGGGTAGGCTAAAAAAGTGGGCGGGCATGTGTGGTTGGCAGGTAGGAAAACGTTATCTTTGCAGAAACAATCATTTTTGCAATGACTTTGAAACTTCGTCACAACACGCTGATGCGGCTCACGACGGGTGCCGCCCTGCTCATCGGCATCCCTGGCCTTGTGTTTCTCGCCTTGTGGCCCTTGCTGGGCTGGCGATGGGCGTTGGCGCTGCCCGCAGCATGGATATTGCTGATGGCCTATGGCTTCTTCTTCGGATGGCGCCATCTCGTGGTGCGTTCCGCCACCTGCTCCTCGCCCCTGTTGCCAGAGGCTTTCGACGGCTATCGTGTGGTGCAACTGTCAGACATCCACATCGGCACGTTTCTGCGCAACCACTCATTTGTCGACAAGATGGTGCGCATGGTCAACGCGCAACACCCTGACCTGGTGGTCTTCACAGGCGACCTGGTGAACGTCAGCGCCCAGGAAGTCATTCCTTTCCAGCATGCGCTGAGGCAAATCGAGGCGCGCGACGGCGTGTTCTCGGTCATGGGCAATCACGATTACTGCGAGTATGGCGAAGACAAGAGTGTGGGCAACGTCCGCAAGAACCAGACGGTGCTGAGGTACCTGGAGCAAAAGATAGGCTGGCGCTTGCTCATGAACGAGCACATCACGCTGCATCGAGGCGGCGCGAGCATCGACCTGGTGGGTGTTGAGAACATCAGCCGCCCGCCTTTTCCCGATTATGGCGACTTGGAGAGGGCACTTGAGGGAACAACCAAGGGAACTTTCAAGATCCTGCTGAGCCACGACCCAAGCCATTGGCGGCGCGGTGTGCTCCACAAGACCGACATAGCCCTCACGCTGTCGGGTCACACGCATGCGGGGCAAATCAGCCTTGGGCGGTTTTCGCCTGCCAAGTGGGCATACAATGAGTGGGGCGGCAAATACACCGAGGACGGGGCCATGCTTTACGTCTCGGTGGGCATCGGCGGCACAGTTCCCTTCCGCTTCGGCGCATGGCCTGGCATCGATGTCATAGAGCTCAGGCACCGTTAAGTTATTCAAAGGTAACCCTGCCTTAGGGCAACATTTCTCAAGTGCATGTACGACAAAAGCACAACTGTCTCAGCGACGGTTGTGCCTTTGCTTGTTGTATGCTCGGCATGAGCTT
>DJOD01000059.1 GCA_002437115.1 Prevotella sp. UBA6447
ACCTACCGCTGAATAGTTACCACTCTTCTTTGATTTCTTCATTAGCCGCTTCATGGTTCTTTTATGGTTTTTCCGTTAAATGCTTAGATAAAAATACCAAAGTTTCGGGCTTTTCAGATCGCCTCCTGCCCACACTCCATCCTCCCATAGTGTGCGTGTTGGCACTCTATTCCAACCCCAGAGCCCCAAGTCTTTAGGCGATAGCCGCAACCTGTTGAATATCAACGGATAGCGTGCCGTGAAAAATAACAGCTATTATTTTTAAAATTTAAGCTATTATTTTCACAAAAGGATAACAATTCATGCAGGGTATTTATCAAGATTATATGTCTGTACAAAACGACAATCACTTGACACATCACCCTCTCCTCATCCTCATGTTGAGCTGGAAGAGGCTGGGCAACAGGATGCAGAGCGAGAAGCCAAGGCCCATCCACATCGTTTGGCTGTTGCCGTGGAAAAGGTCGATGAGCTTTCCGTCGCCGAGTTGCGGCATTATGTTGAACATGAGGTAGGCCACGGTGTTGTTGACCCAATGGAAGACCAGGCCTGGGACGATGGAGCCCGTGCGACAGTACATCCAGCCCAGCAGCAGGCCGATGGGAAAGGCGTGCGCAAACTGTGCCACGTTCATGTGGACTACGCCGAAGAGCGCGGCCGAGATGAGAATGGGCCACCAGTGGGCCTTGGCAGGGAACAGCTTTAGCAGCGTGCGAAGCACGGCACCCCTGAACACCATCTCTTCGGCTACGGGGCCGAGGAGGCCGATGGTCAGGTAGCCTGTGGGCTCCTTCATGATGCTCTCGAAGAGTTGCGCGGTGGTGCCTGGCAGACTGAGCTGAAACTTTTCCAGGACCCATTGTGAGGGCAGGATTGTGCCCAAGGCCAACGTGCCCACCCAGACCAGTGTGGTCCAGGGATGGGTGGCTATCCACACGCGTGACACGGGCGACCAGCGCAGGCGGGCGAAGAGCAACATCGTGAGCAGGCTGCTCAGGGCCATGTAGGCCACGGTCATCTTGGGTGTCATGTGCAGGGTGCCCTGCATGATGGCCTGTCCGATGGCTGGCCATGCCTGTCCGTCGTGCCACATGCCGATGGCAGCAAAAGCCAAGCCCATGACGGCCTGTATGAGAAAGAAAACGATAATGTAAGATATAACGTTGAATGTCGTGTGAAGGGTCTTATTCATGTTTTGTGCTTTTTGACAATAGTTGTTCCACCTGCTTCTCGTCTTCCTTGAGTTGCTCCACAAGCTGTGTGACATCGGCAAACTTGCGCTCCTCACGGATGCGGCTCACGAACGAAACTTGCAGCACGCGCCCGTAGATGTCCTCGTCGAAATTGAAGATATAGGTTTCCAGGCTCTGTGTGTGGCCTCCGAAGGTGGGACGCGTGCCGATGTTCATCATGGCAGGCTTGAAGGCCATGCTGTGCTCCAGCCGCACTTTCACGGCATACACGCCACGCGCTGGTATGAGCTGGCCAAAGCCAGAGGTGTCGAGGTTGGCGGTAGGGAAGCCTATGCGCCGTCCCTCTTTGTAGCCGGGAACCACCTTGCCGGCAATGGTGTAAGGGTAGCCCAGGCATTGGTTGGCAAGGTCGACCTCGCCCTCCTTCACGAAGGCTCGTACCACCGACGAGCTGATGTTTACGCCACCCAGCACGAAGGCAGGGTTGTGCATGACCTCGATGTCCAGCTCCTGGCCGTAGCGCACGTAGTCGTCGAAGCCTTCCGAGCGGTTGTGGCCGAAGCGGTTGTCGTAGCCGATGATGAGCTTGCGCACATTGAGGCGGTCGTGCAGCACCCGAGCCATGAAGTCGCGGGCCGAGAGGCTGGCCATGTCCTTGTCGAAGTGGAGCAGGGCAGTGGCATCCACGCCCGTCTTCGAGAGCAGCAGAAGCTTGTTGTCGAGCGTTGACAGCAGCTCGGGCTGGTAGTCTTGTTGGAGCACCTGCCGGGGATGACGGTCGAAGGTCACCACAAGCGAGCGCAGGCCAGAGCGGGCGGCTTCCTGCCGCACACGGCTGATGAGAAACTGGTGGCCACGGTGCACACCGTCGAAGAAACCGATGGTGGCTACGCTGGGCTCCTGTGGCCCCGTTTGGTCGCTGAGGTATATTGTTTTCATGTGCGTGTCAAATGTTCTTTTTCCCTTTGCGCAAGCGTCTCCACCCACGCCATAGCTCACCAGTCCACATCACACTGGACGTGGCTATCGTGATAACGGCCCACTCGCTGGCGGTCAGGGGCAACGTGCGGAACATCTTGCCGCCGAACGTGACGATGATCCACTGGCCGACAAGCACCAACGCCAATACCAGCACCAGACCACCGTCGCGCCAGAAGTGTCGGAAGGCCGAGTGGTCGGAGCCGAGGCTCTTGGCGTTGAAGAGGTTCCAGAACTGCAACATCACGAAGGTGGTGAAGAAAAGTGTCAGCTCATGAACGTCAACCACGCTGCCTTGCCCATGGCGTTCGCACCATAGGAGGAACACAAACATCACCGCGAAGAAAGCCACGCCACAGGCAATGATGCCGCGGGCCATAGAACGCGAGATGATGAAGTCGGAGCTCTTGCGCGGCTTGTCGCGCATCACCTCGTGGGAGGGTGGGAGCGAAGCAAGGGCCATGGCCGCGAAAGTGTCCATGATGAGGTTGACCCAAAGAATCTGCGTCACGGTCAGCGGCATCTCCGTGCCTATCACGGAGCCGCCCAGCACCAGCAGCAAGGCCGCAACGTTGACGACCAGTTGGAAGAACAGGAAGCGCTGCAGGTTCTTGTAGAGTGAGCGTCCCCACATCACGGCGTTGGCAATGGCGTGGAAGCTGTCGTCGAGGAGCGTGATGTCGGAGGCTTGCTTGGCCACGGAGGTGCCCGATCCGAGCGACAGGCCCACATGGGCGTGGTTGAGCGCTGGGGCGTCGTTGGTTCCGTCGCCCGTTACGGCCACCACCTCGCCATGCTTCTGCAGCATGTCCACGAGGCGTTGCTTGTCAGTGGGGCGGGCGCGCGACATGACGCGCAGGGCGACGCTTCGCTGGTAGGCCTCCTCGTCGCTGAGGGCCGCGAAGTCGACACCGGTGATGTGCCAGTCGGGGTGCCCGGCCTTGTCCTGGGTGGGCCAGATGCCTATCTGGCGCGCTATCTCGATGGCCGTGGCCGAAGTGTCGCCCGTCACCACCTTCACTTTTATGCCCGCGCGCTGGCACTCGGCCACTGCTGGGGGCACATCGGGGCGTATGGGGTCGCTGATGGCCACTACACCTTGGAGCTTGAAGGGCTTGTCACCTTCCCGACAAGCGAAGGCCAGCGTGCGCATGGCTTGTTGCTGGTAGTGGGCCAGCACCTCTTCGGTGTGCTGGCGCTCCTCGTCGCTGATGGAGCACATGGACAGTATTATCTCTGGAGCACCTTTCACAAATGTCATAGTTTTGTCGCCCATGCTGACAATGGTCGTCATGTGTTTATTCTCTGTGCTGAAAGGCTGTTGGCTGACCACGCGACAGTTCTGTCGCAAGGCAGTATAGTCCTTGTCATGGTCGCGAAGCCACAGGAGCAAGGCTCCTTCCGTGGGGTTCCCCACCACTTTCTCGCCATCGAGTTCGGCGGTTGAGTTGACGGCCATGGCCACGTCAAGCAACTGCTCGGCTGTTGGTGCGCCAGGCTTTGTGGAGTCTGCGTCGCTCAGGGTCAGGTTGCCCACGCGCATCTTGTTTTGCGTCAGCGTGCCCGTCTTGTCGGTGCAAATCACGGTAACCGCGCCCATCGTCTCCGAAGCGTGGAGCTTGCGCACCAGGACGTTCGACTTCAGCATGCGGCGCATGTTGAGAGCCAAGGTCAAGGTGACGGCCATGGGCAAACCCTCGGGCACCGCCATCACGATTAGCGTGACGGCCATCATGAAGTAGGTGAGCACGATTTGCAACATGCCGAAATAGTCGTTGCCGTGCCAAATGGGGTTGGTGAAAATGTCGTGAAGAAGGAATGTGGCGAAGGCCACGATGGAGATGATGGTTCCCACCTTGGAGATGAGCTTGGCCAACTTGCCAAGTTGTATGCTGAGGGGAGTTTTCACCTGCGTGTGTTCCGTGGATCGCTGTGCCACCTTGCCTATTTCCGTGGCATCGCCCACGGCTGTCACCACAGCCACGCCGTGGCCGTTCATGACCATTGTGGAGCGCAGGATGACGTTGGGTGGGTATGCCTCGTTGCCGCCTGTCGTGTCGTTGAGGCTCTTGGTGGCCAGGGGCTCGCCCGTCAAGCTCGACTCGTCGACCTGCAGGTTGGTGGCCTCCACCAGCTGGGCATCGGCGGGTATCTCGTCGCCCACCTCCACCAGGATGATGTCGCCCACGACGATGTCGCGCCGTCGAACCTCAGTGACGTGGCCTTCGCGTCGAACCTTCACCATCTGGTCTTCGTTCATGGTTGTCAGCACGTTGAAGCGCCGGGCTGCGTCACATTCAAAGTAGAAGCCCACAGTCGTGGCGATGATGATTGCGGCAATGATGCCGATGGTCTCCATGAAGTCGTTTTCAATGAAGGCAAGTGCCAGGGAGACAAGTGCGGCAGCAAGAAGAATCTGGATGATGGGGTCGCGGTATTTGTCCAGGTATAGCTTCCAAAGTGGGGTGCGCTCAGGTGGCGTCAGCACATTCTCGCCGTGCTGGCGGCGACTGGTTGCCACTTGGCTTGCGTTCAAGCCTTGCGAATTCACATTTTCGGGTGATGTCGTGTTCATGATGATAAGTTTCATGGGGACTGTATTTCCGTGACGCTTCGGGTGTGGTGGAAGTGCCCAGGGACATGACTCCCATGCTGTTTGTTAGTTGGTGCAAAGTTAGTTAATTACACATAAAAGGGCGCAAGATTAAATATTATTTAGCTACTTTTTACAAAAAATATTTGGAGTTTACACCGAAAGGCTGTACCTTTGCACCGCTAAACGTGTGGAGGCCTTATGTGGCAATGGCTTGCCGATCCTGCAAGTAGTGGTCTCAACCATCGCGTCTTAGCATCACATGGACTTGTAGCTCAGTTGGTTAGAGCAACAGACTCATAATCTGGAGGTCCTAGGTTCAAGCCCTAGCTGGTCCACGCTTCTATTACAGCGACTTACGCTTCGGCGTAGGTCGCTGTTTTTGGTTTCTGCGTAAACAATGCGTAAACAAACTGTTTGAGTCAGGCGTGTTTACGCAATGATATTCTGTGATGCTCAGCAACATTACATACGATATACTTTGGATTTTGCTTTATATGCGATATATGACATTTTTGCTTTTCCCAAGAATTTTTTCGTTGAAACATGGTGCATTGTTACATAAAAACTTTACCTTTGCGATGTCTATACTCATACCGAAAGCCCCGATGGGCAGAGGTTGGGCAGACATATACATAATAAGGCGTAACTGTACGCTTTGGTTTTGACTTGTTAGAACTTCGCAAACTCTATGGATTGTCAAAAACAAAGCAACGGGAACGCCTCATGGGGTGTATTGTATACAGCCCTCATTGGCTTCGGACGGTTCTGCCGCTCGTTGTCATTGAGGGTGAATTATATACGTTACACTAACGTGGGGCTTTCGGCGTTGCTCGTTTCGACAATCCGGGCAATGCGAAGGCCTTAACAAGTGGAACGAGCGGCAGGCTGGCTCCACGTTTCTTATTTTTGTATATCAAACTATATAATAACGTTTAACTCTCCTGTGGGGCAAGGGGAATGTTTATTGTACTATGAAATGCAAAAACTGTGGAAAAGAAATCCCCGAGGATTCTACTTTCTGTCCGAACTGTGGAAAACCTACCAATAATATAGAAAAGAGTTATAGGAAGATTCAATTGAAGAACTTATCCCTAAAAAGCATTCTAGTAATTATTGCTATTGGTATTTGGATGTTGGTTCTTCAAAATTTGGGAATAATACCTGTAACACAAGATGTTCGTGTCAAGAATACTATAGATGCAGATGTGTCTGGTAGCGTTTATGTTGATGGTGGTACTATAAGCGTTGAGTGATATGGATAAGCTATTCAAATACATAATTGCCATACTTATAGTTTGTACACTCACTGGTATCTTTGTCGCCTTAAATTTGCCTCGCCCCAAGCTAACGTTTAGTGACAAGATGAGATTATCTCAAATTATCGCTGAATACAATGCGGATTTACCTCGTGAAATAGGAACGATTGGCTATTTGGATAGTATGTCGTTTGCGGATGAAATAATAACTTATGCCGTCAGTGTGAAAGGTGACGACAGAATTATGCAAGTATATTCAGATAACTATGATGAATTTAAGGATATGCTGAAATACTCCTTTATAGAAATGAATGGGCAAAGAAACTTGGGAAATACTTTTGCACATAGTTTGGAAACTAAAGGTTTGAACATCTGTTTCAAGGTCTCAACGGAGAACAAGAAATCCATGTCATGGAATATTACAGGCAAGGAGCTTAGCACATTCGTTGATTCTTGCAAGTTATCTCCGACAACAGCTTTAAAGAAGGTGATTGACGTGCAGATAAAAATTGCCAACCTGAAATTGCCCATTACAACAAATGACTTCCAAAAAGCAACAACAGTGGCGATAAATAGCATTGTTGGAGATGTAAAAGACGAGAGGTGCTTGTTACAATCTATAAAGTACGAAGGAAATAATCTCCTTTTTGAATATAAGGTCAATGAAGAAGGCGCGAAAGACATAAAAAGACTAAAAGACAGAGAGGAAGATTTGGGTTATATGGATGCACTTGTCCAAGAACTCGTCCAAGACAAGGATATACTGGAGTTCATCGGTATGCTTGTAATATCCCATTCAAATATGGTATTAGTCTACCGAGAAAATGCTTCAACCAAGCAAATCTCCTTCTCACTACCATATACCATACTCAGAAACCATTGTAAAGTACCACAGAACTTATTATCAATCAACTAAAAATATACAACAATGTTACAAGATCAATTTATCAATCGTCTATTGCTTATCGTTGTCTTCGGTGTAGTTTACATCTACACTATGCTGAAGATGGCAAGTTGTAACTCCGTGGAAACATCACCACAGAAACACATTATATTAAAAATCCTCGGTGGTATAAATGTTCTGTTGGGCGTTTCGTGCCTTGCTATGGGCATATTTTGGTTAACACAAGTGCAATACCCAGAGCTACCATAGACTTCTCTTACAGTGCCAATCAAATTGTCAGGACTTCTGACAAATATGTTGTATGGGGTTATCCTACTTCCGAGCAGAACCGTGCTATTATGGGAATAACCAATATATTCTCAAGCTTGGCCTTGGCTGCATATTGCTTCAATTACAAGACGTCTGACAGAAAATGGTGGAAGAAAATTCTTCGATTCTTTTATGGATTACTGATGTATGCGTTCTATTGTTCTGCAACAAACTTTCATTATTTTGATGCGGCAGAAATGGTTGCGCCTGGTCTTTTCTGCTTAATGGCTGGTCATGCATTGATAAAAGCTAACAAATTGAACGAGCAGAAAATGCAATTAGCCAACCAAAAAAGAATTGATGCCATTCATAAAATGATGGATGAGAAACTTGGAGGGGAAGTCCAAACAGAAGGTGACTCTCGATTTATGCCTCAGAATGAGGACTTTAATGTGGATGGCTCGGATAAAGAAAGTGATGAGCAGCCTACAGATGTATCTGCCCATACAAGTTTACCTCATACTGAGCAAAACAAGAAGGAAGAAATATCAAGTATGGGTGTTGTTAAATATTGTAGACATTGTGGAAAGAAAGTAGATTATGACAGCTCCACTTATTGCAAATATTGTGGCAAAGGATTGTAATTCTATTCTTCGACCATTTAATTTCAGGTAGGTTCTATTAATTTGC
>DJOD01000044.1:0-11219 GCA_002437115.1 Prevotella sp. UBA6447
GCAAGATGCGCCTGCTTGGCATCCCTACGGTAATCGACCGTATGGTGCAACAAGCCATCAGCCAAGCCTTGACTCCCATCTACGAGCGCCAATTCTCCCCGAGAAGCTACGGCTTCCGTCCGAAAAGAGGATGCCATGACGCACTTCGAGGAGCGCAGAAATAATCGATGCCGGCTACGTGTACGTGGTTGACCTCGACTTGGAACGCTTCTTCGGCACAGTGTGCCACAGCAAGCTCATAGAAATTCTCAGCCGCACGATAGCGGACGGCAGGGTGGTGAGTCTGACACACAAATATCTTCGAAGCGGTGTGATGAACAAAGGTGTCTTCGAGGTGAGCGAGGAGGGCACACCGCAAGGTGGTCCGTTGAGTCCGCTGCTGAGCAGCACCTGACTTCATCACTTTTCTGCGCCACCATATAGCGTAGATTGAAAATCAATTAGTTACGTCAAAATTACGGGTGGCTTAGGGTGGCGCAAGCAAAAATTGTGTACCTTTGTTCCATGTATGTACGCAAGAAACATAACAGACCAGGTACCACAAGCGTGGTTGTTGTCAGCAAAGCAAGTGGCAAGTATAAGGAGATAAAGTCCTTTGGCTCTTCATCGTCAGAGGAAGAGATAGAATCACTGTGTAACAAGGCAACTGCATGGATTCGCTCTTTTGGGGGTCAGCAGGAATTAGACTTTGACGACCGTCTAGGAATGGAAGTAGAGAATACCAAGCGTTTTCTCAACAACATAGACAATATATTAATCAATGGCACACAACTGCTACTTGGCCAAGTTTACGACAGTATTGGCTTCAACAGCATCTCAGATGAAATTCTACGTCATCTTGTGATAGCCAGAGTGTCGCAACCGCAGAGTAAGCTGGCAACGGTTGACTACCTGAAGTCCTACTATGACGAGGACGTTGACCTCAATCACATTTACCGTTACATGGACAAGCTCTACAATACACAGATGGAACTGGCTCAACAGATCAGCGTAGAGCATACGCGTAAGATATTCGGCGGAAAGATAGGACTGACGTTTTACGATGTGACAACCCTGTATTGAAATCAAGCAACATTTTGGTGCCAGTCCCGTATGCGTTTTCCTCTTTGCCTGGATGCCCGAAAATCATTTTGGTCTGTTTATTTGGGTAGCAGGAGTGGTGTCCATCACTGCGCAAAAACGTCATCCAAACAAAAAAACGAGGTTTTTACGCAATGACACAAACGTAACAATTTTTTTACTTGTCTGTTCGCAAAACATTTATTTACTTTGCAGCAGAAGAACCATGTGAAACGAATGCGAAAACCGGCAATTGCAAACCCCTGTACATGTAAGGAGAATGGCCAGTGCAAGCAAGGGGAACTACATATCATATCATTTTAATTATTTAAAAACAGCGAACCTATGGCTAAGAAAATTCTAAGAAACGGACTTGTGGCCACCATCTGCCTTGTGGCCACATCCACTTCTCTCAACGCAGAGAACAGGCAGTCGGCGATTGTCGTCTGGGACGGAGAGACAGAGTTGTACAGTTTCTTCGTGTCCGACACTCCCGTGCTCAAGGTTAGAAACGGATATGCCGTCATCAAGTCAGATGGCACCTGGGAAAGCGAAGTTAACCTGGAGAAGGTGACCTACGGGTGCTACTACCGCATTCCCATGTCGGAATCCTCCCATTACAAGCTTACCCTGGAAGAGCGTGACTATACTGGCGTGTTTGGCAGCGGAAATGCCACATCGATAAAAGATGCTCCTCGTGCTGAAACGGCTCGCCCCACATTCTCGCTGCACGACGGCATCCTGCAAGTGGCAGGACTTGTCGAGGGCGAGCAAGTGACTGTGGCGTCCATCGACGGAAAGGTCATCAACCAGTCCGAGGCAAACAGCAGCGGACAGGTGTCCGTATCCTTGCACGGACAGGTAGGACTCATTGTGGTGAAGGCAGGAAATGTGTCATTTAAAATTATGTTGAAATGAAGCGAATTAGACATCTGGTATGCCTGTTGGTCATGCTCCTGACCACAGGAAGCGTGGAAGCGCAGGGACTTGGATTCTACCTGGGTGGCAAGAGAGTGGAACTCGCTGAGGGCGACTCGGTGAATTTCACGGCCAACAGCGAGGGCGAGGTAGAGGTGAAAGTGACACAGGATGGTAACGTGCTGGTGTACAAGGGCGAGGAGATGACTTTCTTCGGCGACCTTGAACGCTACTTCCTGGATGTGAACAACGCCATGCACTACATTGATGAGAAACTGAATATGCCGTGCACCTTCGGATATGGTGCCATCATGCACGTGCGTGACATTCTCACAGCCGATATGTACAGGCCCTCCGCTGGATTCAACTGGTTCAGTAGCTGGGCTGTAAACGAATTAGTTGGTCCCGACTATAAACCTGCCCTAATGGTCTGGAGATTCTACGAGCAGGCCATCACCGCCACAAACAAGCTGATAGGAGCCATTGACGAGGGCAATGCCAGCGACAAGCAAAAGGAATATCTGGGTGTGGCATACGCCTTCAGGGCCATGCATTACCTGGACATGGCACGCATGTACGAGTTCCTGCCAACCGAGGACGTCAAGCCCTATTCCCACACAGGCAGGGACATCACACACCTCACCGTGCCTATCATTACCGAGAAGACCGCAGCAGAACAGGTGGCACAGCTCACACGCGCCACCCGCGAGGAGATGAGGGCATTCATAGAGGCCGACCTGGACAAGGCCGCCACATACCTCGCCCACTACCGGCGTGCAAGCAAGCTGCTGCCCGACCTGGCTTGCGTGTATGGCTTGCAGGCACGACTGAGCATGTGGGTGGAGGACTACCCCAAGGCTGTCCAAATGGCACGCAAGGCCATCGACGAGAGCGGAGCCACACTGCTCTCCGAGGCCGAGATGCTGAATGTGGAGAACGGCTTCAACTGCCTGGAGCCATCCTCATGGATGTGGGGCGCGCAGCCAAGAGAGGATGACGATGTGGTGACATCGGGACTCTGTAACTGGACCTCCTGGATGAGCAACGAGCTGGCTTATGGCTATTCTACGTATGCGCCCTTAAGCATCACGCCCTCGCTTGTAAGCAAAATGATTGCGGATGACCCCAGAAAAAAGCTCTTCAAGACATCCGCTGACGCAAGCGAGCCACACCTGTCTGGCTACGACTGGGATGAGCTTCCCCTATATGCCTCTCTGAAGTTTCGCCCCTACAAAGGGTGCACGGACAACTACGTCATCGCCTCGCAGTCGGCCTACCCGCTGATGCGCGTGGAAGAGATGTACTTCATTGAAGCAGAGGCCAGGGCACACTCGTCAGTCAGAGATGGGCTGGCTCTCCTTGACACTTTCATGCGCAAATACAAGTCAGACTACTCCTCTCCCAAGGGGATGGAAGAAAAGAATGCCATACAGTATATTATAGCGCAGAAGCGTATCGAGCTGTGGGGTGAGGGACAGTCATTCTTCGACTATAAGAGACTGGATATGCCAGTTGACCGCACTCAGGACATTGACGCGCATTACATCCCCGCAGACCAGCAGTTTCATACCTTTGGTCGCCCTGCATGGATGAACCTCTCGTTCCCGAATAGAAGCAGCATGACGTACCAGTGGAACACCATCGGACAGGAGAACCCCGACCCGTCTGGCATCTATAAGCCGGGAGGCGGGAGCGTGGGATTTGGTGAGTCATATTACAGTGTGGCGTTCAATGACGGTATCGTTCGTGAACTGTTTGGCATCACCACCCCGGCGGAATATGCCACCGTACAGGCATGCGCCATGGACACTGCCCAGGGCATTGTGCTGCAGGAGCCGTTCAGCCAGGTCGTCGACTCCACCATGGGGTATGACGGCTCGCCGCTCAGCATCCGGCTCAACGGTACTGAGGCCAGCATCCCCGAGCAGTCCCTGGGCTTCAAGGTCAACGGAAACAGCGTGACGGTGCGAAGCATCCACAACGGGACTTTCACAAACGGGGTCATCACCTTCCCACGCAACAGTATCACGGTCACATACGGCAACGATGCAAAGGTTGTCAACTGCCAGACACTCACCGAGGTGCGGATGCCTGGCAGTCCACAGCCCAAAGTCAGCATCGCCTATAGCTTCTATGCAGGTCCCTACCAGGCAACTGTGGTTACGCTGAACGGGAAGCAGTATCTGCACGCCCACATCAACGTCCTGTCAGAGACAGACGAGCTGCGTATGGCCTGCGTGCCCTCCAGCGGGGTGGGCTACGCAATGGAAAGGCTCAAGGCCGACAGCGAGTATGGAGTTGTGGCCAAGGACACAGGATGGGTCAACATACCCATGATGGACATTGACGGTGAATTTACCCTTGTGGCTGTGGGGATGTACAACGGCTGTGTCATATACACGAAAAAAAGCGATTCGACCAAGTATCCTGACTATACGGGACACATAGAAGGTGGTCAGAAAGATGAGGGTGAAAATGGCGAAACGGTAGTGAAAACCATGTACTACTTTGGCCCTCATGTGGAGAAAGGTTATGTGGCCCTGGTAGAGAAATACGCGAACGCCGATGACGTGCGGCAGATGTACGAAGCTGGCACCATCCCTTCATTGGTGCAGGTTCCCCTCAGCCACACGAGCCAATATGATGTCGCCACAATACCCTTTCCCAAGCGATATGCTCAGTACAAACTGGTGAGCATATCCGTGGCAGACGGCAAGGTGGTATCGGTGGACAACAGCTGGGAGAACGAGACCAAATTGAAGCAAGTCTTCGAAAATCCAGTGCGTTCGCTCTCGGCAACGCTGGCCAGTGGGTACCGCGACACCACTGGTGTATTTTTCTTCAAGGCACATTACGACCTGTCCGATTTCGAGAGTGCCTACATAGCCCTGCTTCCCGAAAGCATGCTGACGGGCAATGTGTGGGAGGCCGTTTATAACACGAGCGCCAAGACGAAAGTCACGAAAGGCAGCATGGAGCGCGAGTTTGCTGTTGGCAAGATTGACTTGGACACCCGCTACACACTGGTGATAGCAGGATGCGATGCCGACGGAAAAATCGTGAAGGACGTGCAGTATCCGCAGCAGGAACTTCCGCTGTGGTCGCCCATCTATACTACCCGGCAGCAATGGATGGAAGACGGGAATGCGGCCAGCGAGTGGCCTCTTGCTGACAGCACAAGCACTTGCTCGTACACATACAAGCACCTTTGGGATGGTACAGCCACCGGACTCACAATCGGGTACCGGAAGTCGAAAGTTTCCACAAGAGCACAATTCATAATCATGGATTGGGGATCTGATGGAACCAACCTCGCGATTGACTATGACCCAGAGACCTCGCTTTGCCAGGTGAAAGAGCAATGGGCGAGTGAGCACGAACGATATGGTGACGTGTGGGTTTCTGATCTTCCTCATTATAAGTCTTCCTTTAGCTACAAGGATTATCCCTGCACCTATGACAGAAAGACGGGAACGTTCAACTTGTCGCTCATCTATTACGTGAAGGACGTGGGGTATTTTGGTTACGGCACGGAGACGGCGCAGCTTGACGGGATCGGCGGCAACGTTGAGGCTGGTGACAGCCTGTATAGCCGGAAGGTAGCGAAGCCCCAGCTCAGGGTCAGCATGACCTTGAAAGCCTTCCCGCAGGACTCTGGCAAGAAGACAACTGCGCAAATTCCCCTGCAGAAAGCTTGGCTGAAGCCCAGCTGGCAATAGGAAACAGAACGCCGTATCAGACCAGGTGACGCATCGAACAAAAAAAGTCCCCGCTAAACGAGTGAAGTTGTGCGGGGACTTTTGTTATGGTTTTGTCGCTGCCTGTAGGCGGACTCCAGATGCGTCTGGACCAAAGCATGCTCGCTCTTTGTTTTCCAGCTGAATGTTTTTTCATACCTTTGCAAACAGATAATGCGTGACGTGTAAGTCGAAAGAGCACCTAACCAAGCATCCAAACAACATGAAGAACGAAGCAACCCTCCAGTTTGTGCGCGACCATCGCGAAGACGATATCCGTCGCTTGGCTTTCGTGGGTGACAAGAACCCCAATGTGGACTTGCCGTGGGCACTGGACCAGATCAGCGGGTGACAGACTGTCCGGTGCAAGTTGCCTAAGTGGTTACGTGTGAGGGGGTGGTTTATCCGCCTCACCTCAACATGGAACAATGCCCCAGCGAGCAGACAGGGCGCTACAAGGCTGCTTTGGCCGCTCGTCTGGTTGGTACCCATGCCAATGGCGAGCGTCTGCTGGTGGACCTCACGGGAGGCTTTGGCGTCGATTCCGCGTTGATGGCACCAGCCTTCACCCATGCCACTTATGTGGAGCGGAGCGAGGCGCTGTGTGATATAGCTCGCCACAACTTCCCGTTGCTTGGCCTTCCCCGAGCCGAAGTGGTGTGTGCCGACGGCACGCAATATCTGCAATCCCTGTTGCCTGTGAGCCCCCTCGAATCCTTCTGGCAGCCGCACGCTTATCTTTCTCGACCCCGCCCGCCGCGACAGCCATGGCTGGAAGGTCTAAGACTGCACGCCCGACGTGGTGACCTTTGCTGACGCTTTATTGCAGCGGGCCGATGCGGTGATGGTGAAGCTCTCGCCGATGCTCGACTGGCATGAGGCGGTTCGCAAGTTGCCTGGCGTCGTAGAGGTGCATATCGTTTCTGTGGCCAACGAGTGTAAGGAACTCCTGTTGGTGCTGCTACGCGAGGTTCACCCCTTGCACGTTTTCTGCGTCAATGACGAGCAGACCTTCAGTTATCGTGTGTCTGCCGTTCCATCCGCCTCCGCTGGCCGTACAGAGCCCCCAGGTGTTGCTTGTGCCCAACAGCAGTGTGATGAAGGCCGGATGTTTCCATGAGCTGGAAAAGGTCTTTGGTGTGCCCCAGATTGGTGCCGATGCCCTGCGCCGACGGCTGAAGCTCAAGGATGGTGGCAGCCTTTATGTCTTTGCCACCACTGTGGGCAAGGGCCACTACCTGTTTCTCACCGAGCGATGCGCCACCTGCTGAGGCTTCCTGCTTGTCATCCCCAAGGAAAAACAAAAAGCCGCCCCGTATGGTTTACGGAGCGGCTTACGCATTCTATCGTGAGATGTGCTGTCGGCCATGCCGTGAGGTGGCGTGCGGGCGGCCTATTGGACGGTGAGGCTCACCTTGGCTCCTTTCAGCCCCTTGGCCGTCACGCGAAGCGTCACCTTCCCTTTTGTCCCCTTGCTGTGCACCACGGCCAGCGCGTGTCCGTGCCAGGCGCGGTGCGTGGTGTCGTAGTAAGGCTCCGTGTCCTTGATGTCGGCGTTGCCCGCCGCCAGCAGTTCGCCGCCAGTCACCTCGAAGGCCAGGCGGTCGCCGGCCGTTGGGCAGATGTTGCCGTCAGCATCCTCTATCCATGCGTCGACGAACGCCAGTCCGTCCTTTTCCATCGTCTCGCGGTCGGCCTTCAGCACGATGCGCGCCGGCTTGCCCGCCGTCCTTATGACCTGCTTGTGGCTGCCCGCCACGGCCTTCAGCACGCCGGGCTGGTAAGGCAGGCGGAACACCGCCTTATACTCCTTTTCGCGACTGACCTCAGTTGTGCCAACCGGCTTGTCGTTGAGGTAGAGTGTCACTTTCGGCTCACGGGTGTAGACCACCACATCAATGTCTTTCCCTTCCCATCCGGGCCAGTTCCAGCTCTCCACCGTCGGCCATGTCGCCCACAGTCCGGTGCGCACCTTGCCCACGTAGCCGTCAGGCTCGCGCACAGCCATATAGAGTTGTTCAGGCTGGCCATCGTTCCATAGCATGGAGCGGTAGTGGCCGATGGGCTTCAGGTGGCCCGTCAGGTCGATGTCGCCGCAGTAGGCCCCGTGCCAGGGCCACAGGGGCCGTTGGTAGTGCTCGCCCGCCGGGTCGCCGTCGTGCCAGTAGCGCCCGATGCCACTCTCGCCGATGTAGTCGATGCTCGTCCACACGAAGTCGCCCACGATGTAGGGATGCTCCATGCACCGCTTCCAGTTGGCGAAGGCATCCTTGGGATACGACTCCGTCTGCCACATCACCCGTTTGGGCACGCGCTGGTGGTCGCTCTCCGCCTTGTGTATCATGTAGTTGTAGCCCACGATGTCTTGTGCCGACGCCAGAGGGTCATAGATTTCCCAGTCGCTGTCCCATGCCGCGAGAGCCGACGTGATGGGTCGCGTGTCGTCCCATCGCCTCACCTGTTCGCGCAGTTGGTAGGCCGTGGCCACCGCCTCTCTCGACTTACGCTCGATGATTTCGTTGCCCACGCTCCAGCAGATGACGCTGGGGTGGTTGCGGTCGCGTCGCACCAGGGCCTCTACGTCCTTCGCGGACCACTGGTCGAAGAGCGTCGAGTAGTCGTAGGTGTTCTTGGCGCCGCGCCATCCGTCGAAGGCCTCGTCGATGACGAGCAAGCCCAGCGAGTCACAAGCGTCGAGAAACGCCTCCGACGGCGGGTTGTGGCTCGTCCGCGCCGCGTTGAACCCCGCTTGCTTCATCAGTTGCACCTTGCGTATCTCCGCATCCTTCCAGGCCGCCGCGCCCAGGATGCCGTTGTCGTGGTGCAGGCATCCGCCGTTGAGCTTGATGGCCTGGCCGTTGAGTGTCAGCCCGTGTGTGGCGTCGTAGCGAATGGTGCGTATGCCAAACCAACGCTCCTCATGGTCAATGACCTTGCCGCCAGTGTCTTGCAGCTCCACCACCGCCTTGTATCGGTTGGGCTGCACGGGGCTCCACAGGCGAGGGTTGTCCACGTGGAACACCTGTTCGAACACCTGTTGTCCCTTACTGTCGAGATGAACATCACGGCTTGCGGCCACTCCGTTGCCGATGCGCACCACGAGTTTGGCGTCAGCCTCGTGGCCCGTCTGGTTGTAGAGCGTTGTCTTCAGCCGCACCTCGTGCTCCGAGGGCGTGGTGATCTGCACACCCCAGCGGTCAATGCCCACCCCCTTCTTCCGGATGAGCCACACGTTGCGATAGATGCCCGAGCCCGAGTACCAGCGACAGTTCTTCTGTTTTGAGTTGTCCACCCGCACCAGGATGGTGTTCGTTCCCTTGCGTATCGCCTTCGAGATGTCGCAAAAGAAACTGGTGTAGCCGTAGGGATGTCCGCCCACGCGCTGTCCGTTGACGTAGATGTCCGAGTTCATGTAGACGCCCTCGAAGTAGAGGTCCACCCGTTCCGACCCTTGCGTGGCGCTCCCCTTGGCGTCGCCTCCCAGCCATTTGTCGTCCACGTCGAAGGTCTTCTTGTACCATCCCGTCCCTGTGGGCAGGTAGCCGCCGTCGTTGCCCGACGGGTCTTTCTCGTTGAAGGGCATGAGGATGCTCCAGTCGTGGGGCAGGTTCACGCTTTTCCAACCGTCTTGCTGGCTCACGCTTGTCAGGTCGGCATCGCCATAGCGAAACGTCCAGCCGTCGTTGAACAATTGTCTTTGCGCCCACGTGGTGAGGGCCATGAGCAGGCACATGGCCATCGCCAGGCATCTGCGCAACCCCGTGGAATGAAGGGGCTGTCGAAAGTTTTCCATTTTAGTCATTGTCGTGTTTGGTTTAGGGTCGTTTGGTTTCATGGTTCACGATTACTTTGCAAAAATACGATAAAGAAGCGAAAAATAACCTTTTGATTTGGCTTTTCAGCTAAAAAGTTTTATTTTTGCATACTTAAAGGCTTTCAACATCAAGAATTTATAACATTCATGGGAGTAGAAATACGCAAGGTGGAGACCCCTCGGGATCTCAAGACCTTCATCGATTTTCATTACGACTTGTACGCGGGCAACCCTTATGACGTGCCCAATCTCTACAGCGATGACAAGAACACGTTAAGCAAGGACAAGAATGCTGCATTCGAGTTTTGCGATGCTGAGTATTACTTGGCTTACAAGGACGGCAAGGTGGCGGGCCGCGTGGCCGCCATCATCAATCACCGTGTCAACGAGCATTGGAAGGTGAAGGACGTGCGCTTTGGTTGGATTGACTTCATTGATGACCTTGAGGTAAGCCGTGCCCTCTTCGATGCGGTGGCTTCTTATGGGCGTGCCAATGGCATGACTGCCATGGTGGGTCCCTTGGGATTCTCCGACATGGATCCAGAGGGCATGCTGACGTGGGGCTTCGATAAGCTCGGCACCATGGCCACCATCTACAACTATGACTATTATCCTCGCCACATGGAGCAACTGGGTGGATGGGAGAAGGACAACGATTACGTGGAGTTTTACCTGCCCGTGCCCGAAGAGGTGCCTGAGAAATATGCCAAGATTGCCAAGCTGGTGGAGAAACGCTACAACTTGCATGTGAAGAAGCTGACATACGAGGACGTGTGGAAACGCCATTGGGGCCGTAAGCTCTTTGAAATCATTAACGCCACTTACACCGACCTCTATGGTTTTGTGCCCCTTACCGACCGTCAGATTGACCAGTATGTGAAGATGTATCTGCCCATGGCGGACCTCAATTTGGTGACCGTCATCGTCGACGGTAACAAGGATGATGCCGTGGCAGGCATGGGCATCACCATCCCATCGCTCTCTCGTGCCCTGCAGAAGTGCCATCGTGGGCGCTTGTTGCCCTTTGGTTGGTGGCACATGCTGCGCGCCATCAAGTGCCACAAGACCGAAGGCGTAGACCTGTTGCTTGTGGGCTTCCTGCCCGAGTATCGCGCCAAGGGAGCCAACGCCTTGCTCTTCGCCGACCTCATACCCCGTTACATCGACTATGGCTTCAAGTGGGGCGAGACGCAGGTGGAGATGGAGAGCAACGAGGGCGTGCAGGGACAGTGGGGTCCATTGAACCCCATCAACCACAAGCGCCGCCGCTGCTACCGCAAGAAGCTCTGACGACCTTCGCCCCTTCCGCCGCAAGGAAGGGATAACAATCATTGACATCAAGTACACACACAACCCATGAGCAACGACATATCCAACGAAACGCAACCACAGGACCCCGTGCAGCCCACTGTCGCCTACACGGATGACAACATCCGCCACTTGAGCGACATGGAGCATGTGCGTACCCGTCCGGGCATGTACATTGGCCGCTTGGGCGACGGCTCACTCCCAGAGGACGGCATCTACGTACTCCTCAAGGAGGTTATCGACAACTCCATCGACGAGTTTAAGATGAAAGCGGGCGACCGCATCGAGGTCGACATCGATGATAACCTGCGCGTCTCCGTGCGCGACTATGGCCGTGGCATTCCACAGGGCAAGCTCGTGGAGGCCGTCTCCGTGCTCAACAC
>DJOD01000044.1:11273-11786 GCA_002437115.1 Prevotella sp. UBA6447
GCAAGTACGACTCCAAGGCCTTCAAGAAGAGCGTCGGCCTCAATGGTGTCGGCGTGAAGGCCGTCAACGCCCTCAGTTCCCACTTTGAGGTGAAGAGCTTCAGGGAGGGCAAGGTGCGCAGCCTGGCCTTCGAGTGTGGCAAGCTGGTGAGCGACTCCATGGAGCCCAGCAATGATGAGAATGGCACTTTCATCTTTTTTGAGCCTGATAACACACTCTTCAAGAATTACCAGTTTCATGAAGAGTTTGTGGAGACCATGCTCCGCAATTATACTTACCTCAACTCAGGGTTGACCATTCTGTATAACGGCCGGCGCATCAAGAGCCGCAACGGGCTGGAAGACTTGCTTGTTGACACCATGACCACCGACCCGCTTTATCCCATTGTGCACATCAAGGGCGAGGACATTGAGATAGCTTTTACCCATACCAACCAATATGGCGAGGAGTACCACAGCTTTGTCAACGGGCAGCACACCACCCAAGGAGGAACCCACCAGAGTGCCTTCAAGG
>DJOD01000044.1:11839-37754 GCA_002437115.1 Prevotella sp. UBA6447
TCGCCAAGACCATCAAGGAGTTCTACGACAAGAACTATGAGTATACCGATATCCGAAACGGCATTGTGGCAGCCATCGCCATCAACGTGGAGGAGCCCGTGTTTGAGTCGCAGACCAAGATCAAGCTGGGCTCAACGCTGATGGAACCTGGTGGCGAGACCATCAACAAGTATGTGGGCGATTTCATTAAACGCGAGGTGGACAACTACCTGCACATCCACAAGGAGGACGTGGCCGATGTGCTGGAAAGTAAGATCAAGGAGAGCGAGCGCGAGCGAAAGGCTATGGCCGGAGTCACCAAGCTGGCGCGCGAGAGAGCCAAGAAGGCCAACTTGCACAACCGCAAGTTGCGCGACTGTCGCATCCACTACTGTGATGTCAAGGACAACCGCAAGGAGGAGAGCTGCATTTTCATCACTGAGGGCGACTCGGCCAGTGGCAGCATCACCAAGAGTCGCGATGTCAACACCCAAGCGGTGTTCTCTCTTAGGGGGAAGCCCCTCAACTCCTTTGGGCTGACCAAGAAGGTGGTTTACGAGAATGAGGAGTTCAACCTCCTACAGGCGGCTCTTGACATTGAGGATGGTCTTGACAACCTGCGATATAACAAAGTCATCGTGGCCACGGACGCCGATGTGGATGGCATGCATATCCGCTTGCTCATCATCACCTTCTTCTTGCAGTTCTATCCCGAGCTCATCAAAAAAGGCCATGTCTACGTGTTGCAGACGCCTCTTTTCCGGGTACGCAACCGGCGCACGAAAATCAAGAACAAGAAGATGGTAGCCGATTACGACAGCCGTCTGGGCAAGGGCGAGAAGAAGAATGACTTCATCACACGCTATTGCTATACCGACGAAGAGCGTATCAATGCCATCCGCGACTTGGGACCCGATCCTGAGATAACGCGGTTCAAGGGCCTTGGCGAGATTTCGCCAGACGAATTCGCGCATTTCATCGGTGCTGACATGCGCCTTGAACAAGTGACGCTACACAAGAATGACCAAGTGCAAAAGCTTCTCGAATACTACATGGGAAAGAACACCATGGAACGACAAAACTTTATCATCGATAACCTGGTGATAGAGGAAGACATTCCCGAGGAGGAATAAAACCACATAGAATTCTAACAACCATGACCCATAATCTTTCGTCCACATATCGCCCGAGTTCCTTATGGAGGAAGCCTGGCATGAAGTTCTCGTGTCTTTTGGTGCCCATCTTCTCATGGGTGTTTTCTTTCCTTCCTTGCACGACTTTGTACGCGCAGCGTAGCTCGCGTGTCGTCAACGAAGAGCTGTTACGGAAACTCCAGATAGCAGAGCTGGCAATCAGCGACCTATATGTCGACTCGGTTGACCAGCCTAAGTTGGTGGAGAACGCCATCCGCGGTATGCTGGAGAATCTCGATCCCCATTCCTCTTATTCGACAGCCAAGGAAGCAAAAGCCATGAACGAGTCGCTTGGAGGCTCATTTGAGGGTATCGGGGTGCAGTTTAATTTGCAGAACGACACACTCCTTGTTATCCAGCCCGTCACGGGTGGGCCGTCGGAAAAAGTGGGCATATTGGCGGGCGACCGCATCGTGGCAGTCAACGATACCGCCATTGCGGGTGTGAAGATGTCTCGCGATGAGATTGTCAGGCGATTGCGCGGGCCGAAGGGGTCGAAAGTGGTGTTGACCATCGTCAGGCGTGGCATCAAGGACAAGTTGACGTTTACTGTAGTGCGCGACAAGATACCCGTGAAAACCCTCGATGCCAGCTACATGATTCGGCCAGGCGTGGGGTATGTGCGCATAGGAAGTTTTGGCACCACCACCTACAGAGAGTTCATGGAAGCGGTGAAAACCCTTCAACGACAGGGCATGAAAGACCTGGTGCTCGATTTGCAGGACAATGGTGGCGGATACATGATAGCAGCCGTTCAAATAGCCAATGAGTTTCTTCCCAAGGGCGACCTCATTGTTTATACTGATGGGCGGCGTGTGCCTCGTAACGACTACCACGCGCAAGGAAACGGCACGTTGCAGGCTGGTCGCGTGGTGGTGCTTGTCAATGAGTTCTCAGCCTCGGCATCTGAGATTGTCACTGGTGCCCTGCAAGACCAGGACCGCGCACTTGTCGTGGGGCGTCGCTCGTTTGGAAAGGGGTTGGTTCAGCGCCCAGTTGATTTCTCTGACGGGTCGATGATGCGCATTACAATAGCCCATTACTTCACGCCTACGGGGCGCTGCATACAGAAACCTTATAAGAAGGGTGACCACAAGGCATACGAGCAGGAGCTTGACAGCCGTTACAAGCATGGAGAGCTGTATAGTGCCGACTCCATACACTTTGCCGACTCGCTGAAATACTATACCTTGCGGTGCCATAGGGTCGTTTATGGTGGGGGTGGTATCATGCCCGACTATTTCGTGCCTCTCGACACCACCCAATATACACGCCTGCACAGGCAACTGGCTGCCAAGGGTGTCGTCATCAAGGAAAACTTGAAGTATGTGGACAACCACCGGAAGCAATTGCGCCGGCAGTACCCCACATTCCAGACTTTCCAGTCTTCCTTTCAAGTGCCGCAGAGCATGGTTGACGATGTGTTGGCGGAGGGCAAGAAGGTGGGCGTGGAGCCCAAGGACGCGCAAGAACTCACGCAAACCTTGCCCCAGTTGCGTGCGCAGCTCAAGGCACTTGTTGCGCGCGACTTGTGGGACATGAGCGAATATTTCCAAATCAACAACGAGCAAAACCACGTTGTCTCGAAAGCCCTTGAGGTGATAGATGACGACAAGGCTTGGCAATGAGTAACGTGGATAAGCCCCTTTAAGTACATGGAACAATTGCTGCATTATTGTTGGAAGCACAAGATGTTTCCACTGGGTGCACTCCACACTACCGAAGGTCTTGTTGTGGAGGTCATTGATCCTGGTTTGCACAACCGCAATGCGGGTCCCGACTTTTTCAACGCAAAGGTGAAAATCAACGGTGAGCTGTGGGTGGGCAATGTGGAAATTCATGACAAGTCGTCTGATTGGTACACCCATGGCCACGACCGTGACGAGCATTATAATAATGTGGTGCTTCATGTGGCAGGCGTGATTGACGGAGAGGTACGCACGGCCAATGGTCTCACGCCGCCGCAAATGCAGCTTGACGTACCCGAAACAGTGTGCCGCAACTACGAGGTCTTGCAGCAGGCCGACAATTATCCGCCTTGTTACAAGATAGTGCCGAGCCTTTCTGGCCTGATGGTGCACTCGTGGATGAGTGCCCTTGAGACTGAACGGTTAGAGCGAAAGACTGAGGACATTTGTCGGCGTGCTGCCCATTGTCAGGGGTCTTGGGAAGCAGCTTACTTCATTACCATGGCTCGCAATTACGGGTTTGGCATCAATGGTGATGCCATGGAACAGTGGGCTATGAACATACCGCTTGGTTCTGTTGGACACCACCGTGATGACCTTTTCCAATTGGAGGCCTTTTTCTTGGGTCAGGCGGGGCTTCTCGACCCTCGGTCGATACCTGTGCGCCACCGCGAGGATGCACTTGCCGACGACTATTTCCAGCGCCTCATGAGCGAATACAATTATCTTGCCCACAAGTTTGGCATGAAACCTATTGATTATCGCTTATGGCGTTTCTTGAGGTTGCGTCCGCAAAATTTCCCGCACATACGCATTTCGCAGTTGGCGCGCCTTTATTTCCTGCGAAAGGCAGGACTGTCGCAACTTGTGGAATGTAAGGACGTGAGAGCGGCTGAGCGGTTGCTCGATACATCTGTCACCGACTATTGGAAAACGCATTATGCCTTCGGCTGCGAGAGTGCGCTTAGCGAGAAGCGTTTGTCTGCTTCGTCAATCAATTTGCTCCTTATCAACACCGTGGTTCCCGTGCTCTTTGCCTATGGTCGCCACAAGCACGACGAGCGGCTCTGCGACCGCGCTTTTAGCTTCCTGGAACAGTTGCGCGCCGAGAACAACCACATTGTCCGTATGTGGAAAGAGTGTGGGCTCAGGGTAGATAACGCTGGCGATTCGCAGGCTCTCATCCAGTTGAAAAATGAGTATTGTGACAAGCGCGACTGCCTGCGTTGCCGTTTCGGGTATGAATATCTTAAAGGGATAGGGTGAGGCAGATTGTCCCAGACAGCAGCAATGTATTATGAATATGAAAGAATACCTGTTTACCACACGGATGGATGTGCGCGATTATGAGTGCGACATCGAGGGCATTGTCAATAATGCCAATTACCTACACTATACGGAACATACTCGCCACCGTTTTTTACGCAGCTTGGGGGTGAGTTTCGCGACCCTCCACGAAAAGGGAGTGGATGCCGTCGTAGCCCGTATGCAATTGAAATTTAAGGTTCCCTTGCGTTGTGATGACGAGATGGTGTCATGCCTCAATCTCAAGAAAGAAGGCATGCGCTATGTTTTCGAGCATGACATCTACAGGGCTTCAGATATGCGACTGAGTTTCCATGCTGACGTAGACCTGGTGACACTGATTGACGGAAAACTCGGTGTCAGTGAAGATTATGACCGCGCCTTTGGCTTTACCAAACATCAGTGACACAACAAGATAGTTAACATCTCGAACAATTTGGATAACGAACTGATAAATACCGTTGCCTTGGCCCGCCTCAGCTATTTCCATCTGAACGTCATGGTGGAACTTTATAGGCAGTTTGGCTCGGCCACGGCCATTGTGGACCAGCGCCTTGAGCTGCCGAGGATGTTTCCTCACCTGCCAGCCCGTATAGCCAGTGACCTTGCCAGCGTCGATAGCATGCGGCAACGGGCTGAGGAGGAATTGGCGTGGGCGGCCGACCACGGAGTCAAGGCCTTGTGTCTCAACGATCCGCATTACCCACGTCGTCTCAAGGACATTCCTGATGCCCCGTTGGTGCTGTTCTATCGCGGAACAGCAGACCTCAATGCTCGTCGGGTGATTAATATCGTTGGAACACGCCATTGCACGTCTTATGGAGAAGACCTTATTAGGCGGTTTGTCGCCGATTTGCGCGTGTGCTGTCCTGACACGCTTATCGTCAGTGGACTGGCTTATGGGGTTGACATCCATGCGCATCGTTATGCCCTGGCCAACCACATGGAGACGGTGGCGGTGCTTGCCCATGGGCTTGATACCCTTTACCCACAGGCGCATCGTGATACTGCCAACGCCATGCTGGCGTGTGGTGGCCTGGTTACGGAGTATATGACGCGCACGAAGCCCGATAAAATCAATTTCGTGAGGCGTAACCGAATTACGGCTGGCCTCTGTGATGCCACTGTGCTCGTGGAGAGCGCGGCCAAGGGTGGAGGGCTCATAACCACTCGTATCGCGAAAGATTATCACCGTGATGTGTTCGCCTTTCCTGGGGCGGTCGGGGCACCATATAGCGAAGGATGCAACCGTCTCATCCGCGACTGTGGGGCAGGGCTCGTCACCTCAGCCGAGGATTTCGTGAATGCCATGGGCTGGGCTGACGACAAAAGATTGGCTGAGGCTCGCCGCAAGGGTATCGAACGGCAGCTCTTTCCAAATCTTTCCGGCAATGAGCAGCGTGTTGTCCAGGTACTCAGGGAGACCAACGACCTACGCCAAGACACCATTGCTGTCAAGGCGGCCTTGCCTGTGGCCTCTGTCATGGCTATGCTTTTTCAACTTGAAATGAAGGGCGTGGTCAAGGCTTATGCTGGAGGCACTTACCACTTGCTCACATGATGTTTTTGATATGGGACGCAGCCTGTTGTGCCCTATGGGGCCAAAGGATTGCCGTGGCCTCCCCTTGTTGGCTTTGCATGCAGGTGTGCTCTCGTCATCCTATAACAACAATTAGATTATGAAGATAGGCAATATAGATTTTGGTAGCAAGCCCTTGTTCCTTGCACCCATGGAAGATGTAACAGACATAGGCTTCCGTAAGTTGTGCAAGCGTTATGGCGCAGCGATGGTCTACACCGAGTTTGTGTCTGCCGATGCCATTATTCGTTCCATTCCCAGTACACTTGCCAAGATGAAGGTCGACGACGACGAGCGGCCTGTTGGCATCCAGATTTATGGACGCGAACTCGAACCTATGGTCGAAGCTGCGAAGATTGTTGAGTCCTTCCACCCCGACATCATCGACCTCAACTTTGGTTGTCCGGTGAAGAAGGTGGCTGGTAAGGGTGCTGGTGCTGGCCTCTTGCGCGACATCCCAAAGATGCTTGACATCACAAGGGCCGTGGTGAATGCGGTGAAGACTCCAGTCACGGCTAAGACTCGGTTAGGATGGGACAATAATGACCTTGTGATTACCTCTTTGGCCGAGCAGTTGCAAGACTGCGGCATACAGGCGCTCACCATCCATGGACGCACCCGTTCGCAGATGTATACTGGTGCGGCAGACTGGACACTTATAGGCGAAGTAAAGCGCAATCCACGCATTCATATCCCTATTATTGGCAATGGAGACATCACTACGCCCGAAAGAGCTCTGCAAGCCTTCGACAACTATGGGGTTGACGCGGTGATGATTGGGCGTGCCACGTTTGGAAGGCCCTGGTTTTTCAAGGAATGCCGGGATTACATCGATGCCCAAGAGGGTGCAGCTCGGGTGCTACCTGCACCCTTGTCAATAGACGACAAAATCAATATCCTTGAAGAACAGCTCCGCATCAATGTGCAGCGCATCGACGAGTATCGTGGCATTCTCCACACACGCCGCCATCTGGCTGCTTCGCCCATATTTAAGAATATCCCCAATTTTAGGCAGACGCGCATAGCCCTTTTGCGGGCTGAAACAACAGAAGAGGTGCTTCGAATCCTTGAAACTTGCCGTTCTGTATTGAAGGGATATGATGCTGAAAAACAAGTAGTTACGTTATAACTGCGACAAAACAGTGAATTGTTTTAACTTGCTTTAACACATTAACTTTTGCCTTTTGTTAGTCCGCCCTTTTACCCTTCAGTCTTTTATGTTTACCTTTGCATTTACAAAGCATCAGAACACACATGGTTGACGATTTCGACATACGAGAAAACAAAATATCCGGAGAGGAAAAGGAGTTTGAAAATGCCCTTCGTCCGCTTCGCTTTGATGATTTCACTGGGCAACCTAAGGTTGTCGACAATCTTAGGGTGTTTGTAGAGGCTGCCAAGTATCGGCGCGAACCGCTCGACCACACGCTGCTCTATGGGCCTCCAGGATTGGGCAAGACCACGCTGAGCAACATCATCGCCAACGAGCTGGGCGTCGGGTTTAAGATTACGTCGGGGCCTGTGCTTGACAAGCCTGGCGACTTGGCGGGCATCCTCACGTCGCTTGAGCCCAACGATGTGCTCTTCATTGATGAGATACACCGCTTGCAGCCTGTCGTCGAGGAGTATCTTTATTCGGCTATGGAAGACTATCGCATCGACATCATGATCGACAAGGGACCGTCGGCGCGGAGCATTCAGATTGACCTAAACCCGTTTACCCTCGTAGGTGCTACCACACGCTCGGGCATGCTCACGGCACCGCTACGCGCCCGCTTTGGCATTAACATGCACTTGGAATATTATGATCCGCTCACCTTGCAGCGCATCATCAGACGGTCGGCGCGCTTGTTGAAGGTGCCCATCGAAGACGATGCGGCCGTGGAGATTGCCCGGAGGAGCCGTGGCACGCCCCGTATCGCCAACGGATTGCTGCGCCGTGTGCGCGATTTCGCGCAGGTCAAGGGCAATGGGACCATCACCAAGGACATTGCCGACATCGCCCTTTCAGCACTCAACATCGACTCTTATGGCCTTGATGAGATAGACAACAAGATTTTGCTTACCATCATCGACAAGTTCAAGGGAGGCCCAGTGGGTGTCTCCACCATAGCCACAGCCATAGGTGAGGATGCCGGAACGGTAGAGGATGTCTATGAGCCTTATCTCATCATGGAGGGCTTCGTGAAGCGAACGCCTCGTGGACGCATGGTCACCCCATTGGCTTATGAGCACTTGGGGCGCGACCCCTACAATGGAAACATCATGCAACCCGAACTGTTTTAAGCACCTGTTACAAGAAATGGAGAATTGTTCATCTCAACCTGCGGTCCCATGTGCGACCAGCAATGAGCGTCGGGCTCTTTTCGCTGGCAGCTTCGACCCGTTCACCATCGGTCATGCCGACATTGTGAGAAGGGCATTGCTGCTCTTCGATAAGGTCTTTGTGGTGGTGGCTGTCAATCCCGCGAAGCACTACTTGTTCACTGCTGACGAGCGAGTGGATGCCATCCGTAGCCTTTATCAAAGGGAGAGCCGTGTGGAGGTGGTGGCCTACGAGGGCATGATGGCCGACTTGGCGAGCCAGGTCGGCGCACGGTTCGTCGTGAGAGGTGTGCGCTCGGTCATCGACTTCGAATATGAAAAGGTGGAAGCCGACTTCAACAAGCGGTTGGGAGGACTTGAAACTGTGCTGCTCTATTCGAGCCCGTCGCTCGCCTCAGTCTCGTCGACGGCCTATCGCCAACTGGTGTTCTTTCATAAGGATGCTGAGGCTGCTGCTTTGCTTCCGTCTACAGCAGAGCCTTGTCCCTCCCTTAAGCGCGGAGCTATCGGCAAGTGCTGACAGTTTCTTCAGACAACACGTTTATTCTTTTATCTAAACGAAATATGATCACTTACAATGCAGACGGCGTTAAGATGCCGAAGATACGCCACCGCGACACGACCGCTTGGATCAAACGTGTGGCGGAGGCCCACGGTCGCAAGGTGGGCGAGATTGGCTACATGTTCGTCAGCGACGAAAAGATCCTGGAGGTCAACCGCCAGTATCTCGGTCACGATTACTACACGGACATCATCACCTTCGACTATGATGAGGGCGATGTTATCAATGGCGACCTTGTCATATCGCTCGACACTGTGCGAACCAATGCTGAGAAGTTTGGAAAGGATTATGCCGACGAGCTCAACCGTGTCATCATCCACGGCATTCTCCACCTTTGCGGCATCAACGACAAGGGACCGGGCGAACGTGAGATCATGGAGGCCCATGAGAACGCCGCTTTGGCCATGCTCTGACCTCCTGCCGGTTGCCCAAATCGCTTTCCTGCCGGTTGCCGCAAGGCTCGTGAGGGGCAAATATCGTACAACATTTGCGAAAATTGTCCAACCGTCATAACAAACACGCTCTGACAGGGCGTGTTTGTTTGTTTTATTACTTATTTTTGCAAAGAGAAAATCCTATATTTGCCTAACAACAATCTCATCATAATCTTTGGAAATCATATGAAACAAAGACCTTTACTCAAGCTGGCAGCCCTGTCGTTCCTGCTGTTGCTCTTCAGTCTGACGACGCTGGCGGGGCATCGCTACGACTTCAACTACACCATATCGCGCCCTGTGGATGCCACCGCAGCCACCGTGTGTCCCGTCTATCCCACCTTGCTCAAGACAGCCTTGGGCATCACCAATCCGGCGTCGCTGAAGCTCGTGGCGGGCTACAAGAGCACTTCGGGTGACCTGAAATACCGCCTCTCCAACACACCTGGTGTCGAGGCGGGCAAGAGTGGCCACTGGTTTGGCCTCGACGCCGTGCCCACCAACCGAGTGGCGCAGCGTGCCGTGCTGGTGGTGTGGGAAGCCCCGTCGCTGGCCGTCACCCACAGCGACCTGGCCACCGTGGGCACGAAGGTCAGTCTTGTCGAGGGATTCGTCAATGGCGAAGACTCGCTGTTCTTCCATCTCAACATCACCTTCACCGGTGCCGGAACGGCAGGCTCTGTTGTCTCCGACCAATCCCAGTACGTGGGCCGCGCCAGCGAGACTGACGGCTGGCTGGTGAAGCCTCTCGTGCAGAAGAACGACGAGGAGCCCCTGAAACAAAACTGGATTCAGGTCAACGAGGGCGACAAGGTAACCTTGAGTTGCGAGGTCGTCAACCCCGACAACTATAAGACGGTGCGCTACACTTGGCTCAAGACATCGATGAACACCAAGACTTACAAGAACACCGATATCACCGTCAGGCGCTCCATGACTACCGCTCCCTTCACGCTTACGGAGAATGCCGCCTACGACGATGGCGCGCGTTATGTCCTCCGTGTCTACCTGACCGACACGGACGGCAAGTCGCTGGTCAAGAATTATCATTTCTATGTGGACGTGCAGACCCACGCGGGCGAGTTCATGGAGTGGCCCAGCTACAAGCTTTCCTACGACTTCCACACCGAGTATCCCAACCTGCAGAACCCCACTAAGCTCCACACCTTCACCAAGAAAGACGGCACGCCAGCCAATCATTACGAGGGTGAGTGGTGGTCGGTGTTCTGGGGCGACAACCTCAACACGGAGGTCGGCACCGATTCAGCCACCGTCTACATGGCTGCCAAGAACATGATGACCCAGTATGACAAGGATTTCGCTTACATCCGCGATTACATGGGTTGGCCGCCCGACCTCAGCGCGCGCCGTGGCTACAAGTCGTTTGTCTACATCTTCGGCTCGGGGTTGAGCAACGACAATGAGGTCAATACCACCCAGGGTGGCTACCAAGGCAACACCTACGCCGACGGGCAGAACTGGGCTTGTGTGTGGGCCAGCTACTATCCCTTCAGCCGCTTCCGTGCCGATGCTGACAAGAAGTGGAGCGACGGCCTTTACCAGCGCAACGCCATGATACACGAGGGCATCCATGCCATCTTCGCTGACCTGGGTGCTTGCCAAGGCTCCAGCTGGTTCCACGAGGGGGGCAACACATGGCTCCAGGGTCAGGTCTATGCCAAGCGCGACGGCCAGTATGGCGACGCGGGTTTCCTCGACGGTGGCCCCTTCCTCGCTCCCCACATGCCTATCGAGTGCTATTCGGGATGGCTCCAGGACGGTTCATACGGAGGACCTGGCGCGCAGGGTGTCAATATGTACAATGGCGACGGCAAGCAGGTGTGTACCTGGCGTAACTACCTGGGCGGTGTGCAGTATGCCAATGCCTTCCCCGTGGTGGCGGCCAACATCTGCGGAGATGGTGTCATCCCCTGGATTTGGCGTTATTGCAAGGACTATGTGCTCAAGACCATGGGCGACTCCATCGGCGAGGAACCCATGCGACAGATCATCATGGCCTACCGTGCCCGCCAGGCCCTCTTCGACCTTGGCGGATGGGACAACAGTTACCGCTCGGTGGTCAACTCCAACTTCGGCATCACTGTGAAGCCCGAGTGGGAGCCTTACTGGATCAACGTGGCTCCCTACCGCATCACGCCTTACCAGTCGGTGACACTCGACAACAAGGATGGTTGGATGTCGCCTGACACCTTGACCAACCCTGGCTGGAGCGGCGCCAACATCATCCCTATTCACGTGCGTGGCAATGTGGCCAACGTAGAGTTCCGCCCGGAGGACACGCAGATGCGCGCCTTGCTCTGCTACCGCACCAAGGACGGACGCTGCTTCTACAGCCAGCCGGTGAAATGTGGCAACATGAGCATCGACATCACCGAGAAGCCCGCCAACGGTGTCATCTTCTGCGTGGTCTGCAACACCGACTATGTGTATCTCGGCGACGCACAGCGTAAGCACCATTACGATTATCGCATCCGCTTGGGCGAGGGTGCCATGGCCATTGCCGACACCTACATCCGTTGGTTCAACTATGAGCAGAATCTCAAGGACGATTACGTCACGGGCATCCAGTCGGTGAAGGGAAACAGTCTGAAAGGCGACATGCTCCGCATGTTGTCGTCCGTGGCTGTGCGGGGCGGTGTCATCCGCCTCGACCTGGGCGATGTCAATCCTGCCGATGTCATCGTGCGTGTCGTAGGTGCCTCGGGTGTCATGGTGCAGCAGGGGCGCCTCAATGCCGACGGCACCTACCTCGTTCCAGCCAACCTGCCCGCTGGCCTTTGCTTTTTCACTTTCGCCTATGGCAACGAGCACCAGACGGTCAAGATGATTGTGAAGTAAATTACGCTTATGAAACAAGCAATGCTCACCATCATCCTGTTTGGCGTGTCAGATGCATAGGAAGTGCAGCGCAATGGTTACTATACCTATGGCGGTCCCAATGGCGACTGGAACACGAGCGCAGACGCTGAAGTTCCTGGGCAAGGGTGGGTCCATCAGCACGGCCTCGACCTTTGGAGAAATAAATTTGCGCGCTTTATAACGAAACTCTACTGACATAACTTTATTAACACAAAGTTAGCATAATGTCGTATGTGCAAACATAAGACCGTATTTATGTAAAATATGTGACGTTATGTATCTTTTTTAAGCTTTCAGATAAATTTATGCTTATAATGTTACTCGGTTTCATAAAAAAAGTGTAGTTTTGCAACAAAAGTAAAAATGGTATAAAATGGTTTAATTTACCAGAAGAAGAATATCAACAGATTATCAATCTCTAAAAATTAAAAGTATGAGAGAAACACTCAACAATTCAAGCTTTCCACATAGCAAGGTTTATGTGAAGGCAGTTGCATGTTTGGTAATCTCCTGTGGAGGGGCAAACTCAGTCTTCGCTGCAAGTGATTTTGCAGGAATTCCTTCAGTGTCGACGGTTCAGCAGGACAAGATTACTGTAAAAGGTGTTGTCAAAGATGAAAATGGTGATCCAATCATTGGTGCTAATGTTTTAGAGAAGGGAACTAAAAATGGTACTGTGACAGACATTAATGGTAACTATTCCCTGACGGTGTCAAATCATGCAAAACTTGTTGTATCTTATTTAGGATTTACTTCCCAGATTGTTGCAGCAGGTTCAGATGTTATATTGAAGACTAATGACACCAACTTGAACGAAGTCGTTGTGGTAGGTTTCGGCATTCAGAAGAAAGTAAACTTGACAGGTGCTGTGACGGCGGTTTCAGGCCAGGAATTGGAAAACCGACCAGTCTCCAATGTTACCCAGGCATTGCAAGGCAAGGTGGCTGGCTTGCAGATTACCCAGAGTGCAGGTAGTTTGGATGATACCCCTAGCTTAAATGTGCGTGGTACCACCACTATCGGTCAAGGTTCCAGTGGCAGTCCTTTGGTATTGATTGATGGCATGGAAGGTGATATCAATACCATTAACCCTCAGGATATTGCTAGCGTCTCTGTCTTGAAGGATGCCGCAGCTTCTTCCATCTACGGTTCTCGCGCTCCTTTCGGTGTTATTTTGATTACAACGAAGAGTGGAAGCAAACGAGCAAAAGTGAGCATCAATTACAACAACAATTTTCGTTTTAGCTCTCCTATCCGTATGAAGCATACCATGAGTTCTGTTGATTTTGCATGTATGCAGAATGATGCTAACACGAATACGGGTGGAGGCCAGTTGTTTACGCCTGCCCAAGTGCAGCGTATGCAGGACTGGATAGATGGTGAATATGTCAACCCTGGCACTCGCAAGGATAAGGATGGCAACTTGATTTATTCTTTGGATGCAGACGAGTATGGATATTGGAAGAGTGGCTTTAGCGAAGGTTATGCCTCTACCGATTTCTATGATGCGGTATATAAAAAACACACTTTTTCACAGGAGCACAACGTGAGTGCCACTGGTGGTGACGAAAAACTTAATTATTATGCCTCATTCGGTTATTTGGGACAGGATGGCTTGATCAAGGTGGCAGACGAGGGCAGTAGCCGCTATACTGCCATTGCCAAGATTGCTTCCCAATGGACCAAGTGGATGAAGTTCAATTACTCTCTCCGTTTCGTACGCAAGGATTATCACCGTCCTCAGTCTTTGGGCTCGGGTATCTACGAATACTTGGGTGGTCAGTGGCCTTGTGTGCCTTTATACGACAGAAATGGTTATCTCTACAACGAGCAGGTCAACACCTTGACCAATGGGGGTACATACCGTTATCAGAACGACGAATACAACCATCAGGTGGGCTTGGACATCGAGCCTATCAAAGACTGGATTACTCATGTCATCTTCAATTATCGTACCTCTCATAACGAGAGCCATACCGATATGCAGCATACGTACCTGCATGACATCAACGGCAACACTTACGACCAGAACAACTACACCTATGTTGCCGAAGATTATTACAAGGAAAACTACACCAACTTCCAGCTATATTCTGAGTACAAACTCAGTTTGCAGAAGAAACACAATTTCCACGTCATGGCTGGTTTCCAGTCAGAGGACGAGCGTATGAAGTATAAGTACGCTGACCGTGCGGGTATCATTGTTGGCAATAAGCCTCAGATTGATGGCACCACGGGCATCGACGCTTACGGTACGGCGGTAGATCCTGGTGTGTCAGGCAATATGAGCCGTTGGACCACTTGCGGCTTCTTCGGTCGGCTGAATTATGATTATCAGGGCAAGTACCTTTTGGAGTTGAATGGCCGTTACGATGGATCTTCTCGTTTCCGTTCTGGCAATCAGTGGAAGTTCTTCCCATCTGTGTCTGCTGGTTGGAACATTGCACAGGAAGCATTTATGCAACCTATCAACAATTGGATAGGCCAGTTGAAACTTCGTGTATCATACGGTAACTTAGGTAACCAAAACGTTGGCACCTATCAGACCTACCAGACCATTGGCGTATATGCCAACAACGGCACTTGGTTGCAGAATGGCTTGAAACCAATGACGGCTTGGGCACCAGGTTTGGTTGCTCAGAACTTGACTTGGGAAACCATCGAGAACCTCAATCTCGGTTTAGACTTTGCGTTCTTCAAGGATCGCTTACATGGTTCGTTCGACTGGTATGTGCGCAAGACCAAAAACATGATTGGCAACGCCCCAGAACTCCCAAGCATCTTGGGTACAAGCGTACCTGTAACCAACAATACCGACTTGCGCACCAATGGTTGGGAGTTGACAATTGGTTGGGACGACCGCTTGTCGAATGGCTTGCAATATGGCATCAGCTTCAATCTCTCTGACTCATACGCCACCATCACCAAATATCCAAACAACCCATCCCATTCCTTGAGTAACTATATCGAGGGACAGCGTATTGGTGACATCTATGGTTTCGAAACCATCGGCATCGCCAAGAGCGACGAGGAGATGAAGGCGCATTTATCCAAAGTAGACCAAACCACCCTGGGGTCTAATTGGGGGGCAGGAGACATCATGTATCGTGACCTCAACAATGATGGTAAGATTTCTTGGGGCGCTTGGACTTTGGAAGATCACGGTGACACCAAGAAAATTGGCAACTCTACCCCACGTTACCTCTTTGGTATCGACTTGAACGCTGCTTGGAAGGGCTTTGATTTCCGTTGTTTCTTCCAGGGTGTGATGAAGCGTGACTATTGGGCTAACGCGCGTTACTTCTTTGGAACATTCGGCTATGGTCGATGGTATCAGGTTTGTATCGATGGATTGCAAGATTACTATCGTGACGAGAATTCATGGTCTGTGATCAATGGTTTCCAAGAGCCTAACCAAGATGCTTACCTGCCTCGTGCAGCCTATAGCGACAAGAATGAGCAGATTCAGACCAAATACTTGCAGGACGCTTCTTACATTCGCTTGAAGAACCTCCAGATAGGTTATACTTTGCCACAGAGCTTGACTCGCAAGATATCCATTGAGAAGCTTCGTGTCTACTTCTCAGGCGAGAACCTCTGGACAGGTACTTCCCTCCGCAAGCAGTATGACCCTGAGACCATCGGTACCTACTATGGAAATGGTTATCCATTGAGCAGCACTTACTCATTCGGTCTAAGTATAACATTATAAAAAGAAAAGCAATATGAAATTTAGTATATCTTTAAAGGTACTTCCTTTGATTGCATGTGGATTGCTCTTGGTTTCGTGCAACGATTTTCTCCATCAAGAGCCATTGACATCAATAACGCCTACCGATTATTATAAGGATGCCACTCAGTTGCAAGCTGTGGCCAATGCGTTTTACCAGACGGTGCTGCCTTATCATAGTGGGGCAGGTTATGGTACTTTTGCCTATGACAACGGTACTGATAACCAAACTGGCACTAGTGGCGACTCCAAGTATAAAAAAGGACAATGGAAAACCAGCAATGATAATAGTTCATGGAGCTGGAGCAACATCCGCGACATCAACTATCAATTGAATACTGCAGTTGCCAATTATGAGAAGAAACTTATTGGAGGAAATGAAAGCAAAATTCGCCAATACATAGGAGAGCTCCACTTTTTCCGTGCTTACAGCTATTTCACGTTCTATAAAAATTTCGGAGATCTTCCTATCGTGAGTCAGGCAATGCCTGATGACGAGGCTGTATTAGTAGCGGCGAGCAAGCGCAGACCCCGCAACGAGGTGGCTCGTTTCATCCTGGCAGACTTGGATTCTGCGGTAATGTATATGGAGCCAGATGGCAGTGAGGCTACTACCCGTATTTCCCCTGCCGTTGCCCATTTGTTAGCTTCTCGTGTAGCGCTCTTCGAAGGTTCATGGCTGACCTACTTTGCTGGCACTCCTTTTGTTCCTAATGGCGAGGGGTGGCCAGGAAAGGCCAAGGATTACAACGCCAACTATCAGTATCCTTCGGGTAGCATTGAAGCTGAGGCCAAGTATTTCTTCAAGAAGGCTGTGGATGAGGCGGCCATCGTAGGTGATGCATACGTAGGAAAGTTGGATAAGAACACAGGTATCGTGCCTCAGTCTTTGACTGATTCTAATCCATACTTCTATAAGTTTGGAAATACTGACATGACCCCTTATCCCGAGGTACTCCTTTGGAAAGCATATAACAAAGGTAAAGGAGTTACCGACAACATTGAAGTAGCTGTAAACCGTGGTAATACCTATACTGGTTTTACCCGTGGTATGATTGATGCCTTCTTGATGAAGGATGGCAAGCCAACCTATGCAAAACATGATGGATATGTATATGAGGATTCAACCACCAATGCGGTAGTTCGCAATCGCGACCCTCGCTTGTTCATCTTTTTGAAGCGGCCAGGTCAAAAGAATGTGCTCCAAGGCGAGGACAACACGATCGCTGCCGATCAGGTTCGACCTATCGAGCCGTACCCATTGGTATATACCCGTTCTTTTGATATTACCTATTCAACGGGTTACGCTATTCGCAAGGGTGGTACTTTCAATCAGAACCTCGCAGAGAACCAAGCAGGTTACACTGCATCCATCACCTTCCGTGCCACAGAGGCATTGCTCAACTACATCGAGGCTCAGTACATGCTCGACAACAGCTTGAATGCCAAGAGTATCCAGTATTGGAAAGCGATCCGTGAGGCTGCCGGATTCGCAGGAGCAGCAGCAGATCCTCAGACCACCATCGCCGCCACCGACATGGCAAAGGAAATTAAGGGCTATACCGATGGCTCTGGTACTCAGTACGACTGGGGCGCATTTTCTGCAGGCAAGCCTCTGACCGACGCTACCTTGTATAGCATCCGTCGGGAGCGTCGTACCGAGTTGATGGCAGAAGGTCTTCGTTGGATGGACTTGATTCGTTGGCGCTCTCTTGACCAGTTGAAAAAACAACCTTATCAGTTGGAAGGCTTCCACCTTTGGAACACTCCTATGGAAAAGTGGTATACCAAGGATCAGCTGGTAGATGACGGCTCTGTCACCGCTACAGTTTCTTCACGCAAGTTGAGCGAATACTTCCGTCCTTACCAGATAGTTGATAACGACTTGCTTTATGGTGGCATGACATGGTCTATGGCCCAGTACTTGCAGCCAATGCCATTGAAGCAATTTATGCTTACTGCTCCTGACCATAAGACTTATGCCAATTCGCCTTTGTATCAAAATCCATACTGGCCAATGAAACCAGACGAGGCTGCAGAACAATAATAGAAGATTTTGAAACATATAAATTTCGCCCGATAGCGCCATCTTCATGATTTCCGCTATCGGGCGATTTTTTGTCTTCATGTTATGAAACAAGCAATGCCCACCACCTTCCTGCTTGGCTTGTTGTCAGTCCTCTTGGCCCAGAGAGTTCCGTAAAACCATGTGCAGACGTTGACGATACCGCCCTCCCATGGCTTAGCGAAGGTGACGGATGTGATGTGCCGCGATGGCCTTGGGAACCTTGTTCACAATGCATTTATGTGTAAAAAGCAGAACAAAACGTATTTTTGGAATAGCTTGAAATCAATCGCCGTGCTTTTTGCTTGCAAATATGCGCTTTTTGAAGGTCTTTTTGCAAGTGTTTGGTATTTAGTGAGTTAAGCTAAAAATATGGCCTATGAAAACATTCTGGTGGCCTAAAGTTTTAAAAGAAGGTATCGAATCGAGGGTCAATAGTTATCCCAAAGAAGGTCGATAGGTATCACGAAGAGACACGATAGCTATCGAATTGAGGTGCGATTCGATTCCTTTTTGAACCAAAAGTATGCAAAATAACTATTTTTTAGACTTTTGGTAGAATTTAGTGGGGAAAAATTCTGCTATTTCTTCTCCAGAATGTCTGCCTTAGAGGAGCCTGTTTTTTTAGAATATTCACAACATTTTTTCGCTTCCAGTGTGTGATTGATTAACACTATTATAATTGGAATGTTATCAAGATTAAAAGAACCCCCAACCACAATATATCTCCAGTCTTCTTCTATCTCCACCAACTGGCGACGAAGGTATTTCTCGGTGTCATTCGGAAATTCGCTTGTCACTCCAAACATTGGATAAATCTCATTTCGGGCCTTTTGGCAAGATATGTTTCCAGAATAATGATTACCTTTGCAAAAAGATTGTAAATCAGAAGAGAATGTTGAATTTAGACAATTTCTACAAGGCTCGCTATGTGCTGAGCAAGATTATCCGTCGCACCGACCTGGTGCACGCCCCCAAGATCAACCCTGAGAGTGACGTCTACTTGAAGCCCGAATGCTTGCAGAAGACTGGTTCGTTCAAGATTCGTGGCGCCTACTATAAGATATCGCAGCTCTCTGACGAGGAGAAGAAAAAAGGCGTGATCGCCTGCTCGGCCGGCAACCATGCGCAAGGCGTGGCGCTCGGTGCCACGTCGATGGGCATCAAGTCGCTCATCTGCCTGCCTGAAGGTGCGCCTATCAGCAAGGTGGAGGCCACCAAGAAGCTCGGCGCTGAGGTGTGTCTCGTTCCGGGTGTCTACGATGATGCCTATCAGAAGGCCCTGCAGCTGCGCGATGAGTACGGCTACACCTTCATCCACCCCTTCGACGACGAGAACGTCATTGCCGGACAGGGAACGGTCGGCCTCGAGTTGCTCGACCAGTTGCCCGACGTAGAGGCGGTGGTGGTGCCCGTGGGCGGTGGTGGCCTGATCTCGGGCGTGGCCTACGCCATCAAGTCGCTCAACCCCCAGGTGAAGGTCTACGGCGTGCAGGCCAGCGGTGCCGCCAGCATGGTGCACAGCCTGCATGACCACAAGCAAGAGAAGCTCGCCAAAGTGTCTACCATCGCCGATGGCATTGCCGTGAAGGAACCGGGCTCGCTCACGTTCGATGCATGCTCGCGCTACGTTGATGACATCGTGACGGTCAGCGAGGATGAGATATGCGCCGCTATTCTGCACCTTATCGAGAGCGAGAAGATGGTGGCCGAAGGCGCTGGAGCCGCCAGCGTAGCCGCCGTGATGTTCAACAAGGTGCCGGTGAAGGGCAAGAAGACCATCTGCGTGGTGAGCGGAGGCAACATCGATGTTACCATCCTCAGCCGCGTCATCAACCGCGGACTGGCCACGAGCGGGCGCATCTGCACGCTCATCATCGAGCTGGCTGACAAGCCAGGGCAGTTACTCAAGGTGTGCCAGGTCATTGCCTCCATGGGCGGCAACATCGTCAGCGTGTACCATGAGCGCAACAACGACAGCAAGAAGGTCACCGACTGTGTGCTCCGCCTCTCCGTGGAGACCAAGAACCAAGAACATGTCGATGCCATTACCAAGGCACTCACTGACAACGGCCTGAAGATCCGTGAGAACATTTAATCAACTCTTAAACACATATCAACTATGCAAGCAATTCACACAGAGAAGGCTCCTAAGGCCATCGGACCTTACAGCCAGGCAATCAAGGTAGGCAACCTCGTCTTCGCATCGGGTCAGGTGCCCATCGTGCCCGCCACGGGCGAGTTTGTGGAGGGGGGCATCCAGGAGCAGACGCGCCAGGCTCTCACCAACGCACAGGCTATCCTCGAGGAGGCCGGAACCAGCCTCAAGAACGTTGTTAAGACCACCGTCTTCCTCTCCGACATGGCCAACTTTGCCGCCATGAACGAGGTCTACGCCGAGTTCTTCACCCAGCCTTACCCCGCACGCTCGGCCGTGGCCGTCAAGACCCTCCCTAAGGGCGCGCTTGTTGAGGTGGAGTGCATTGCCGAACTCTAAGCCAGGCTCCTACCATTATACAGAATCAAAAAGGGTCACCGCATGCCTTCTCCTGGAAGCGTGCGGTGACCCTTTTTGATTGTGGGATACAACTTACTCAAATACCTGTTGCCATAACGTTTTGTTGCTGACGATGATTCTGACATTGGCTTTCATGTGCTTTTGCAGCTCAGGTGTGTTTTTGTCCCTGTATGCTCACTATAGCTATAGCCATAAAACAGTTGCCATCTTCTCTATGTATGAGTTTGGCATTATGGCTTATGATGTTGCAGTTATAAGCTGCATTGTCATTACTCTCGAAAGATACATTAGCCGTCCTTGGCTCATCGAAAAGGTACAAATACTTGTATGGCACCAACACTTGTATTGTTCTTTGATTGATGACCTCACCATTCGCCTCTATGGATATAGGATAAGGTATCTTGTAGAAGGCAATTGCAAGAGCGAGGACTATGATTGTAATGACAACTGTTCCCAAGCTAACGAGGCGAGGAGGAACTTTGCCTATCACGTCCCTCACCTTCTCACTTCTCAACTCGATGTTATCGGACTCTCTTTCTTCCTGTTCCATGTCAAAAGCATTTTAGCTTCCCAATTCTAACTGGTTCTTCACAAGGTTATAGTATGCCCCTCGCTTGGCGGTCAAAGACTCATGGTTGCCTACCTCAACCACCTTTCCATGATTGATGACCACGATTTGGTCTGCATTCTTCACCGTGCTTAGGCGATGAGCCACTATCACAACTGTCTTGCCCTTGTAGAACCTATCCAAGTTCTCCACGATGCTTCTCTCATTGTTGGCATCGAGCGAGTTGGTCGCCTCGTCCAGGAAGATATAGTTAGGATTCTTGTAAACCGCCCTTGCAATCAAGATACGCTGTTTCTGTCCTTGGCTCAGTCCCACACCATCACGCCCAATCTTGGTGTTGAATTTAAGGGGCAAAGCCATGACATAATCCTTGATGCAAGCAATCTCTGCCGCTTTCATCAACCGTTCCTTATCTATGTCGCCATCGTCAACGGCAATGTTTCGGGCGATACTCTCAGAGAAGATCACGCCCTCCTGCATGACTACGCCACATTGCCTGCGCCACCATTTCTTGTTGAGCTTGTTGATGTCGGTGTTACCAATGTTGATTTGCCCTTCCAAGACAGGATAGTAACCGAGCATCAAACGGATGAGAGTGGTCTTTCCACTGCCAGATGCGCCGACAATGGCAGTCACCTTACCTTGGGGGATGTGAATGTTCACACCGTCTATGGTCTTGCGCAAGGCATGAGGGTCGTACTTGAACATGATGTGTTTGATGTCAATGCCCTCGCTCTTGTCCTCAATAGAGGTTAGTAAGCCTTCCTTACCGTTCTCATCGTCCATCTGGTGAATCTCGTTGATACGCTCCAAGCTGATATTCACATCTTGTAGGGAGTAGAAGAAGTTCATCAGTTGCTCCACAGGCGAGTTGAGCTGTCCGATGATATATTGCACGGCAAGCATCATACCGAGTGTCATTTGCCCATGGATCACGGCGGTTGCAGCGACTACCGTAATGATGATGTTCTTCACCTCGTTGATGAAGATGCTTCCAGCCTCCTGCGTCTGCTGAAGTTTGAGTGACTTCATCTGCACGCCGAACAGGTCAGCTTGCGTGTCCTCCCATTCCCATCTTCTGCGCTGCTCGCAATCCTGCAACTTGATTTCCTGCATGGAAGTGATAAACTCATAAGTTTTGTTGTTGTTGATGGCTTGCTGCTCAAACAGTTCGTAATCAAGCACCTTCCTTCGCTTCAAGAACAAGGTCATCCAAGCACCATAGAGGAAGCTTCCCAACAAGAAGATGGCAAACACCAATTTGTTGTAGAAGAACAGTACTACAGAGAAAACCATGAAGGTAAGCATGGCAAAAGTGATGTTGAGTGTCTGCTGCGTGAGGAAGTTGTTCACACGGCTATGGTCGTTCATTCTCTGCATTAAGTCACCCATGAGTTTCGTGTCAAAGAAAGACATTGGCAGCTTCAATAGCTTGATGAAGAAGTCGCTCACCAACGAGATATTGATGCGCAAGGATATGTGAAGCAGCAACCATCTGCGTATAAAGTCGATTGCCGTTCTGCTGATGGTAAGCATCAACTGCCCCAACAATATAAGCCAAACAAAGCCAACATCTTGGTTCTTGATGCCGACATCCACGATGGCCTGAGTGAGGAACGGCAGGGCAAGTTGTAAGAGACAGCCTACACCTAAGCCCAAGATGATTTGCCCAAAGTATCTGCGGTATTTCTTCACATACCCGAAAAGAAAGCGGAAAGACCTTTTCTCCTTGGTGTTCTCTTCGCCCTCCACCTTATAGCTCAAGAAAGCAGGAGTGGTTTCCAAGAACATGGCGATGCCCTTGTCTTCGCCATTCGTTTTCGTGCTTATCCAATGCCTTGCGAACTCGTCAAGGTCATAAGTCACCAATCCTTTTCCTGGGTCAGCGACATAGAACTTCTTTCCTTTCTTGATTTTGTATAGAACCACAAAATGGTCTTGGTTCCAATGCAAGATGCAAGGCAAAGGTGCTTTTGGCAATTCTGTTGTTGCAATTTTCACGCAAAGTGTGTGAAAGCCCAATGTGTTTGCGGCCTCATTGATGCCCAACAATGAAACGCCTTCTGTTGTCGCGTAGCACAGGTGAGACAGACATTCCGCGGAATATTTTCGGCCATAATAACCGCAAACCATCTGCAAGCATGCAATTCCGCATTGCATGGAGTCATGTTGATAAACCACTTTTACCCGCCGCTTCATGGTCCTTTTATTTGCTTATTCTGCCTTCTTCCTCTACATTTGAATTGTTTTTTTTGAATGTCATTTTGAAATTGTTGATATTGTAACGCAACGTGACACTAACACTGCGACTATCTGGTGAGAGTGTGCGGGATGACTCTATATTGTACAAGCGGGTGCTGCTGTTTGGTGTTGCCTTGTGCAACAAGTCATTGCCAGAAACGATCACCGTCAATTTCTTGTCTTTGAAGAAGGTCATGTATGCGCCCAAAGCAAGGCCGTAGGCTGGCTTGAAGGAAGACCCCAACGACTTATAGGAGGAAGCTACGTCTACGTTGCAAAACAGCATCATGTGGCTCGTTATGTCGAACTGGTTGACAAAATTTCCTGCGAACAATGCCTTGTTTTTCTCTTTCACTCCCAAGAAGGGAAGTCTTGTCATGTCATAGTGGAAATTGCCATTATAGGCAAAACGGAAGAAGCCGAACTTGTCCGAATAGCTCACCTGCAAATCCCAATAGTCTGCGTTGATGTTGATGGGCTTGTTTACTATGATGTTATCCCCCATGGATGAAGGTTGAAATGTGTACAAGGGGTAGTTGCGTTTATGGTAGTAGTTTAGGTTCACGCTTACTTTGTTCTTGTAGACCAAGGCCAAGTACGGATTGTGCGAAACCAAGTGAGACAAGGACACATTTCCTTGTTCATAGAGATGTGCATTGATGTAGCGCATCAAGGGGGACAGGTCTTGGAACCTGGGGCGCTGCCCTTTGGCTTCATATCCTATGGAGACAACCAAAGAAGGCGAAACCTGACAATCTATCTGCAGGGATGGAAACGCGTTGAATTGTTTCTTTTGCAAATCATTACTGCCGTATTCTTCGTAGTGATTGGAAGCGTACTCTAAACGGATACCGCCATCAAAATAGAACCGTTTGAACTGTCCCGACAGATCGGCATACACCGCTCCCACGTAGTCTTTCAGTTGTGTTTCGTTGTTGTAGCCGTAGCTTTCCTCTTCATTGTCGGACACGGAATGCCCATTGTTCACAATGTAGGAATGTTTCATGCCAGCTTGGAATTGTAGGGCATGCCATAAGGTTCGATTATAGTCGATTTTCAGAGTGTAGGCTTCATATCTGTTCTTGCCATAAATATTCGCAAAAGGCGAATTGCCCAACAGCTTCACGGCATTCTCATCCTTTGTGAAGGAGTTGATATAACCTAAATTGATGACCATGTTGGAATTTGGCTTGGTGTGAAAATACTTAGCCGCCACATTATGCGTGATGTCGTTGCCCTTGTCATTTTGTAGCGTGTTAATTTCCGTTGTTTGCTGATGGGTGGTTGAGGCTTCCTTGTCGTTGGAGACATTGGCGTCTTTGGCTATGTCTAATATGTATTGAACATCAAACACGTTGTTGGAGGAAGGCGCAAAGGAAGTGTTGAAAATAATCCCATGTTGCGTGAGCTTGTCCCCGGCGTTGTTTTCAGACAGGTTGCTGGTTGTTTTTTCTTTTGTGCTTGGCTCATGAATGTCATACTTGTTTGTTGCCGACTCTTTCGAACGAGCATCTTTGAACGTGTAAGAAAGGAAAGTCTTCCATTTCCCGCTCTTGATGTTGATGTCGGCTGTTTGCGAATCGCTGTATTTTCTGGCAAAGACCGACCTGTGTCTTACTTGAGAGGAAACGTAGTCTTTCAGCTCTTTTACCGTTCGGATCTTAATGACCGCGTCATATTCTGAGCCATACGCGGAGGAAGCATGTGGTTCCACACTGACATCCTTAATTTGTGCAGGCTTCAAGGAACTTAGTTCCAAAGAGCTGCTCATTTCCCGTCCATTTATCAGAATGAGAATGTTCCCTTTTCCTATCATGGAGATTTTATCATCGTTGACAGTTACAAAAGGCAAAAAGGACAATACGGAATATACATCCGGTTGATTTTCCATGGAAGAGCCAGAGACAGCCATTCTATATGCGCCATTCTTGTAGACGACCCTTCTTTTTCCAGCGACAACAATCTCCTTGAGCTTCTTCTCGTTTGCTTCCATCGTAATGACCCCCAGGCTTATTGAGTCACCCTGCTGTTGTTTGTCCAAGGAAATCTTGCTATCGTTATATCCAATTCCAGAAAGTAACAAATAACACTTGCGATGTGGAGAACTGATAGAAAAGAAACCATTCGAATCTGTTACTGTCCCAGACACAAAAGAGGAGTCCTTGCAATTTTTCAACATCACACTCATGTATGGCAAGCTTTCTCCTTGCTTGTTTTTCAAATATCCAAAGTAGTTTTGTCCCATTAGCATGACAACTCCACCAATAAATAACATGAAGGACACAATAAATCTTTTCATATTTGCTTTTTTGTTTTACTTTAAAACCAAAAAGCATGAGCCAACCAAGGTCAGCACATGCTCTAATTCTTTGAAGTCGCTTGACCACGGGGTTACTTTGCCTTTTCGTCAGGAATAGTGGTCGTAGTTGTGGTAGTCGTAGTTGTGGTTGTTGTATGGGTATTTCCGCCATCGTCTGTTGTCGTGGTTGTCGTGGTTGTTGTAGTTGTGGTGGTAATTACTTTGCCGCCACAAATTGCCTCAAGTTCACTCGGGGACAATTTTTCGAATTTGGCAAATGTTTCCATTTTCTCTTTCTTTTAACGGTAAACCTGGCTCTACGTTCCCGGATGTACGCCTTTTAATCAGACGGGGCTGAATGATATCCTTCGTGTTTTGGACTGAAAAGGTTTGGAATAATAATTCCGAATTGAATCCAAAACACGGCTGTTTGCTTTCATTTTTGAATTCTTTATGCAAAGGTAAGCAATAATTTTAAAAAAATTGCCGTTTTGTTTTTTTAATATTTATTTAACCATATTGCACTCTTCGTAACTATTCAGCGGTAGT
>DJOD01000003.1 GCA_002437115.1 Prevotella sp. UBA6447
CAAATCAACATAGACCCAATTTATCAAGGTGACCCAAGTGGATGATGCAGGATAAACTGATAGAAGAAGTGCGCTTGCCGAGAAATATCCCAAGCCGATCTCGCTCCAACTGAAACCAAAGATTTTTGAAGCTGTCCCATCAAGAACGCTATTGCAATCTGCCTTGTGAAAGAGACCACAAACTTTGTCACCGAAGTAACTGTCTCCAAACAATTGCTTTTGCAATAGCAATGAGCACACAAAAACGCCAATTATGCTTAATATTATGCAGGACAATCCCGAAATTCCAATGTCATCGTAATTATTTAGGATGCTAACAAAGATGGCAAACAGCAAGATGACGGGTAAGCTATATCGCTGAACCTTAGAAATCATCTCTTTTCTTAGATGTTCTTTATAATCAGGTTCTATAGCATTTGGGCTATCTTCTGCCACGATGGCATGACCCGTCCACATCTGTTTGAACAAATCAATGCCAACAGATTTTTTTTTACCATTTTGAATATAGGTGATTTTATTGGTGTCGCAATTCAAGCCAATGACGAAATCACCTGGAACATGCAAAATGCATGGATAGTTTAGACTTTGCAAATTCTTCGTTTCACTAAGAATTCCAAATGTCTTTATGCCATAAGCATCCAACATTTTTTTCAATCCAAACATATTGTGTTTGTAGGGATGTTCTTGATACAAGGCATGGACAAATTGTCTTGTGTGGGGAATTTCAAGGACATCGAGAAATTTTTCAAGTATATTCTTCATTGGATATATATGATTTCAATTCCGTATCAGTCATGCAACAAACTCGTATAAACTCTTCCCTCATTTCTCTTGCATTGTCTTTTGACTTATATGAAGAATTCATGCCACGAGGATGATACAAATGAAAGAGCTCGCCTGTTTCTACATAACAAGCTTTGTGTCCGAGAATAACAACCCTGTGGAGACGTTCTGCGTCTTCGGGCCCCCAACCAGTAAAATGTTCATTTTCGCCACCACACGACAAATAACGTTGACGATGAACAATATATGCACCACCGCACAATTTGCGACCAAGAAAAGATTTCAATTTGAGACTTCTCATATAGTCAAAATCCACGTGCTTTCGGATTTGCGTGGAAAGGTCTTCAGACAACATGACAAAGCGACCATCGTAGGGATATGAAATGGTCGCACCATGTTGTATAAAATGTAAAGCCTCTATGATTTGAGAATATTCAACAAGAACGTCCGTGTCCCAAATGGCAACCACTTCCGTTTGTGCGACCTGTAAGATCTGGTTTATATAGTGTGTTCTATGAAAAGTTTGATTTGTATCTCTTACGTACATATACACTATCTCATCCGCATCACCAAGACATTCCATTTTTGGCTGTGAGTCGGCTTCCAGCACAATTATCTGGCAGCGTAATACTCGAAGATAGCTGATGACGGTCAACAAATTGGCCTTCCTTTCCTCACTGTCAACACGTACGGGAATGCCGACAATGAGCGTTTGTAATGTCAAAATCTGTTTCATATCTTACACGTACAAATTTTTAAAGCATTCTCTAATATGGCCATCTCGTCATGTAAGATGTTATTAGCACACAAAACTTCATGGTGCTTAATAATTTCCCTAACTTTTACGGGATAGAAATCACGTTCCATCATGTCAGCAAGTATAGCGGATAATTCTGCGGGAATTGGTTGAAAACATACAATCTCGTCTATCCAGTCCAAATAATATATAAGGTGTTCTTTGATTAACGCAAGTTGGTTTTTGTTATCAAAGTCGTCCTTCACTATTTGTATTACCCGCCACCAAAGATAAACACCTATGCCACTAGCGCCATAAAAATCCAAATCAATATCGGGCTGTTGGTTAACTAACTCTATCATACGCTCATCCATGTGCGGAAAATAATCTTCAGAAATGCCGGAGCTGTATTTAGAAACAGACGGCAAAAACACGTCACTCATCTCTTTCGCCATTTTTGAATGCGTATATCGTTTTTCGTACTGTTTCCTGACTGCTATTGAAGCACGACGGTAAGCCTTAGCGTCCGACAATAACAAATCAAGTCTCAATGCAATCTGTGATGTGAATTTATTCTCATCGAATTGCACTTCATCTATGTCCACTCGCAAATCAGGCGTTGCGTCAAGCATTTCTGACAGTCCAGTCGAGCTGGTTCCAACCACTGGAATGCCATGCCGCATCATTTCTATAGCGGTATAGCTACATTGCTCATGGAAGGACGGCATAACTCCAACATATGCTGATTGATAAAGATCTTCAATTTCCTTTTGAGACGCCTTGCCATAGAAAGTAATTCTTCCCATTATCTTTCTACTTTGGGCTAAGTATGGCTGGAAATCTCCATCACCCACAACTATCAAGTTGGTATTTGGATGTTTGTTCGCAATGAGGGCAAAAGCGTCAATCAAATAATTTAATCCTTTTTCCCTGTCTAATCGACCAACAAAAAGAATCTTGCGATATTTTCCTACCGTTTTATGCATTCCTTCATTCACGTCATTACCTATTCCATTATAGACAAGATGAATTTTGCTCGCTCTTACTTGATAATCAGCAATAAGCATTTCTCTTGTTTTTCGGGATAATGCGATTACTTTGTCACTTAGATGCAAAAATAAACGTTCGTTACCAAAACTGGCAAGTACACGCTTTTCCTGTTCTGAAGAGCCCTCTCCGGACGCTGTTGTGATTTCTCTCATTCTTCTCCCATTCCCCAATAATTCAAAACACCAGCTCATATAATGTACGGTCAAGATGATGGAACATTGAGGTTGCCATGCTTTCAGAAGTAAGGCGAGAGGATAATGTTGAAAATAATTAAACAGAAACACTAATTTGCAATTATCCACAATCTCAATATTTCTTGCAAGGAAATAGAATGCGCAACGACAATATGTCTCACTTTCAATATTTGACTCCTGCTGTGGAATCATGTAATGGCAATATCCATCTGCATCATGCGTTATGGAGAATTCTTTAGCATCTGATTGCAATTCGACATACGACACTTTCGCTTTTGATAAGGACAAGAGCGCTTTTGACATTTGTCTTACATAAGTGCCAATGCCATAGCTTGCAGCCCTACTCGCATTGTTGAAAATGAAAATGTCAGTCATGAGTCAGTGATTGTTTTAAGACATAATAAGCCGAACCGCCATCTATCCCAATAGGTTTGTCAATATATTCACTCTCGCCAAAGGGTGGAACGTTTAGCAAGTTTAAAAGATGAGTTTCTTTAACATTTGAGTTGTTATTGGTGATTTTGCCATGCAGTTCTTTAAGATATTGGCTATCAAATGTTTTTATCGCACCATTCACCCTTCGTCTAAATGCCAAATACAGTTGCAGACCTCCTATTCCAGATTGTAAAGAAAAATCTTTTATGCGCCGTGGATCTCGCTCCATGATTTTTTCATCTATATCGGCCAGAATTGAATTTAACTCGCAGTCCACCCACCTGTATTCATATAACAATGTGGCTCCATAGCCTATTCCGCACAATCCGCATTCCAAGCCGATGGGCATATCTTGATGTATACCATCATAAACTTGTTGCAATAAATCCCAAGCATATTCTTCCATAAGCTTGTCATTAAATTGGTTAGCATAGGCAAACAAAGCTACGGCGACTCCCATCTTCCCATGAAAAAGTCCAACGCCTGGCAAATGTGAACTTTTCAGAAGAAGATAATCCACTATATTTCGTATCTCTGAATTCACAGTTTGACAGATTTTTTGTATTGATTTAGAAATTCCCGGAAATGTATTTCACTCTTCTAAAAAGTCACAAGTCGATTGGTTTATATAATAGAAGCCTCAAGAACGCTTTTGGCACGTATGCTGTTACCATAGTCCCTAAGCCTTCAATAACGATTCCAACTCGTTGTTGTCCTTGCCATCTTGCGACTCGTCCCACAAGTCCTTTAAATTTTCCATCAACGACTTCAACCCGATAACCTATTTTAAACTTCTGCACTTCTTCTGAGGTAATAATGATGTTTTCTGCACCTGAGGCGCAGATAATTTTAAGGTTGTCCATCTGATATTCGGGAACGATCATCGGAACATTATCAATGCCATTGCCAACACGGATGCGGCGATAATAAAAGCGGAGGTAAGGAAGGTTGACGTTGTCGTAGACAAAAGATTCAATTTCTTCTTTCGTGCCATAGGCAAAGAACATGTTGGGAATACGCGACTCGGATACAAGCCTGCGTTTTCCTTTTATCATTTTTACCACTTCAATAGTTGGGAGGAATGCGGAGACACCTTTATTTGTCATATAGTCGTATGCCTTTTTCTCTCGACCATAAGTGGTACGCAATGCATACCAACTTGATTTAACTTCTTGGTTGGTGCTTTTAGAATAGGCTAAATTTGTAGTTTTATTCATATAAGGCATTTAATGTGGGTCAATATTTAGGTGCGCATCTGGTGGACACCCCAATTAAACTCTCTGCCATCGAAAGGCTTTGAATTTTGAAGAGAACGCTGAAGGCAAATCCAGCGTAGAGAGAAATTTCACATTCTCTTCGGTGTGTACATCTATGATGATGCACATCATTTGATAATCATATCGAGGTAGTTTCCCCCCTAGACAGAAAGGCTTCATGCAACTTTGAAAAGTCAGCATCTACCTTAGGCAAAGATAGGTAATAATAACTTTCATGCCAAAAGATTGCGCAAAAAACATCAATATGTTAACTAAGTTTAACATCCGTCAATACAACATAAAATTAACATGATTTATGCGCTACAATAAACAGTCTAAAACTTTTTTATATAATTTTGTTCAAGAAACAAAAAAGAACTATATGGAAAGAACATGGAGATGGTTTGGCAAGAATGACAAGATAACGCTTGCCATGCTCAAGGAAATAGGCGTGGAGGGTATCGTCACCGCCTTACACGACGTGCCACTGGGTAAGGTTTGGACACGCGAAAAGATACACGACCTAAAGACATACATAGAAAGTTATGGCATGCGATGGAGCGTCGTGGAATCGTTGCCCGTGACAGAGACCATCAAATATGCCGGCCCCGATCGAGACAAGCAGATAGAGGTCTACAAGGAGAGCCTGCGCAACTTGGCCGCGGAGGGCATACACACGATATGCTACAACTTCATGCCCGTGCTCGACTGGGCGCGCACCGACCTGCTGCACAAGAACCCCAACGGCAGCAGCAACCTGTACTTCAGCATCCCACAATTTGCTTATTTCGACATTTATATCTTGAAACGCCAAGGCGCAATGGACGACTGGGGACGCTTCCAAGCGCTCGGCCCCGACGGCAAGCCCAACGGCCGCGACATACTGAAAGAGGTGGAACAGTTGCGCGCAACCATGACACCCGAAAAAGACCATGCGCTGGTGGAGAACATTGTCATCAAGACACAGGGCTTCGTGAGTGGCAACTTCAAGGAGGACGACGAACACCCCATCGAACTATTCCGCCAATTGTTGGCTCTCTACAAGGGCATTGACCGCGACCAGCTGCGCGCAAACATGAAGTATTTTCTTGAAGCCATCATGCCCGTATGTGAAGAGTGCGACATGTACATGTGCGTGCACCCCGACGATCCACCCTTCCAGGTACTGGGGCTGCCGCGCATCGTGACTTGCGCCGATGACATCGACTGGTTCCTCCATGCGGTGCCCAACAAGCACAACGGTCTCACATTCTGTGCCGGTTCGCTCTCCGCCGGCGCGCAAAACAACGTGGTGGAACTGGCCCGTAAGTACGCCAACCGCACCTGGTTCGTCCACTTGCGCAGTTGCCACGTGTTCCCCAACGGCGACTTCACGGAAGCCAGCCATCTCGGCGGACGCGCTGACCTCATCGAACTGGCAAGAGTGTTCGAGGCCGAAGAGCAGCGCCGCAAGGGACAAGCCAACATCGAGCGGTTGCCCATGCGTGTGGACCACGGCATGACCATGCTCGGCGACGAGACCAAGAACTACAACGCTGGCTACAGCTTCCTCGGACGCATGTTTGCCCTCGGACAGGTGCAAGGCATCATAGCCACCGTAGATCGTGAATTGGACAAGCCGTTCCACCAACCCGGCTTTTTTGATTAACCATAAAACGACACACAAGCAACATGAAACTCACAGACATCACATCTGGAAATCTTGACCTCTCCCAATGGGAAGCCAAGGGGTACGAGCTGCCCACCTACGACATAGCTGCCGTCAGAAAGCGCACACACGAAGCGCCGACATGGGTGCATTTCGGAGGAGGTAACATCTTCCGCGCCTTTCCCGCAGCACTACTTAACGACATCCTGAACAAGGGACAATATGACCGGGGGGTCATCGTGGCCGAAACATTCGACTACGAGGTTATTGACAAGGCTTACACTCCTTACGACAATCTCTCGCTGTCGGTCAGCCTGCAGTCGTCGGGTACCATTGAGAAAAAGGTCATCGCCTCCGTGACAGAAGCACTGAAGGCCGACTATGCTTTTGACGACTGGAAGAGGCTGGTGGAGATATTCCACACTCCATCCCTACAGATGATAACCTTCACCATCACAGAGAAAGGCTACGGCGTGCAACCCGCAGACCTCGAGCGAGGACTTCAACCCATCTTGGCCATGGGCAAAGTGGCAGCCCTGCTCTATGAGCGCTATCAGGCCGGTCGGCTTCCTATAACCGTGCAAAGCATGGATAACTGCTCGCACAACGGCGACAAGGTGAAGGCTGGCGTGATGGCGTATGCAAAGCACTGGGCTGACGAGAGATTGGTGCCAAAAGAGTTTGTCGACTACCTGACAGATGAGAAAACCGTGACTTTCCCATGGTCGATGATTGACAAAATCACGCCACGCCCACACGCTAAGGTGAAAGAACTGTTGGCCGCTGACGGTTTCGAGGACAACCAATATATCGAGACCGCTCGACACACTTTCACAGCTCCTTTCGTCAATTCAGAAGAGACTCAATATCTTGTCATAGAAGACCATTACACCAATGGCCGCCCGCCACTCAACCTCGCTGGTGTGATTTACACAACACGAAAAACGGTAGATGAAGTGGAGACCATGAAAGTGACCACGTGTCTCAACCCTCTCCACACGGCTATGGCTCTCTATGGTTGCATGCTTGGCTACACGCTGATTTCGGCAGAGATGAACGACGAGGACATACGTCCTTTCATACAGAAAATAGGATACATCGAGGCCATGCCTGTGGTAACCGATCCAGGCATCATCAACCCCTACGAATTTATTGGTGCTTTCATTAACAAACGGTTGCCTAATCCTTTCATGCCCGACACACCACAGCGCATCGCTATGGACACCAGTCAAAAGTTGCCCATTCGCTTTGGCGAAACAATTAAGAAATATGTGGCACGCCACTTAGACATGAACAACCTGGTGCTCATTCCTCTTGTGCTGGCAGGTTACGCCAGGTACCTGAAAGGTATAGACGACGACGGAAATGCTTTCATACCTTCGCCAGATCCCATGTTGAGCGAACTACAGAAGGTGGTAGAGCCGCTTACAATCGGAAAAGAAGTGCAAGACTACAGTTGCCTGAAAAACCTGTATAGCAGAGAAGACATATTCGGACTGAACCTCTACGACACATCACTTGGAAATCGCATTGAGGGCATGGTCAAAGAATTGTTTGCTGGAAGGGGAGCTGTCAGGCGCGCACTTCACAAATACACCACATCGCGATAACCTGGAATTGTATTCTTGTTCACACCACGAATCCTTAAGCGCAAGAAAAAATTGGGCTAAAAATTTGGTGGAGAGAAAGAAAATTCATACCTTTGCACCCGCAATTCCGAACTATGGCTGTTTCATGTTGAGAACGGCCAAGAGGAAACGGGGTGTAGCGCAGTCCGGTAGCGCTCCTGGTTTGGGACCAGGTGGTCGCAGGTTCGAATCCTGTCGCCCCGACAAAAGACTGGATAAAAACCGCAGAGTTGTTACTTTGCGGTTTTTTTTATATCATTTTACATATGAAAAAGTCTGTTCTTAAATCTTTTCATTACCTTTGCAACATGAAACGGATTATCACATTAATAGTCTGCATGGTTTCTATCGTCACAACTACATATGGACAAAGCAGGTACGTAGAGTGTGAAGACACATGCAGCCACATACACGGCATTGACTTGAGCCACTACCAAGGCTCCGTATTTTGGGAGACAGTGGGTGAGAGCAAGATGGCATACGTATACCTGAAGGCTACAGAAGGAGGCAGCAACATAGACAGCAAATACAAACAAAATATAGACTTGGCCCATCGATACGGACTTAAGGTGGGGTCGTATCATTTCTACAGGCCCAAGATATCACAGGAAACACAACTGAAAAATTTCATGGCGCAATGCCGCCCTGGTGACCAAGACTTGCTGCCCATGATAGATATAGAGACACGAAGTGGGCTTAGCAAGGAGGATTTCAGAGACTCGCTATTCACCTTTCTAAAGCTGGTTGAAAAGGCATATAAGCAAAAACCCTTGATATATACGGGAGCCAACTTCTACGACAACAACTTACTTGGACTTTTAGATGACTACAAGGTTATGATTGCACAATACACGCAACGTGAGCCAAAACTAAAAGACAATCTCGACTATGTACTTTGGCAATACACCGGAAAAGGACATCTGAATGGAATCAATGGATTTGTTGACAAAAGTAGGTTTATGGGCAAACACCGCCTTCGCGAGATTCGGTTTAGACACCGATGAAGCATGGTGTGTGACCATTTATACTCTTTGAACATAATAAACAAATAATTGCAAATCAAGATATGGCTATCATTAAGTGTCCAGAGTGTGGACGACAAATCAGCGACAAAGCTCCTGTATGCCCAAATTGTGGGGTTGAGATAGCAGGTAAAATCATCAAATGTCCGCAATGCGGAGAGATTTATTTCCGCGACCAAGAGATGTGTCCCAACTGCCATCACATGACTTGCGCAAATGGACAAATGGCATGCAGTGGGGTAGCCACCCCAAAACTCGCACAACCAAGCGGTACAGAAAAAGAAAGTGCAACTAAAGGCAACGAGACTTCTCAAACGGCAAGCAAGCCAACAGCCAATACACCGGGGACTCCACCTCCTCTAAAGCTACAAAATAAGCAAGACGAGCAACCGTCCAAAGCTAAGAATAAGAGCCATGGGGCACTTATTGTGGCTATTGTCATTGCGCTGGCCGTCTGTGGGGCTTGTTTTTATTTCTACAACAACGCCAAAAACAGCAAAGAACTGGAGGCTTATGAGTTTGCCTTGAAGAGTGACGACCCTTTGGTTTTACAAACGTATCTCGATAACAACCTTGATGCTCCTGCCGATCACATCCAGGCTATCACTGCCCGACTGGAAGAACTTAAAAAACAAGACGACGAATGGACAAACGCCGTGGTTAACGGCACTAAGGCTGCCTTAGAAAGCTACTTGTCGAAACATCCAGACTCGGATCACAAGGACGAAGCATTACACAAAATAGATTCAATAGACTGGGCTGATGCCAGCAAAAAGAACACTGTTGAGGCTCTGCAAGCTTACCTTGACGCTCACGACGAAGGGGAACACGTGGATGAGGCACTTAATGCCATCAAGGATGTTAAAGCCAAGACTGTGCAAGCTGATGAAAAGACTATGATTGCTTCTGTGTTCCGCCATTTCTTCCAAGCTATCAACGCCAAGAGCGAGAGTGACCTGGAGGCCACGGTGGCACCCATATTAACAAACTTCCTCGGCAAGCCCGATGCCATTAAGGCTGACGTTGTTACTTTTATGCACAAGATTTACAAAGAAGACATTATAAGCATGACGTGGCGGTTGAAAAATGACTATAAAATAGACAAAAAGGAAGTGGGTGACGAGGAGTATCAATACAATGTTAATTTTTCCGCAACTCAAGACATCAACCGAACTGATGACAGCAAGGAAAAGCATGCGCAATATCGCATTAGTGCCACAGTCAATCCAGATGGCTTAATCTCATCTATGTCGATGACAAAGATATTGGAATAACAAAAAGGGCACGGCACATTCAATTGTCCGTGTCCATTTCGTCTGCTCCACCTACCGCCAGCTGCATTAAGTCATAGTAGGAGCCATTGTATATGTTCAAATCAACATTTCCCTTGATGCCTGGCAATTCCCCGGCATCTGTGTGTTGCCAGAACTTCCATTTTCCCTTGTATTCCACCTTGTCAACATAATAATGGGCTATCCAATAAGGATAACCATCAAAAACCGACGTTCCGAGATAACGTTCCTTAAATTTATAATAGGTATAAATGATGGGTTTTACATGATACTTGTCTTCTACGATATGAAGCCATGTTAGCACATCCATCTGAAAATCTTCCACGCTCTTGCCTTGTGGTATGTGCTCGATGTCGAGAACGGGAGGAAGGTCGCCTTCTTCTAAGTGGACTTTGCTCAAGAAATAATAAGCTTGGGCACGAGCAGATGACTTATTGCTCCAAAAATGGTAGGCACCACGCAAAAAGCCATACTCACGCGCATTTTCAAAATTATCATAGAAGTTCTCGTCAATGCGAGATGATCCCTCTGTGGCTTTGATGAAAACAAAGCGAATTGGGCATCCATCCACAATGGCACTGTAACGCAAGCGGCTCCAGTTAATATCCCCCTGATAGTGAGAAATATCAATGCCATGAATCTCATAACCCTCTGGATATTTAGCATCGCCATAAAGAGCTCGCCAACGAAAGCCCGTGGGACCCACAAAAAAATAATAGAAAGCCCACACATAAACAACCATTATGCCCACTCCGCCAAGAAGCAATGGCCATCGGATGCTCTTTCTCAAAAACGGGAAAAAGAAAAATAATCCCCCACAATGAGAATGGTGTACAGAAGCACGCCCTCTTCGACGTGGCGACGTTGGTTTTGAACGTTGGCTTGTTTTAACTGGCATAGGAAAATTCAATGCGCCACCCTTTAATAACCTGCGCCATACGAAAAATCAAGGAAAAGCATAGCTCTCACCGAAAGCAACAGGCCTCAGGAAGACAAATCCATAGACGATAGAAAAGAGGCTCCCCTCCCAACCGTTAGGCTGGCGGAAAGCCCCATCATATAGCGAACAATATGTTGTCCGAATAGATAATCACGGCAATTACTTGTTCTTAGCCTCGTTCTCCAAAGACAGGGTGCGCGTATCACGGTCGCAAACCTCTGCCGGTCCCCAATACTGGATTGGACCAGGGTATACGAAACACGTCTTACGAGCCCACTCGTCTCGCTTTTCTGCAAATTTCTTGAATGGTGCACCGTCAAGCTCAACAAGAGCCTTACGGATAACAGGCTTCATTTCTCCATTGCGGCGTTCCATGTTCATCATCATTGTGATAGGCACGCCACCAGCCTTCCACTCATCAGTAGAAGCTGAAAGGTTTTTGACGATAGCCATATAGCCCGTCTTGCCATTGGCAATCAAGTTGGCTGCGCTCACTCCGAGAGCATAGCAGTAATCCGCATCAAAATTGGAAGGAGCTGCACAACGTCCCTCATAGCCAAAGAAATGGTGCTGTGCGGCGAACTTGCCAACAAATTTACCATCCTTTTTCCACTCAGCCAACTTTGCGCCGACCATATCAGAAAGCAATTTCTCCGTCTCTATGAGAGACACTTGAACGTTTCCATGAGGATCACGGTCAAGGGAGAGCTGACGAGCGACAGCTTCTGGCAACGTGGCAAATGTTTCAGCATTTTCCTTGCTCAAGTGAGCGAGTATGTAAGAGCGCTGTGCATCCTTGTCCAAATCCTTATAGTCTGCACCATGTGCTGCAAGCAGGTCATTGAGCTCGTCAATCAGACGGCCAATGGCTGGGATGAACTCAATAAGACCCTCTGGAACGAGCACCACGCCGAAATTGTTGCCATCCTCAGCACGCTTGGCGACAGCGGTAGCAATCTGCTCAACAATCTGATTAAGAGTCATGTCTTTTGCTTCAACCTCCTCAGAGACAAGGCAGATGTTAGGCTGCGTTTGCAGAGCACATTCCAATGCAATGTGAGAGGCCGAACGCCCCATGAGCTTGATGAAGTGCCAATACTTACGAGCGGAATTCGCATCACGCTCGATGTTGCCAATGAGTTCAGAATAGACCTTTGTGGCAGTGTCAAAGCCGAAACTTGTCTCAATTTGGTCGTTCTTTAGATCGCCATCAATAGTCTTGGGGCAACCTATCACCTGCACGCCATAATTCTTTGCTGCGTAATACTCAGCCAAAACGCAAGCGTTTGTATTAGAGTCGTCTCCGCCTATAATCACAACAGCCTTGATATTCAGTTGACGTATAATTTCCAATCCCTTCTCAAATTGGTCTTCTTTCTCCAGCTTTGTTCGTCCGGAGCCAATCATGTCGAAGCCACCTGTGTTACGATACTCGTCAACAAAATCGGGGGTCAATTCGATATACTTATGATCCACGAGTCCACTTGGCCCCATTAGGAAGCCATACACCTTATTCGCGGGATTCATTTTCTTGACAGCGTCAAAGATACCACAGATCACGTTATGGCCACCAGGAGCTTGGCCGCCAGAAAGAATCACTCCAACATTGAAAGTGCCATCTGCAACCTTGTCACCAGGAACAAACTCTATCAATGGCATACCATAAGTGTTGGGGAACAATTTCTTGATTTCCTCCTGATTGCCCACACTCTGCGTAGGCTCACCTTCCTTCAGCTTGATGGCACCCTGCAAACCTTTAGGCAGTTTTGGCTGGTAAAGGGCACGGGCCTTCTGCAAAAGACTCTTTTCCATTTTTGTTCTTATGTTTAGAATTAATATGTAGGATCTGATGCAAAATTACGTTTTTTCCATGATATATGGAAAGAAATCAGAAAGAAAACTCTTTTCCAACTTTTTTTTTCAAAGTTCTTCTTGCATTTCCACATTTTTATTTATCTTTGGAGAAGATTTAAAAGTAAGATTGCCTAAATCATCCCGCAAGGGCTCTAACTACGCGATCCAACCTTATAATCCTTAATACCATGGCAAAGAAAAGAAATTTAAAACAAACCATCAACTACATCTGCAGTGACCTCTTTGCGGAAGGAGTTGCCGCTTCTCTATACGGAGCACAAAAGGACGAGGATGCAGTCAACAACGTTCTCTCATTAATCATTGTTACCCGGAATGATTACGTAAAACGCATTTCCCACCCCGAGCCTGGCATGAAACCACGCATCTATTACAAGCGCCTCATCGCTGACTTCAACGAGCAAATTAACGACATCATCAACCAAATAAGTAATTTAGCCTAAACCATAGTGCTGATGATAATGAAGCAATTCTGCCGTTGGCTTTTATATAAGCAATGGGGATGGAAGAAAGACGTGACCATCATGCCTCCTGATAAATACATCATTTGCCTGGCACCTCATACCAGCAACTGGGATTTTGTGATTGGTCAGTTGTACATGCGAGCTGAGGGGTTACACACCAATTTCCTCATGAAAAAAGAATGGTTCTTTTGGCCCTTGGGACCTATCTTTCGACGTATGGGGGGCATTCCCGTGTTTCGATCAAAGCACATGAGTATGACTGACCGCCTGGCGGAAGAAGCACGGGAGCGAAAGCATTTCGGGCTGTGCATCACGCCGGAAGGAACACGCTCGTTAAACCCCGAGTGGAAAAAAGGATTCTATTTTATTGCCCTTAAGGCGCAAATTCCAATTCTGCTTTATGGTGCCGACTACCAAAAGAAGGTTATCCAGTGCACAGAAAGCATCTTGCCGACAGGCGACTTGGAACAGGAGATGCGCCACATCAAGTTGTACTTCAAGGATTTTAAGGGTAGAAAGCCCGAAAAGTTTTCAATTGGGGAAGTATGAGTTTGATTTTGGATGGTTTTTAATAATATGACTATAGGAAAAAGTCTGCTTTTTAGTTGTACTTGCTTATTAATGTTTTCGGCAAATGCGACAGCGCAAGCCCTTTCCCCACAAGAAAAGGCCAAGCGCGCATTGGCCGAATATTTCTTCTCATATCATACCAAAGGCTCCAATTTCGCCCAGCAGCCTCGCTTAAAAAATCTTTCTGTGGATGAGAACGCCAAAACCATAAAGGTAACCGCGGACGAATACTTTGCCCAACAAGACTTCACTGACAAACAAGTTAGATTGATATACAAAAAAATCAAGAAGTCATTGCCGAAATCTTTCAGCAAATACCAGTTGGAAATTTTCACAAACGGTATGCTTTTGGAAGAATTTGTTCCCGAGCACAAATCAGGAAGAACTGGAATCAATCCGCTATGGGGAAAAATCAAATACAAGGGGAAGCCTTGGGTTGACAACATTTCACGGCCAATCAGTGTTACGCACGGGCTTTACGGTCGACATGTCAGCTTATGGGCCTCACACGGAAGATACTATGACAATAAAAGGGGAGTCTGGAAATGGCAAAGGCCTAATCTTTTTGCAACGACTGAGGATTTGTTCACACAGACCATCGTCGTCCCGTTCCTAATCCCCATGCTTGAAAACGCAGGTGCTGTGGTGTTCACTCCCCGTGAACGCGATTGGCAAACAGACGAATATATTGTCGACAATGACTGTGGCCTCAACACGACTGCTCAAAATTATAAGGAATACGCGGAAGGCAGCAATTGGTCAACCACTCCTGAGAAGGGCTTTAGGGCACACGTTGGACATTATGTCGACAACGAAAATCCTTTCTCCGCAGGAACAGCGCGCATGCTGAAAGCCACGAAAAAGGAAGCTGAGGCATTTGTAAAATACCAACCGACCTTCGCACAAGAGGGAAGGTATGCTGTTTACGTGAGTTACCAAACCCTGCCCAACAGCGTGGACGACGCTCATTACACGGTGTTCCACAAAGGACAGGCCACGGAATTTCGCGTCAACCAACAAATGGGTGGAGGAACATGGGTGTACCTCGGCACGTTCGAGTTTGGCGAAGGTGACAACATGGACAACTGCGTGATGCTCACCAACCAGAGTCGCATGAAAGGTGTCGTGACGGCTGACGCCGTGAGGTTTGGCGGCGGCATGGGCAATGTGGAGCGAGGTGGCAGCGTGAGCCAGTATCCGCGTTGCCTGGAAGGAGCCCGTTACTCCGCGCAATGGGGCGGCGCCCCTTACACGGTCTATGGCGGCCGAGGTGGCACTGACGACTATGCCGACGACATCAACACGCGCTCTAAAATGACCAATTGGTTGGCAGGTGGATCTGTATACATGCCCACCCTCAACGGAAATAAAGTGCCCATCGAACTGTCATTGGCAATTCATAGCGATGCGGGATACGCTCCTAACGGAAAAGATTTAGTGGGGTCTCTTGCCATTTGCACGACCGACTTCAACGATGGACGCTTGTCGTCGGGCATTTCTCGGCAAGCGTCCAAGATGTTGGCTGAACAGCTTTTAAGTGGTGCCACGCGAGACTTGACCTTTGCGTATAAGCGGTGGAATCGCCGATACCTGTGGGACCGCAACTACTCGGAGACTCGCTTGCCCGAGGTGCCGTCGGCCATCATCGAGACCTTGTCACACCAAAACTTCCCCGACATGGTTTGGGGGCAAGACCCCAATTTCAAGTTCACCTTAGCCCGTTCACTCTACAAGACCCTTGTCAGATACATCCGCGGCATGCACGGCCAAGCCGCCATCATCGAGCCCCTGGCCCCACGCAACATGGCGGTCAAGTTGACGGGGAAGCATCAGGCACTACTGTCCTGGAGCGCAACCGTCGACGAGCAAGAGCCGACGGCCACCCCCTCTTATTACATCGTCTACACGGCCATCGGCAATAACGGATTCGACAATGGCCGAAAGGTCAACGGAACCTCCGCCACCATCGACATCGAGCCTGGAAAGACCTACCACTTCAAAGTGTCGGCAGCCAATCGCGGCGGCGAGAGCTTCCCTTCGGAAACAGTGGCTGCGTACAGCTGCGCGGAAGCCTCGAAGACCATTCTCGTCATCAACGGTTTCCATCGTCTTTCGGCCCCGGCGGTTATCGACAACGGCAACCAACAAGGGTTCGATTTGGATCGTGACCCAGGAGTCTCCTACGGACTGACAGCAGGATGGAACGGTCGCCAACAATGCTTTGATACATCGCGCATGGGACACGAAGGCCCTGGCGGATTGGGATACGGAGGCGACGAACTGGCCGGACGTTTTATTGCGGGCAACGATTTCAACTACATCAGCGCGCACACAGACGCCATCGCCTCAGCGAAACGCTACAATGTCGTCAGCTGCAGTTCGGAGGCCGTCGAAGCGGGGAAAATAAAGCTGGAAGACTACCAAGCCGTAGATTTAATAGTGGGACTGGAGAAATATGACATCAATGCCGTCAAATATTACAAGTCTTTCCCCATGTCAATACAACGGACAATAGCAGCTTACGCCCAAGGAGGAGGACGCATGTTGGTGAGTGGCGCCTACCTTGGTACAGACATGACGCAGGAAAACGATGCTGTTTGGCTAAGCAGATACCTGAAGGCAAGTTACGGCGGCACGGTCAAGACCGACACCCTGACTGGCGTGAACGGACTGGGCTTGCAATTTGACTTCTTCAGAACGCTCAACCCCAACCACTACGCCGCCACGCACGCAGACGTGCTTCGTCCCGAAGGCGACGCTATCTGCGCCATGCAGTACAGCGACGGCCAGTCGGCAGCCATCGCCTATTCCGGCAATGACTACAAGGCTTTCGTCATGGGCTTCCCCTTCGAATGCATCACAGGCGCAGCAACACGAAACAAACTGATGCAAGGAATTCTAAACTATATTCTACAATAAGCGAATACAATCATTCATCATAACACCAAAACACCATGAAGATACAAGCCAACCATTCAGGTACCCGCAGCATCGAGGTGACCGAGAAACATTTGCAGACCATCGACAAGTATGCGCTGCTCCGCTACTTGGTGGACAGCAACGGCATCATTGACGAGACCGTACTCGACAAGTTGAAGTTCAACGTTCGCTCGATGCTGGAAAGCGAAGCTGGCAACGACAAGGACCTGCTCGACCTCTGCCTGGACGTCATCTACAACACCAACATGAAAGCCTTTGGCCTGCATCAGCTGGTGTTGCTTTATGTGAAATGGAAAGGAGAACAGGCCAACCAAAATGAAGTGGACCCACAGGAGGTGAGCGACTAAAGCATGCAAAGCTATCAGCTGACAGATTTTCTTCCAACCACCAAGAAGGAATGTGAACTAAGGGGATGGGACCAGTTGGATGTCATCCTCTTTTCTGGTGACGCATATGTAGACCACCCTTCTTTCGGTTCTGCAGTTATTGGGCGTGTGTTGGAAGCACATGGCTACCGGGTGGCCATCGTGCCCCAGCCCGACTGGCACGGCGATTTCCGAGATTTCAAGAAGTTGGGGCGTCCTCGCCTGTTCTTCGCCATCTCGCCAGGAGCCATGGACTCGATGGTCAACCGCTACACGGCCAACCGTCGCCTGCGACACGACGACGCTTACAGTCCGGACGGCCGTCACGACATGCGTCCCGACTATCCTTCGATTGTCTATTCGCAAATCCTGAAGCGTTTGTTTCCCGACGTGCCCGTCGTGCTCGGAGGCATCGAGGCTTCCATGCGCCGCCTGACGCATTATGACTATTGGCAAGACTGCCTCAAGAAATGCATTCTCTGTGAGAGCGGCGCCGACCTCATTCTCTACGGCATGGGAGAGAAGAACACGCTGATGCTCTGTCATGAACTGGAGTCGGGACACAGCATCAGGGACGTCAAGGACATTCCCCAGACCGTTTATCTCTGCAAGAAGGAGGCCATACCTGGCGGAATAACGGATGAGGACATCGTGCTTCACTCGCATGAGGAATGCGTGCGCAGCAAAAAGGCGGAAGCCGAGAACTTCAGGCATATTGAGGAAGAGAGCAACAAGATGCACGCGCAGCGCCTCATACAGGGCGTGGATGGACTTTACGCCGTCGTCAACCCGCCTTTCCCGCCCATGACAACGGAGGAGCTCGACGCCGCCTACGACCTCCCCTACACGCGTATGCCCCATCCCAAGTACAAGGGCAAGACCATCCCCGCGTACGAGATGATCAAGTTCTCCATCACGTTGCACCGCGGGTGCTTTGGCGGTTGCGCCTTCTGCACCATCTCCGCCCACCAGGGCAAGTTTGTGGTGTGCCGGTCGAAGGAGAGCATCATGCGCGAGGCCAGGCAGGTCATCGCCATGCCTGGCTTCAAGGGCTACATCTCCGACCTGGGCGGACCGTCGGCCAACATGTACGGCATGCGCGGGCGCAACCCGAAGGCGTGCGAGCACTGCAAGCGCCCGTCATGCGTCAACCCGCAGGTCTGCCCCAACCTCATGACAGACCACTCGCGCCTGCTGGAAATCTACCGTGCCGTAGACGCGTTGCCGGGGGTCAAGAAGAGTTTCATCGGCAGTGGCGTGCGCTACGACTTGCTGTTGCACAAGAGCAAGGACGAGAAATCCAACGAGGCCGCGCGCCAATACACGCGCGAGCTCATCACGCGCCATGTCAGTGGGCGCTTGAAGGTGGCACCCGAGCACACCTCCGACACCGTGTTGCGGCTCATGCGCAAGCCCTCGTTCAGCCAGTTCCATGAGTTCAAGCGCATCTTCGACCGCATCAACCGCGAGGAGGGGCTCAACCAGCAACTCATCCCCTACTTCATCAGCTCACACCCGGGGTGCAAGGAGGAGGACATGGCCGAGCTGGCCGTGGAGACCAAAAGGCTCGACTTCCACCTGGAGCAAGTGCAGGACTTCACGCCGACACCCATGACCGTAAGCACCGAGACCTGGTATAGTGGCTTCGACCCCTACACCCTGGAGCCCGTTTTCTCGGCCAAGACACCGCGTGAGAAGCTGGCCCAACGCCAGTTCTTCTTCTGGTACAAGCCCGAAGAGCGCCCGTCCATCGAGCGCGAGCTGCGCCGCATCGGGCGCCCCGACCTCATCAAGAAGCTCTACGACGGTGCGCCCTATCGTGGCCGCGCCCACTATGACCCCAAGGCCGTCGGCAGCGCGCCCACCGGCAGGGGCAAGCAAGAGACCAATGACCGGGACAAGCAAGAGACCAATGGCCGGAGTAAGCGGGAGATGAAAAGGAAATCGTTCAACCCCAACTTCCCACCACGAGGATTTGGCAAAATGGGGAAGAGCAGCCACGGCAAGAAATGAAAGTCATCGAACAACACATCGTAGGCAAACACAGCCTGGAAGACTGTGAGGATGGCATTGTTGCGACACCCGACTTTGTGGCGGTCATCGACGGCAGCACCAGCAAGACTCCTCACAGGCTTCATCCCCCCATGCGCAATGGACGTTACTGCATGATGGCCATTCAGCGTTTTCTCCGTCGCATGGCAGCCGACCTGTCCCTCACGCAGTTCTGCGAGCAGGTCACGGCCCACATCCACGCCCTCTACCCATCCGACGACACGCCCATGAGGTTGCACCCGCAGGAGCGCTTCTGTGCCAGTGCGGTCGTCTACAGTGTCCAGAGGCACGAGGTGTGGATGGTCGGCGACTGCCAGTGCATGGTCAACGGGCGCGGCTTTCACAATGACAAGCCTTACGAAGACGTTTTGGCACATCAGCGCGCAGCAGTCTTCCAAAAGATGCTCACAGCCCATCCTGACATGGTGCGCGATGGACGCATCGTTCACGACTATGCCCGCGACACCATCCTCGATTCTCTCATCGACAGCCTGGCGGGCGAGAACCGCACCTACGCCGTCATCGATGGGTTCCCCATCTTCATGCCCGGCGTGAAGACCATCCCCGTGGAAGCCGCCAACGCCGACATTGTCCTGGCCTCCGACGGCTACCCCTTCCTTCGCCCCACACTCCAAGAGAGCGAAGCGGCCTTGCGCGAGCAGCTCGCCCGCGACCCCTACTGCATTGATTCATTCGTGGCCACCAAGGGCGTCATGGCAGGCAACCGCTCATTCGATGACCGCGCCTACGTGCGTTTCCGCCTGTCAGACTGATCATCCGTCTCTTGGAATGTGAAGGCTGATAGCGCGCTTATCATCATCTCCAGGAATAAAAGGGCAGGGGCGTTCTGGCTCAATCGACATATTTTTAGTAATTTTGCAAGAAATTTCAAGTCACGCATGAGATATTTCGTTTGGATTCGTTTTGACGGAACCGCCTATCACGGTTGGCAGATACAGCCCAATGGCATGTCCGTACAAGAGAAGATGCAAGAGTGCCTGTCCCTGTTGCTGCGCCATCCCGTAGAGGTGGTGGGAGCGGGGCGCACAGACGCTGGCGTACATGCCAACCAGATGGTTTGCCACTTCGACAACCCGCAGGCCATCGACGCCAGCCAGTTGTGCTACCGCCTGGCGCGCGTGCTTCCCCGCGACATCTCTTGCGAAAAGATAGAGCCGGTAGCCGACGACCTGCACGCCCGCTTCTCCGCCCGCCGCCGCGTCTACCGTTATTTCGTCCACACCCGGCGCGACCCCTTCCTGCGCCAATACTCGGTGGAGATGCACTATCCGCTCGACTTCGACCTCATGAACCAAGCCGCATCGCGCTTGCTGACCGTCACCGACTTCAAGGCTTTTTGCAAGGCGGGAGCCGACAACAAGACGACGCTTTGCGACGTGACGACCGCCCGATGGGTCAAGACCGGCGAGAGCACCTATTACTTTGAGATTGCCGCCAACCGCTTCCTGCGAAACATGGTGCGGGCCGTGGTCGGCACGCTCATCGACGTGGGACGCAAGCGGGTCAGCCTGGCGCAGTTCGACAAGATACTGCGCGACGGCACGCGTTCCGACGCGGGCGAATCGATGCCCGCCAACGGACTTTTCCTATGGGAAATAGATTACAGGCGAGTTCCATAAATTACCACCTGTTAAAAAAATCCATCATTTTCAGTATTCAGGACATGTGGTTATTCTTAGCTTTTCTCTCAGCGACCCTGCTGGGCTTCTACGACTCGTTCAAGAAGAAGTCGCTCCTTGACAATGCGGTCATCCCCGTGCTGTTTCTCAACACGGTCTTTTCATCGCTCATCTTTCTGCCGTTCATCATCCTCTCGGCCACAGGCACCTTGCCCGACACATCCATCTTCCACGTGGCGGGCGGCGGATGGGACATCCACAAGTACATCATCCTCAAGAGCGTCATCGTGCTGTCCAGCTGGATCTTCGGCTATTTCGGCATGAAGCACCTGCCCCTGACCATCGTCGGCCCCATCAACGCCACCCGTCCCGTGATGGTGCTCGTGGGCGCCCTGCTGGTGTTTGGCGAGAGCCTCAACGCATGGCAGTGGACAGGCGTGCTGCTGGCCATCGCCTCCTTCTTCCTGCTCAGCCGCTCGGGCAAGAAAGAGGGCATCGACTTTGAGCACAACCGGTGGATAGGGTTCATCGTGCTCGCCGCCGTCCTCGGGGCCGTCAGCGGCCTCTATGACAAGTATCTCATGGCCAGCCCCTCCGATGGTGGCGTGGGCATTGACCGCATGGCGGTGCAGTCGTGGTACAACATCTACCAGATGGGCCTCATGGGCCTGATGATGGCCATCCTGTGGTGGCCCGCGCGCAAGCGCACCACGCCCTTCCGCTGGCACTGGGCCATCGTCGGCATCAGCCTCTTCCTGAGCGCTGCCGACTTCGCCTATTTCTACGCGCTGAGCCTGCCCGGCGCCATGATTTCCATCGTGTCCATGATACGCCGGGGCAGCGTCATCGTCAGTTTCCTGTTTGGCGGCCTGTTCTTCCACGAGCGCAACCTGCGCGCCAAGGCCGTCGACCTGGCGCTGGTGCTCTTAGGCATGATATTTCTCTACATCGGCAGCAAATAACTTCGACCTTTGCGAGGTTTTCCCGCAAATCCTTTGCAATATGAAAGTAAAATCGTATCTTTGCAAAAGGTTTTGATAACGACACCCTCTTTTTATTCAATATTGAAATTCAAACATAATGGCACGCAATATCTTTAAGGGACTGGGCATAGCCCTCATCACTCCTTTCACCCCCACGGGCGAGGTCGACTACAAGTCGCTCAAGCGCCTCGTGGAGCATCAAATCAACAACGGGGCCGACTTCCTCTGCATCCTGGCCACGACGGCTGAGGCTCCCTGCCTCACCCATGAGGAAAAAGACAAGATCACCGAGCTCATCAAGGAAGTGGTGAACGGCCGCATCCCCATCCTGAAGTATTGCGGCGGCAACAACACCGCCGCCGTCATCGAGGAGATGAAGTCCACCGACTGGAGCGGCATCGACGGCATCCTGAGCATCTGCCCCTACTACAACAAGCCCTCGCAGGAGGGCCTCTACCAGCACTTCAAGGCCATCTCCGCCGCCAGTCCCCTGCCCCTCGTGCTCTACAATGTGCCCGGACGCACAGGCGTGAACATGAAAGCCGAGACCACGCTGCGCCTGGCCCGCGACTGCGAGAACATCGTGGCCATCAAGGAGGCTTCCGGCAGCCTGGAGCAGGTCGACGAGATCATCTACAACAAGCCCGACCGCTTCGACGTCATCAGCGGCGACGACGCGCTCACCTTCTCCATGGTGGCCAGCGGAGCAGCCGGTGTCATCTCCGTCATCGGCAACGCGCTGCCCAAGGAGTTCTCGCGCATGATCCGCCTGGAGTTCAAGGGCGAGTATGAGCCCGCCCGCAAGATCCACCACATGTTCACCGAGCTCTACAGCCTGCTCTTCGTCGACGGCAACCCCGCCGGCGTGAAAGCCCTGCTCAACGACATGGGCTTCATCGAGAACCGGCTCCGGTTGCCGCTCGTGCCCACCAAGATCGAGACCAAGCAGAAGATGGCCGACATCCTGGAGCGGCTGCGACTGTAAGCGGGCACACCTGGAAACTCCACATCCATTACAAACAGCAAGCAAGAGAGAGAGGGGGGCTGCAACCGTGAAGTTGCAGCCCCCTCCCTTTTTTGTATGCCCGTCACTCCACCTTGATCCAGGCGGGCTCGCCAGGCTCGCGCGAGTCGAGCATCGCCATGATGCGCCTCAGGGCCGCGCGAGAGTTGAGCACCATGCCCTTGCGGAGGTTCTGGCCAGGCAGTATGCATCCCTGGGTGTCGGCGGGCGTGTTGCCGCTGTGGATGCGGATGCCCTCAAAGTGGGGCACACCGACCAGCAGGGGCAGCCACCGCCCGAACCTGGGCGAGAAGGTGACCACCAGCGGGTATCGGCCTTCTGGGATGGCGCTCTCGCCGGCGACCTTCGCCGCGCCGTGGTGGAAGTCGCGCCACTGGGGCTCGAGCGTGTCGCAGACCTTGGTGGCCGCTCCGATGTAGAGATGTCCGATGGTGTAGCCCGGCTGGCGGGCCACGCGTTTCAGTGTGAATTCCATAAGTCTTGTCGTGTGTGTGTTTTTTTTGATTTTTAGTCCATGAGGCGTGTGCGTCGTCGCTTACCCCCTTCATGTAACCTGTAACCTGTAACCCGTGTAACCTTTTTTGTGCGGTTTCAGCCCTACGCCAGCGTCACTTTCCGCCAGTGCTGGCGGTCCACCTTCTCGAGCCACCCCTGCGCCTTCCATCGCGAGAGGATGGTCTTGAGGGAGTTGGCTGTGCACTCTCCCGCCTTGAGCTGCTGGAGGTCGGCCAGGGTGAAGACGGGCGGCAGCTGGTCGTAGACCGACACGTTGCGCCCTTGCCTGGCGGCGCGGTTCTCGGCCGAGGCATACTGCTTGTCGAGCTGCTCGCCGAAGGTCCTGATCTGCCCGTCGAGGGTGAGCTCGGCCACCCGCAGGGCGAAGTCCACGGTCTGCTGGCTTTCCTCGGTCGCGCCCGTGAGCAGATGGCAGACCGCTCCGCACCTGAAGCCGATGACGGCAGCGCGCTTGCGGTAGGTGTCCTTCACGTGGTCTATGTCCTTGGCGGCCTCGAGACGCTTCTGCTCCACCCACCGGGCGATGGCCTCGCGCAGGCGCGGCGTGTCCACGAGTCCCGTGGCCGACCGCAGGCGTGTCACGCCCTCGTCGACCTGCTGCTCGTCGTCGGGCGTGCGCCGGGTGTAGTGGGGCATGGGCGCAAAGGAGTTGTCGGGCATGTCGGCCACGATGACGCGCGAGGAGAGGCCGTTCTCGATGTTGTCGGCCTTGAAGCACTGTCGCATGGCGCCGTAGGTGCCGAGCATGGTCCAGTTGTAGGCCACGTTGACCACGCCGCTCTCGGCCTGGTCGGAGTTGTAGTCCTGTCCCCACTCGCCGTGGTCGAAGGCCAGTCGGTAGATGTCGTATTTCGACGACCACGAGCCGGCCCCGTTGGTCTTGCGCAGGGTGTCGAGCTCCTCTCCGAATGAGTACTCGGTGTGGCCCCTGGCGTTCTTGAACCGCTTGAGCAGCGTGCTGCAGCTCACGGTGACGGGCAGCACGCGGATGAGCACCTGCGGGTCGTCGGGCAGTTTCTCGTTGGCCTTGCGGCTTTTCTTCTTCGCTTTCCACTCGTCCTCGCGCTGGCGTGCCAGGCGGTCTTCGGCTTCGAGCTGCCGTTTCCACAGGTCCACGGCCTTCTTGCACGTGCTCTTGCCCGAGGCCTGGTCGCCCAGGATGACGGACATCAGTCCGAGCCTCTGCCGCGCCCCGTCGCAGTATTCCACCTCCACGCCGTCGGCGTAGGCGGCGGCGATGGGCATGACGGCGGCGATGACGGGCCACCACATGCTCTGGGGCACGCCGGCCAGCGAGGCCTTGAGGGCCGGTGGCAGGCCGTCGGCGGCGAAGGCCGGGGAGGGTGTCGGCGCGGCGCCCTGGTCGGCCCCCGGAGCTGTTGCGCCGTCGGTCTCGGCGTCGGCGCGGCGCGCCATGTCGATGGCTTCGCGGAGCGCGCGGCTGAGCCCCTTGGGCGGCTCCCTGCAGGCCGACTGCACGATGGCGCGCATCTCCGTGGCGGGCAGCCCGCAGGTGGGCATGATGTCCTGCAGCAGCTGCGGGTCGTTGTCGCAGATGGCGCGCAGGGCGGCGGCCAGCTGGTAGAGCCTGACGTTGCGCTCGCCCTGCGCGGGCTGGCCTCCCGTGAGCGTCATCCAGCAGCCGATGATGCGCTCGTAGGGCAAGCCCCTGTACAGCCGGGCTGTGGTGTCCGTGGCGGCCGTGGTGTCCGTCGGCGCGGGTGTGGCGGCGCGTTCCGTGGCGCGCGGGGATGTGGCGGCGCGCTCCTGGTTCCGGCAGGCCTCGATGGCGAAGATGCGGTCGTCGAGGAAGAGCAGGTCGTCGGGCGAGGCGCTGGTGGTGAAGAAGACGCGCGTGAGGTCCTTGGCGCCCTTGTCGAAGGCCACGCCAAGCAGGTCGCTGGCCCACTGGAGGTTGGCCTCGTTGGAGAGCTCGGGCCTGCGGCTGAAGACGATGTGGTAGCCCTTGGTGGCGCTCCGCTCGAGCATGAGCAGGCCGAGCTCGTCTTTCTTGTCGAGGATGGTCTCGGGCGCGCTGGCCATGAGGCGGTCGTAGTCGGCCGACTGCGGGTCGAAGTCCACGTCCATGCCCACCGTGCCCGAGGGCGTGTCGGAGCCCCTGAGCGTGCCGTCGGCGGCGGGCAGGCACGAGTAGTTCATCTCGACCAGGCGGCGCTTGGCGGCCTGGCTGCCCTGTCGCGCCAGGCGCAGGTTGGCCAGCTGGGCGGAACTGTTGCGCAGCCGCAGGTACTCGTCGCGGCTCCTGACGGGGCGGGCCACCTTGTGGCCCTGCTCCGTGGTGACGAGGAAGACGCTCATTTGCGCAACTGGCTGTTGACGATGGCTTCGGCTGCCTCGTTGGCCTCCGAGACGACCACCTGGCCGATGTTGACATTCTCCTCGGGGCTCACCTTGATCCACACCTGCACGGCGCCGTCCTTGGTGCGGCTGACGCGTCCGTGGGCGAGCTTCCTGATGAGCTGCGCCACCGACCGGAGGCGGGGCTTGGCGGCGAAGTCGAAGGTGCCGTCGGTCATCTGCTGGGCCACGCCGGCCATGCGCCTCATGCGGGGCACGGCGCCGGGCACGGGCTCGTGGGGGGAGAAGAGGAAGTACTTGCGCTCGTCGTAGAAGGCCATGCCTTCGAGCTGCACGTGGTCACAGTTTGTGACGTTATGGTTTTTGGTTTCCATGACTGTTTCTTTGGTCTTTACGGGCGTCGGCGGAGTGGGGGAGGGCCGCCGCAAGCCCAAGTGTTATGTTAATCACTGCACGCGCAGCTTCATGATGTCGGTGACGAGGATGTCCTGGAACGCCTGCCCGCCATACTCGCGCACGGTGAAGCGCAGGCGGACGGCCACCATGTCGCCCGCGTCGAAGCGCAGCTGGGCCGTGTTGCCGAGCATGGCCGCGGCGTACTGGTTCTCATACTTGCCGCCCATCTCCTGCAACACGACGTTGCACTTGGCGACCTGTCCGCTCTCGCTCTTCTGGCTCTGCACGGCGAAGGCCTCGCCCTGCCGCACCACTCTCATGATTTTTGTCTCCATGTCTCTTTTTCCTTTTTTGTGTGGGTTCGTTACTTTTTCTTGCTTCCGCTCGCGCTGACGCTGAACGTAAACTTCCAGAGGGTGAAGGTGAAGAAGATGCTCATTGTGTCGTTGTCTTTTTTTTTAATTGTTTTTGAATGTTTTGTCTCGCAACCCCTCCGGCGCCGCTTGGCGCCCGGTGAGGATTACGGTGGCAAAGGTAGTGGAAATCGAAATGCCTGGAAACAAAAAAATCCCCCACGGATCCGTTTGGTGGATGTGGGGGATATACTTTGTGATTTTGGGGGATATGCGTGGTGGACGGTTATCTGAACTTTTCTATTTTCCTCGCATTTATTCTTTTGCCGGGCTTGGCGTATCTGGCTTCCGTGAACTCTTCGTCCAAAACGTCAGCTATCCGTTTGTATCGGTCGCAACATTGAGGCGCATTGGTGTCTTCAAGCGACCATTCGCTGTAGTCTGTATTCTTGAAATAGGAATCTACTTTCTTGAAGTCTCCTTTGGAGAAATTGAGCTTTTGGTAGAACACGGAGCTCATGAAGTCTATGAAGCGTGCCTGTACGGAACTCTTGAGCCATCGCTTGGTTTTAAACACTTTGTAGACGATGTACCATTGCCTTTGGGCGGTAAAGGTTTTGCCCTTTATCATCTCGTCCAGCTTTTTCATTACCTTATCAACATCTACATTGTCCTTGAAGATATGTTTTTTATAGATTGCTTCGTTCTTGATTTGGCAGTGTTCCTGTGCAATCTGATGGGCCAGGTATGCGCTCAGGAATTTATTTATATCCTCGTAGGTCTGCTCTTTTTGTTCTAAGATGTGATAGACGGTTGGCTTGGTTTTTCTTTCGACTTCGTGATATGTTTTTCCAAAGCGCGTTTCAAACAATTCCTTCCGTCGCTTTTTCAGCATGTATTTCTTCCGTTCGTCTTCATCGGGGTAATCCAGGACGCAGTCGTTGCTGTCCTGTGAGTAGATTACTTCGAGATGAGCCTTGTTCTCTGCCGCGTACCTGTCAAGTTCCTTGTCGAAGAGTCTTTCGTAGTAATGGTCGTCGACAAACGACTGCCTGAAGCCGGCCTGTCCTTCCTGGAGGAGCAGGAGGGTATCGTTGGTGACCGCCCACACGCTTTCATTGTCGAAGTCCTTGTAAAAGTTTAGCGCATTGACCGTCTTGCCGCTTATATCGGCGAATGTCATCTTTTGGTCGTCCAGCAGAGACCAGCCTATCTCCTCCTTGAGTGTGGCGAGCAACGTGTGGAATTCTTTCAATAGCTTGCGGATAATGTGCTTCCATGCATCTTTGATCTCGGGTAGGTTGGTGCTGTTTTCTTCCTCGTTAAGAAAGCCAACGCAGGCGCAGAAAGCGGTTGCCTTGGCCTTTAGCTTTTCTGTGTTTTCTTTGATTTCATTGCCCATGGGCTTGGTGGTATGGAGATAGGTTAGTTTTCCGGTTCTACATTTTCGTCCTCGTCTGCCCAGTGGTCGCACTGGCGCATCACGGTCTCCAGCGCCTTCTCGGCATCCTTGGGCGGATACTTGTATTTCTTCAGGAGCCGCTTCACCATCACTCTCATCTTGGCGCGAGCCGACTCCTTGCGGTTCCAGTCGATGGTGCGGTTCTTGTGCAGCGTCTCGGTCAGCTCCTTGGTCAGTGCCTTGAATTGCTCGTCGGTGTAGGCTTGGCGCACGCCTTCGGGGGTGGAGAGGGCGTCGTAGAAGGCTTTCTCCTCGGGTGTGAGCCCCAGGTCGACAGCCTCCTTCTCTTCCTCCTTCATCTGCTCCGCCATCTTCAGGAGTTCCTCGATGACCTCCTCGTTGGTCAAGAGGCCTTTCAGATAGTTGGAGAGGCTGCGCGAGAGCATGTCCGAGAAGAGATCGCTCCGGGTGACGTTGGACTTCTGCTGCTGGCGTATCTTCTCCTTCATCAGCTTGGTGAGCAGTTCCACGGCGAGGTTGCGTTCCTTCATGTTCTTGATTTCCCGGATGAAGGCCTCGTCGAAGAGCGAGAACTCCCTCTGCCGGTCGCCGAAGAGGTTGATTACGCCATCGGTCTTCACGCTCTGGCGGAGCAGGTCGGAGATGCGCTGGTTGATCTCGTGGGTAGTTATCTTGCCCTTCTGCGAGAGTTTCGCCAGCAGCACCCTCGCGGCGTCCATGTAGCACGCCTCCATCTTCTCCCTGTCGCTCAGCAGCGAGCGGCAGAGGGTGGTGGCGCCGCGCAGCGTGGCGCTGTGCTCCATGAAGTTCTTCTTCTGCGTCAGCTTGGCGGGCGAGGAGAGGAAGTTGACGCCGCCCAGGATGAGGGAGGCCCGCTTGGCGTTCGTGCCCTCGAAGAACGCCGAGTAGTCGAAGCCGTGCAGCAGGTCACGGCAAATCTCCAGCTCTTCCTTCCATTTCAGCAGGGCTGTCTTGGCAATGTCGGGGTCGCCGAAGCGGCGGCGGTCTCGGTTGGTGTACTGCTGCATGGCGACTTTCAGGGCCTGGGCGATGCCTACGTAGTCCACGATCAGTCCGCCTTCCTTCTTCTCGCCGTCCTTCATCTGGAACACTCGGTTCACGCGGGCGATGGCCTGCATCAGGTTGTGGCCGCTCATCGGCTTGTAGACGTACATGGTGGCGAGCGACGGAACGTCGAAGCCTGTGAGCCACATGTCCCTGACGATGGCTATCTTCATCGGGTCATCGTCGTCCTTGAACTTGCGTGCCAATTCTTTCTTGTATTGCTCGCCTCCGATGATTTCCTGCCAGTCGGTAGGGTCTTGGTTCGATGAGCTCATCACCACCTTCACCTTCTCCGTCCAGCCGGGGCGCAGCTCCAGCATCTTGCGGTAAATCTTGATGGCTATCTCTCGGGTCAGCGCCACAATCATCGCCTTGCCGGTCAAGAGGTGGGCTCGGTTTTGCTCGTAGTGGTCGATGATGTCGCGCACCAGGGTGTCGATGGTGTGGTCGTCGCCGAGGATTACTTCCAGTCGGCTGTGCTCCTGCTTCGCCTTCTTGATTTGCTCGTCGGTGGCTCCCTCGTCGCTGAGGTGGTCGAACTCGTCGTTGAGCATCTTCAGGGTGTCCTCGTCGAGGT
>DJOD01000031.1 GCA_002437115.1 Prevotella sp. UBA6447
GCAAATTAATAGAACCTACCATAAGGACTTTATCTCCTTATACTTGCCACTTGCTTTGCTGACAACAACCACGCTTGTGGTACCTGATCTGTTATGTTTCTTGCGTACATACATGGAACAAAGGTACACAATTTTTGCTTGCGCCACCCTAAGCCACCCGTAATTTTGACGTAACTCATTGATTTTCAATCTACGCTATATGGTGGCGCAGAAAAGTGATGAAGTCAGGAGTTTATACCATGACACGTAAGCTTACACAATAACCCGTAAGCCGCTCCGTAAACCATACGGGATGGCTTTTTTCATTAGCAAGGATGAGCGAAGGGTGGAAAATCGTCAGCAAGTATCACACTTCTCGGTGAGGAACAGGCGGTGCTCCTTGCCCACGGTGGTGGCAAACACATACAGGTTGCCACCATCCTTGAGCTTCAACCTGTGGCGCAGGGCATCGGCGGTAAGGGGGAAGTGCCGCACGGCGATATTGGCCTGGCTGATGCCTTGAAACGCCGCTCGCAATTCGCGCTTATTCATCGAGGTAACTTGAAGAATGTGAAACTGGCGGCCGGGAAACTCCGGGAGAGGATTCTCAGACAGGAAGAGATGGGCATCGGTGCTTATCTGCGGCACGCCAAAGGTTGCTTCAATCTCCCGGAAACAGCCAGCCTTCATCACGCTGCTGTTGGGCACGAGCAGATAGGATGCAGACGGTGAGGAACAGGGCATGTCTGCATGCGGCGCGTCTGACACGAGATAGCAGAACCGTTGCTCATCGCTGGCGCAAAACACACGCAACGGACGCTCCTCGAATGAGAGCACCAGCAGCAGTTCCTTGCACTCGTTGGCCACCGAGACCACGTGAACCTCAACTACATGCCGCAGCTTGCGCACGGCCTCATGCCAGTCGAGCATGGGCGAGAGCTTCACCAGCACCACGTCGGCCCGCTGCAGCAAGGCATCGGCAAGACCCACCACATCGGGTGTGCAGTCTTCCATGCCAAAGACCTTGCGGCCGTGGCAGTCGCGACGGGCCGGGTCGAGATAGATGAGCACAGGACTGCCGTGAGAAGACGATGGGCCCTTGACAGGCAGCGATTGCAGGTAGGACGTGCCATCGCCACACACCACCTCGGCCTGCGGAAGTCCCAACAAGGGGAAGTTGTGGCGGGCGATGTGGCACAACGTCTCGTTGCGCTCCACATAGGTGGCGTGGGAAAAGCCTCGCGCCATCAGCGAGAAATCGACTCCGAAGCCACCCGTGAGATCCACCAAGCGGCAGTCGGCCCGCGCGGCTCCACCCGTCAGGCGGACGGCCAGGGCGGCCTTGTAGCGCGCCGTATGCTCGCTGGAGCACTGTTCCATGTTGAGATGAGGAGGATAGACCACGCCCTCACATGCCGCCCATGAGGGCAACTTGCGGCGGGCGGTCTGCCAACCACTGGCCTGGTCCAACGCCCAGGGCATATCCACATCGGGATGCTTGTCGCCTGCGAAAGCCAGACGGCGCACGTCGTCCTCACGGTGTAAGCGGACAAATTCGAGGGTTGCTTCGTTCTTCATGTTTTTTTTGCGTCTTCTTGTCGCATGGGCTACCCACAGCCTTTCCTGTTGCAAAGGTAGGAAAAACTATTCAGTTGGGAAACTAATTTTTTTCCTGAAAAAACAAACTTTCACTTGAGACTATCAATAAAAATGTATATCTTTGCGAACATAAAGTAAGAAAAGCCTAAATACGAAGTTGAAACAAGGGAAGAAACGCCTACTTTAAACTCGCAGCCTCATGAAGAATCGTGTCCCCGTATCAGTCGTCATGCCTGTCTACAATGGCGCAGCGCATATCAGGGAATGTTTGGACAGCATATTAAGCCAGACATTTCATGATTTCGAGGTGCTCATCGTGGACGACGGGTCCACGGATGACACGTGCGACATCATCAACTCTTTTGGTGACCAACGCATTAGGCTGACACAGAACCACCACGACTATATTGCATCAAGCAACTTGCTACTAACCCGAGCCAAAGGAAAGTACATCGCCCGCATGGACAGCAATGACATCATGATGCCAGACCGTCTCCGTCTGCAATTCGAATACATGGAAGCACATCCCGACATGGATGCGGTGGGCGGATGCATTGAATATTTTGGTGCATACCATGGGTTTACAAGCCTACACTGGGAGACATTTCGCTTTATGACCTCATGGACGGTTGCTGTATGGTGGATTACATCATTTCGAACAAAACCAAAAATTAATCATTATGAACAACCTCAAGAATTTGGAGGCCTTGTTGGCCAAACAAGGCTTCGTTCCCTTGGAGGAGACAAAAGAGGGAATGCTCAGAGGCGGGTTTGCTGCCTTGGCGGCAAAAGTCGGAAATAATTGCGACTGCGAAACACTCACCAACAATTGTAAGTGCAACGGCAATAATTGCAGTTGTCCACCATCTTCACCACCTAATAATTGTGAATGTAATGGCAACAACTGCAATTGCTACAAGACTGTAGCCGTTCCCACGCCAGCCCCGACAACCTTGGCTCCGCCTAAGACCACTACTACAGGCATGAGCTTTGTGTTTGGATTTTAACTAACTTCATTTAACCTGTTGCGCCTTGGTCTTCCAAGGCCGAGGCGCAATATCAAAAACGACATTATATGAGACGACTCTTCTTACTCTTGTTTATCTTGACATCCTCCTTGGCCTTTGCGCAAAAATATCATATAGACGGCTTCATCAGAGATTATTTCACCAAGGAAGATCTTGATTCCGCAAAAGTGACGCTTATGAGCATGGACAGCACGGTGGTGGAAACCTTCCAAGCTGAACCTTTCGGTTGGTGGCAGGTTTATCGCGACATCAAGGCTCCGGGCAAATACATCATGAAATTTGAGAACGAGGGCTACTACCCCGCCTATAAGAACGTCAACTTCAAGTACACGAAATACCGGCACACGGGCGACTCGTTTGGCGAGATATTGATGCACAAGATACGCATGAAGAAGGATGTGACGCTGAAGGAGGTGGTCGTGACGGCAACCAAGCTGAAGATGGTGATGCGCGGCGACACCATCGTCTACGATGCCGACGCTTTCCAACTGAGCTCAGGATCGATGCTAGACAAGCTGATTCGCCTCCTTCCCGGCGCCCAACTGGAGCCTGGTGGCGAGATTTACATCAACGGACAAAAGGTAGAAAGTCTGCTCGTCAATGGAGAAAACTTCTTCAACGGCGACCCCAAGGTCGCCTTGGACAACTTACCCCACTACATGGTTGACAAGATCAAGGTGTACCGCAAGATGGATGAACGCCTGATGGTCACCTCCGACTTGCGCACGCTGAGGAAAGAGCAGTTGCCCTTAGTGCTCGACGTCAACCTGAAGAAAGAATACACATCCTCGTGGGTGGGTAACGCCACGGCTGGCTATGGCACCGACCACCACCATGAGGCGCGCATGTTCACCATGCGATTCACGCCCAACTCGCACATCGCCATGGTGGGCAACAGCAACGACGTGCGCGGTGACAGCTACTACAGCTCCGACGGCCAATGGCAGGAGCCCTATGGCAACACGGCCGAAGTGACCACCCACGAGGTGAAGATCGACGGCATGCTGCGCGACGAGGACAAGAAGTGGAAACTGTCGGACCAGCTCTCGCTGAAGGCGCAGAATCGCGACTATCTCAGCAAGACATCGACCACCATGTACTTGGGCGACAACGTGTACAGCCGTTACCTCTTTAACAGCACCAATAAGAACATCAAGCTGGCCTTCAGCGGCACCAACAGCTACACGCCATCCAAGCAATTCACCATCGACTTTACGCCCAAGGTCAGCTATTACCATTATGACAACCGCTACACCAGCATGACGGCCGACTTCAACCGACAACTGACCGAACACTACATGGGCGAAGCCCTCGACAGCCTGTTTGGCGGCAACCTGGAGAGCGAATACCGCAAGATCCTCATCAGCTCGCTGAAGAGCCGCTATTTCGGCAAGGGCAATGAGCTGACCACAGAGGGCGCGGTGACCTCATCCTATCGAATCAGGAACGACCGTCTGAGTTGGTCGCTGTCTGGATACTACAACAACAAGAAAAACCGTAGTCTGAACAACTACGAGAGGGTGGAAAGTGCCAACGACATGGCGCGATTCTCCGACATGCCCCAACGCAACTACCGCTATGAAGGTGCTGTGTCATACGCCTACTCGCTTGACTTCCCTGCTTTACGCCTGTGGATAACCCCTACGTATGGCTTCAAGCAGTCGTATGTCTCCGACAGTCGCTGGTATCACATGCTCGACGGAACGGAAGCTTCGGCGTGGAGCCTTGACCAACTGTACTCCAACCGCGACTCTATCTCACGATACATTGACTGCTCCAACAGTTATCGCTCACAGACATGGAACAAGACCAACACCATGGGATTGGGATTCAGTACATATCTCAAGGGCTATGATTACCTGAACATTTCTTTCGACGGTGACGTTGAGTTCCGGAACGTGTACGACAAAATTCATTATAACCGCGCTCAAATGGACACGACTGTCCGCAGGTCACGTTGGCTGGTTGACCCTTCCATTTCCATGCACATCAACTCCACCAATCGTGAATCGCTGGAGTACCACTGGCGATTGGGCTACAAGCTGCAAAATCAACTTTCCTCCCTGCTCTACGCCGTGAACTACCGCGACGACGCTATGCCACTAATCGTGCGCGAGAGCGGCTACAACCTGCCCAACACGCACCAGCACACGGCATCGTTCAGCTACGAGCGCAAGATGATCAAGGCCCAGCACTTCTTCAACACGTCGCTCACCTACAGGCTGTGGCAGAACATGGTGTGCCAGTCGATGCGCTACGACATGAGCACGGGTGTAACGACCTATCGTCCCGACGTCATTGCCGGCAACTGGGAGCTGAGCGGGCAGGCACGTTACCAGATGCCGCTCGACAAGAAACGAAAGGCATGGAAGCTGACTACGCAGACCAACCTCAACTACCGCAACTTCCGCGACTACCTCAACTCCGCGAGCGCCACCACGTCCACGGTGAGCTCGGTAAGAAGGTTCAGCGCCTCGGAGAGCCTCCAGTTGGGCTATTACCGCAATTACTACTCGCTGACCGTCTCGGCCAACGTGTTTTACAACCATTCTGAGAGTAACCGCTTCTCCACCCTCAACGCCTTCGACTACAACTACGGTGTCAACTACGGCATGCCACTGGTTTGGGGCATCGACTTCTACACCACCCTGAAGATGTACAGCCGCCGAGGCTATTCGGACGACAAATACAACACAGACCAGTTTATCGTCAATTTCAACCTTGGCAAGGATATCTTCAAGGGTAAGGCACGCCTAAAGTTTGAGGTGTTCGACCTGCTGAACAAGATGTCTAACTACAGCTACAACATCAACGCGCAGATGCAGCAGGAGACCTACACCAACCTGCTACGCCGATATGCCATGCTGAGCCTGACTTTCCGTTTCAGCCAAAAGAAAAAACACACCAAGTAATCCCCAACCCAGCCTTCGCCTGCCACACAACGTGACAGGCGAAGACCTTCCATGACATGAAAGGAAAGCTGATTTTCACACGCCAGTTTGACCAGATGGATTGCGGGCCGGCCTGCATCCGCATGGTCGCGTCGGCTCATGGCCGCGATTACCCCTTGAGCTATCTCCGAACGCTGAGCCACCTGACCCGTGAGGGGGTGAGCGTGGCGGGCATACGCGACGCCTTGAAGGCCATTGGCATGGAAAGCGCATCCTTTGAGCTACCGCTGGAACAGCTGCGGGACAACTGCCCTTTGCCCGCCATTCTCCACTGGGAGCAAAACCACTTTGTGGTGCTCTATGGGGTCCGCAAGGGCCGCCTCAGCGGCAAATGGAAGTACCTGGTGGCCAACCCGGCCTTTGGCAAGCAGACGCTGAGCGAGGACGACTTCGCCTGTCACTGGCTGAATGGCGACAAGGGCATCGTCGTGGCCTGTGAGCCCACGGGCGACTTCTACGACAAGGCGGATGTCAAGGAACGACACAGCCTGTTGCGCTTTGCGCGCAAGTTTGTGTGGCCCTACCGCTGGGAGATGTCGCAGACGGCCTTGGGCATGCTCTTCGGCATCGTGCTGTCGCTGGTAACGCCCTTCCTGACCCAAGCCATGGTGGACGAGGGCATCAACCTCCGCAACATGGGGGTGATTGTCAACATCATGATCGCCCAGGTGTTCCTGTTCTTAGGGACGTTCCTCATGAGCCTAATCGGCAGTTGGGTAAGCCTGTACATGGGCACGCGCATCAACATAAACGTGTTGGAGAACTATCTCGGAAAGTTGCTCAAGCTACCCATGACGTTCTTCGACACAAAGAGCATCGGTGACTACCAGCAACGCCTGGGCGACAACGGGCGGTTGCAGAGCTTTGTCACCTACAATACCATTCAAACTTTTTTCTCGCTGCTGTCCGTCCCCGTGCTCATGGTGGTGATAGGCTATTACAGCTTGCGGATCCTCCTGGTCTACCTACTCTTCACCGCGACCTGCACACTGTGGATGATGTATTTCTTCCGGCGGCGCAAGGCGCTCGACTACGAACGCTTCAAGCTGAACGCGCACAACCAAAACAAGATGTACGAGCTCATGTCGGGCATCACCGACATCAAGGTGAACACCTTTGAGAATTACAAAATCCGCGAGTGGCATGAGCTGCAGGAGCGCCTGTACAGGATGTCGCAAAAGAGCCTGCGACTGAACCAGATACAAAACGCAGGCTATACGCTTGTGGGTCAGCTGCGCAACATCATCATCACGTTCTGGATAGCCTCGGAGGTGGTCAACGGCAACCTCACCCTCGGCATGATGATGAGCATATCGAGCATCATCGGGCAGATCAACAGTCCACTGTCGCAGCTCATCAACTTCCTGCAGCAATACCAGGACGCCAAGATCAGCCTGGAACGGTCGGAGGAAGTGCACCTGTGCAGCCCCGAGGACCACCTTGGCATGGCAAGATTGGAAGCGACCGCGCCACAGGACATTGCCCTGGACCATGTGTCCTTCTCCTACACGGGCAGCATCGGCGAGAAAGCCCTCGACGATGTCAGCTTTACCATTCCCGCAGGAAAGACGACGGCCATCGTGGGCGAGAGTGGCAGTGGCAAGACGACCCTGATGAAGCTGCTGTTGAAATTCTACAAGCCCACGGCGGGACGCATCACCATCGGTGGACAGGACCTGGAAGACATAAGCGCAAGTTCTGTGAGGGCGGCATCTGGCGTGGTGATGCAAGAAAACTACATCTTCTCCGACACACTGAAGGGCAACATCGTGCTGGGCAATAAGCCTGATGACCATAGGGTGGACGAGGCCTTGGACGTCGCTTGCCTGCGCCATTTCGTGGAAGAGCATCCTTTGGGCCTGCAGACCAAACTCGGCAGCGACGGCATGGGAGTCAGCGGAGGGGAGAAGCAACGCATCATGATCGCAAGAGCCATCTTCAAGCACCCCGCCTACATCATGCTGGACGAGGCCACCAGTTCGCTCGACGCGGAGACTGAACGGAAGATTACCGAGAACCTCGGCACCCTGCGCAAAGGCCGCACCATGCTTGTCATCGCTCACCGCCTGTCCACCGTGAAGAACGCTGACAACATCATCGTGCTCCGCCACGGTAAGGTGGTGGAGCAGGGCAACCACCAGCAACTGGTGGAGCGGCGCGGATATTATTACGAACTGGTCAGAAACCAATTGGAACTGGAGAAGCCATGAGAGAGGAAAGCAACGCCATGAGACTTTTGCTGAGGTATGGGACCACCTTGGTCATTGCGCTTACGTTTGTAGGCGTAGGTGTCATGCTGTCGAGAATATCCATCCGAAACAAGGTGCCCGTGCAAATCGTAATGGAACAGGACGGGAAAATCTACGGGCATACAGATCATCCAGAGCTCATGTGTGGTTCTCCCACCGTCCGCGTCTACACAGAGGATCATGCCCAACTGGAGTTTTGGCCTGCACGCCAGTCTGCTTCCGCTATGGTGGAACTGCGTCCCAAGAACAGCCTGGCAGTGTACAGGTACCTGGAATCTCGCCGCATCGTCACCGCGTACGTGTATGATGGTGAGACGCGACTTATCGACCTGGTATTTAGGAAATGGAGCAAAAGGTGAGCGACAAGATGAAAAGCGCGGTTTTGTTCGTGTCACACGTTGTCAACGACGATGTCGTGGCACGTTACCGGAGACTCAGAAAGGAACTGCCGGCGGACAAGTATGACGTGGTTTGGCTGATGACCCTGAGCGAAGGCGCGGAACCAGTGTGCCCCAATGATGTCCAAATGGTGTCCGTTCGGCCTCACGACCTTCGTGCGTTGGGCTACACGCCCATAGCAAGCACGATTGTGCCAGGCAGTTGCCATTTCCTTCCCCTGCGCTTCTTTCTTGGCCATCAGGCATATCGGCACTATTGGCTCATCGAGTACGACGTGGAGTTTACAGGCAATTGGCTTGCCCTCCTGCACGACTGCGACACCCATCTCCAAACCTATGACCTTCTTGCTTGTCATGTAGAGCGGTTTGGAATCAATAACCATGATTGGACCTGGTGGCATCGCGACAACCACTGCGGATACCCAACGGACGACTGCATCAAGGCTTTCCTTCCCATCTGCCGTTACTCCCATTCCGCCTTGGCCATTCTTGACCGATACCTGAAAGCTGGACATGCCGCCCACTCGGAAGTGATGGTACCCACTTGCTTGCACCACCACGACTTGAAGATAGGCGACATAGGTGGCAACAGCCCATTCGCCCCAAATGGCTATCGCGACAAATATTACATCCAGGGCCCAGGCGTGAACAACGGCACCATGCGGTGGCGACCAGCCTTCACAAAAGAAGAAACGCTCAATTCTGGACTTGAAAACACACTGTTTCACCCTGTGAAAGCAAAACCGTCATCATCTGATTGCAAATGGACAATGGAATATGGCAGTTGACAACATAGGACTTGCACGTTTTCGCATAGGGTTTGTCATTTGTTTTGATGCGTCATGCGGGAGCGATGCCGAGGAGGGGGCTGGCCAGGACGCGCGCCCAACAGAAGGCCGTTTTGCGTAGAAATGCGTCCTCACACGTATTTTATAATAAAAACAGAGTTCTCGTGACCATGAAATATCCCATAAGAAACAGGGTGAGCATCCTGGCACCCATCTTGATGCTCCTTCTGAGCACCCTGGCCAACGCCCAGGTCACCTTGCTGTCGCCTGACAGCAAGGTTCGTTTTGTCTTCGAACAAAAGGGCGGCGACCTGACCTATCACCTTGACTACGACGGCAAGCCCGTGGTGGAGCATGGCATGCTGGGGGTGAACATCGACAACCATCTGGTGGAACGAGCCATGGGCATCCTCGTGGACACCTGCCGGGTATGGACCAACGGCATGGAGGTGACGGGGGTGGAGCGGAAGACAGTGGACAGCGTGTGGACACCGGTCTATGGTGAGTATGCGCAGATTGTCGACCACTACAATGAGATGACCATCCATCTCATGAAAGGCGGGCGACACGGCGACGACACGGGCGGATACGACAAGCGACAGCAGTATCTCCTTGACATCGTGGTGCGCGCCTACGACGAGGGCGTGGCCATCCGCTACCACTTTCCAGAGGCCACCAACGGCCTTTTCATGCACATCACCGAAGACTTGACCTCCTTCGCCTTCGCCCCAGGCGCCACCGCATGGCATTACGCGTGGGCACAGGCACAGGCCAGCAAGACGAGGCTTCTGAGGCGCGAGAGGGCCTGGGCAGAAGAGGCGGAGCGGCCGCTGACGCTCCGCCTGGCCAACGGCCTATATGCGACCATAGGCGAAGCCGACTTGGTCGACTTCGTGAGGGGAAAGCTGAAGCTGAAGGCCGACAACGAGCTGCAGGTGTCACTGTATGATCCTGCCGACATCATCACCCCTTACGACATGCCCTGGCGCTACATCTTGCTCGGCGAGAAGGCCACCGACCTCATCAACAACAAGCAAATGGTACTCAACCTCAATGTCCCCTGCCAAGTAGCCGATGCCAGGGAGTGGGTCAGACCGGGCAAGGCGTTCCGCGTGTGCCGCCTGGACATGAAGACGACTGTGGAGGCCGTGGACTTCTGCGTGGACCGCGGACTGCAATACATCGAGCTCGACGCGGGATGGTACGGCCCGGAAATGAAGATGGCCTCGTCGGCGCGCAAGGTGGACGAGCGCAAGGACCTCGACCTGCCTCGCCTGTGCCGATACGCCCGAAGCAAGGGCATCGGCGTGTGGCTCTACGTCAACCAGCGCGCCCTCAGCAAGGAGTTCGACGAACTACTCCCGCTCTATGAGCAATGGGGCATCAGCGGCATCAAGTTCGGCTTTGTGCAAGTGGGTTCGCAGCAGTGGACCACATGGCTGCACAAGGCCGTGAAGGCGTGCGCCGACCACCACATCCTCGTGGACATACACGACGAGTATCGCCCCACAGGGTGGAGCCGCACCTATCCCAACCTGCTGACACAGGAGGGCGTGGGCGGCAACGAGGAGATGCCCGACGCCGAGCACGACACCACGCTGCCGTTCACGCGTTTCCTCTGCGGCCCGGCCGACTACACGCCATGCTACTTCAACGGACGGGTGAAGAACACCAAAGGTCACCAGCTGGCCATGCCCGTGGTCTACTATAGTCCGCTGACGTTTCTCTTCTGGTATGACCTGCCCGAGGCTTACCGAGGCGAGAAGGAGCTCGACTACTGGAAGGCCTGCCCGACGGTGTGGGACGAGAGCAAGGCCCTGCTGGGCGAGATAGGCCAATACATCGTGCAGGCGCGCCGCACGGGCGACGTGTGGTTCGTGGGGGCGATGAACGGGATGGTAGGCCGCGACATCACCATCGATACCGCCGACTTCCTGCGGAAAGGCAAGAAATACCGGGTGGAAGTGCACAACGACAATCCTTCGCTCAAAACGCGCACACAGGTCACATCGACGGAGATGACTATCAAGGGCGGGGAAAAGCTGAAGTTGCACCTGCAACCCTCTGGGGGTGCGGCGCTACGCTTCGTGCCTGCCGGATAAGGGCTGCTCAGCCCGGGTAAATCCACTTTGACACATAAAACCAACACGACTCCATATGACAAAAAACAAGTTCGTTTTCCCGTCACACACAAAAGTCCTGTGCGTGATTATGGGATTGGCCTTGACACTGCAAGGCTTGTTCGCATCGGTCGCACATGCCATCGGCGTGGGTGGAGGCGGCATGTACAAGTGGTCTGTGGAACTGCGCCGATACATCTCCACGGAGACGGGCAAGGCACCCGTGGCCTACCTCTGGGTGCCCGACGGATGCGACCGCGTGAAAGCCGTCGTCCTCGCGCAGCAGAACATGACCGAGGAGGCCATCTACAAGAACCCTGGTTTCCAAGCCAAGATGAGGAAGCTGGGCGTGGGCCTGATATGGGTGGCACCCGCCTTCGACAACAACTGGGACCCCGCATCGGGCGCGCAGCAAATCTTCGAGGATCTGATGCCCTGCCTCGCCGACCAGAGCGGCCATGCCGAGATAGCCACGACACCCGTCATTCCTTTGGGACATTCGGCGCAAGCCACGTTCCCATGGAACTTTGCGGCCTGGAACCCCGACCGCACGCTTTGCGTCATCTCCTTCCACGGCGACGCACCGCGCACCAACCTCTGTGGCTATGGGGCAGCCAACGTGGAATGGGGAAGGACGCGCAACATCGACGGCATTCCTGGCCTGATGGTCGAGGGTGAGTATGAATGGTGGGAAGCGCGGGTCAACCCGGCGCTGGCGTTCCGCATGATGTATCCCGGGAGCTGCATCTCGTTTCTCTGTGACACGGGGCGGGGACATTTCGATGCCGACGACCGTACGTGCGACTATCTCGCCAAGTTCATCGAGAAGTCACTGCAACAGCGGCTTAACGCCGACGGCTCCCTGCGACGCCTCGACCCAAGGGAGGGTTGGCTCGCCGAACGGTTCCACGCTGACATGGCGGGCACCGACGGGACCGACAAGGGCAAGCTGCCCGCAGCGCCTGCCAACGCCACGCGACCCCAACCCGCGCCCTACGACCTATACAAAGGCGACAAGCACGATGCCTTTTGGTACTTCGACAAGGAGATGGCCTCGCTGACTGAGGCGCGCTACAAGGAGACGGCAGGCAAGCGGGCGCAATACGTGGGCTTCGAACGCAACCACCAGCTCATCGCCTACAACAACAAGCTCCAAGGGGGCATGCAGATGAACTTTGAGGCAGACGACCAAGACGGCGTGACCATCCACCTGAAGCCGGTCTATACCGACGCCTCCCACCAGGCCCTCACCGACAACCACGGCAAGGGAAGGCTGCACATCGAAGTGATAAGCGGCCCCATCAGGAAAATCGACGACACCACCTTCCGCGTCTATCCCTACGAGGCGGGATGGAACAACGCGCGCCGCTCGTTCACATGCTGGGTGGTGGCCATGGCGGATGCGGACAGCAAGTACAAAGGTGCCGTGCAGCCCTTGCGCATCGACCTGCCCAAGGACATTTGCGGCAAGGGCAGCTTGGCGCAATGACTTACGGGCAACGCTCGATACGTGGCACCGCTTTTTACCCCGCAAACGATATTTTCAAGGTCCGTGAGGCCGCGAACGGCACATGACGGCCGACCATAGGGACCAGCAAAAAACAAACGCCCACAGGCGAAAAAATCACCTGTGGGCGTATCATGTGTTATGAATAAGGTCGTATTAGTCGGCGAGCTTGGCCTTGATGAACTCGCGATTCAGACGAGCAATGTTGGCAATCGACTCGTTCTTCGGGCACTCAGCCTCACAAGCGCGGGTGTTGGTGCAGTTTCCGAAGCCCAGCTCCTCCATCTTAGCCACCATGGCCTTGGCGCGGCGTGCAGCCTCGGGACGGCCTTGGGGCAGCAGGGCAAACTGACTGACCTTGCTGGAGACAAACAACATGGCTGAGCCGTTCTTACAAGCTGCGACACAGGCGCCACAGCCGATGCATGTGGCGCAGTCCATGGCCTCGTCAGCAGCGTCCTTGGAAATCAGGATGGCGTTGGCATCCTGAGCCTGACCCGTGCGGACGGAAGTGTAACCACCAGCGGCGATAATCTTGTCGAATGCGGAACGGTCGACCATGCAGTCCTTGATGACAGGGAAGGCTGCCGAGCGCCAAGGCTCAACGGTGATGACATCGCCGTCGTGGAAACGGCGCATGTAGAGCTGGCAAGTGGTGGCACCCTGTGCTGGGCCATGGGGATTGCCGTTGATGTAAAGCGAGCACATGCCGCAGATACCCTCGCGACAGTCGTGGTCGAAGACGAACGGCTCCTTGTCCTGCTCGATGAGCTGCTCGTTGAGAATGTCGAGCATCTCCAAGAAAGAGGTGTCACCGGGGATGTCCTTCATCTCAAAGGTGTCGAAGTGGCCTTCGGCCGTAGGGCCGTTCTGGCGCCACACCTTAAGTGTGAATGATATATTCTGATCCATTTGAATTGTTCTGAAGTTAAATTAATGTTTCTACGTCTTCTCATGCCTGCCCTTGTGGGGCAGGCTGGGTGACCTTACGACTTGTAGTTACGGGTCTGCACCTTGATGTACTCGTAGTTGAGTGGTTCCTTGTGCAACACAGGAGCGGTGTTGTCGTCGTTCTGGTATTCCCAGCAAGCAACATACATATACTCCTCGTCGTTACGTTTGGCCTCGCCCTCCTCGGTCTGGCTCTCCTGGCGGAAATGTCCGCCGCAGCTCTCGTTGCGCTCGAGGGCATCGTAAGCAATCAGCTCGCCCATGAGGATGAAGTCGCGCAGGTGGATAGCCTTGTCAAGCTCCACGTTCAAGCCTTCCTTCGAGCCAGGGATGCGCACGCAGGTGTTAAACTGCTCGCGCACGTCCTTCAACTTCTTGAGAGCCGTCTTCAAGCCTTCCTCATTACGCGCCATGCCCACATAGTTCCACATGATGTTGTACAGCTCCTTGTGGATGGTGTCGACGCTCACAAGCTTGCTCTTGTCGGCCTGCTTATGCTGGATGTCGTAGATGCGGTCAATCTCGGCCTGAACCTTCTTCTCAGCCTCGTCAAACTCGGGCAAATTGGTCTTGAAGCGAGGAACGGTGATCTGGTCAGCCAAGTAGTTCTGCATGGTGTAAGGAATCACGAAGTAGCCATCACTCAAGCCCTGCATCAGGGCCGAGGCTCCCAAGCGGTTGGCACCGTGGTCAGAGAAATTGCACTCGCCCAGAGCGAACAGGCCCTTGACGCTGGTCTGCAGCTCATAGTCTACCCAAAGGCCACCCATAGTGTAGTGGATGGCAGGATAAATCATCATCGGGTTCTCATGGGGGTCCACATCGGTAATCTCCTGGTACATGTCAAAGAGGTTTCCGTAACGCTCGTCGACACGCTTGCGGCCGAGGCGCTGGAAGGCCTCAGAGAAGTCGAGGAACACTGCCAAGCCGGTGTTGTTCACGCCAAAGCCATGGTCGGTGCGCTCCTTGGCGGCACGCGAGGCCACGTCACGGGGCACGAGGTTACCGAAGGCAGGATAACGGCGCTCCAGGTAGTAGTCGCGGTCCTCCTCGGGGATGTCGCGGCCCTGGATCTCGCCACGTTGCAGACGCTTGGCGTCCTCCAGCTTCTTGGGCACCCAGATGCGGCCGTCGTTACGCAGCGACTCTGACATCAGTGTCAGCTTCGACTGCTTGTCGCCGTGGACGGGGATACAGGTCGGGTGGATCTGCACGAAGCAAGGATTGGCGAAGTAAGCGCCCTTGCGATAAGCTTGTATCGCAGCCGTACAGTTACAACCCATGGCATTGGTGGAAAGGAAGTAGGTGTTTCCATAGCCACCCGTGGCCAAGCAGACGGCATGTGCGGCATAACGCTCCAACTTTCCGCTGACAAGATCCTTGGCGATGACGCCACGGCAACGGCCGTCAATGATGACCACGTCCTCAATCTCGGTGCGAGTGTGGAGCTCCACGGTGCCATTGTTGACCTCTTTCATCAACGAGCTGTAAGCGCCAAGAAGCAACTGCTGGCCGGTCTGGCCCTTGGCATAGAAGGTGCGGCTCACCTGCACACCACCGAACGAACGGTTGGCAAGCATGCCACCATACTCACGTGCGAAAGGCACGCCCTGGGCGACACACTGGTCGATGATGCTGGCGCTGACCTCGGCCAGGCGATAGACGTTGGCCTCGCGGGCGCGGTAGTCGCCACCCTTGATGGTATCGTAGAACAAGCGGTACACGGCGTCGCCGTCGTTCTGGTAGTTCTTGGCGGCGTTGATGCCTCCCTGTGCGGCGATGGAGTGCGCGCGACGGGGACTGTCCTGGATGCAGAAGTTGATGACATGGAAGCCCATCTCGCCGAGCGAGGCGGCGGCACTGGCACCAGCCAAGCCGGTTCCTACGACGATGATGTCGAGCTTACGCTTGTTAGCTGGGTTAACCAGCTTCTGGTGGGCTTTATAATTAGTCCATTTCTCGGCCAAGGGGCCCTCTGGAATCTTAGAATCTATTTGTGACATAATGAATGAATTGAATTTATTATAAACACATACTGGGGGCAAAGCCAAGCCAGAAGCTCAGCACGAGAATAGCAAAGATGCCCAGCACGACAGTGACATACACCACGCCAATGGCCTGCCAACGCTTCAACCAAATCTTGCCACTCCAGCCCAAGGTCTGCAACGCCGACCAAAAGCCGTGGGTCAAGTGGAACCACAGGGCAACAATCCATACAAGGTAAAGCACGGAGTAGACGGGACAAGAGAACACCTCCTTAATCCATCCTATGCCATCGGCGGGGGCGATAGCATTCTGCACGCCAGTGAACTCGGCAAGCATCATGTGCGACCAGAAGTTGTACAGGTGAAGAATGAGGCCGATGACGATGATGAGGCCGAGCACCAGCATGTTCTGCGAAGCCCACGAAACCTCAGGACGGCGGTTGGTCACCTCATAGCGCTGGTCGCCACGAGCGCGACGATTTTGGGCGGTGAGGATGAAGGCATACACGATATGGCAGCAGGCAAGGAAGGCCAAGCCCAGCGTGCCGGCAACTGCATACCAGTTAGCACCCAAGAACTCGCAGACGGCGTTGTAAGCGGCTCCCGAGAAGAACGCTGCAACATTCATCGCACAGTGGAAGGTCAGGAAGAGAATGAGGCAAATGCCAGTAAGCGACATTACCACTTTCCTACCAATTGGAGAATTGATTAACCACATAAATGATTGTTTTTTAATTATTTGAATGTTAGATTATCTTCCGAATGTTAATTGGTGTTTAATGGGACAATTCTTGTCTGAAAGACTTTGTTTCGCCTACGCAATACCATATATTAGGTATTCGTGCTTCCGTTAATGACTGCAAAAATAATATATTTTAGTGATTAATCAAAGTAAAACAAATAAAAAATCGATTTTATTTCTTACTTTTGCCGAAAAGACGAAATGATGGATTTCAAATACGACGTGATAGTAATTGGCGGTGGGCACGCGGGCTGCGAAGCCGGGTGCGCGGCGGCCAACATGGGCGCCAAAACGCTGCTCGTGACCATGGACATGAACAAGATTGGCCAGATGAGTTGCAACCCTGCCGTGGGTGGCATTGCCAAAGGGCAAATCGTCAGGGAAATTGACGCACTGGGCGGACAGATGGGGCGGGTTACCGATGCGACGGCCATCCAGTTCAGGATGCTCAACAAGGGAAAAGGACCGGCGGTATGGTCGCCAAGAGCACAGTGCGACCGAGGGAAGTTTATCTGGGAATGGCGGCGCGTCATCGACCAAACGCCGAACCTGGACGTGTGGCAAGACCAGGCGGAAGAACTTATTGTGGAGAACGGGGTGGCTGTGGGCGTGCGAACCATTTGGGGCGTAGAGATTCGCGCCAAGGCTGTCGTCATCACGACGGGAACGTTTCTCAATGGCTTGATGCACATCGGCAAGCATAAGGTCCCAGGGGGCAGGTGCGCCGAACCCGCCACCTACCACCTCACTGAGAGCATCACGCGCTGGGGCATCAGGGCCAGACGAATGAAGACAGGCACGCCGGTGCGCGTCGACAAGCGTACCATCCATTTCGAGGACACAGAGGAACAGTCAGGCGATGTGGGACAGCAGCAGTTTTCCTATATGCCAAGCAACAGAAAACTGCGGCAACTGCCTTGCTGGACATGTTACACGAACAGCCGTGTGCACGACATACTACGCGGTGATATCGCAAACTCCCCACTCTACAATGGCCAAATACAATCAACAGGGCCTCGCTATTGCCCATCCATAGAAACAAAACTCATTACCTTTCCCGACCGCGACCAGCACCCACTGTTCATAGAGCCTGAGGGTGAGGACACCAATGAGATGTACCTCAACGGGTTCTCATCATCAATGCCCATGGAGACGCAAATACGCGCACTCCATGAAATACCGGCCTTGCGCGAAGCCAAGGTCTATCGGCCAGGTTATGCCATTGAATACGACTATTTCGACCCGACGCAACTCAACCACTCGCTCGAATCGAAAGTAATCGGTGGTTTGTTCCTCGCCGGACAGGTCAACGGCACCACAGGCTATGAGGAAGCTGGCGGGCAAGGACTCGTGGCGGGCATCAACGCCGCGCTGAAGTGTGCGGGGAGCGAGCCTTTTGTCATGCGGCGCGACGAAAGCTACATCGGGGTCCTGATTGACGACTTGACCACAAAAGGAGTGGATGAACCATACCGAATGTTCACATCACGAGCCGAGTATCGCATTCTGCTGCGTCAAGACGACGCCGACGCTCGCCTGACGGAAAAGGCTTACCACCTGGGTCTGGCACGCCAAGACCGCATGAACTGGTGGTTGGAGAAAAAGCAGCATATCAAAGAAATCATCTCGTTTTGCAACTCAACACCGGTCAAACCAAAAGATATCAACGGAGCATTGGAGAACATCGGAACGGCACCACTGCGCATGGGATGCAAAATAGCAGACCTTATCGGTCGTCCACAGATTAGCATCCAACAACTCTCCGAACTCATTCCCGAACTAAAGGAAAAACTTATGGAACCAAAAAATCGACAGGAAGAAATAACAGAGGCCGCAGAAATCCGCATCAAATACAAGGGATATATCGAACGAGAAAAGATGGTTGCAGAAAAGATGCACCGTCTTGAAGACATCCATATCAAGGGAAGGTTCAATTACGGAAAACTGCATGAGATTTCAACCGAAGGACGACAGAAACTACTGCGCATCAATCCCGACACACTTGGACAGGCAAGCCGCATACCTGGAGTGTCACCAAGCGATATCAATGTGATGCTCGTGCTGTTAGGGCGATAAACGTTTCACGTGAAACAACAACCGGGATAAATCATTAAGAATTAAACAATTACACATAAAGTAAAACGTTAAACATGAACAACCAAATCTTATTAGACAACTTGCGGTGTATCCCCGACTGGCCAATTAAAGGTGTCAACTTTCGCGATGTCACCACGCTATTTAAAAGTGCTGCGTGTGTTAAGCTGATATCCGACGAAATGTTTGACCTTTATAAGGATAAGGGTATCACCAAAATTGTGGGGATTGAGAGCAGAGGCTTTGTCATGAGCTCAGCAGCAGCCATACGTCTGGGGGCAGGCATCGTGCTCTGCCGCAAACCTGGTAAGTTGCCATGCGAGACCATCCAAATGAGCTACGCCAAGGAATACGGTATCGACACCATCGAGATTCACAAGGATGCCATCAACGAAAACGACGTGGTGCTGCTCCACGATGATCTCTTGGCCACGGGCGGAACGATGAAAGCAGCCTGTGACCTTGTGCGCAAGTTCCACCCTAAAAAGATTTATTGCAACTTCATCATTGAGCTAAACACAGAGTTTCCAAACGCCCGAGGCATCTTCGACGATGACGTGGAGGTGACCAGCCTGCTTCAGTTTTAGGCCTACACCATCCCAGCGAGCAATTCCCAAGCTCGTCGCCCCAGCGGACGACAGCTTGGGAATTGTTTTTTTCGGCTCACTCGGCGGTCACTTTACCACTTACACCTGACAGCGCTCTAATTTTCCATTTACAATGACCACGCTCAAATTTTGCGTTTGCGTACCACTTCGACAGATTAATGGCACGGCCAAAAATCAGCGCAAGCAGCAAAGCCTACGCTTCACTTGTTTTCGCAGGTTCTCTGTCATACACTACCTTGGCCTTGACCGAGACAAGAAAATATGTAGCTGGGGACTTAAAAGGATTATGGCTTGCCTGGTATTTCTAAGTATGGATGGAGCGTCTTCATCAAAGGCTGTCGGGCGCAAAAAGCGGACAATGTGCATACGGAAACATGCGTTCTTTTCGACGAAGAAATATTTTGGCGGAAATACGCAAAAATACGACAGTTTTGCAATCTATTGATTATTAAGACTATAGGTAGGTTCTATTAATTT
>DJOD01000034.1:0-10802 GCA_002437115.1 Prevotella sp. UBA6447
GCCCGAAGATTCAAGTTGAGTCCTCGGGTTTCTTGCGTATTGTGGTTTTTCTTCTTTCTTTCTCTTTTAGTTTTGTAGTTTTTTTCTTAATTCTTCATTTTTTGATTTCCCTCTAAGAGGAAATACCTAACTTGTGTTACTTAATATACCTCATATTTGTTATTGCTTTTTCTTCTTGAAAACCTTAATTTTGCATTAATTATTTTGATATTGAGAAAATAAAAAGTTTGATATGACGAAAAGACTTTGTTCAAGGCAGATGCTTGTTTGGATTGCTGCTCTATTTTTGGGTTTTGTAATTGGTCAGTTAAATGTACAGTGGATTGATGATTTGACTAATTTTGTTGCCACTATATTTACTCGCCTATTTCAACTGTTGGCTGTTCCTACAATTGCCTTGGCTGTAACTACAACACTGGCCTCTCTTGGTAATAAAAGTGGAACAGGGCGCATCTTTAGGCGTACTTTAATTTATACGTTGCTCACAACAATTGCCGCTGCTCTTGTTGCTCTTGCATTATACAATTTTCTCCAACCTTCGAGTTTGCCGTCTCTTTTGGTTTCGAAAGGTAACCATTCGTTGCCTGATAATCTTGATAATATTTCCTATTATGATCACATTTTGAATGTGATACCCAATAATGTGGTAGCACCTTTCCTTGAGGGTAATGTGCTGTCAATACTTATTCTCTCGGCAGCCACAGGACTTGCGTTAGCAAAATTACCAAGTTCAAATCAAAAAACCGCTATCTTAAATGTACTGCTTGGTTTTCAAGATGTTTTGTTTTTGCTTATTCGAGCACTTATTTGGATTCTTCCAATAGGAATTGTAGCGTATGCGGCCCAACTGTCTGCTCAACTCTCTGTAGATACTGTGGCTAACTCCTTAGGGCTTTATATGACGGTTGTTGTTTTGGGCAATGTTATTCAATTTGTTGTGGTTCTTCCCCTTTTCTTGTTGGCACGTGGTGTTAACCCTTTGAAGACTTTAAGGGATCAGTTGCCAGCAGTGCTTATGGCCTTTTTTACTAAAAGTTCTGCTGCCACTTTGCCTGTTACTATCCAGTGCGCGGAAGAACGTACGGGTGTACGTAGTCAGATTGCACGATTTGTTTTGCCTATTTGTACCACTATCAATATGAATGGTTGTGCTGCCTTCATTCTTGTAACCTCATTGTTCGTGATGCAGAATGCAGGTGTTTCACTTTCCTTGGGAACAATGTTCGTCTGGCTGCTTGTAGCCGTAGTGTCCGCAATTGGTAACGCTGGAGTACCAATGGGTTGCTATTTCCTAACTCTATCACTTATGACAGGCATTGGCATGCCTGTTGGTATCATGGGTGTTATTCTGCCTATTTACACTGTAATTGATATGGTGGAGACAGCTGAGAACGTGTGGTCAGATTCTTGCGTGTGCACTCTCGTTAGCCATGATGTTAAATGCGAGATTCTCAGTGATGAAGCTGCTTAGGTTGAATTATATGCGTCTTTTTATTTGTGATATTTATTTTATAAGTTGTTTTTAGAAGTTCTTCGGCACGTTTCACGTTGCCTGCTTTTAGGATTAGTTGCTTCACCTCCTCATAGTTAGTGTAATTTGGATTGCGCTCCATGAAGATGCGCACGGCTCGATCAACGAGCTTTTGATTCATGGGCTTGGCATTTATCATCTTGTTACCCTCTACGCGTCCAAGGCGTATTTGTACGGTAGTACTGATCATGTCGAGGCAAAGTTTCTGTGCAGTGCCAGCTTTCATCCTGGTGGATCCTGTCACAAACTCTGGGCCTGTTATGATTTCCACTGGGTAGTCGCTTGCCTGGGTGATGGGTGAGCACGGATTGTTAACGATACATCCCGTTGTGATGCCTTTTATCCTGCTGTGGCGCAATGCGGACAGCACAAAGGGCGTGGTACCACTGGCAGAGAGGCCCACCACGATGTCTTTGTGTGATATGTTCCTGCTTTGCAGTTGTAGCCAACTGTCGTTGGTGTCGTCTTCTTTCGATTCGCGTGTCTGCGTCAGACAATCTATCCCGCCCGGGAATATGGCCTGTATTTGTGAGCCGTCCGTGCCATAGGTGTTTTGCACCTCAATGGTGTCAAGTGTGGCCAGCCTTCCACCTGTGCCGCAGCCTATGTAAAATAGCCTTCCACCGTGTCGCATGTGTTGCTCGATAGCCTTGATGAGTTGATTGAGTTGTGGCAATGCCTTCTCTAAAATGGTGGGGACGTAGAGATTCTCATGGTTGATACCTTCTGTGATTTGCTCCACAGACATATTTTCCAGATGTTCGTAATGGGACGGAAGTTCTGTTATGCGCAAACTCGTTCTTTGAAAGGCAAGACGCTCGTCGCCATTGGGTAGGTTGATGATTCCACAGTAGGTGAACCTGTTCTTTTTAAGCAGGTGCTGCATGATGATGTTGTCGCGATGAGTGTCGATTCTTATGTTTGAGCAGCTCCCCGAACTAAAATCAATTAGAGTTTGGAAAACCCCATGGGCCTCAGGGAGGCTGGTTATGCGGTGTATGACGTAGTAGGGGCCATCATTGAGCCATTTTCCATCGTGTATTTGCGTGTAATTTGAATCTGGACCTGGTTTCAGCACAAATGAGCCGACGGTCTTTTCGCCTTGGCATATGATGTAGCAAGTGCCTGAAAAAATATCTTTTCTTAGCAAGTCGGTTGAAGGATACCCATTTGTCCACTGCTTGTCGTTTCCGTTTTTGCGCATGATAGCAATGGCTGCTTGTACCAGTTGAGTGAGCGCTGGGAGGTCAGTTATAGTGGCCTTGCGCACCTTCTGATTTATGTTGGAGCAATTCATGAGTCTATTTTTGTCGTTTGGTGAACACAATCCGTTTGGGGAGCTTCACCCATTTTCTGTTCCTTGCAATTTTCAGAGGGCTTCCCTCTTCCTGTTTTAGCGTGTATTTTCCGTCGGATTCCTTTGTCAGTGTGGCCACCAAGTCTTCACTGCCATAGTCGTTTGTGATGTAAACCTTAGCCGATGTTGAGCCTGTTATCTCCGCAGATGTGAACAGCCACTTGCGGCTGTCACGCTTGTCTCCGAGGTATCCGGCCATCTCGCCAAACACTTCTTGGTCGGGAATCACTACATTGAGATGGTAGAAGTCTATATTTAGATAGACATTATATTCTTTGTTGTCGAGGTATCCGGCAAATGTGGTTGTGTCCCTAACAGCCATGTGGTTTTGTGCCAGGGTTGTCGTAACAGTCGAAGAGGTGAGTAAAAGCGCGATAAATAGTTTCTTCATTCCTATAACTTGTTGATTGTTGCAAAGTTAACAATTTGCATCAAGAAAACATCGGTTTTAACAAAATTATGGTGATTTCAGTTGGCTTTTCATGTTTTTTATATTACCTTTGCAAAATCAGATTAGTTTGATTTATGAAAATTGAAAAGATATTTCCCGATTACATTTTTGAGTCGAGTTGGGAAGTTTGCAATAAGGTTGGTGGCATTTATGCTGTTTTGTCTACACGCGCCAAGACCTTACAGGAAAAATTGCGAGACCATGTTTTGTTTATCGGCCCCGGCTGTTGGGGTGAACATGAGAGCCCCTATTTCCAAGAAGACAAGACGCTCTTTGAGGAATGGAGCCAGTCGGCCAAGGAGAAAGGTCTGAGGTTTCGTGTCGGTAGATGGCTGGTGCCTGGTGAGCCGATAGCTATTTTGGTGGATTTCTCTCAATATTTTTCTATAAAAAATGAGCTGTACGGACAGTTGTGGAATGATTTTCATGTGGATAGCCTCCATGCCTATGGTGATTATGACGAGGCGTCAATGTTCTCATACGCAGCCGCTTTGGTAGTTGGCAGTTTCTACGATTATTATTTGAATGACACACAGAAAGTGGTATATCACGGAAATGAGTGGATGACAGGACTCGGCCTACTTTACATCCACAAGCATTATCCTCAAATTGCCACTATCTTTACCACCCACGCCACCAGCATAGGACGTAGCATCGCGGGTAATAACAAGCCCCTTTACGACTATCTTTTTGCTTATAACGGCGACCAAATGGCGTGCGAGCTCAATATGCAAAGTAAGCACTCCATTGAGAAGCAGACGGCCCATTTCGTGGATTGTTTCACTACGGTGAGTGAAATCACTGCGCGCGAATGCAAGGAGTTGCTTGACAAGCCTGTTGACGTGGTTCTCCCCAATGGCTTCGAGGACGACTTCGTGCCGCGTGGTGCCGCTTTCACTCGCAAGCGCGCGGTCGCTCGCAAGCGTTTACTGGACGTGGCAAACGCCTTGCTCGGTACCAACCTTGGTGATGACACCTTGCTTGTGTCTACCAGTGGCCGTTACGAGTTTCGGAACAAGGGAATTGATGTGTACATTGAGGCCATGAACCGTTTATTGCGCGACAATAGCCTTGCGAAGGATGTTGTGGCCTTTGTTGAAGTTCCCGGCTGGGTGGGCGCGCCCCGCAAGGACTTACAGGAACGCATGGATAGCGGCAAGAGATACGACACACCTTTGGAAGTGCCCTTTGTGACCCATTGGTTGAATGACATGGACCACGACAACGTGCTTGGCATGCTGAAATATCTCAATATGCAGAATCGCAAGGAAGATCGTGTGAAACTCATTTTTATACCTTGTTATCTTACGGGTGATGATGGCATCCTCAATCTTTCCTATTACGATGTGATCTTGGGTAATGACCTGTGTGTCTATCCCTCTTATTACGAACCGTGGGGTTACACGCCCCTTGAGGCCGTGGCTTTCAAGGTGCCCTGTGTCACCACCGACCTTGCTGGCTTTGGCTTGTGGGCTAACGCGGAGATTGGTCGATACGGTGAGATAGAGGATGGAGTGAAGGTCATCCATCGTACAGACTACAACTTCTCGGAGGTTGCCGATAGCATCAAGGATACGGTGGTCGAGTTCTCGCGTTTCGCGCCTGCCAAAGTGAAGCAGTCACGCGACAACGCAAGTGTGCTGTCGAAAAAAGCCCTTTGGAGCCACTTCATTAAGTATTATGAGGAGGCTTATGATTTTGCCCTCCGCAAGGCAGAGAACAGAAAGCGCCAATAGCAATCAAGAAAATAATCATTATAAACTACGTTATTATGAAAATCAAAGCAGATTATGCCAATGCTCCCCAATGGAAGTCCCTGACCATCAAGTCGAGTCTTCCCGAGCAGTTGAAATGTTTGGATGAGCTTGCTCACAACATGTGGTGGGCCTGGAATTATGAGGCGCGTAATCTCTTCAAGAGCCTTGACGAGCAGCTTTATGAGGAGGTCGGACATAATCCCGTTCTCTTGCTTGACCGTTTAGGCTACGACCGCAAGGAAGCCATCGTAAAGGACAAGGCTATCATGAAGAAGGTGAAAGACGTCTATGAGCAGTTCCGCGCTTATATGGATGTGGAGCCCGACAAGAGTCGTCCTTCTGTGGCCTACTTCTGCATGGAGTATGGCATTAATCAAGCCTTGAAGATTTACTCTGGCGGATTGGGCATGCTTGCAGGCGACTATGTGAAGGAGGCTTCTGACAGTAACGTTGACATGTGTGCCGTTGGCTTTCTTTATCGTTACGGCTACTTCAAGCAGTCGCTCAGTATGGACGGCCAGCAGATAGCCAACTATGATGCGCAAGACTTCAACTCGCTTCCCATTGTGCGGGTGCTTGGCGAAAATGGCAACCAGGTGGTTGTTGACGTTCCTTATATGAACTATCAAGTCCATGCGCTTGTGTGGCAAGTCAATGTAGGACGCGTGAAACTTTATCTACTCGACACCGACAACGACATGAATTCCGAGTATGACAAGCCCATCACTCACTCTCTCTATGGTGGCGACTGGGAGAATCGCCTGAAGCAGGAAATACTTCTCGGTATTGGCGGTATGCTCATGCTTAAGAAACTTGGCATCAGAAAAGATATCTACCACTGCAACGAGGGACATGCGGCCCTCTGTAATCTTGAGCGTCTGTGCGATTATGTGAAGCAAGGTCTCAGCTTCAACCAAGCTATGGAACTGGTGCGTGCATCGTCACTCTACACTGTTCACACGCCAGTTCCTGCTGGTCATGATTACTTCGACGAGTCGCTCTTCGGCAAGTATATGGGTGGTTATCCCCAGATGCTTGGTATTTCATGGGATGAGTTCATCGGCATGGGTCGTCAGAACCCAGATGATCACAGTGAGCGTTTCTGCATGTCCATTTTCGCTTGTAACACCTGCCAGGAGGTCAACGGTGTGAGCAAGCTCCATGGATGGGTCAGCCAGAAGATGTTTGCGCCGATATGGTCTGGCTATTATCCAGAGGAGAACCACGTAGGATACGTAACCAATGGCGTGCACTTCCCGACCTGGACAGCTACAGAGTGGCGTAAGCTATATGATAAGTATTTTGACCCCAACTTCATCAACGACCAGAGTAATGAGAGCATTTGGCATGCCATCTACAATGTTCCCGATGATGAAATTTGGGACACCCGTATGGCGTTGAAGGAGAAGCTCATCAAGTTTATACGCGACAAGTTTACGCAACAGTGGCTGCGTAACCAGGGCGACCCTGCCAAGGTGGTTAGCATCTTGGAACGCATCAATCCCAAGGCGTTGATGATAGGCTTCTGCCGCCGTTTTGCTACCTACAAGCGTGCCCACTTGCTGTTTACCGATCTCAGCCGATTGGAGAAAATTGTCAATGACCCCGAGCATCCCGTGTTGTTCTTTTTCTCGGGCAAGGCTCATCCCGCTGATGGTGCTGGCCAGGGGCTCATCAAGCGTATCTTTGAAATCAGCCGTATGCCTCAGTTCCTTGGCAAGATCATTTTCTTGGAGGATTATGATATGCAGTTGGCTCGTCGCCTGGTTTCGGGTGTTGACATTTGGATGAACACGCCTACTCGTCCTTTGGAGGCTTCAGGAACCTCTGGCGAGAAGGCCGAGATGAATGGAGTGGTCAACCTTTCTGTTCTCGACGGATGGTGGGTTGAGGGCTACCGTAAGGGAGCTGGATGGGCTTTGCCTCAGGAGCGTACTTACGAGAACCAGGGTTATCAGGACCAGCTTGACGCTGCCACCATCTATTCGTTGCTGGAGAATGAGATTATCCCACTGTACTATGCAAAGAACGCTAAGGGATACAGTGAGAATTGGGTGAAGGTAATCAAGAATTCTATTGCCACCATTGCACCCCACTACACCATGAAGCGCCAGCTTGACGATTATTATAATAAGTTTTACCTCAAGGAGGCTAACCGCTCCAAGAAGCTCGCGGCTAACGAGTATCGCTTAGCCAAGGAGATAGCACATTGGAAGGAGTCTGTGGCTGAGCGTTGGGATAGCATCCATGTGGTCAGCAAGGATGAGAGCATGCTGAATGGCGCGCAGACGGGTGTGAAATACACGCTAAAGTATGTCATCGACGAGCAAGGTCTTGACGATGCCGTTGGCTTGGAGCTTGTCACGCTGAAGCCAGAGACGGAGAAGTCAGACCGCGAGGTCTTCAGTGTCCATGAGTTTACCATGATTGGCCATGAGGGCAACAACTACACTTTCGAGCTCAACGTGGAGCCTGATCACGCAGGCTCGTTCCGTTCTTGCGTACGTATGTTCCCGAAGAATGCCAACCTGCCTCACCGTCAGGACTTCTGCTATGTGAAGTGGCTTGACTAAACTTGTACGAGAAAGTCCTGACAGGGCTTGTCTTCCATAACATTCTAAGCATCCGGATTATTGGTTTCGGGTGCTTTTTTATTTACATGCGCTTTTCTTTTGTCGAAAAGCCTAAAAAAGGGGGTCGCTTCACCATTGTGATTTGAGTGGTGAGGCGACCCCTGTCGTTTGTTGGGTATCTTTGTGCTTTACACCAGGTACTGCGAAGAGATGCTCTCGTTGTTGATGACGCGCCTGATGGTCTCTGCAAACATGTCGGCCACGCTGAGTTGCTTAACCTTTGAGCAACGGTGCGTGTACGGGATGGAGTCGGTGAAGACCATCTCCTCCAGGCAGCTGTTCTGTACGCGCTCCGATGCTGGGCCGCTCATCACACAGTGGCTGGCAAAAGCCCTTACGCTGAGCGCACCGGCTTCCTTCATGATGTCGGCTGCCTTGGTGATTGTCCCCGCCGTGTCTACCATGTCATCAATGATGACCACATTCTTGTCTTTCACGTCGCCGATAATCTGCATGCTCTCCACTACGTTGGCGCGTGCGCGGGTCTTGTTGCAGAGCACCAGCGGGCACCCAAGATACTTGGCATAGGTGTTGGCGCGCTTGGAGCCGCCGACATCGGGTGATGCGATGACAAGGTCTTTCAAGTGGAGGCTCTGCACGTAGGGCAGCAATACCCCGCTGGCGTAGAGATGGTCAACAGGCACATTGAAGAACCCTTGGATTTGGTCTGCATGCAAGTCCATCGTGATGAGGCGGTCGATGCCCGCCACACTCAGCAGGTCGGCTACCAGCTTGGCGCCGATGCTCACTCTTGGCTTGTCCTTGCGGTCTTGCCGTGCCCATCCGAAATAGGGGATGACGGCAATGATGTGGCGTGCCGAGGCGCGCTTGGCCGCATCAATCATCAGCAGCAGCTCCATTAGGTTGTCGGAATTGGGGAAGGTGCTCTGCACGAGGAAGACATCACGCCCGCGGATTGACTCCTCGTAGGAGACGGAGAACTCGCCATCGGAGAACTTCGTCATCACAAGGTTTCCCAATGGGCAGCCCAGGCTGGCGCAAATCTTTTCTGCAAGGTATCTCGTGCTTGTGCCCGAGAAGACCAAGAAAGAGTTATTTTCACTCATTTTGAATAGCGTTTATATAATAATAAAAGTGTGTGCGACAGTCATCACTCTGTTGCGTTGCGCAACTGCTTGAAATGATTGATGAGCCCTTTGAAGTCCATCTCGTTGTGTATGTTGAACCTGCACCAGAGGTCACCACATATGACCACGCCGCCGAACCCCAGGTCTTTGGCGGCCTTGATGTTGTCGACGCTCATGCCACCAAGTGCATACACATGGCGGTCGATGAGGCCACAACGCGACGCCTCCATAAGTTGAGCGGCCGTGAAGGTTTGCTTCTCGTCCTTGTATTCTATGCAGTTGAATATGTTTTTGAGAAACACGTACTTCGACTTTTTCTTCATCATTTTCAATGTGGAGAGGTCGTTACACGTGCGCGTGACATTGCCCTTGTAGCCTTCGGGAATATCTTCTGTTGGGTCGTCTATGTGTATGCCAGCCAGCCCAAACTCGCTTTTCAGATAGTAATGATCATGTACGGTGATCTCGTCGTAATGCTCTTCGGGCAATAAGGTTAGCAAACGCTCCGCATAGAGGGGGGGTGAGCCTGGCTTGAACAGGTGCAAGTTGTTCATCCCCTCGTCGAAGAGGGCTGACAGGATAATATCTTCTTCCACAAAAAATGTGGACTTCGTCATGATTACTAATTTCATCGTAGACTTTTCTTTTCAAGTGCAAATGTATGAATTTTCCGTTAAATTAGCAATAATATTGGGAAATAAAACTTATCTTTGCATAAAAAATATAGCGATGAAAATCAACCTGACGACCTTCGAGGAAGTGCACCAACCGGTTTATGTATTGGAGGAAAACCGTTTGCGCCGTAACCTACGACTCATAACAGATGTCGCCCAAGCGGCTGGTGTGGAAATCATTCTGGCTTTCAAGGCGTTTGCCTTGTGGAAAACGTTTCCCATCTTCCGCGAATACATCTCGGCCACTACGGCCAGCTCCCTTTGCGAGGCCCGCTTGGGCTATGAGGAGTTTGGAAGTCCCACTCACACGTTCTCGCCGGCCTACACGGACAATGAGATAGACGAGATAGCCCGTTGCTCGAGCCACCTCACATTCAACTCGCTCAGCCAGTGGGAGCGCCTTGCCGCTCGGGCCAAGGCGGCCAACCCGTCGCTCAGCCTCGGATTGCGCGTCAATCCGGAGTATAGCGAGGTTGAGACGCTGCTCTACAACCCCTGCGCCCCGGGTTCGCGCTTCGGCGTGCTTAGCTCCCAGTTGCCAGATAGCTTGCCATCGTCCATCGAAGGGTTCCATTGTCACACGCTCTGTGAGAGCGGCCCTGATGTCTTTCAGCGTACGCTCTTCCACATTGAGGAGAGGTTTGCCAAGTGGTTCTCACAGCTTAAATGGATAAACTTTGGCGGTGGGCATCTGATGACGCGCAGCGATTACGACACGTCACTTCTTGTCAGCGTCTTGAAGGATTTTCGTCGTCGGTATCCTCATTTGCACGTTGTCCTGGAACCGGGCAGCGCCTTTGCCTGGCAGACGGGTCCCCTTGTGAGCCAAGTGGTTGATATCGTGGAAAATCATGGGGTGCGCACCGCCATACTTAATGTCAGCTTCACTTGCCATATGCCCGACTGTCTGGAGATGCCCTACCATCCCGCCGTCCGGTTTGCGCATGTTATAGAAGAGGACGCACAAGGCCTTATCCCTGAAGGTCATGGGTCGCACGTCTACAGGTTGGGCGGTTGTTCTTGCTTGAGCGGCGACTATATGGGTAGATGGCAGTTCGACCATGAATTGAAGGTTGGTGAGAACATTATCTTTGAGGATATGCTTCATTACACCACCGTGAAGACCAACCTGTTCAACGGAATTTCTCATCCGTCCATAGCTTTGGCTCATGCTGATGGCGAATTGGAGATTCTTCGGCGGTATGGTTATGGCGATTACCGTTCGAGAATGGACTAACTTGCTATACCCATCCAGAATGACTTAGTGATGTTAGTTGTCTTAAGGCGCGAAATAATAGCTTAAATTATCCA
>DJOD01000034.1:10865-11359 GCA_002437115.1 Prevotella sp. UBA6447
TGGATAATTTAAGCTATTATTTTTTACTTTTTCTTATCCGTTGATTTATAAGGAGCTGCCTTTCTCCATCCGTTTCATCTTGGGACGTTTCTTGGTTGGGGCAGGGTGCGGAAAGCGTTAGAGGATGTGGAAGGGAGGTGTGTTCTTGCGAATTTGCTTGCCTTGCTGATTAAGTCTCGCAGTTTAGCGTTATTCATGAAGGCTTCCAATCTGTCAGCCTTTTCCGTATGTGCTGTTATATATAATGTGTGTTAATAAAATCGCACTTTTTTGAAAAAAAAGTCTTGGAAAGTTTGTGGATTCAAAAATAATGTGTACCTTTGCACTCGCATTTAGAGAAATGCTTCTGGCAACAGAAAATGCGGCAATAGCTCAGTTGGTAGAGCGCGACCTTGCCAAGGTCGAGGTCGCGGGTTCGAATCCCGTTTGCCGCTCAACATTCTGAATAACCAAGTGACTGAATAAGTTTTTTGCCCAGGTGGCGGAATTGGTAG
>DJOD01000034.1:11449-57201 GCA_002437115.1 Prevotella sp. UBA6447
TTCGAGTCCTGTTCTGGGCACAATTATTCAGAATGTTTACATTTGGAGGGGTGGCGGAATTGGTAGACGCGCTACTTTGAGGGGGTAGTGACAATTATGTCGTGGGAGTTCGAGTCTCCTCCTCTTCACTTGTAAAAGTTATTTTTTGGTTTATGCGGCAATAGCTCAGTTGGTAGAGCGCGACCTTGCCAAGGTCGAGGTCGCGGGTTCGAATCCCGTTTGCCGCTCTTTGTTTTTTTTGAAACACACGACCTTTCGATGAATTTGTATTTAAGATATTTTAATAAGGAAACTTTTGTCTCCAATGTTGATGAGGCTATAGCTTTCTTGAAAACCATTTCTGATATTCATGTGACACCTGAGATGGAGAATGACTTGCGTGAGTACGTGCAGAGTGATGTCTATTTTCCGAAGCGTTACAAAGTTGGGTCGCACATCTATTTCATAGTCATCAAGACGGCTGCTGAGACCATGCTCGATTTCAAGCAAAAAAAAGCGTTGCGTCCTGTTGGTGCGCAAGCGTCTGGTGAAGGGCGTGGCGCGGTGGATGTGATGGTCAACCGCTTGGTCGAAAACAGGCCAGGCTGGTATGAGGGTGAGCTCAACTTCAAGAGGGTGGTCATGATTCCTACCACAGGCAAGCACGAGTATCGCGACACGCGCTTTGTTGCGCGTTGCAAGGCCAACTCAGGCCAAGACTGTTACAACCGCATAGTGGAGCATTTGCGTGATCGCGTCGATTACCGAAGCCAATTCCCGTCTGCAAAGGGTAAGAATTTCAAGTTCAGGTATCTCGGCCAGTGGAAGTAACCCTGTCACTCGCAAAGTTGTTTTAACAAACGCCGACTATGAATAAAGTGATGCTGATTGGCAACGTGGGCAAAGACCCGGACGTACGATATTATGACGCTGACCAGGCTGTGGCCAAGGTCACACTTGCTACCACGGAGCGCGGATACACGCTCAAGAATGGCACGCAGGTGCCTGACCGCACGGATTGGCATAACCTTTTGTTCTATCGTCAGTTGGCTAAGGTGGTGGAGCAGTATGTGCACAAGGGAGACAAGCTGTATGTGGAAGGGCGTTTGCGTTACAGCACATTCGATGACCAGTTGGGTAAGCGCCATTATGTAACAGAGATTCTGGTCGAGAACATGGAGATGCTGACACCCAAGCAGCGTTCAGAATCAGCCGACAAGTCTGTGCGACCGCAGTCGGAAAAGCCCATTCAAGGCCGTTCGGATGATGAGAATCTTCCTTTCTGATTAATAAGAAGATATTTTGGAAACGTTTCTCTTATTTCAAATGACCGATTGGCTGGAGTTGAGACCGTTGACTCCAGGCATTGCCATAGCAGCTGTGTTGGCTGCTATGCTGCTATTGTTGTCTGGCTTTGCTAGTGGATCGGAGATTGCCTTTTTCAGCCTTTCGCCGCAAGATATAGACGAACTGGATACCGACAAGAGCAGCCGTGACCGTGACATACAACACTTGCGCGACGATTCAGAGCGCACGTTGGCCACCATACTCATTCTCAACAATTTTGTCAATGTCACCATCATCATGTTATGCAACTACGTCTTCGGCTCCTTGATTGACTTCAAGGTGCAGTGGCTCCAGTTTGTGTGCATTACCGTGGTGCTTACCTTTCTCTTGCTTCTCTATGGCGAGATTATGCCTAAGGTCTATAGTCGCCAAAACCCATTGGCTTTCTGTCGGAGAGCTGTGGGCGGTGTCATGTTGGTGCGCAAGTTGTTTTGGCCTATAGAGACGGTGCTGATAACCAGTGGGGTCATCGCGGAGAAAGCGATTCCCAAGGAAAATAGGCAGCTTTCGGTCGACGATTTGGAACAGGCTCTTGAGCTGACCGACAAGGACGAAATCAAGGAAGAGAAGAGTATGCTACAAGGAATCATCCGTTTTGGCGACGAGACGGCCAAGGAAGTGATGACCAGTAGGCAGGACATAGTTTCCATCGACATCAAGAGCAGTTTCGCGGATGTGTTGGCCAGCATAGCGGAGAACAACTACAGTCGAATCCCTGTTTTCCAGGATAACGATGACAATATACGAGGCATCTTGTATATCAAGGATTTGTTGCCCCATCTGTCCAAGCCGTCCAATTTCAGGTGGCAAAGCCTCATACGCCCGCCCTATTTTGTGCCAGAGACCAAGAAAATCGACGCTTTGCTTAGCGAGTTTCAAGAAAACAAGGTTCATATTGCCATTGTGGTAGATGAGTTCGGAGGAACAAGTGGCCTTGTCACTCTGGAGGATATCCTGGAGGAAATAGTGGGTGAAATTAACGATGAGTATGATGAGGACGAGAAGTTTTACTCAAAGTTGAATTGCAACACTTACATTTTTGAGGGTAAAACGCTGTTGAGCGATTTCTGCAAGATACTCCAGATTGACGATGACGAGTTTGAGGACGTGGCAGGTGACGCAGATACGTTGGCAGGGCTGTTGCTCGAGCTGAAGGGCGACTTCTTGAGTATTCATGAGAAATGCGATTATAAGCGTTTCTCTTTTGAGGTGTTGGCCGTCGAGGAACGACGCATCAGCCGTGTCAAGGTGACTGTGCATAACAAGCCGCAAGATGCCCCTGCTAAGAATTGATGAGCCCTCGCCCGGTGTGGCGTTGGGGCTGTGGCGCATCACGGAGCAAGCGTGCGACTTGCCCAGGCCGGAGGTGGCAGACCTCACGGCCTACCATGGTGGCCGGCTTTTGGAGAAGCTGGTTACATATGCCTTGCTCCGACAGATGACGGGACACGATGACTGGGCCATCGGTCACGAGTCTTCGGGCAAGCCGTTTTTGGACTCGTTGCGCATCAGCGTGAGCCATACCCGGGGATGGGCGGCCCTGATGTTGTCTGCTGAACATGAGGTGGCGGTCGACATAGAGTATGTGTCGGAGCGTGTGGGGCGTGTCGCACGGCGTTTCATGCGTGAGGACGAGGATAGCAGCAACCTGCGCTCGCAGCTTATCTGCTGGAGTGCCAAGGAGACCACTTACAAGTTTTTTGCTGACGACCGATTGGCTTTCTGTGACATGCGCATGACGTCCTTGGGCCTTGCTGACCAGGGTACGTTGGTGGTGGAAAATCTGCCGAGAGAGCGGTCGCTGACCGTTTGTTATGCCCTGACGGCCGACTATGTGCTGACATGGGCGGTGGGAGAGTGATGGCGATGGTTCAACGCATGGTGAGAAACAACAAATCATGAACAGGAGAACCATTATCATAACCGCAGTCTTTCTCTGTCTTTTGTCTTGGGTGTTGCCCTGCTTGGCGCAAAAGACGGGGAAGGAAGACTATTTCTATGTTCTCAATACGCGTCAAGGACTGTCTGACAATAACATCTTGCAGATGATACAGTTGCCAGACAACCGATTGGCGGTGAGAACCAAGAAAGGGGTCAACATCTACGATGGCAATTGTTTCTTGTTTCTTCCGCTGTCAGCGGCTCAAGCCCAAGAATTGAAGGGGTACAACGGGCTTACACATATGTACACCGACTCCCAAGACCGACTTTGGGTAAAGGATTACCGTGTGGTGTATTGCATCAACTTGCAGACCAATACGCCAGTGCTTCATCCCCTGGACTCTCTGGCTGGCAACGACCCAAGAGGCAATATCCAAGACCTCTATGTGGACAGCAGCGGAAATGTTTGGGTCGTGAGGGGAAATGTCGTTCTCAACGTCGCTGACGGACATCGTGTGACCCTTAGGAAAGCGTGGGGCGGCTTGCAGGATTTGGATGTCGAAGGCAAGTGCCTCTATACTTTTCACGCTTCGGGATTGGTTGCGTCATTCAGAGACTGTGAGTTGGTTTATACGGCAAGGGCCTATTCGCCGGCCGAAGCTTGCAAGTTCCAGTCCACTTCACTTGTCGTCAAGACACCAAGTGGGCAATTCTATCAGATTCGAACGGGACATGATGTCAAGAAGCAGAGTGCGGTTTCTGTCTTTTTACACTTTGACCCGGCAAGCAGGAGATACGTCAAGCTCTTTGAATGTGACTACGTCCTGCATACACTGAACATGTCATCCGATCGCCAGGCTCTGATAAGCAGCCAGCATGGTTACTTGATGTTTGACTTCCAAGTGGGCAATACGCCACAAGAGGTGAGCAAATTGTCATTGCCCGACGGCAAGTCGCTCGTTTCGGGCATTAATACGGTGTATCGGGATCGCGACGGAGCCATCTGGTTGGGAACTTACAATGATGGCCTTATCTATGTGTCGCCGATGTTAGGACTGTTTTTCACGATGGACAAGCCATGGTGGCAATCGGGAAGAGGCGTCATGGCCTTTGCTGTCGTGACACTGATGGCTTTAGGAGGAGGTGTCTTTTTCTTGAGGAAGCGAAGGGCACGGCGTGGGAATGTGGTAACCCGCGAAGAGCTTGCACCGGCTGTGGAAGAGGCTGAACCCGAATTCATCGTAAAAGCGCGTATGCTGGTGGAACAGCATTTGGGCGAAAGTGAATATGGGGTGGAGCAACTTGCCAACGATCTCTGCATGGAGCGGACTGGACTTTACAAGAAACTGAAAAGCTTGTCGGACACCACGCCTGTGACATTCATGCGTAATGTGCGCCTGCAGCGTGCCGCTGCCTTGCTGAAGGAAGGCCAGATGACGGTCAATGAGATAGCCGAAAGCACAGGATTTGCCTCTCCGAGCTATTTCGCCAAATGCTTCAAGAAAGTGTATGGTGTTCTGCCTTCTGAATACAAGTAGGACCGTCTTCTGGCTTTAAATGCCCCTGTATAAAGGGCTTTGCGCCCATAATTCAACAAATGAGACAATCGAATCTTCATTTGTTTTATGCCTATTTATCCCCTTTGCATTATCTTTGCGGCAGAAACAAGAGTACGAATAGAAACCTAATAATATTTAAACGAAGTATGCTAAAGAATTTATCAATCATTGCCCTCATGGGCATTGCCATGGCAGGCGTTTCTGCCGAAGCCTACGCCCATGGCAACCAGGTGGCCAGCGTGCTGTCTCCCCAAACGGCACTCTCCTCCATTGTCCGCCAGGTGGGAGACCAAACGGTTACCATCCAGTTTTATTCCCCTTCCATCGTCCGCGCCATCAAGTCTGCTTCGCCCGATGTCGCTAAGCGGAAGAAAAGTTATTCCGTCATCTTGAAACCTCAGCAGGTGAAAGGTGTGACCATGCAGGAAAAGGGCGATGTGGTCAGCATGCAGTCTGCTTTTTTCACCATCGAGCTCAACCAGAAGTCGGGTGAGATCACTTTCCTTTCACACGACGGGCAGCCACTCCTGTCGGACACGAAGACTACCCTCGACGAGCGCCATGATGCAGCTAACAAGGGCATGTATCGTGTCAAGCAGTGTTTCCGATTGGCGGACGACGAGGCGGTCTATGGCTTGGGACAGCTCCACGACACCCACATGAACCAACGCGGACGCCATGTCGAACTCTGGAATCACAACACTTATATCGCCATCCCGTATTTTACGAGTGAGAAGGGATACGGTGTCTATTGGGACAACGCGGGCAAGACCTACTTCGATGACAAGGACAATGCCACTTCCTTTACCAGCGAGGTGGGCTCTTGTGCCGACTATTACTTCATGTACAAGGATGGCACACAGGACGGTGTCATCGCCAGCATCCGAGAGCTGACGGGACAGGCGACCCTGTTCCCGAAGTGGGCGATGGGCTTCTGGCAGTGTCGTGAGCGCTACAAGACCAGCGATGAGTTGGCAGGTGTGCTTGACAAGTATCGTGAGCTGAAGATTCCGACAGACGCTATCGTGCAGGATTGGCAGTACTGGGGGTGCGACTCCAATTGGAATGCCATGAAATTCCAAAACCCTTACTATATTAATAAGGTAAGCGACCCTGCCTATGCCAAGTACCTGCCTGGCGATATGAAGAACATGAAGGCGCAGGGCGAGCCTCGGCTGAAGAGCCCGGAGGAGATGGTGAAGTATGTACACCGTAACAATGCCCATCTGATGATTTCCATCTGGGCGAACTTCGGTCCTTGGACAGACCAGTATCGTGAGTTGAAGAAAATCAATGCTCTTCTGCCATTTGACACGTGGCCAAGAAACAATGGCGTGATGCCATACGATGTGTTCAATCCGAAGGCACGCGACATCTATTGGAAGTATCTCACGAATCTTTACAACATGGGATTTGACGCCTGGTGGACCGACTCCACGGAGCCTGACCACTTTGAGAAGCCTGGTGATGAGAATTACCAGACCTTCGATGGTTCGTGGCTCGGCGTGAAGAACGTTTTCCCGTTGCTCCACAACAAGAGCATCTACGAACATCAGCGTGCCATGAAGAAAGGCAACGAGAAGCGTGCTTTGCAGATGACCCGAAGTGGAAGTTTCGGCCTCCAGCATTATGGCTCGTTCTCATGGAGCGGTGATGTCACCGCCTCCTGGAAGGAGATGAAGACGCAGGTGCCGTCAGGCTTGAACTACAGCCTTTGCGGCATTCCTTTCTGGAACACCGACCTGGGCGGTTTTTTCTATTGGGAGTTTGAGCAGAATCCCAAGAACCCTGCCCTTCAGGAGTTGCAGACCCGCTGGATGCAATGGGGCACTTTCATGCCGCTGATGCGCAACCATTGCTCTTCGCCGATGGTGAGCGAGCTGTATGAGTTTGGCAAGCAAGGCGACTGGGCCTACGATGCCATCCTCATGGCCATCAAGCTGCGTTATCGTCTCTTACCTTATATATATAGTGCGGCTGGCGACTGTGTGCAGAACAACGGTACCATGATGCGCGCCTTGGTGATGGATTATGCCCACGACAAGAAGGCTTCTCGCCTGAACGATGAGTACCTCTTCGGTCGTAGCCTTCTGGTGAAGCCTGTCACCGACCCGATGTACACGTGGAAGGACAACGAGAAAAAAGGACACACCATCTATCCCGACGTGAAGAAAGCTGCGGCACCGGTGAACGTGTATTTGCCTAAGGGCAACAAGTGGTATGATTTCTGGAACAATGCCCAGTTTGAGGGAGGGCAGGACGTGCAGCGTCTTTGTCCTATCGACATTATGCCGGTGTTTGTCAAGGCTGGCACCATCTTGCCTTTCGGTCCTGAGGTGCAGTATAGCTCAGAGAAGCCCTGGGATGAGTTGGAGATTCGCGTGTATCCAGGTGCCGACGGCACGTTCGTGCTCTACGAGGACGAGGGTGACAACTACAATTACGAAAAGGGCAAGTTCTCCGAGATCCAGTTCTCTTGGGATGAGGCAAGACGTGTTTTGAGCATCGCTCCTCGCAAGGGTAGCTTCAAGGGTATGTTGCAGAACCGCAAGTTCCATGTTGTGCTGGTCGGCCCTGACAGTGGTGCCGGCAACCAGCCGATGAAGACGACCCGTACGGTGGAATACAACGGAAAGACTGTGGAGGTGAACATGTAGGAAAGCCCTCCGTAAGTCAGCCGATGACACTCTCTGGCATCTCAATGGTTGGCGGCTGTATGCCCATGACCATTGGGGCTCCAGTTGGTTCTTGGCCCTTGATGGGCCATGTGTGATGAGGCTTATGGTCTCACTTGAACCTTGACAGGATGCGTCAAGCGCTTTTTCCAATCTTTCAGAAAGGCGAACCAGGTCTTGGCCGAGTGGAAGCCGAAATCTTCGTTGGCACTGGTGTAGGTCAAGTGGTAATGTAGCTGGCGACCGTCGGGCCTGATGGTGAGAAGGTAGTTGTCTTTGTTGGCGGGCCATTCCCTGCCCCTGTATTTCTTGGGAATGAAGATGCCCAGTCCCACGGTCTCCCGTTTCCAGTTGAGGGTGTCGGTTGCGGGCCAGTCGGTTCCCCAGCATCCGCGTAGCCCTTCTTTGTCGGAATATTCTTCAGACCCCTTCACATTGACGATTCCTGTGGAGAAGAGCGATGACGAGAGGTCTTGGTCAAAGGTCACATCCACTTCCACGTCCCTGTGGCCCGCATAGAGTGTGTATCGCTGGATCATGTCGATGGGATCGGTGTCGGGCGTGCGTTGCCACCCCTTATCTGCCACCTCCACGATGGTGCGCACGGGCCCCATGCAAACGATGCGCTGCGAACGCCGCTTCACCGGGCTGACCATGGTGGGGTTCATCCCGTTCCAGCCGCGTAGGGCGCCCAGGCCAAACGTGTTGCCAACCCACAGTATGTCATCGCCATAGCCTTGCTCCTTTTGCGTCTTGGAGGTGTAGAACTGCGTGTCGTGGAGTTCCAACCCCTTGTGATACTTTCCATAGAGGTCGACCGTCTGGCGCTCGTCCATGTAGATCCTCATGGCGACCAGCTCGTTCTCAAATGCCACTCCGTGGTGATGCAATACCAAGAACGGGTTCTTGGTCGTGGCATCTAAGGTGATGGCCGATAGGTAAATGTCATGCTTGTTCTTCTCTTTCACCTTGGGATTGCGTAGTACCATTTCTGCATAGGTGCGTGCGGGGTAGGGTGTTTGTCGCTCCTCGGGTGAAAGGTGTATGACCATTTGTTGCTTCTCCCCTTTGTCGATGTCGGCCAGAAAAGCCAGTTCGTCGTATCGCCCGTCGTCGTCAAGGTCATCCAGTTGGCACGGCACTTCCTTTCCGTTGACGAGTACTGTGGCGCTTCTCGCCAACGGATGTGCCAGCAGGTTCAGCGTGACAGGCGCTTGCTCCTGTGCCACGTCGCTTGAGACTGACAAGTGTATTTCTTGTCCCCGTGCATAGAGACTGACGAAAAGCGAAAGGAAAAAAGCAATGGTGTGTTTCATGATTTGAGGGCTTGACTATTCCATAACAAATTTACCAATTATTCGCCTATGAAGGCGTGTGAATAACTTTTCTTATGATTATTTTTAGAAAAATAAACATATCGCATAGATTTATCCCGTGATTTTTAATATTTTTAGCTTAAAGTTTGTGGTTTTAAAATGTTTTTTAGTAATTTTGCGGTTAAATAATAAAGGATAGCGTGCGAAAAATCTCCTACATATTGTTGATGTTGCTCCTCTTGTGCTCGGCTTGTGAGTTCAAGTTGCGTCCCAATGATAATAAGCAAGACGCCAGTCATATTTGCGTGGAGCGATATGACCGGCTGCAGAGCCGTTATCTTATTACGGGCGATTTTTCAGCCCTGCAGCAAATGAACACCGAGTATCCCATTGAGACACGAACGTTGGTGGAGAAAATGTTGCAGATAGGAGATGTGAGTGACCACAATATCAATGAGAAATTTCTCCGGTTTTACCAAGACTCAACCCTTCAGACTCTCATCAATGACGTGGAGTTGGAGTTTGCCAACATGGATGACCTTAATGATGGTTTTCGAAAAGTTTTCGGACGGTTGCAAGATTGGATACCAGGCTTGCCCCTGCCTCGCATCTATGCGCAGATTGGCGCATTGGATCAAAGTGTTGTTGTGGGCGACAAGGAAATCGGCATATCGCTTGACAAGTACATGGGGGCTAAGTATCCGCTTTATCGAAGATATGGTTTCTCGCCGGAGCAATTGAGCTCCATGGGAAGAAACTATATCGTTCCAGATGCTGCCAGTTTTTACCTTTTGAGCCTTTATCCCATGTCTAATTATGACCGTCGAAGCCAAATGGAGAGAGACTTGCACATGGGCAAGGTGATGTGGGTGGTTAACAAGGCCTTGGGAGAGAAGGCCTTCGACACGGATTTCGTGAAAATCGTAGACCGTTACATGCGCCGCAACCCCAAGGTTACGGTGGTGTCCCTGTTGGCATCCGACGACTACAGCCAGATTCATTGATGGTCCTTTGTGAGTCCCAGCTTTCTGATGTGCCTGTTGAGTAGGTCGGTGAACTCATGGTTTTTCAGTCCCCATTTGGGTGCCAATACCATGTCGGGAGGACTTTGGCTCACAAATCGCTCAAGAACCAAGTCCTTTCGCAGTAGCGAAACATATCGTATCACTAAGTCCACATATTCCTCCGCTGACATCACGTGGAAAGGGTGGTCTTTGTATTCCCGGGCCAAGAGAGTTCCTTTAATGACTTGCAGTTGGTGTAGTTTTAGAATGTCGAGGGGCAAGTCAGAAATGACCGGGGCTTGCCGCAGCAATTCCTGCTCATCTTCACCAGGCAGGCCGAGGATGATGTGGCCACACGTGATAATTCCCTTGTCGTGGGTCTTGATGATGGCTTGTTGCGAGCAGGCAAAGGAGTGATGCCGGTTGATGCGTCTCAGCGTGTCGTCATTGGCCGACTCAATGCCGTATTCCACAATCAGGAACGTGCGGCGGCTCAGTTCTCCCAGGTAATCGAGCACCGCATCGCTCACACAATCAGGGCGCGTGCCAATGACCAGACCCACTACGTCGCTCACCGCCAAAGCCTCCTCATACTTCGCTTTCAGTTCCTCAAGGGGGCCGTAGGTGTTGGAATAAGCCTGGAAGTAAGCGAGGTATTTCATCTCCGGATATTTCTTGGCAAAGAAAGCTTTGCCCTCTTCGAGTTGGCGTGTGATAGACTTTCGGCTGTCGCAATAGGCTGGGTTGAAAGTCTTGTTGTCGCAGAAAGCGCAACCGCCTAACGAGAGGCGCCCGTCACGATTGGGACAACTGAACCCTGCGTCGACGGAAATCTTCTGCACGCGACAAGGAAACTTCTCGCGTATCCAGTGGCTATAATCCTTATAGAACATCAATGCTTGTCGAATGGTCGAATGAATTATAATTGGAAAAAATGGGAAAACATCATGCAAATTTATCAAAATATGGTTAACTTTGCAACAAATTGATTATAAAATCTATAGGAAAATGAAAAGAATCATGATGATGTGCTTGGTGGCCTTGCTCGCTGTGACGGGCTCATGGGCCTCTGACAAGATGGACTTGAAGCGCTTGACGCAGGGCGAGTTCTCCGCCCGTCGCATCAGCGGCATTGATCCGCTGGCCGGCACCGACCAGTATGCGCAAATCTCTCAAGACGGCAAGCAGATTGTGCAGTACTCCTTTAAGACAGGAAAGAAGACCGGCGTGCTCTTCGATGTCAACAACACGCAGGGCGAGAAAATCAGTGCCTTCGACGGCTACATGATGGCACCCGACGGCAAGCGCATGCTCATCCGCACCAACACGCAGATGATTTACCGCCGTTCTTACAAGGCAGAGTTCTACATTTACACCATCGGCACGCACAAGCTGGAGCGCCTTTCCACGGGCGGGCCGCAGGAGATGCCCGTCTGGTCGCCCGACGGCACCCAGGTGGCGTTCATGCGCGACAACAACATCTTCCTGGTGAAGTTGCTCTATGACAACAGCGAGAGCCAGGTCACCAAGGACGGCAAGTTCAACGAAATCATCAACGGCGTGCCCGACTGGGTGAACGAGGAAGAGTTCTCGTTCAACAGTGCGCTGACATTCAACGCCGATGGAACGATGCTTTGCTGGCTCAAGTATGACGAGTCGAAGGTCAAGGAGTATTCCCTGCAGTTGTTCAAGGGCATGAGCCCAGAGCGCAAGGAGTATGAGGTGTATCCAGGCAGTTACAGCTACAAGTATCCGAAGGCGGGAGAGGACAACTCGAAAGTGTCGGCCTGGAGCTATGACATCAAGAGCCACAAGACGCAGCAGTTGCAGGTGCCGCTCGACGTAGGCGGCTATATGCCCCGCATCCTGCCCACTGACAATGCCGACAAGATTCTCGTCTACACAATGAATCGTCATCAGGACGTGCTCAACCTCTACACCGTCAATCCACGCAGCACGCTCTCGCAGCTTCTAATCAAGGAGAGCGTGCCCAAGTATATCAAGGAGGAGGCTATGGAAGCAATCCACGTCGGCAAGGACTATATCTTGATGCCTTCAGACCGAGATGATTACATGCATCTCTACCTCTATGACCAGAACGGCAAGTTGCTTCGCAAGATCGGAGCCGGCAATTACGACATCACCAGCGTCTACGGATATGATGAGAAGACGGGCGACGTGTATTACCAGGCCGCTTCGCTCAATCCCCACGACCGTCAGATTCTCGTGACCCATAAGAATGGAAAGACCGAGCGGTTGACCAACCAGGAGGGATGGAACGATGCTATCTTCTCGGGCGACTATAAGTACTTCGTCAATACCTGGAGCGACATCAACAATCCATACGTTTACACCACACGCAACAACCAGGGCAAGGTAATCGCCACCCATCTCGACAATGCGGAGCTGAAGAAAAAAACGCAACAATATGGTTGGTCGAAGAAGGAGATGTTCACCTTTACCACCTCTGAGGGCGTGAAACTGGACGGTTGGATGGTAAAGCCCGCCAACTTTGATTCAAGCAAGAAGTATCCTGTCATCATGTTCCAGTACAGCGGTCCCGGCAACCAGCAGGTGGTCAACTCATGGAACGCTGGTTCCATGGGACAAGGCTGTGCCTACGACCAGTATCTTGCCCAGCAGGGCTTCATTGTGGCCTGCGTGGACGGTCGCGGCACGGGTGGCCGTGGCGCTGAGTTTGAGAAGTGCACCTATCAGCACCTGGGCAACCTTGAGGCCAAGGATCAAGTGGAGACCGCTCTCTACCTGGGTTCGTTGCCTTATGTGGACAAGGCTAACATCGGCATCTGGGGATGGTCTTACGGTGGCTATTGCACGCTGATGAGCATGAGTGAGGGCCGTCCGGTCTTCAAGGCTGGTGTGGCTGTGGCTCCCCCGACGAGCTACCGCTTCTACGACACGGTCTATACCGAGCGCTATATGCGCACGCCCAAGGAGAACCCCACTGGCTATGCCGATTGTGCCATCTCGCGCGCCAACAAGCTCAGTGGATCGCTGCTCATCTGCCATGGCGCTGCCGATGACAATGTGCATCCGCAGAACACGTTCGAGTATTCCGAGGCGCTGGTGCAGGCCGACAAGGATTTCAAGGAGGTGCTTTATACTAATCGCAATCACAGCATCTTTGGCGGTAACACCCGCAACCATCTGTTGCGCCAGATTACCAATTGGTTTGTGGAGCACTTGAAGAAATAATAAGACATGGATTTGCGCAAGGCCGTGAAAAGTGTAACTCTTTTCACGGCCTTGCCGTGATGTTGCCGCTTCCTGTCAGGATGTTCATGCCATCAGTGGGAGACGGCAACTTTCGTTTGTGCCATGGCTTGCCCTTTGGGAAGTCGCTTGCCCGTGGTTCTTTGGGAATAAAACAAAAAGGGAAGCATTGTCATTACAACGTTTCCCTTTTGGAGGTACCTGGCGGAGTCGAACCGCCTTGAACGGTTTTGCAGACCGTTACCTGACCGTTCGGACAAGGTACCCTAACCTGCTTTTCTTTAGCGGTTGCAAAGATAAGCATTATTCCTCTTTCCACCAAACTTTTGCCCTAATTTTTGTTTCATTTTGGCGAAAATGCTTTATTTTTCAGTTGATGTTGGTGCTTGGGAGAGGCTGCGTGTACCTCAAAGCGCATCTTCGTGTCAGCGAATGAAGCTGTCGAAGCAGCCTTGCTTTTCAAACTTCTTGATGATGGTCTCCTCGGTCGACGTGGTCTTCACGATCTTGTAGTGCTCGCGGAAAGCCTCGTCGTTGCCCCGCTCGCGAAGTGCGTAGTAGATGTCCTCCCAGCGTGTGGAGATGCCGTCTCCGATGTCGTAGTCGCCAATATTGAACATCGTGCTCCAGTAGACTCCGCCATAGTCGTTGGGTCCCCGATTGACCACCATGCGTGTGCCGATGGAGGCTACTTCGTCGAAGCCTCGGTTGTGCGTGTAGGTCATCTGTATCTCGATGTTACGCTTGCTGTATGCGATGCGGTTGGTGTTCCTGTAGCGGGTCTTCACCAGTTGGTTGCGCACCATTCCTCGAAACGAGAGCAGACGCAGCTTGTCCATGTCGATCATCATCCGCCCGGTCAGCGTGGGCGGCAAGACGTTCGCTAACTCCTCGGAAGTCATCCGCTCGCCGTTGGCCTTGACCCAGTCTGACGGCAATTCAAACTGCACCATGAGAATGCGCATGCTGTCCTCGCCCTGCAGGATGGCGTAAGACAAGTCATATAGGTTGTCATAATACTTTTTTATCCATTCATAGGGTAGTGGCGTGTAGAGTTGCCGCCAAATGCCCGACTTGGGTAGCATAGGGGCGATACAGGAGGTCATGTAATAGTCGCGAAACTTGTAGAAAGGCTTCAGCGTGTCGCCACTCTCGAGGTTGCCATAGCGACCCGTGGTGAGCATGAAGTCGCGTAGGGCGATGTCTGATCTGGTGCGGAAGAACGCCTCAATCAACTCGTTGTAGGTGGTGTCGTTTTGCGACACCTGACGGTAGAAGTAGTTGGACTGCTTGCCCCCATACTTGCTGAACTCGTCGTTGAGCTTGTTCACCAGTTTTTTGAGCACCCCGATGACATCGATGGGTGTGACTATCACCTCTTTCAGCATTCGGGTGTAGGGCTTCAGCGCCACCTTGCGTCGCAGGTCGCAGGCCTTGACGCTCTTGGCGTTGTATCCCACATAGGAGATGCGCAGCACGTCTTCGGGGTGTGCCTCTATGGAGAAGTCCCCCTCCTGATTGGTGATGGTGGAGTGAGATGAGTTGATGTAGACGCTTGCCATGGGCAAGGCGGCACCGGAACTCGCGTCCACCACGCGTGCCGTGTAAGTATTTTGGGCGCAGATGTGCGTCAAGACGCACAACAGCAGGGCCATTGCGAAAAAACGTTTTTCCATATGTCGGTCTCTTTCTCAATTGCAGGCGGGTCCTAAGGCGCCTACGCCCATGGCACTGACCTGCAAGTGCGTTTTTTTGCTGTTGTTATAGAACTCGGCGTGTGCCTTGCTCGTTGGTCCTGTCCTCAGGTTGGGATTCCAGTAGAGGGTTCGTCGATAATCTTTCTGCTTCGGCAGCCGGTGGTTGCTGTAATCGGGATGGTAGAAGTCGTCGGGCTCGGCTATGCCTGGCAGCACGAGGCTGCGGTCGCGCATGGTGTAGCGTGTGCCGTCGTCGGGTATGGTCTCGAAGTCCAAGGTGACATCGGCAGTTTGGCTGCTCATCTCCAGGTAGCGGTCGCAGTTGCGAAGGTCGAAATCCGTGTAGAACTTGACCGATTGCTGGCGGCGCAGGAAAAGATCTTTGTAGATGCTGTAGTTGCTCCGGTTCATGGGTGCCTCCATCATCTTGGTCCGTCCCGTACCGAAGCTTCGGTAAAAGAGTACGCCGTCGAGGTGTCCTTCCACGTTGAACGTCCACGTGGTGCCATAGTTGCCGAAGAGCAGCACGCTCAACTGATAAGGTAGGCGTCGGAAGTTGACTTGTCCAAACGAGAGACCGTAGTCGGTTGCGAGGTTGTAGAGTTGCTCCGTGTCGTATTGGCAGACGGGTTGTTTCCAGTCGATGGCTTGCTTGCTGTGGCGCCGTCGGCCTTTCACGCTCACTTGGGGCAGGGTGACGCTCGCGTCGTCGGTCGGTGTCTCCGTCTGGCCTGCCGCCATCGATGGCTGGTATGTGGTGGGGCGATGGGTCTCATACCAAGAATACTTGCGCGCAAAGATGGGGTAGAACAGGTCGAGCTTGACATAATAGTTGGGAGAGGCTTCCTCGTCAAAGATGTCCTTCGTGTGGTTGGAGTGCCATTCCTCAGTACTGATGTCTTGCTTGTGTGCGCTTAGCAACAGGCGTCCTTTCCCCCAAAAGGGTGCCAGCTGAAAATGAAATCGTCCGCCATCTGTGGTTTGCTGTGTGAAGTGCGTCGACTTCTCTCCCTTCGGACCCGTGAGCGTCATCTCACCCTCTATGGTGACCTCGTGTTTCAGTCTAGGGTGGTTGAAGCCATTATCTCTCTCCACTTCGCTGTTTGTTCCCTCGCCTGTGGTGTTGTTTTGCGTGTCCTCTTGGATTTGGTTGTCCGTTTGGTCTTCCAACTTGGCTTGTGGTAGCAATACACCGCGCTCCTTTTCAGCCAAAGCACCCTGTTCTCCTACCATTTTTCCTGTGACTAACCAACTCTTAAATGCTGGAAGGTTTGCTGTGTTGGCAACTTCATCAAAGGTCCACCCGAAGACGCCGTCTCGCCAAAGGGGCAGCTCATCGGGCTCAATAGGGTCGACGACGGGAGCCTTGTAGACAGCGCCGTCTATCTCGATGTTCTTCTCAGGATGGTAGCGCAGTGGCTTGCCATCTGTCATTTCCTTAAAGTCGTAACGCCGCCAGCCCTGCACCATCAGCAACACGTCAAGACGAGCGCGGTGCAGGCTGTCGTCTCGCTCAAAGTAATAGTCGGGCCGCGCCACAAATCCTTGGATGTCGCTAGTGAGCAACATGTCGGTAAGCAGGGTGCCACTGTCGTACGACGCGTCCACGCCCCGTTGGTCGCGTATGGCCACGCTGAGCGTCCGCACATCTCTTGGTGCCTTCAGCGTCAAGTCGGCCTTCTCGTATGGCTGGTACTGGGATTTTGTGCCCTCAATTGTGATGCGGCGCTGGTCGTAGTCATGGCTGTTGACGAAAAACAGACGGTCTGCCAGCACATTGCCCTTCTCGTCGTAGACAACGAGGTCGCATACGCCCGTGGGCAGTTGGTTTCTGTCGAAATGAAGCGTGCCTTCGCCTTTGGCGTCCAGCGACACATCCAGAAGGCTACGCAGCACGCCCCTGGTGAGGAAGGCCGCCTTGAGGCGTTTTGTCAAGAGTCCTTGGCCTTGTAGCGCTACGTCGTTCTCGCTGACGCGGAGGGTGAGTCCTTTTGGCTGGATGGCGGGCAGCGCAAAGCGATAGTCCTCGCCTTGATAGCTGAACGTCGCCTGTGCCTTTCCTTTCTTGGGGACGTTATAGAGGAAGGAGCCCCGCCCCATGAAGTCAGCACGGATGTCTTGTCCGTCCACCTTGCCTGTGATATTCACCGCCTCGCCATCCTCATTGAGGATCTCGAAGGCTATTCGGCACTGTGTGCCGGCAATCAGATTGCCACCCTCGGAATAGAATGTGACGTTGAGACTGGGCTTCTTGGGCTTGATGGTCCGCTGCCTCGGGCGCGGAAGAATTTGGCGGTCGCTGTAGTCGCCATCTTTCTCTGGTCGCTCGTACACTGTCACCACGCGCGACCAGACCGTGCCGTAGTCGCGAAAGAAGTCCTTGGCCATCTGCCGATTATAAAACAGTTCGCGGTCCTTGCGGTTGTAGGGGCGCTCGGTCACGCAGAAGTTCATCATCCATCGGGTGTAGGCCCTGAGCTCATAATAGCCTGAGTGGAGCGTGTCGGGTAAGGTGAAGTTGCCATGGTCGGCATCGGGCCGCCCGATGTATTGCCGATGCCGCTCTACGATATGCCCCTCAGGATCCACCAGTTCCACATAGAGAATGCGGCTCTCCGCCGTTGGCCGCAGGTTGCCCGCATCCACTAAGTATGCCTTATACCAAATCGTGTCGCCTAAGAAGTAGCAGTTGTTGTCCAGGTGCAGATATGCCTTCTCTTGCACTGGAGCGTTGGACAAGCGTTCCTCAATGGTTGTCCCTTGCGCATAAATTTTGTACTGCCAGCTAAATGCGCAGACAAAGGTAGAGATTGGTAGTACAGCTCCTTTGATTATAGGATTCATAGGCAAATTGGTTGGCGTTAAACATCTGAAATGAATGTGTGTCTTATAATGGCGTTCTCGGAGTTTATTGACATAGGACTATGTCAATGGCTCATTCATTATCATGCTGTCATTGTGAAAATGAAAATGCTCATCGGAAAGATTTGCTGGCATGTTTCCATTTTCATACTTCCATCTAATGAATCGCCAATTGATATTGACAATCTCTTTAGGCGATAGTGAATTAACTAAAACTGTGTGTATGTATGTCTCTTCTGGTGCGAATGTGTATTTTAGTCTTCTGTATAAATGTGTGTGGCGCTTCGTATAGTCAAGAAGTACCTTGGCTGCCCTTCTATGTATGGAGAACCATTGTGAACCTCCATACAGATGATCGAAGCCAAAATCAAGTCTTCTGCTGATTCCTATTTTCTTTTGGAATTTAATCCATTTTGTAGAAAGTGACCTTGCTTCAACTCGGTTGTTCTTAATGAAATCAAATGGGTAGTAATATTTGAACCTATCGTAACTGTTATTTTGCCATTTAGGGTGTGGTAAATGCACAAAGCTTAAATAACTAATGGGCTTGTCACTTTTGAAAGTAGACAAAAACCGTTCTAAAGGCTTTTTCGGATAATCTTGGCCACTCAATAAGTGGAAAAATGTGACATCCTCATTCTCAAAAGCCTTTTTCAGCAAGAACAATTCTGCTCTTAACATGGAAAAACCACCCCATTGGACAGAGTACTTACTATATACTTCTTTGACCTGAGGAAAATCCGACTTTAGGGTAGAATATTCCGACTTTTCTATTTCACCGCTCTTGTCAATGTGTACAAACACATAACAATTCTCCTTGAAATAAGCTATTAGCTTTTTCAAGGCTATGAAATCTTTGTGCGCTAATATGAGTATAGCCTGTTTCATAGTTTCCTAGTTTTAGATTGTTATTGCTATAAGCAATACATAGAGAAAAATCTTTATATTCCTTTTGCAAAAATAAAACTTCTTTTGGACAAATGCAAGCTTTGAGTGTTAAAACTTATACTTTCTTTTGCGCTTTTATGGATAATTATGTTTGTGGAGTAGTGGATAGAAATTGTAGTGGCAAATTTCCACATCTGTTGGCCCTTATTCTTCAGAGGAGCATTTACTCAAAGTGCGCTCGCTGATGTCCAAAATGAAGAAATGTTTATCAAAAAAGGAATAAAATGCTGATTTTAACCCGATTTTTATTTCCTTTGCACAGTAAATACGTATGAACGATGAAGAATACGGCAATACTCACCATCACGGGAAGCGACAGTACAGGAGAGTCGGGCGTGCAGGCCGACATCACTACGATTGCGGCATTGGGTGCCAAGGCCGTATCGGTCATCACGTCGGTGACCATGCAAAACACTTTGGGAATCCAGCACTTCTACGACTTGCCGGTGGCCATTGTCAGCGGCCAGCTCGACGCCATCGTCAACGATGTGATGCCCGAGACGGTCAAGATAGGCATGATCCGCAGTACGGAGGTGGTGCGGGCCGTGGTCAGTGCGCTCAAGCGATACAAGCCCAAGTCTGTGGTCTATGCCCCTGTGCTCTTCTCCAGTCACGGCGACCGCCTGATGGGCACCGAGACCATCGAGATGATACGGCAGAAACTGTTCCCCTTATGCAACATGATTGTCATGCGGCGCCGCGAGAGCGATGTGCTGTTGGACGATTATATCGGTGATAATGTCCGCTTCCTTGACGATGCGGTCGGGCACGGCAGCGTCAACAAGTTTGCCTCGGCGCTTGCCGTCTATCTCAACCAGGGAGAGGTCATGGGTGAGGCTATCGCCAAGGCCCACGCTTTCGCCAACAGCCTTACGTCGAGCAGTGCACGACTGACAGGCCGGAGTGGTGAGCTCTATGCCGACTTCATCAAGCTGGTGAAGAAGGAGTCGTCTACCAAGACCGACATTGCCCACTACGCCGATGAGCTTAATGTCAGTGGCCGATACCTGGCTCAGGTGTGCCGACTTGTCGCGGGCAAGTCGCCCAAGAGCATCGTTGATGCCTATCTCGTTGACGCTGTCAAGGCTCACTTGACCGCTGCGCACGATACCATCCAGCAGACCGCTGTCATTTTCGGCTTTGCCAATCAGGCCCACTTGGCCAAGTTCTTCAAGAAACTCACAGGCATGACACCGACAGAGTACAGGAACAATGGTCAAGAACTGTCAGGCGACACACAAGAATAAGCAACAAACACATAAAATATAATAAAGCAATGGAAAACAGACAAGAACTGAACCGCAACCTGGCACAGATGCTTAAGGGCGGTGTAATTATGGACGTGACAACACCTGAGCAGGCCAAGATTGCAGAGCAGGCTGGCGCTTGTGCCGTCATGGCACTCGAGCGTATCCCAGCCGACATCCGCGCGGCGGGTGGCGTGGCCCGCATGAGCGACCCGAAGATGATCAAGGGAATCCAGGCCTCCGTCTCCATCCCCGTCATGGCTAAGTGCCGCATAGGCCACATCGCCGAGGCCCAGATTCTCGAGGCTATCGAGATCGATTATATCGACGAGAGCGAAGTGCTTTCTCCAGCCGACAATGTCTACCACATCGACAAGACGCAGTTCAAGGTGCCCTTTGTCTGTGGTGCCAAGAACCTGGGCGAGGCTTTGCGCCGCATCGCTGAGGGCGCATCGATGATCCGCACCAAGGGTGAGCCCGGAACGGGCGATGTCGTTCAGGCCGTGACACACATGCGCATGATGCAGAGTGAGATTCGTCGCTTGGCGGGCATGTCTGAGGATGAGCTTTATGAGGCTGCCAAGCAGTTGCAAGCTCCTTATGACCTAGTGAAGTATGTGCACGACAATGGCAAGTTGCCCGTTGTGAACTTCGCCGCTGGTGGCGTGGCCACCCCTGCTGACGCTGCGCTGATGATGCAGCTGGGTGCTGAGGGTGTGTTCGTCGGTTCGGGCATCTTCAAGAGCGGCAACCCCGCCAAGCGTGCCGCCGCCATCGTGCAGGCCGTCACCAACTACAACGACCCGAAGAAAATTGCTGAATTGAGCGAGGATCTCGGCCCTGCCATGGTCGGCATCAACGAGGATGAGATCAAGACCTTGATGGCCGAGAGAGGAAAGTAAGCGTATGAGAATAGCTGTGCTTGCCCTGCAAGGGGCTTTTGTGGAACACGAGGCTATGCTTCGGCGATTGGGTGTCGACAGTTTTGAGATTCGCCAGTTGGCTGATTGGGACCAGCCCAAGGACGGCCTGATCATCCCTGGTGGTGAGTCGACCACCCAGTCGAAGCTTCTCCATGACCTCCAGTTGCTCCTGCCTATCCGTGAGGCCATCGAGGGTGGCCTGCCTGTGTTCGGCACTTGTGCCGGTTTGATCTTGCTGGCCAAGACCGTGGAAGGCGAGAATCGTGAACGGCTGGCCACCATGGACATCTGTGTCAAGCGTAATGCTTATGGCCGTCAGCTTGGCAGTTTCGCCACCGTGGCATCGTTCGCGTCGGTGGGCGAAATACCCATGACCTTCATCCGTGCCCCTTATATAGATAAGGTGGAGGGCGATGCCGAAGTCCTTGCCGAGGTTGAAGGCCATATTGTGGCTGCCCGTCAGGGCAACCAGCTGGTCACGGCCTTTCACCCGGAGCTCAACGATGACCTCCGGGTGCACCAATATTTCTTGTCGATGATCAAGGGTTAACGATTGTCGGCAACCTTACGTACGAGACATCTGTCACAGCATTCCCTTCGTACTGGGGAGCTCAAAGTGGTAGATGTCTCTTTTTACTGCCATTTTCAAGCTTCGTGCCAAAGCCTTGAAGATGCCTTCTATCTTGTGGTGCTCGTTTTGTCCTTCTGCCTTGATGTTTAGGTTCATGAGCGCAGCGTCACTGAGGCTCTTGAAGAAATGGAAGAACATCTCTGTGGGCATCTCGCCAATCTTTTCACGTTGAAACGCTGCGTCCCACACCAGCCAGGGCCTTCCGCCGAAGTCGAGAGCCACCTGGCAAAGACAGTCGTCCATGGGCAGGCAGTAGCCGTAGCGCTCGATGCCACGCTTGTCGCCCAGCGCCTTGCGTAGACATTCGCCCAAGGCGATGCCCGTGTCCTCGATGGTGTGGTGCTCGTCCACCCAGAGGTCGCCCTTGGTGTGTATGACAAGATCCATCATGCCATGCTTGCCAATTTGCTCGAGCATGTGGTCGAAGAATCCGATTCCCGTCGAGATGTCGGTCTTTCCCGACCCGTCAAGGTTGAGCTTCACCTCGATTTGTGTCTCCTTGGTGTTGCGCTTCACCTCCGCCGTTCGCTCGCCAGCAAAGAGGATTTCAGCTATCTTGTCCCAGGTCATGCCATCTTTGCCTAAGATGAGGGCCTGGCAACCCAAGTTGCGCGCCAGCTCGGCATCGCTCTCACGATCGCCGATGACCCACGAGTGGGCGATGTCGTAGCCGCTGCTCTCCATATACTTCTTCAGCATACCAGTCCCTGGCTTCCTCATGTGAGAGTGGTCTTCCGGGAAGTGGCAGTCAATCAGCTGGTCGGCAAAGGTGATGCCTTCGCTTTCCAAAGTCTGCAAGATGAAGTTGTGGACGGGCCAGAAGTTGTCTTCTGGGAAGGAAGCCGTGCCCAGTCCGTCCTGGTTGCTCACCATGATGAGCTCGAAGTCGAGATGCTTGGCGATGAATCCGAGGTTGCGGAACACCCCTTTCGTGAACTTCAGTTTGCCGAACGCGTCGATCTGCTCATCCTGGGGCTCCTCTACGAGAGTGCCATCGCGGTCGATGAAAAGTAGTCGTTGTGCCATATTTTATTTGGTAGTTTGTGTTGTTTCCCTCATCTTTGCCTCGATGCTGCCGTAGGCATAATAAAAAACAGTGGCGACCCACATAGTCAGATAACAACATACGAACTGCGCCAATGAGGATGTCGCGTAAAAAGTGATATTGAAGTAGGAAGGTAGGCCGTCAGGGTCGCCCATGAGCGTGCCGCCTGCACTTGCCAATTTACCGAGCATCATGATGCCGCTTGGCATTTGGGCGATGGAACTAAGCAGAGCTCCGATGATAAAACAGAGCAATGCGCAAACGAACAGAAATCCCCAGTGGTGCCATCCTTGGCGGTAGGGCTTGCCAAAGATGCTCCACGCCTTTTGCGAAGGCTCCATGATGTACTTAATCGCCGAGTAGATACTGGGTATCAAGGCCAGCATGCACATCACGAAAAGGCATATGAGCACAACGATAAATGCGAGGACAGGGAGACAACGTGGGCTTTCATGAGGTGTAATCGTCCGCGATGCGAGGAGTATGGAAATGATGGCGAGAAAAATGCCTCCTACGCATCCGACTAACAAGAAGATGCCTGTGGTACGCAGGACGCGGCCTCCGTTTTCCTTATGTGGACGGCCGTTGAGAAGGCTGAAAAATATGGCGTAGAGCCAAATGGTTGCGGCAAGCATTGCAAAATAGACGGCAACCAAGAGCAAAGAGGTGCCCAATGGTTGGACAGGCGGCTGTTCGCCCAATAACAGGGTGATAAGGTTAGTGGGGCAAATGACCCCGTACAAACCCATCACAAGTGACAACACCACCGCTGGCATCCATGTTTTTTGGAGGATAGTCTTGAAGTTAGAGCAAAACAAGTCGTAGGCAGCGCGGAAGCATGCCTGGACACTTCTGGTTTTATACAATTCTGTTTCCATGATTCATGGTGGATTAAGATTTTACGGAAGTGCGGCGCCTGAACTCTGCGCATGTGACAGCTGTGGCAATGGCCACGTTGAGGCTGTCGGCCGTCTTGCGGCCTTCAGGATAATTGGGTATTAGCAGCTTGTGGGTGACGAGTGGCCTCACGGCTGGCGATATGCCGTTGCCCTCATTGCCCATGACGATGACACCCTGACTGGAAAGTTTCTGCTCGTAGATGGAATTGCCCTCGAGCAGCGTGCCGTAAACGGGACAGTCGTCTGGCAGGTGGCTGATCCAGCGCGGCAAGTCCACCTGATGAAGCCTTACCCTGACTATGCTTCCCATTGTGGCTTGCACCACCTTGGGATTCCAGGGGTCTACTGTTTCCTGTGAGTAGTAGATGTCTGTGATCCCAAACCAGTCGGCTATGCGGATGATGGTGCCCATGTTCCCTGGGTCTTGTACCCCATCAAGGGCCAACACCAGCCCTGTGGTAGACTCCGTTTCGCGTTCCGCGTGAGCCGCAGGTATGTGGAACACCCCCATCACTTGTTGCGGATGTTGCAAGAACGACACCTTGCGTAGCTCTTCGTCCGTTACGGTGATGATTTCAGTATCCTTGCCTGCAGCTCTCACGTGGCCGTTGCTGTCAAGCCATTGCTGAGTGGCCACAATGAGCACAGCCCTCATCTCCTGTAGCAGGTCGCCCACTACCTTGGGTCCCTCGGCTACAAAAAGCCCTTCCTCTTGGCGGTGTTTTTTTAGTCCCAACGAGGCTATGAATTTGGTTTTTCTTTTACTTATCACATTGCAAATATACCTTTTTTTTGTTAGGACTTTATATTTTTTTGCAAACATTTTCCTTTCTTCGATATATTTATTAATTTTGCAACACTTTTTAAACAAACGTTGTTAAGCTATAAATCATGAGAAAACAAGTGGTGGCAGCATTGATGCTGGCTGGTGTCATGTCTGCCAATGCGCAAACCAAGCTGCCTTCGTGGCTGTCTCAAGTGAGACTTTCAGGCTACGCTCTCACACAATATCAATACTCGGGGCAGGAAAATGCCAAGGCCAACTCGTTCAACCTGCGTATGGTTCGTGCCATGCTCGATGGCCGCATAGCAGATGACTTCTATTGGAGGCTGCAAGTGCAGCTCAATGGCAACACCACCACCAACACGCTTTCTCCCCGTTTGGTCGACCTGTTTGCTGAGTGGCAGAAGTATGAGTTCTTCAAGGTGAAGGTGGGACAGTTTAAGCGCCCCTTCACGTTCGAGAATCCCATGAACCCGATAGACCAGGGCTTCATGTCGTATAGCCAACCTGTCAACAAGTTGGCTGGCTTTGCTGACCGCGATGGTATGCACGCGTCGAATGGCCGCGACATCGGCGTCCAGTTGCAAGGCGATTTCTTAAAGGTTTCCGGTCGCAATTGGTTGCACTATCAGGTGGGCGTGTTCAACGGGCAGGGCATCAACACCAAGGATGTCGACCAGCAGAAAGACGTCATTGGTGGCGTGTGGGTGATGCCTGTCAAGGGCATGAGAATCGGATTCTTTGGCAGCGAAGGCTCTTACAGCCGCAAGGGAACATGGACCAACGACCAAGGCGTGGAAGAGAAGGGCATACGCCGGTTGCCCCAGCATCGCTATGCCATATCGGGCGAATACAAGGCCGACGACTGGACGTTCCGCTCTGAATATGTGCATGCCACAGGAAAGGCGTTTGCCAAGACTTATGAGAAGTCGGAAGACCTGAGCAATTGTGCGGTCAATGGGACGCTTGGTAACAAGGCTGACGGCGTTTACGCCTTGGTCATTGCGCCGGTCATCAAGCAGAAAGTACATGTCAAGGCACGTTATGACCTCTACCGCCCCACGGCCGACTGGAGCCGTGCCAAAACGTTCTATGAGGTGGGTGCCGATTATCTTTTCTCCAAGAACATCCAAATCAATGCTGAATACGCGCGCGTGAACGACCGCTCACTGGACAAGCACAATTACAACATGGTGGATGTTGAGGTTGACTTCCGCTTTTAAACACGCATAAAAGAACAACTTAAACGCAATGGAAGAAACGAGTAACCGTCACCAGCGACATCACCACCACCGCTCTCACCCCCATCTGGATGATTCGGAAGTATTTAAGCGTCAGGCATTAAGAGCCAACAAACGTCGTAAGATTTTCGCTAAGGTACTGTTTGTGGTTCTTACAGTTTTGGCTGTTATGATAGTGCTCTTTGTGGCTTGGATATACACCCACAATTGATTTCGCATTATTCAAGACTTATTGTCCCAACTTCTTATCTATGCAAGAAGTTGGGACTTTTTCAGTATGGAGTCGCAACTCGCTGAATTTCAACGTATACCAAAACGTGAAAAATAATAGCTATTATTTTTGAAATTTAAGCTATTGTTTTTAGAATCTAAGCTATTATTTCATGAGAAAGGATAGCAACTCTTGTGGAGCACGTGCCTGGATGGGCTTCGACGGTTCTTTCGGCTCGTTCGGATTCGCTTCGAATCGGTAGTCTTGCCTTGTCAAGAATCCAATAAGGTCGTGGCTCAGTGATGGCAGTCAAAAGGACAGATTGTGTGAATTGGAAACTATATTCAAGATGTAATTGCGCCTGTTTGTAACTTAATGAGCTTTGTCTTTTACAATTTGTTAGTCCTGTTGTTTGAAATAAGAATTATTATTGTTACTTTTGCAACCAAGTTTTGTTATAGCCCCGTTTGTTCCGGGGGTGGCAAGATATCACATTAAACGTAGAGTGACATGAAAGTCTTAAAATTTGGCGGAACATCTGTAGGTTCCGTGAAAAGCATCTTGAGTCTGAAACACATTGTGGAAAACGAGGCGCGGCGACAGCCGATTGTTGTGGTCGTCAGCGCGCTCGGGGGCATAACAGATAAGCTCATCGCTACGGCGCAACAGGCGGTAAGTGGCGACGAAGCCTGGAAAAACTCGTTCGAAGAGATGGTGGCCCGCCACCACAAGATGATCGACACCATCATTACCAATACCATAGACCGCGAAAATCTGTTTAACAAGGTCGATGGCTTGTTTGACCAGCTACGCTCCATTTATTTTGGCGTGTACCTCATCCGTGACTTGAGTCGCAAGACGCAGGATGCCATCGTGAGTTATGGCGAGCGCCTGAGTTCCAACATCGTTTCGTCGCTGGTGCGCGGGTCGTCTTGGAAAGACTCTCGCGACTTCATCAAGACAGAGTTTTCGCATGAGAAAAACACGTTGGACAGCCTGCTCACCAACCAATTGGTTCGTGAGGCTTTTGCGGACATGCCCCGTGTGACCATCTTGCCTGGTTTTATCTCCTGCGACCGTGACACAGGCGAGACGACGAACCTGGGGCGAGGCGGGTCTGATTATACGGCCGCTATTATAGCTGCAGCCCTTAACGCGGAAGTTCTTGAGATATGGACGGATGTGGACGGGTTCATGACGGCTGACCCGAAGGTCATTCGCTCCGCCTATACCATCGATGAGCTCAGCTACGTGGAAGCCATGGAACTTTGCAACTTCGGCGCTAAGGTCATCTATCCGCCCACCATCTATCCGGTGTGCATCAAAAACATCCCCATTTGTGTGAAAAACACCTTCAATCCCGAAGGACGTGGCACCATCATCAAAGGAAAGGTGGAAAACGACAGCAAGGCCATCAAGGGCATCTCTTCCATCAAGGGCACCACGCTCATCACCGTGTCTGGCCTTTCCATGGTTGGCGTTATTGGCGTGAACAGGCGAATCTTTACCGCCTTGGCCGACCATGGCATCAGCGTGTTTCTGGTTTCGCAGGCATCGTCGGAAAACAGCACGTCCATAGGCGTGCGTGATGAGGAGGCTTCGAAGGCGGTGGATGTTCTGAACAAGGAGTTTGAGGCGGAGATAGAAGATGGCGCCATGTTCCCCATGCATGCGGAGAGCCAGTTGGCCACAGTTGCCATCGTGGGAGAAAACATGAAACACACGCCTGGCATTGCTGGCAAGCTGTTCGGAACATTGGGGCGAAGTGGCATATCAGTCATCGCTTGCGCGCAAGGTGCTTCGGAGACCAACATCTCCTTTGTGGTCGACTCTCGTTACCTGCGCAAGTCGCTCAATGTCATTCACGACTCGTTCTTCCTCTCAGAGTATAAGGTTCTCAACCTGTTCATCTGTGGCGTGGGGACAGTTGGCGGCAAGCTGATAGAGCAAATCAAGAAACAATATGAAGAGTTGAAGGAGCATAGCCGCTTGAAACTGAACGTTGTGGGCATTGCCAGCAGCAAAAACGCTGTTTTTTCGCGCGACGGAATAGACCTCACCAATTACCGTGAGCTTCTTAAAGCCTCAGAGCCCAGTACGCCAGAGAAACTCAGGGATGGCATCATTGGAATGAACATCTTCAATTCTGTCTTCGTGGATTGCACGGCCTCGAAAGACATAGCCGCGCTCTATCCCTCCTTTCTGGAGCACAACGTTAGCGTGGTGGCGGCCAACAAGATAGCGGCCAGTTCCAGTTACGAGGACTATGCCTACCTGAAGGAGACAGCTATGCGACGTGGCGTGAAGTTCCTCTTCGAGACCAATGTGGGTGCCGGACTGCCCATTATCGGCACCATCAATGACTTGCGAAACTCGGGCGACAAGATTCTGAAGATCGAGGCCGTGCTGAGCGGAACGCTCAACTTCATCTTCAACGCCATCTCGGCCGAAGTCCCGTTTTCCGAGACCGTGCGCTTGGCCAAGGAGCACGGTTACTCTGAGCCCGACCCACGTGTGGACTTGAGTGGAACAGACGTCATTCGCAAACTGGTTATCTTGACTCGCGAAGCGGGTTATCGTGTGGAACAAGCTGACGTGGAGAAGCGTCTTTTCGTACCCGATTCCTTTTTCCAAGGGACGCTCGATGAGTTTTGGAAACGTCTCCCGTTGCTCGATGCCGACTTTGAGAAGCGCCGTCGGCAACTGGAGGCCGAGGGAAAGCGGTGGCGTTTCGTGGCCACCATGGATGGCGGAAAGACCTGCGTGGAGCTGAAAGCGGTGGGCAGCACCCATCCGTTCTATAATCTCGAAGGCAGCAACAACATCATCTTGCTCACCACGGAGCGTTACAAGGACTATCCCATGCAGATTCAGGGATACGGAGCAGGTGCCAGCGTCACCGCTGCCGGAGTGTTTGCCAACATCATGTCTATAGCCAATGTTTAGCATATGAAGCACATCATCATCTTGGGCGATGGCATGGCCGACCATGCAGTTGCCCGTCTTGGAGGAAAAACATTGTTGCAATATGCCGACACGCCCTACATGGACTTGTTGGCGCGAAAGGGGCGCACAGGCAGGCTGATGACCATTCCCGACGGTTTCTTGCCGGGGTCGGAGGTGGCCAACAGCACCATCTTGGGTTATGACCAGCGCCAGGTCTACGAGGGACGCGGACCTCTCGAAGCTGCCAGCATAGGCTATGAGCTGCGTCCTGACGACCTTGCCCTGCGTTGCAACATCATCGAACTGCAGCAGGGAGTCATCAAGAACCATCATGGCGGACACCTGACCACTGAGGAGGCTGACGTGCTAATCCGCTACCTTGACGATAAACTGGGCGACGACAGGGTGCATTTTGTGACGGGCATACAGTATCGCCATCTGCTCATCGTGCGTGGCGGAAACAAGCATATCGTGTGCGCTCCTCCCCATGATCATCCCAACGAGCCGTGTGCCGGCCTCTTGGTGAAGCCTGAAGAGGGATGGGTAGACCGAAGGGACGGCAGCCATGGTTGCGCTGACGGAATGACGGCAGGGCAGACCGCCGACTTGCTCAACGACTTGATACGTAAGAGCCAAGAGCTTCTTTCCGCTCATCCGTTCAACCAGAAACGTGTGGAGAAAGCCAATAGCATATGGCCATGGGGTGGGGGATACCGTCCTTCGATGAAGACCCTGCAAGAGACATTTCCGCAAATCCACACCGGCTCTTGCATCTCTGCGGTCGACCTGATACGTGGCATAGGAAGTTATGCCGGACTGGACGTGGTGAAAGTGCCTGGCGCGACGGGCTTGGCCAATACCAATTATGAAGGCAAGGCGGCCGCCGCCATTGATGCCTTGAGGCACCAAGACTTCGTGTTCCTGCACCTTGAGGCGAGCGATGAGGCGGGCCACGATGGCGACTTGGAGTTGAAGCTGCGCACCCTTGAGTATTTGGACCACCGCATCGTGGAGCCCATCTATAATGAGGTGAAGACGTGGGACGAGCCGGTCTGCATCGCTGTGATGCCTGACCATCCCACCCCCGTTGAGGTGCGCACCCATATGAAGGAACCCGTGCCGTTTCTTATTTGGCATCCGGGCATTGAGCCCGATAACGTGCAGGTCTACGACGAGGTGTCGTGTGTCAGCGGTTCCTACGGCTTGCTGCACCTGACGGAGTTTATGAAGAAGTTTATGGAAATAGAATAAAACAAGATAACCATGATGTACTATAGCACCAATGGCCAAGCTCCCAAGGCCACATTGCGCGAGGCTGTGGAGCGCGGGCTTGCTCCTGACAAAGGGCTGTACATGCCCGAAAGCATACAGAAGTTACCCGACACTTTTTTTGAGCACATTGATGAGATGACGTTCCAAGAGATGTCGCTTGAGGTGGCACGTGCCTTCTTCGGCGATGATGTGGACGATGCTTCGCTCCGCCACATCGTCTATGACACCCTTGCCTTTGAGACGCCCCTTCATCCCGTGGGTGATGACATCTACAGCCTGGAACTCTTCCATGGCCCCACACTGGCGTTCAAGGACGTGGGTGCCCGTTTCATGGCCCGTCTCCTGCAATATTTCATCAAGAAAGACCGCCTGGGGAAGCCCTCGGCCACTGGCGACGTGAATGTGCTGGTGGCCACCAGTGGCGACACGGGATCTGCTGTGGCCAACGGCTTTCTGGGCGTGAAGGGCATTCATGTGTATGTGCTCTATCCCAAGGGCAAGGTGAGCAAGATACAGGAGAGCCAGTTCACCACGCTCGGGCAGAACATTACGGCACTGGAGGTGGACGGCGTGTTCGACGATTGCCAGGCACTGGTGAAGCAGGCGTTCATGGACGCAGAGCTCAATGCCCACATGACGCTTACCTCAGCCAACTCCATCAATGTGGCCCGGTTCCTCCCACAGGCGTTCTATTACTTCAACGCTTACGCCCTGCTGAAGCGGCAGCATGCGGTCGCTGATCCGTCCAACCTGGTGGTGTGCGTGCCGAGTGGCAACTTCGGAAACATCACGGCGGGCTTGTTTGCCAAGCGCATGGGCTTGCCAGTAAAGCATTTCGTAGCGGCCAACAATGCCAACGACATCTTCTTCCAATACTTGCAGACGGGTGTCTACATTCCGCAACCCAGTCGGCAGACACTGGCAAATGCCATGGATGTGGGTGCCCCCAGCAACTTTGCGCGCATCTTGGACCTTTATGCCAACAGCTGGACTGACATCAAGGCCGACATCAGCGGTGCCACTTACTCCGACGACCTCATCCGCGAGGCCATGCGCCAGTGTCATGAGACCACGGGCTATGTGCTCGATCCCCATGGGGCATGCGGATGGCGTGCGCTCAAGGAACAACTGAAGCCCGGTGAGGTGGGCGTGTTCCTGGAGACAGCACATCCGGCAAAGTTCAAGGAAAAGGTGGACGACATCCTCGGGACTGACATTGCCATCCCTGAACGCCTGCAAGCTTTTATGCGAGGCAAGAAGCAAAGCGTGGCGATGGCCAATGACTTTGCGGCGTTCAAGTCGTTTCTGATGAAGCAGTAGACGGCCAAGGACTTCTCGCTTTCGCGACGAGTTGAGCGAATAACAACACCTCCTTCCGCCAGCGGTTTTTGATGCTGGCAGAAGGAGGCGTTGTCATGAGGAGACACTTGTGAGGCTCGTCGTTTATCCTATTCGAACGTCAGCTGGATGTATTCTCTGCCGAACATGTCCTTTTTGATGACTGAGTCCAGGTCAAGCCCACACCCGTCCAGGCTGCACGCCATGATCTTATTGTGTTCGCAGTCGCCCGAGTTTGTGATCTTCACAAGGTGCTTTTCGTTGTCCCCAAATAGCTGGGGGCTCTTGATTTCGTATGTGACTTCATACGGCTCCTGCAGACGACCATTCTCATCATAGTAATTATGGATTTGGCCATCGATGCCAATCACTACGGCCGTTGTGCTGTCTGTGTCGCCGTCCCCCTCGGCAAAATATCTTTGGTTGGGTATGATGTTTTGTCCCATGAATCCCTTGATGGTCACGTTGTAATCCATTTCTTCTGTGGATTGAAGTCGTGCGTTGGGGAAATAGAACACCACATAGATTTTATCGCTGCCTTCTTCACGATAGTTGTGGTCTTCGCTGACCAGTACCTTGACAGGACCATTTATGTCTCGGTTGTAAGATTTTTCAGTGGTCGAATAGTAATACCGCTTGTTGCCAATGGCTTGTCGGATGGAGTCAAGCCTAAACGTGCACGCCACGTCGGCCACCGTCTCGCTTTCCATGTGCACATGGTAAATCATCTTGACACTGTCTTTTCCTATCGAGTCTGTAGGCAAGGCTGGGGTGAATCCCAAATAATAGTTCCCGTTCTCTACGATGAAATGTGTGTTGGCGGGAATGCCGTTTGTAGTGTTGACGCGAAAGTTGGCAAAGTCGTCTTTCACAAGGTCGTGGTTGGCACCATCCGTAAACTTCATCCTCACCTCTTGCGCTTTCACCTGCGCGTCCGTGGAGATTTTGTCATCTTCGTCCTGGCTGCAAGAAAGCAAGAGACCAGCCAACATGGCTAACGACCAAGTGGCCTTACTCAATATTCTCATGTTGATTTTCATGATATTTTATTTTTTTGGTATTGAAGTAATCTTTAATAGCTTATAGTCGGGACTGTCAAGTAATTTAACGTCAGTGTACTTTTCCCAAATGACATCAGTGTCTGTTCCGTGTGATCCGTCCGGATGTGTTCGAGTTACAGCGCTATACGAATTGTAGGAGAAGAGTGGCATAGACGTGTCGTAGCCTGCATTGGAAAAATCCCTGATGTATGTTGTGTCCTTGTAAGATTTTGGAGCATCTTCGTACCTTACGTCAAATTTAAATTTGAATTTTATCTTCGGATTTGCAATAGTGGGCACTTTGTTCTCGTTGGCATAAAACTTTATAGAGTATTCATGTGCATGTCTATAGATTGTCTTGTCATAGTTGTCTACAACTTCGACATACAGAGGTTCACGTCGAATGTTGTACTTAAATTTGATGCTTGCCAAAGAATTATCAGCAACATTGGCAAATGAACAGAATATAGGGACGCCTGGTTGTTCTTTGGAGAATTGACCTTTGGTGATGTGATCCACGAATCCTGCAAAACCGGAAAAACTTTGAACAGCAGATGCGCCATTGCCACCAATGAGATAGACGTTGAACTCACAGCCATTTAGGAAGTTTTGCTCTTCCTTGGTTATATATGAGCTACCTTTTGTAATAAGCGTATGGAAGGATTCTTGAAGCATTTTCTTTGCATAGTTTGCTTCGGCATTAGTTTCCAAAGTTAACAAACCAAAACGTCCATAGGTAATGGAATTGACATAAACAGCTGAGTCCATAAGCCCATTAGATACATTGGCGTAGGGAATTTCGGGCGTATCCATAACAGCTGTGAAACTGCTTTGCCAAAATTTCATGTAGATGCCTGTTGCTTTGTTGATGTGATGCTCCTCGCTATTGCTTGAAGATGAAGATCCCCAAAATAAGAAACTAGTATTCACATTACTACCAAAAGCAGCCTTTAGCTCATTGTACGACGTGAATTGTTCGATGGAAAAGAAATACTCCTCGTTCTGTTTGAAAGTAGATTTTGGTATTTGCTTTTTCACGTACGACGAATACTGTGAATAAGATGGATTATTTATTATTCCAGAATCAGATCCGGGAAGAGTTAAGGAAACCATTATGGGCTTCTTTGCTCCAGGAACGGGTTTGTAGGTGCAATTAGCAACTGAACTTTTGTACAATACATTTCCAATCCATACGTGCGGGCTGTATTCTGGCAGAACAACGGTCTCATTAGAAGAAACTTCTTTTTCGGCTGTGAAATAGTCGCTTGAAGCGCGTGTTAGCATTCTTGTACCCTTGTGGCCGACGAAGAGGGTGGAGTCTTCACCTAATAGGTTACATGGATTTCTGCTTGTGTTGATGGACACAACATAATCGTCCGGATGGTGAGGCTTAGCGGTTGAGGTCTCTAAAAACTCTTCCGTCTCATTACTACAACTTGCGCAAAGCGCAATTACTGGTAAAAATAACAGATGGGTTAAATTTTTCATATTTACTTTTTGTCAGTGTCAAAATTGAGAGAAAATGCGGAATTGTCATCAACTCTGTTGACTGTGCAATAAATGGGTTGGCCTGGTACGTCTTTTGTGAATGTACCACCATTCACAATGAATTTTGTGAATTCGTTAAATCCCGTAGCTGTTGCTACTGCATCTGCTCCCTTTCCACCTCGTATCCAAATATGAATTTCTGCTTTTTGAAGTGTTTGCTCGGAGCTTGCATCCATTGAGACTTCTCCATTAACCATCTTCGCGTTTAATGCAGCTTTGAAAGCAGTCTTTAATGCAGTATAAGTGGTATCACTCTCGATGGAGATGATGGCCATTCTGCCATATGTGATGCTGTTAACATAAACGGCATTTGGATAATCTTTGATCTTGTCATTGTTGCTGAAGATATTTCCATCTTCTGGATAATCTATTATGCCGTCAAAATTCTTTTGGCATACTCGTGCAAAAAGTCCTGTCTTATGACGAATTTGATTCGATTCGGCGCTACTCTCAAATTTCATTATAGAAGCAATGTTCACATTTGCGCCAAATGCTAATTTCATTTCACTATACTTGGAAAATTGCTTTAAATCATACTCAAACTCCTCTATTTGCTGACCAGAGAAGTCTTCATCATTCAGAGCTTTCTTGAATTCCTTCATGTAGCTGGAAAAGCTGGGAACCGGAAGAGTGCCAATATAGAAACTCGGAACGGTGAAAACAAGTTGTAATGGATCCACCTTTTCAATAATGGGAACCATTTTTCCATTGTTCAGTTCCTCGCCTTTAAGAAGCATCCCTGTGTATACATTCTTAAGAATGACAGGCACAAACTCGTAGCTCTCATTCATTGATCGTGTTTTTGCAAAAGGATGGTACGATTCATCCCAATTGTTACCGTCTGTGACTTGTTGCGGGGTGTGATTACCACTCTCTTTTTCGATGGCGCTAAAGTCGTCTGTTGAACATGAAAAGAGAATTGGTACAGCAGCTGCCATTAAAATCTTTGTAATATTGCAGTTTTTCATGTGAAATGTAATTTGGTTTTTTAGTGCTGACATTTTTTACGATTTGTTTATCATGGTCGTAAAATAGTCTGGAATTCAATATGAAACGGGGAAAAATCCAGTATATGTTTGATTTTCGGTAACTATTTCAAGAATGTAATTTCCTATGGGTAAATTTGATATGTCTATGTTGTTGGATTCGTTCGCTTTAAAAACATTAGTTCTAATAATGTTTCCTGCCTCATCGTAAATATTGACGCATACGCTTCCATCACAATGGTATGTTTTTATGTTTACCATTCCATTTTCATAGTCTGCTTCTACTTTGGTAGCTGACGGAATACGTGAACATCCATGCTGAATGATGGCTTTTGCTTTTAAATTGATTGGTCTTGAAAAGCCTGCAACTATGTTTAACGCTGCCATCAATAATGCAGAAGCTAATTTTGAATTTATGCTCATATCGTGTGTTGTTAGTTAAGATTTCCAATGGTGGATTTCTGCTTGCAAAGTTATAATGAGCTTGCGGATGTGCCAAAGAAAACAGGTCTAATTCTTGTGCTTTATGCCATTTTTGTAAGTTGTTTGCTATTAGTCAGATATGCATGAATAAGACGTTGGGCTTGGTCTAAAAATGGCAATAACCTTATTTTAGTAGTTCTCAATGAACGTCCTTGTAGATATGTCGCCTTTACCCAAATTTAATTTTTTCTTCAAAAGAAATAGGCGTTGTTTTACCGATTTCTCTTCGATGTTGAATATGTAGGCGATGCTTTCATAAGGTAGCTTTAGTCTTACCAGCATGAGAATTTGAAGGTCTTTGTCCGTGATTATGGGGAATTTTTTTTTCAATCTTAACACAAATTCATCGTCAGTGCAGTTTAGAAAGATTTCAGTCTCTTTCCAGTCTTCCTCTGATAGTTTTGCATTTGCTCTTTTAGTGTTTATATTTTGAAGTTTGTTTACAACATCAATTTTACTAAGAAGAAATTTTCTCATAGCGGCAATCTGCTTTTCCTTATGCTCTACCACAATTTGGTGAATTTCCTTTTCATGATTCATCTTTTCACGCATGAAATTTCTTTTTAGATGAAATTTATAACTCAAAAGTAGAATGACTATAAGGGCAATTATACCAATAAAGCCCATAAGAACAGACTTCAACTGGTTTTCGCTTGCCAACTTAGTCTTCGTAATCTCCTTTTGAAGCAAAAGCGAATAATAATTATTTCTTGCTTTTAAGTTCTCGCAGCTCTTTTTTTCTAGATAGATGTCAGTGGAATCAGCATATGCCTCTGCTTTGTCAACGTCCATTTCTTTTATAGCGATGTCTCGATGTAGTGCCCAATATGCGCAGGTGTCACTAAGACTTGACGGATTGGCTTCTTCGAGATTTTTTTTAGCGAGTGCTAATGAATCTACTAAAACATAAAATTGACTTAATGCAAACTGTTTAGAAAAGCTCGTCTTCTTGCAATATTCATTTGATTTGAGAGAAGCTTTTAAGGCAAGGTGAGGGTAATCTGCCAACATATAGATTGCTGCCAGATCTTGGTATGAGTCTGAAATAGTAGTCGAATCATGAGAATGAAAAGCGTGGTTTATTGCACAATTCACGATGGATAGACAACTGTCAAGATTGGTGTCATTATACAAATAAGCTTCCGCTAAATTTAAGAGATAATAAGCCTTGTTTGAAGCAGTGGCTCCTTTCACCTTATTATATGTGCTTACAGCGGCTTTAGCACAAGATAATGCGCGGTTAGGATTGTAGTCCCTCAAAATGACGGATAGTTGAAGTAAGGCTAAACATTGGGTTCTATAGTCATGCTTTTTCTTTGAAGCAACTATGGATTTATGGAAACATTCCTGGGCTTTCTCGCTGCTGTCATTAAGTGCAAAATACCTTCCCATGTAATATTGGCATTTGGAATATAGAGAGTCGGCAGGTTTGTCTTTATACCAGTTATAGGCTGCTCCAATAAGTGAGTCACTCTTGACATCCAAACCACTTTTATCTTGAGCGAGTGTATAAACAAGTGCGTACATGGCTTCATCTTTTGCTGGCATATTCTTTTTGCTGACAGATTGAAGAAGTTTCAAGGCGCTATCTGCTTGCTCATTTTCTGCTAACGCCAATGCCGTCGAAATCCTCGCATCATGTTTTTCCTTACAAGATGAGATTGTTGTTAAAACGATTGACAAGATTATATAAAAACAAGTTTTTCTCATTTGTCGTTATAAATTAGAATGCAAATTTACGAATATCATTTTGGATGAAAGCTATTCAGACGGTTTAAAACTCAGATTTGAATTTAATCTTCTTCTAAATTGATAACCAGGTGATTAGACGATACCTTTATAATATTTAGGCCAATAATATCAAGACGAAGTCCTTTCGCCGCCGTCACAGTTCTTTCGAGAGGCTTTTGACGTAATCGCGCTTCCAGTCTTCCTCATGGTAGCGGTGGTTACCGAGCTTGAGTATGTCGATGTCGATGCGCACGACGCCTTGTTGGCGTTCGGAGGGGGTGGAGCCAAGGGCGTGCTCGATGTCTTTCAACTTGTTGTGGAGGGTAGGGTAGTCCATGTTGGTGTGGCCTTCGGCCACGCAGTTGAGGTAAAGGCGGTCGGTCTGCTTCCTGCCGACAGGCTTCGTCCATAACGATGAGCTGAACCGGATGCCACTAAGAGTGTGGCGCAACAGGTCTTTCGCTGCGTCGATATGGCGTTGCGGTTCCTCATTGCTTCCCAAACAGAGTATCACTTTTGGCATAGTCTGCAGCTTTGCTTGTTTTTGAAATAATGTATCTTTTGTTGGGTGATTCAAAGCGTATGGCTGTTCCTCCACTCCATTTCACTCTGCCGAGCGAACGCGTCACTTTGGCTACGTACTTGGCGTCGGTCCACCAGCCAGCCTGGTAGTCGGCAAACGACAGGCAATATTTGGCTTGTTTGTAATGCGGTCCTTGGTCTTGAGCTAAGGCCATGGTGCTGGAAAATATAAGCAAAAGGTAAATGAGGCTTCTTTTCATTTGTTGATTCTTTATTCCTGCTTTTCCGGTCCTTGGACTTGTTTGGGATGAATGTTAACATCCGCAAAATTAAAGAATAAAATCAATATGAGGGACATTTGAAACGTGAAAAATGGCGGAAACCTGACTTCGGAGAAATCGGAGAGATTGTGTGGCGACATCTTGAAACAAGAGACAGAATGATGTTCCCAAATCTCGGGTAACTAAAAAACAGGACAAACTATATGCTAAAACCTCTTTTCTCGCTCAATGCGAAGTTCTTTGGCCGAAAATAAGCGAAAATTGGAGAGCTTTGTAATATACTAAGATACAGTTAGTTATAAAAACAACTTGGAAACAAAGCATAGAAAAGGATGCCATCTCGCCTTGATAGCTAACCTATTGATCCGTTATCCCTGTGAGATGGTCGCTTGATACTTCATGTTTCATCCCGTCGTCAGGCAACTACCGACAAACGATTCGGCATCTTTTTGCAACTCGAAGTCCAGTTTTAGGGCGTCGCCTATTGGAAAAACGTTTTTTCTTGTGCTATTTCAACAGAAATCACGAACAAACTTTATGGTAAAAAGACACGACGATGTTTATAAGACCAAAAGTTGCTCTTCTCTTGATATAGTGACTCTTGGGAGGTGCCTGCTTGTTTTTATGGCATCTAAATTGCAATATTTTTTAGAGTTTTTTTGAGAATAGACATGAGAATTAAGAATAATTGGCTAACTTTGCAAAATATTAAGTTCCCTGGTGAAAGGAGCAATCATTTGCTAAGATGAAGTACGGATTTATCAAAGTGGCCTCGGCTGTTCCTTCCGTGAAGGTGGCCGATTGTGTTTACAACACAAAAGAGATGGAAACGATGATAGCCCAGGCAGAGGGGCGCGGTGTGGAGATCATCGTGTTCCCAGAGCTGTGCATCACAGGTTACACATGCCAAGACCTTTTCCGCGAGCAGCTTTTGCTCGATGCAGCCGAGAGCTGCGTGATGGCCTTGCTCGATTTCACCCGCCAGTTGGACATTATCTGCATCGTGGGTGCGCCCGTCGTGGCAGGCGGCCTGTTGCTCAACTGCGGTCTGGTGATCCAGAAAGGCAAGATTTTGGGTGTTGTCCCCAAGACTTATCTTCCCAATTACAACGAGTTTTATGAGAAACGCTGGTTTGCCTCCTTGCAAGACCTGCGCGAGATGCGGATTCGCTATGCCGGCCATGTGGTGACCGTCACGCCAGCTCCTCAGCTTTTCCGCACGGGCGACGGAGCTGTGTTTGGCGTTGAGATATGCGAGGATGTTTGGGCGCCGACGCCCCCCAGCAACCACCTGGCCTTGGCTGGCGCCGACATTATCTTCAACCTCTCAGCCTCCGACGAGCTCCTGGGCAAGCACGACTATCTGGTCAGCCTGCTCTCCCAGCAGAGCGCCCGCACGATGAGCGCCTACGTCTATAGTTCGGCTGGCTTTGGCGAGAGTACCCAGGATGTGGTCTATGGAGGCAATGCCCTCATCTATGAGAATGGTTGCACCCTGGCCGAGGGCAAGCGGTTTTCGCTCGAAGGGCAGGTGGTGGAGGCCCAGATAGATGTGGAGGCCTTGAGGGCCGACCGCCGCAACAACACCACGTTTGTCAACGCGCAACGTCGCATGATCGGGGAAGACATCCGTATTGTCGAGGCCGAACCTGCGCAGTTGCGCGATTTTGTTTTGGAGCGACACGTGGAGCCGCAGCCTTTCACGCCCTCTGACGAGACCATGCGCCAGGCTTGTGACGAGATACTCAACATACAGGTGATGGGGCTGGCCAAGCGCTTGGTGCACACCCACGCCAAGACCGTGGTCATCGGCATTAGCGGCGGGCTCGACTCCACGCTGGCCCTGCTGGTCTGCGTGAAGACTTTCGACAAGCTGAAGATGGGGCACAAGGGCATTGTCGGCGTGACCATGCCTGGCTTCGGCACCACCGACCGCACCTACAACAACGCCATCAGCCTCATGAAGGGCCTCGGTGTCACCATTCGTGAGATTAGTATTGCCAAGAGTGTGACACAGCACTTCGAGGACATCGGGCACGACATGAGCGTGCACGACGTGACCTACGAGAACGGGCAGGCGCGCGAGCGCACACAAATCCTCATGGATTTGAGCAACCAACTTGGCGGCATGGTCATCGGCACGGGCGACCTCTCGGAACTGGCCTTGGGGTGGGCCACCTACAATGGCGACCACATGTCGATGTATGGAGTCAACGCCTCTATCCCTAAGACACTCATCAAGGATCTCGTGCGCCATGTGGCCCATACTTTGGACGACGCTTCGGCATCGGTCTTGCGCGACATCATCGACACGCCCATCTCGCCCGAGCTGATACCTGCAGACGAGAACGGACAGATCAAGCAGAAGACAGAGGACTTGGTGGGGCCATACGAGCTCCACGATTTCTTTCTTTACCACTTCCTCCGCCATGGCTTCAGCCCCCGCAAGATTTTCCTCCTTGCGCAGAAAGCCTTTGGCGACAACAACGGTAACGATGTGTCGGTGGGACGTTACAGCGACGACACCATCATCCATTGGTTGGACGTGTTTAGCCGCCGCTTCTTCAACCAGCAGTTCAAACGTTCTTGCCTGCCCGACGGTCCCAAGGTGGGATCGGTCAGCCTCAGTCCTCGTGGCGATTGGCGCATGCCGTCGGATGCAGTTTCGGCGTTGTGGCTGCAAGAAGTGGAGTCGCTCAAGGCGCAAAGTTGAAAAATCATAAATGTTGGATAAAATTTCATAAATTTGTAACAGCTCGTTTGCAACTTTTGGGCTAACTTTGCAGGCATAAAACAAAGAACGGGGATAATCCCCACATTTATAATTTTAATTAGTCTAACTTATGCAGAAAAGATTGCTTATTCTGGTTGCATTGATGCTATGTTTCATCACATCAATGACAGCTCAGATTACAACTTCTGGTTTGAGTGGTAAGGTAACCGCCGACAATCAAGATGTCATTGGCGCCACCATCGAGGCCGTGCATACGCCCTCGGGTACCAAGTACCAGACTGTGACCAACAGCAAGGGTATGTTTACCATCAACGGTATGCGCCCTGGTGGCCCTTACACCATCAAGGTGAAGTATCTTGGCTATCAGCCCAAGGAAATCACGGGGGTCAAGTTGGAACTTGCTCAAACCTACAATCTGCCAGTTGTGCTCAGCGAGGCTACCAACGAGCTCAAAGAGGTCGTTGTCGCTGCTAAGGCAACAAAGTTCTCCACCGAGCAGACGGGCGCGTCTACAAACATCGACAATGCGATGATTGCCAACATGCCTACTGTCAACCGTTCCATTACCGAGCTGACACGTCTCTCACCTTATGGAGGCAACGGCATGACCTTTGCTGGAGCCGATGGTCGTACGGCCAACTTTACGGTCGACGGTGCCAATTTCAACAACGATTTTGGCCTGACGTCGAGCCTTCCTGGTGGTGGGAACCCCATCTCCATGGATGCCATTCAAGAGGTTCAGGTGGTCGTCTCGCCTTTTGACGTGCGCCAGACCAACTTCATTGGTGGCGGTCTGAACGCCATCACGAAGAGTGGTACCAACACGTTCAAGGGAACGGCTTACATTTACCACCAGAATGAGAACATGCGTGGCGATGCCATTGACGGCAACACCATCGCCCTGGCTCGCGCCAAGGATCGTTCGACCACGTACGGCATGACGTTAGGCGGCCCGATCATTAAGAACAAGCTCTTCTTCTTTGTCAACGCCGAGTACGTCAAGACTCCTTCCGAGGCTGTCACGTGGCGCGCTTCCGAAGATGGTGTAGGCGACTCAGAAGCTGGCCTGTCTTATACGACTGTGGCCGACATGGAACGCGTGAAGGAATTTGTGAAAGAGAAGTATGGCTACGATGTGGGCTCATACACCAGTTTCCCCGCTGACAAGAGCAATACGAAGTTGCTGGCCCGACTCGACTGGAACATCAACAACATGCACAAGTTGGCCTTCCGTTACAACTACACGAACAACGACAACTGGTTTGCCCCAAACGCTTCGTCCATGGACGGCGGCACGCGCTCTCCTTATTCGCGCACCTCTTTATATAGCATGGCGTTCTCCAACTCCATGTATTCGATGAACAACAAGGTTCACTCGTTCTCTCTCGACCTGAACAGCCGTTTCTCCGACAACATCTCCAACCAGTTCCTCGCCACCTTCGCCAAGAAGGACGACATCCGCGGAACCAACTCGTCGGAGTTCCCCTTCATCGACATCCAGGATGGCACAGGCCAGAACGTCCAGTACATGTCGCTCGGCTATGAGCTCTTCACCTGGAACAACGCCGTGCACAACACCACTTGGAATATCAAGGATGACCTCACCTATTACTTGGGCAACCACAAGATTATGGGGGGTCTTAACTTTGAGCACCAGATGGCCGACAACCAGTATATGCGCAACGGCACCGGCTACTATCGCTACCGCAGTGTGGACGACTTCATCAACGGAGCTGCTCCCGAGATTGTCTGCTTGACTTATGGCTATAACGGAAACATGAGCCCGAAGGCACGCGTGCAGTATAGCAAGGCGGGTATCTACGGGCAAGACGAGTGGCAGGCTACCGACAACTTCAAGTTGACCTACGGCTTGCGCATCGACAACATCTTCTTCAACAATGGTGACCTGATGACCAACAACGCCATCAAGGCTCTCGACTACAACGGCCGTCACATCGATACTGGCAAGTGGCCTTCATCAAGCCTCACCTTCTCTCCGCGCATCGGTTTCACATGGGATGTCATGAAGGACCGCAGCCTCATCGTCCGTGGTGGCTCGGGTCTCTTCTCGGGTCGTCTGCCCTTGGTGTTCTTCACCAACATGCCTACCAACTCGGGCATGGTGCAGTATAATATGCAGCTGGGTCCTGGCACCAACTTCAACCGTCTGCCTGCTGCTGTGAGCGACTACGCAGCCAACAAGGGCTACACTTCTGTCAACGACATTCTTGCAGGCGAGTTCTCTGGAGGCCTCGTGACCGACGACAAGGGACACGCTACCATCTCTGCCCTTTACAACAAGCTCGCCTCCATGGGCTATCCCACCACCATCACTCCTGATGAGGGAACCGTTCCCAGCTCCATCGCAGCTGTCGACCCCGACTTCAAGATGCCCCAGGTGTGGAAAACCTCTCTCGCTGTCGACTACTCGGTTCCTGTAGGTTTCCCCATGACCGTGACTGCTGAGGGCATTTTCAACAAGACGGTCTACGCTGCCAGCATGTCCGATTGGAGTATGCGCGACCCCGAGAGTTTTGCACGTTGGAATGGTGCCGACAACCGTCCCATCTACCCCAGCGACTTCCGCACGGCCACCAAGGCTTTCGTGCTTGAGAACACAAGCCGTGGTTATGGCTGGTCGGCCATGCTGCAGGTGAAGGCCGACCCCACCAAGTGGTTGAGCCTGACCGCCGCCTATACCCACCAGGTGAACAAGGAAGTGACCTCTCTGCCTGGTTCCAACGCCGAGTCGGCATTCACTTATGTGCCAACCGTGTACGGCCCCAACCGCATCAAGTTGCACAACAGCATCAACACAACCCCCGACCGCTTCTTCCTCTCAGCCACCGCAAGCGACCGCAGCGGCAACCACTATAGCTTGGTTTATGAGACTTGGCGCGGTGGTTACAACTACTCTTACATGCTGGCCAACGACATGAACGGCGATGGCTACAGCTACGACGCGCTTTATATCCCGACCGACAAGCAGGTGGCCAACAAGGAGTTCCGTTTCACCTCGCTCGACGACCAGAAGCGTTTCATGGACTATGTGCACGCCAATGGCTACCTGAAGAATCACCAGGGCGAGTATGCTGAGGCTTACAGCGTCTACAATCCCTGGGTGCATCGCATAGACGTGAGCTACAAGCACGACTTCACGGTGAAGTTCGGACAGACCAAGCACACCCTGCAGCTCTCCATGGACGTGAAGAACCTCTTGAACCTCTTCAACGACAGTTGGGGCGTGGCCAAGTACATGAACCCCGCGCTGAATGATGGCCGCATCCTGAAGTACGACCACACAGACGCTGAGGGCTATCCCGTGTTCTCCACTCCGAAGGCTGTCAATGGCAACGTGAAGACCTTCGTCCACAATCCTGTCATCGGCCAATGCTGGTATGCTTCCATCGGCGTTAAGTACATGTTCAACTAATCAAGACGTATTTAAGTTAAAGTTTGAATATTATGAAACTGAAGTATATATTAAGTTTCATCCTGGGCTCTATCCTGTTTGCTGGTTGCTCGGATGACAATACAATTGGCACTCTTGGCGAGATCAGTCTCAGCCAGACCTACCTGTCCATCCCAGAGGGAGGCGGCAACGACACGGTGACCATCACGGCGGCCGAGGATTGGGCTTTCCAGAAATCTGTGGTCATTGGCAAGGACGACAACAAGAAGGACATCCTCGCCGAGCTGCCCACTTGGCTCACCGCTTCCACCCTGTCGGGTGAGGCTGGTACGACGCAGGTGGTGTTCCATGCTGACGCCACCGAAGGAGGCCGAGAGCAAGTGCTGCAGATTGGCGTGGGCGACAAGACGCAGTTCCTGATCGTGCGCCAAGGCTCGATGGAGGCTGTCACGGCCACTTGCGCGGAGGTGTTGGCTGGTCCTGACGGAAAGACGTATCGCACCAGTGGTATGGTTACGGACATAGAAAACACCACCTATGGCAACTTCTACATCAATGACGGTACCGGTAAGGTTTACGTGTATGGCACGCTCGACGCGGATGGTAAGGAGAAGAATTTCTCAAGCTTAGGCATCGAGAAGGGTGACGAGGTCACCATCGAGGGTCCGAAGACCACTTACGGCAGCAAAGTGGAGCTGGTCGACGTGACGGTGCTCAAGATCAAGAAATCGCTGGTCAAGGTGGTAAGCACCTCTGAGAATGTCATCCCTGCTGCAGGTGGTGAGTACCAGGTGAAGGTCGCTTACAAGGGTAGTGGTGTCTATCCAGAGATTGCTGACAACGCCCAAGACTGGTTGCGTATTGTGAAGACCCAGTACATCGCCGGCGTTCCTTCCAAGATTGAGGCCAACCCTGCCGACACGGCCGTCATCACGTTCCGTGCCAGCGGCAACACGGCGGGTGCCCGTAGTGCTGATGTCACCTTCACTTCCAGCAACTCTTCCAACTCTTCCAGCGTGACGACCCAGGTTGCTCAGGCCGGACTCTCTGGCACCCAGGCTGTGCCTTACACGGTGGAAGAGGCCATCGATTATGTGAAGTCGCTGGGTACGAGCACGTCGTCCACTCAGGTTTACATCAAGGGCAAGGTGTCGCAAATCATGAACAAGGGTGAGTTTAATGCCACCTATGGCAACGGCTCCTTCTGGATTTCATCTGATGGAGATTACCACAACGACTTGACGAAGGATTTCCAAGTTTTCCGCGCCTATTGGCTTGACAACAAGAAGTGGGCGGACGGAAACGCGCAGCTTGCGCCAGGTGCCGAGGTCGTGATTTGTGCTACCGTAAAGATGTATGATGGCGTGGCAGAGACGGCCAAAGGTTATGTCTACAGCGTGAATGGCGTGAGGACCGATGCCAACGGCATCGGTACAGCCGCTGCCCCATTCAACTCGGTGGGCGCGGTAGCCGCCGCCCAGGCAGGTACGTCAGCCAGCGTCTATGTGGCAGGCAAGATTTCGCGCATCGCCAACGGCGGAACGTTCAATGCCCAATATGGCAACGCTTCCTTCTACCTGTCGCCCAATGGCACTTATGCAGATGACAAGGACAAGGATTTCGAGGCTTTCCGTGTGCTCTACCTGGGCAACCGCAAGTGGGTAGAGGGCGACGCGCAGATTGCCGTGGGCGACAACGTGACCATCTACGGTCCCCTGACGGTCTACAACGGCGTGGCTGAGACGCCTGCCAACAAGGCGCATCTTGTCAGCTTGAACGGCAAGACCAAATAAGCTGTCAAAGCATATCTTCCCAAAGAGGCGTGTTCTCATCGTGAGGGCACGCCTCTTTTGGTTGTTGCCATGCGATAGAGTTGTTTGTTGGTAACCATCCGAAATTAGCCGTCTTGTCCATATCCCATTAACATGCGAACTTTGCCTGAAAAAAGACATGTTCAATTTAAATGAAGGCAATCG
>DJOD01000058.1:0-9485 GCA_002437115.1 Prevotella sp. UBA6447
ATTTATGCAATGTTTTCGCTTTGTTTGACAAAAATGGGCGTTTTCGGAGGATTCTCCTTATAAAATAAGAATACCGAATTTGGAGGGATGAGGCCTGTCCCGGTTTGAATGTAAATCGATATACCCCCCAGGGGTGTGGGAAGGCGGCGACAGCCGCGGGGTACAGGGCAAGACGGCGGGTCGTGAGCTCCGCTCACAAGAACCGGTGGCTCGCCTGCCACCCCAGCCCGACAGGGCTTCCCCGAAAAGGGATGGGGTTTTAATCGGTTTACATTCACCAAAAAACATTAGGGGCAAAATCATGATAATCAAGATTTAAACAAGTTTACATCGGTTTACATTCACCCCAAACATTAGAGCCGCATCACTCCCAAGCGCTCCCAACGCACTCAATTCCGAAAGGCCAAGAACTAGGTAACTTATAAGCATTTTTGGTGCAAAAGTTTGTCACGGAGAGCGCGTGAAATAGAACGCGAAATCGCGTTTTTTGTCGGTCGCGCCGCGATTTGCATAAGGTAATTTTGCGATAAAGGGTGTCTTATGTTGCGATATACCCTTTATCGCAATGCGATTAAGCGTTAATCGCGTCATGATAAAGGGTATATTGCAACGCGATAAAGGGTATTCTTTGATGAAAAGTATTTACTATTTAGGCCGAATAAAATCCGAAATTCTATAAATGGTTAATTATCAGCAAGTTGTAAAAAGTGCCGAAAAATCGCGTATTTCCGCCAAAATATTTTGAAGTTGAAAATAACGCCTGTTTTTTATATACATTGTCCGCTTTATTCAAGACGGTCGGACGCTTTCGGTAATGGAGACAGCGAACGCAGTTTGAAACGACAATGGAGACCCTCACTTTTGGTAGACCCTCACATAGTCGACATAATAGCGCAACGGAAACTGGCTGTCATCAGGCACGCCCCCATTCTCGCCAATGGCAAGATTGAGCAAGATGTAATCGCCAAAACCATCCACTTGGTTAGAGAACGGGTTGTGGCGGTTGCCTGCCACACCCCCATTGACCGTCTTCGATAGATCCGTCTCGTTGAGCAGTTCGTCATCAAGATAGATACGGATGAACCGCTCGTCCCAATCCATGCGCCACACATGAAACTTGTTGGCCCAGTCGGGATCTCTGCTGGTGAAATGCGTCAATGGCGTTACCACCGAGTTCCATACCGGGTCGAACGGACGGCCGGACCCCCAACATGTGTTTGTGAGAACCGACTGTTGTCCGTCCTTGATGTAAAACTCCATCATGTCGATCTCGCCATTCTCCGGCCAGCTCCACTGATTGCCCAGCAACCAGATGGCAGGCCACGACCCACGAGCCGTGGGAATCTTGGCCCTCACCTCAAAACGACCGTAGAGGAACGTGTGGCTTCGTCGCGTCGTGAGGCTCGACGACGTGTAGTGGGCCTCCGGCCTGGAGGTGGTCCAGTAGCCGCTCCCCTCGCGATAGCCTGGATTGGGCACCGTCTCATGCCGTCCCTCGATGACCAGCGCGCCATCCTTCACAAAGGCGTTGTCCCTCTGATACCACTGCAGCTCATTGTTACGGACGAACCCCTGCTCATAGTCCCACTCGGCCGAGGGCAGTCCGTCTTGGTCAAACTCATCGTGCCACACCAGGCGATAGCCCTCATACTGCGTCACGACCGTCTGCGGACGGTAAGCGGTGGAATCGGCGGCCATGACAGGCGACACAGCCAAAATCGACAGGGCAGTCAAGGCCCAGAAGAGATGTTTCATCATATGTTATATTTAGTTATAAGTGCAAATTTACGAAAAAGCCGTCATTCGCACGAGCGCACAACGCACAAGGAAAGTTAATTCATGCTAAATTTGGGAGAACCGAGCATGGAAACCGTATATTCATTTGGCAAATTGCTGGATTAGCCGTATTTTTGCGTCATAAATAATATTCGCAAAAACACAGAATGGTGAAAAGACTCCTCCTACTCTTATGGGTCGTCATCCCATTCCTCAGCCTACACGCGGAGGATGCCGACTCCCTTTACGCCAAGGATATGCTGCCCATTGGCGCCATGGCCCCCGAGATGGTCATCGACTCGGCGAGCAATGTCACCCTTGAGTCGCTGCGCGGCCGCTACGTGGTGCTGCACTTCTGGGCATCGTGGTGTCCCGACTGCCGCCGCGACATGGCCGAGCTCAACGACCTCTCCTACGTGTACAATTCCGACAGCATCGTCTTCATACACGTCTCCTACGACACCAACAAAGACGTGTGGCAGAAATACATCGAAGACAACAAGATGTTCGGCCTGCAATTCTCCGAGTTGAAGAAGATGCGCGAATGTAAGACCTACGACCTGTTCAAGATACACTGGATACCGGCTTACTACGTCATCAACACCGAGGGACGCATCATCGAGCGCACGGTGGACGTGAAGAAGCTGGCACGCCGCCTGACACTGCTCGACCGTTCCCGCGTGCACATCCCGAAGAGCAAGATGTCGAAGAACCCCGAATACAAGGGTGGTGAGACTATGTTGCGCTATTACCTCGCTAAGAGCATCAAGTATCCGCGTGTGGCAAGCAACTACGGCTTGGAAGGACAGACCGTCGTGAAGTTTATGGTAGAGGCAGACGGAACCATTACCAACGCCCACGTCATCGACAATAAGATTACTGTAGAAGACAAGTTGCCATTTCAAAAACTTCGTGGCGACACCAAGCAGCGCACCCGCCAAGAGGCACTCGACGCATTCGCCGAGGAAGCACTTCGCGTCATCAACGACATGCCCGCCTGGAATCCCGGCAAGCGCTACGGTATGCCTGTCAAAGTGGAATATGAGCTTCCCATCAATTTCAAGTTGAAATACAACACCGACGACGTGTGGTCGGGCCATTCATAAGGAGCCGCCATGCCTGTGATTCATCTCAAAGACATCAACAAGACATACTTCGGCGCCCAGCCCCTGCATGTGCTTAAGGGTGTGAGCCTCGACATCGAAGCCGGCGAACTGGTGTCCATCATGGGATCGTCAGGGTCGGGCAAGTCAACGCTTCTCAACATACTCGGCATACTCGACAACTACGACAGTGGCGAGTACCTGCTCGACGGCACCCCCATCAAGAATCTCAGCGAGACCCGTGCGGCCGAGTATCGCAACCACATGATCGGCTTCATTTTCCAGAGCTTCAACCTCATCAGCTTCAAGACCGCTGTCGAGAACGTGGAACTGCCACTGTTCTATCAAGGCGTGAGCCGCCGCAAGCGCCACCGCATGGCCATGGACTACCTCGAGAGGCTGGGGCTCGCACCCTGGGCCGACCACTACCCCAACGAGATGTCGGGTGGCCAGAAGCAACGTGTCGCCATCGCACGCGCCCTCATCACCGACCCCAAGATTATCCTGGCCGATGAACCCACGGGCGCACTCGACTCCAAGACAAGCCTGGAGGTGATGGAACTGCTGAAACGCCTCAACCGCGATGAGCACAAGACCATCGTCGTGGTGACCCACGAGAGCGGCGTGGCCAACGAGACCGACAAGATCATCCACATCAAGGACGGCCTCATCGGCAGTGTGGACGACAACCACGACCACAACGCCAGCATCTTCGGCGGCGGCACCATCATGAAGTAGAAGTAAGGAGGCACCATGCTCGACACCTTCCAGGAAATACATGCCACCATCCGCCGCAACAAGTTGCGCACCGCGCTCACGGGCTTTGCCGTGGCGTGGGGCATCTTCATGCTCATCGTGCTGCTCGGGGCCGGCAACGGCCTCATCAACGGCATGACCAACAATATGGGCGACTTTCTCGCCAATTCCATGGTGGTCTTCGGCGGCCAGACCTCCAAGCCCCACAACGGCCTGAAGGAAGGCCGCAACATCACCCTCGACGACGGCGACATCCGCACCACGCGACAGCGCTTCAGCACCAACGTGGAGACCGTGGGCGCCGAGATGCAACAGGCGGGCGTCAACATCTCGCTGGGCGAGAACTACGTCAGCTCCACCCTCTGCGGCGCCTATCCCAACGAGTCCACCATCAACAAGACCCACATGTTGACCGGCCGCTTCATCAACGACATCGACCTTGCCGAGCGGCGCAAGGTGCTCGTCATGGGCGACGACCAGGCGCGCGAGCTCGTCAGGGGCGACGGCACGTCACTGGTCGGCCAGACGGTCAACGTGGGCGACTTCGCCTTCCGGGTGGTGGGCGTCTTCAAGAGCGACAACAGCGGCATGGGCACCGACGCCTACACCTCCTTCACCACCCTGCGCACCATGTTTGGACGCGGCGACAAGGCCGACCGCATCCTCTTCTCCTTCCACGGGCTCAACAGCGAGCAAGCCAACGCCAACTTCGAGCGGCAGTACAAGGCCGCCATCAACCGCAACCACGGAGCCGCCCCCGATGACGAGGAAGCCACATGGCTATGGAACCGATTCACGCAGAACCTGCAGATGAACACAGGCATGTCCATCATACGCCTGGCCCTCTGGATCGTGGGCCTGTTCACCCTTCTGTCGGGCATCGTGGGTGTGAGCAACATCATGCTCATCTCCGTGAAGGAGCGCACCCACGAGTTTGGCATCCGCAAGGCCATCGGCGCCAAGCCGACCGGCCTGCTGCGCCTCATCATCACCGAGAGCGTGGTCATCACCACCTTCTTCGGATACATCGGCATGCTGCTCGGCATCGCCGCCAACCAATACATGGACGCCACGCTGGGGCACCAGACGACCGATCTGGGCTTCGCCCAAGTCACCACCTTCCTCAACCCGACCGTGGGGTTTGACGTGTGCGTGGAGGCCACGCTGCTCATGGTGGTGGCGGGCACCCTGGCCGGACTGCTCCCCGCCATCAAGGCGGCACGCACGAGGCCCATCGAGGCGCTGCGGGCCGAATGACCCGCCGCCACAACGGAGGCAGCCTCCACTCCACACACACCATCAACACAGACCAAACCTTTTCACCGTGAGATTTGACATAGACCGATACCGCGAGATCCTCGACACCATCACCCGCAACAAGGCACGCTCCTTGCTGACGGGCTTCGGCGTGTTCTGGGGCATCTTCATGCTGGTGGCGCTCGTGGGCGGCGGACAGGGTCTGAAGGATCTGTTGTCGTCCAACTTCGAGGGCTTCGCCTCCAACAGTCTCATCCTCTTCCCACAGTCGACCACCAAGGCCTACCACGGCTTCCGCAAGGGGCGCACCTGGGGACTGACCTATGGCGACATTGAGCGGCTGAAAGCACAGGTGCCCCAGCTCGGCGTGGTCAGTCCGATGCTCTCGCGCTGGGGCGGCTTCGCTGTCCATGACGACAAGAAAAGCAGTTGCTCGTTCAAGGGCGTGCTACCCGACTATGCCGAGGTGGAAGCGCCCAAGCTCTACTACGGACGATACATCAACGAGATGGACATCGCCGACGGGCGCCGCGTCTGTGTCATCGGCAAGCGCGTCTACAAGAGCCTGTTCCCCAGCGGGGGAGACCCCTGCGGACAGCGCATACAGGTCGACTCCGCCTACTACCAGGTGGTGGGCGTCGACTACTCCGACGGCTCGATGAGCGTCAACGGCAGTGCCGATGAGACCGTGGTGGTGCCCATCACCCTGATGCAACAAGCCTACAACCGCGGCGACAGCATCGACCTGCTCTGCATGACGCTTCGCCCCGGCTACCGCGCCACGGAGGTGCAAGGCCGCATACGCACCGTCGTGGCACAAGCCCACGACGTGGACCCGACAGACGAGAAAGCTCTGTTCATCATCAACACGGAGGTGATGTTCTCCATGGTCGACAGCCTCTTTCACGGGGTCAACATCCTCATCTGGCTGGTAGGCATCGGAACCCTACTGGCCGGCGCCATCGGCGTGAGCAACATCATGATGGTGACCGTGCGCGAGCGGACCATGGAGATAGGCATCCGACGGGCCATCGGCGCCACGCCACGCATGATTCTCTCGCAGATCATATCGGAGAGCATCGCCCTGACCCTCGCCGCAGGCATGGCGGGCATCCTCTTCGCCATCGCCATCCTGCAACTGCTCGAACTGGCCAACACCCATGACGGCATCACAGCCGCCCACTTCCAGGTGCACTTCTGGACGGCCGTCGGAGCTCTTGCACTGCTCACCGCACTGGGGGTGCTCGCCGGACTGGCCCCCGCCCTGAGGGCCATGAGCGTCAAGCCCGTCGATGCCATGCGCGACGAGTGACACCCACGTCAAGACACGCAACACATCATAACCCAACCAAGACCATCCCTACGCTCACGAAGCGACATGGTCGTGACTTATCATTATGAAGAAATATCTCAAGATCGTCATTGCCGCCCTCATCCTCCTGGTGTTCGTCGGCACGTTTGTTTTCCTCTGGTTCAAGAGCCAGCCCCAACCCGTGGAGTATGACGAGTTCACGGTCAAGACCACCGACATCCGCAAGACCACCATTATCACAGGTCGCATAGAGCCCCGCAATGAGGTCAGCGTGAAGCCACAGATCTCGGGCATCATCACCGACATCTACAAGGAGGCCGGCGAGAAGGTGGCGGCCGGCGAGGTCATCGCCAAGGTGAAGGTCATCCCCGACGAGAGCCAGCTCAGCTCCGCGCAAGCGCGCATACGGCTGGCCGCCATCAACGCGCGCCAGGCGAGGGTGGACTACGAGCGCGAAAAGACCCTCTACGACAAGGGACTGGTCAGCGGCGACGAGTATGACCAGAAGCGCAAGGCGTGGCAACAGGCCAACGAGGAGGTGCGGGCCGCGCAGGACAACCTGGAGGTGGTGCGCGACGGCGTGTCACGCGAGAACGCCAGCAACTCGTCGACCCTCATCCGCTCTACCATCAGCGGTCTCATCCTCGACGTGCCGGTGAAGGTGGGCTACACGGTCATCCTGTCCAACACCTTCAACGACGGCACCACCATCGCCACCGTGGCCAACATGGGCGACCTCATCTTCCGGGGCAACGTCGACGAGACCGAGGTGGGACGCCTCATCACGGGCATGCCCATGAAAATCACCATCGGCGCCATGCAGGACGAGCGCCTGCAGGCATCGCTGGAGTACATCTCGCCCAAGGCCACGCAGAACAACGGCGCCAACCAGTTTGAGATCAAGGCGGCAGTGCACGTGAGCGGTGCCAACCAGATACGGTCGGGCTACAGTGCCAACGCTGAGATCGTGCTGGCCGAGGCACGCCAGGCCCTGACGGTGCCCGAGAGCGCCATCACCTTCGAGGGTACCAACACGTATGTCTACGTGGTCAAGGTGGCCAACGGACAAAAGGCCTATGAGAAGCGGCGCGTCACCACGGGACTGAGCGACGGCATCAACATCCAGGTGAAGAGCGGACTGAAGAAGGGCGAGCACGTGAGGGGACCGCAGAAGGTGAAGGACAGCAACGACAACACCAGCAACTCATAACAAACGACACTGACATGACCCAAGCATTGTTCTTCGACATCGACGGCACGCTCGTCAGCTTCAAGACCCACCGCATCCCCGACAGCACCGTCGAGGCCCTGCGACAGGCCAAGGCGAGCGGCCTACGCGTCTACATCTCCACGGGGCGGCCCGTGGGGTTCATCAACAACCTCGGACAGATCACCGATCTCATCGACGGATACATCACCACCACAGGTGCACTCTGCATCGTGGGCCAAGAGCGATTTGGGCTCCACAGCATCGAGCCCCAAGACGCCGAGGCAATCATGGCAGCCTGCCGACAGTTAGGCAAGTCGTGCGTGGTTGTGGGCACACGCCACATCTCTGTGCTGAACGACTCGCCCGAGCTGACCCGCCAGTTTCGCGAAGGCCTGAACCTCCATTTCGACTTTGCCCCATTATCCACCACCCTCCAGGAGCCATTGCTCCAACTGAGTCCTTTCTTCACCTCTGAGGAAGAGCGCAAGGTGATTGACAGCCTGCCATCCTGCTCCAGCTCACGCTGGCACCCCGCCTTCACCGACATCACCCACCGCGATGCCGACAAGGGAAAGGCTCTCGTCACCATGTGCAACCACGAGGACATTCCGCTGAGTTGCACCATGGCCTTTGGCGACGGCGGCAACGACATCCCTATCATCCGCCAGGCAGCCATCGGCGTGGCCATGGGCAACGCCGGCCAAGAGGTGAAGGCAGCAGCCGACTATGTGACCTCGCCCGTCGACAACGAAGGCGTGCGCGCGGCTTTGCACCACTTCCACATCATCTGACCACGGCCGAAGCGGCACCCCCTTGTGCGCAAGAAATAATTTTTCTGCATTTCTTAGCCTCCGAATAGAGCCCTTTTTCAAATGAAAAGCGTACCTTTGCGCTTGAATTGCGGCCTGGCAAGGGCTCCCCCCACCCAAAAAGAAAAGGAGGAGAAACAACTGGCCTAATGGAAACGCTTTTAGGATAAGAAAAGACAAGCATTATGGACATCGTAAACCAAAAACTTTGGAAAGAGCTTCGCGACTATGTGATGATTGGGGTAGGCATGATTTCCTACAGCATCGGCTGGAACATCTTCCTCTTGCCCAACAGCATCACAACGGGAGGCGTGCCAGGTGTGGCCTCTGTCGTGTTTTGGGGAACCGGGTTTCCCGTGCAATGGACTTATTTCATCATTAACGCAGCCTTGCTGGTTGCCGCGCTCAAGATACTGGGATTCAAGTTTTGCATCAAGACCATCTACGCTGTCCTGGTGCTGACCGTCATCACTTCCATCTTCCAGAAGATTCCATCAGGTGCCCCCTTGCTTCACGACCAGCCTTTCATGGCCGCCATCATCGGCGCCATCTTCACTGGTTCGGGCATAGGCATCGGCTTTTCTTCGAACGGCTCCACAGGCGGAACCGACATCATTGCCGCCATCGTCAACAAGTATCGCGACATCTCCCTAGGCCGTGTCATCATGCTCTGCGACATAGTCATCATCACCTCCTCCTACCTTGTGTTCCACGATTGGGAGAAAGTCATCTACGGCTACGTGGTGCTGCTGGTGTCCAGTTTCTGCATCGACCAGGTGGTAGGTTCCATGCGACGCAGCGTGCAGTTTTTCATCATCTCCGACAAATATCAAGAGATAGCCAGCCGCATAGCTGTCTATCCCCACCGGGGTGCCACGCTCATCCAAGCTCGCGGCTTCTACACTGGGCATGAGGTGAAGATGCTCTTCATCATGGCCAAGCGGCGTGAAAGCAAAATAATCTTCAGCATCATCAACGAGATTGACCCGCATGCCTTTGTAACCCAAACCAACGTCATAGGCGTATACGGTGAGGGCTTCGACAAATTCAAAGTGCATGGCACCCATCCAAAATCCCTACGGCTCTCTCCCGAAGAACAGGCCGCGCTCAACCAGTGAGCCAGCCTCTGCGCTCAGCCCCACAGGGGGCACCCATCCTGTAAAAGGATAAAACGCACCTTTAGAGCCAGCTAATAACCCATTGCAAATCAACGGGTAAGGAAGCACGAAAAAAAACAATGGCTTAAATTCTTTAAATAATAG
>DJOD01000058.1:9551-31691 GCA_002437115.1 Prevotella sp. UBA6447
CTATTATTTAAAGAATTTAAGCTATTGTTTTTCGCCATTCGGCACATTCTTCCGCACCATGTCCATTCGATTCACCACAAGTGTCTATCAAGACATGGCGCAAACCCATGGCAGCCGCGCGATGAACACGCAGAAAAGCCCGAAAATCAAAAAAGATATGCCCACGTGCCCATATTCACGAAAAAACAATTAATTTTGCATTCGTATAACATGCACCTATTAATTAATACAGACCATGATACTATTCTTCAAGACTCCCAAGGAGAACATCATTGCTACTGAGATGGACCACCAGCCCAGCGAGCAGGAGAAACAAGCCCTCAGCTGGCTTTATGGCAATGCCACATTGTTGGACGCCACCACCCTAACGGGCTTCTTTGTAGGCCCGCGCCGCGAAATGATAACCCCATGGAGCACCAATGCCGTTGAGATCACACAAAACATGAGTCTCACCGGCATTTCGCGTATAGAGGAATTCTTCCCCGTGGAAAGCGAAGATGCCAGCCACGACTGTATGCTGCAACGCATGTACAACGGCCTGGACCAGCAAATCTTCACCGTCAACCACCAGCCAGAGCCCATCAAACACGTGGACAACATCGAGCAGTACAACGAGGAGGAAGGCCTCGCCCTGAGCCCTGAAGAAATAGAATACCTGCACAAGATTGAAAAGGAAAACGGCCGTCCACTCACCGACTCGGAGATTTTCGGCTTCGCCCAGATCAACTCTGAGCACTGCCGCCACAAGATATTCGGCGGCACGTTTGTCATCGACGGTGAAGAACGCCCCTCGTCGCTCTTTGCGCTCATCAAGAAAACCACGAAGGAACACCCTGGAAAGATACTCTCAGCCTACAAGGACAACGTGGCATTCGCACAGGGGCCGACCATCGAACAGTTTGCGCCCGAAGACCAGACCACGGCCGACTTCTTCCAGGTGAAGCCTATCGAGAGCGTCATCTCGCTGAAGGCCGAGACCCACAACTTCCCCACCACCGTGGAGCCCTTCAACGGCGCCGCCACTGGAACCGGCGGCGAGATACGCGACCGCATGGGCGGCGGCACGGGCTCATGGCCCATCGCCGGCACAGCGGTCTACATGACATCCTACCCCCGCCTGGCCGCTGAGCGACAAGACGGCTCCGCCGAGCCTCGCGCGTGGGAGCAGCGCATAGCCCCGCGCAAGTGGCTCTACCAAACGCCACAGGAAATTCTGACCAAGGCCTCCAATGGCGCATCCGACTTTGGCAACAAGTTCGGACAGCCACTCATCACGGGCTCGGTACTCACCTTTGAGTACCAGACCTCATCGGCCGACACGGCGAAGCTGGCCGATGGCTCTGATGCCAAGCAAAACGTGGGCAACGCAACCTCGGCAACGGGCGATGCCGTGTACGCCTACGACAAGGTCATCATGCTGGCCGGCGGCGTGGGCTATGGCAAGAAGCGCGACTGCCTAAAGAAAGAACCCAAGATAGGTGAGGACATCGTCGTCGTGGGTGGCGACAACTACCGCATCGGCCTGGGCGGAGGCTCCGTGTCATCTGTTGACACGGGCCGCTACGGCACTGCCGTGGAGCTCAACGCCGTGCAACGGGCCAACCCGGAGATGCAAAAACGCGCCTACAACCTTGTGCGCGCCCTCGTTGAGGACGACACCAATCCCGTGACCTCCATCCACGACCACGGCTCGGCCGGACACCTCAACTGCCTGTCAGAGCTGGTGGAAGAGTGTGGCGGAGAGATTGACATGACCAAGTTGCCCATAGGCGACAAGACTCTCTCAGCCAAGGAAATCATAGCCAACGAGAGCCAGGAGCGCATGGGGCTCCTCATCGAAGACGACCAGCTCGACAAGGTGGAGAAGATTGCCGCCCGCGAGCGCGCGCCGTTCTACGTGGTAGGGCACACCACGGGCGATGCCCACTTCTCGTTTGTTCAGGGCGACGGGGTGAAGCCCTTCGACCTCGACGTGACGCAAATGTTTGGCCATTCGCCCAAGACGGTAATGCGCGACCAGACAGTCACCCACCACTACGAGGACGCGACATACAGCATCGACAACATCGACCAATACCTCAACAACGTGCTGCAGCTTGAGGCTGTGGCATGCAAGGACTGGCTCACTAACAAGGTGGACCGCTCGGTGACTGGCAAAGTGGCTCGCCAGCAGACACAGGGACAGGTGCAACTGCCCCTAAGCGACTGTGGTGTGGTGGCCCTCGACTATCGGGGCAAGGCGGGCATCGCCACCGCCCTGGGCCACGCGCCACAGGCGGGCATGGCCAACCCAGCCGCTGGCAGCGTGCTCAGCGTGGCCGAAAGCCTCACCAACATTGTGTGGGCTCCCGTGGCCACCGACCGTGAGCATCCGTCACCAGTGCAAAACCTGAACCTTTCGGCCAACTGGATGTGGCCCTGCCGGTCGCAGCAAGGCGAAGACGCTCGCCTCTACGACGCCGTGCAAGCGCTGTCTAACTTCTGCTGCAGCTTGGGTCTCAACGTGCCAACGGGCAAGGATTCGCTGTCGCTGTCCCAGCAATATCCCGACGGTTCCAAGGTCATCGCCCCGGGCACAGTCATCGTGACGGCCGGAGCCGAGGTGAGCGACGTGCGCCAGACGGTGTCGCCCGTGATGGTCAACGACAAGAACTCTTCACTCTATTACATCGACTTCTCGTTCGATGAGCAGCGTCTTGGCGGCTCGGCCTTCGCGCAGACCTTGGGCAAGATTGGGTCAGATGTCCCCACGGTGAAGAACCCTGAGTATTTTGCCGATTGTTTCAACGCCATACAGCATCTCATCAAGAAGGGTTGGGTCATGGCCGGACACGACGTGTCGGCGGGTGGCCTCATCACCACCTTGCTCGAGATGACGTTTGCCAACACTGAAGGTGGTATGCACATCAACCTGCACGACGTGGAGCCCAGCTCGGACGACGTGGTGAAGATTCTCTTCGCCGAGAACCCAGGCGTGGTCATCCAGGTGAGCGACTCGCACAAGCGAGAGCTGAAAGAATACTTGGAGGACGAGGGAATCGGCTACGCCAAGATCGCTTATCCCACACCTGCCAACAGAAAACTGGTGATTGTGAAAGACGAATGGAAGCATGAGTTTGACATTGATGCACTGCGCGACACATGGTATCGCACGTCGGCCCTGCTCGACGAGCACCAGAGCATGAACGGCATGGCCGCAGAACGCTATAAGAACTACAAGAAACAGCCGCTCGAAATCAAGTTCCACGACACGTTCAAGGGCACCTTTGCGTCACTCGGCATCAACCCCGACCGCTGGAAAGCATCCAAGAAAAACGGTAAGGGTGAGGGTAAGGCTCCCGTGGCCGCCATCATCCGTGAGAAGGGAACCAACGGTGACCGCGAGATGGCCTACTCGCTGTGGCTCGCTGGCTTCGACGTGAAAGACGTCATGATGACCGACCTCATCAGCGGTCGTGAGACACTCGACGAGGTGCAGATGATTGTCTTCTGCGGCGGATTCTCCAACAGCGACGTGCTGGGCTCAGCCAAGGGATGGGCCGGAGCATTCCTCTACAACCCCAAGGCCAAGGAGGCTCTCGACCGTTTCTACGCCCGTGAAGACACGCTTTCGCTCGGCATCTGCAACGGTTGCCAGCTGATGGTGGAGCTCAACCTCATCAACCCTGAGCACGAACACCGCGCCCACCTGCTGCACAACAAGTCGCAAAAGTTTGAAAGCGCATTCCTCGGACTGGACATTCCGCAGAACAACAGCGTCATGCTGGGATCGCTCAGTGGCGACAAGCTCGGAATCTGGGTGGCTCACGGTGAGGGACGCTTTGAGCTTCCAGAAGCCGAAAACCACTACAACATCGTGGCCAAATACTACTACGCTGAGTATCCTGGCAACCCCAACGGATCCAACTATAACGTGGCGGGCATCTGCTCGGCCGACGGCCGCCATCTGGCCATGATGCCACACCCGGAGCGCGCCATCTTCCCTTGGCAAAACGCTTGGTACCCAGCTAATCGAGTTCAAGACGACGTGACCCCGTGGATGGAGGCTTTCGTCAACGCCAGGAAATGGATTGAACAGAAGAACAAGTAAGCGTTTGCAAGGTTCCCGACATACCAAATTCCCCTCTCCTGTGGAGAAGGGAATTTAGTTGTTCACCTCATCTTGACATTACCTTACAACGCATCACCTGGGAACACATCGTCAACCAATGGATCATAACATAACAGACAAACTAACCAGCGGACCCCGACAGGCCACCAATGGGAACACGAGCCTGGCGCAGGGCATCAAGCTCTTCACCACGTTTTTCAAAATTGGGGCTTTCACCTTAGGCGGAGGCTATGCCATGATACCCATCATACAGGCTGAAGTGGTGGAGAAGAACAGGTGGGTCAGACAAGATGACTTCATAGACCTCATCGCCATCGCCCAAAGTTGCCCTGGTGTCTTTGCTGCCAACATCGCCACGTTCATCGGTTACAAGATCAATGGGGTGAAAGGGGCGGCCTGCACCACTATCGGTGCCTGCCTACCCTCGTTCCTCATCATCTTGGCAATCGCCATGGTGTTCCGCCAGTTTATGGACATCAAATGGGTTGCCGCCATGTTCAACGGCATACGCCCCGCCGTGGTGGCACTCATCGCCGTGCCGACCTTCAACCTAGCCAAGAGCGCAAAAATTAACCTGTACAACGCTTGGATTCCTGTCATCTCGGCCTTGCTGATATGGATTCTGGGAGTCAACCCGATATGGATCATTATCGCAGCAGGGGCAGGCGGCTTTCTCTACGGCAAACACCTGAAATAACAGACCATGATATACCTTCAACTCTTTTGGACTTTCTTCAAGATTGGCTTGTTTGGCTTTGGCGGCGGTTACGGCATGCTCTCACTCATACAGATGGAGACCGTACGTAACCACGGATGGCTCTCATCGGCCGAATTCACCAACATCGTGGCCATCTCGCAGATGACACCAGGCCCCATAGGCATCAACTCGGCCACCTATTGCGGATACACGGCTATACACAATGCAGGACATGGCGGCCTTCTGGCGATGCTCGGTTCTGCCACATCGACCACAGCCTTGGTGCTACCTTCATTTATCTTGATGATCATCATCAGCAATATGTTCATGAAATACATGAAGACACGCGTTGTGCAAGACGTTTTCGCCGGCCTCCGCCCCGCTGTGGTTGGACTGCTGGCCGCAGCAACGCTCCTGCTATGCAATGGTGAAAATTTCTCCACGCCTGCCCACCCTTGGCACTTCTCCATCAGCATCGCACTCTTCATCGCCACGTTCGTTGGCACCAAATGGATGAAAATAAACCCCATCCGCATGATTTGCTATGCCGCACTGGCAGGTCTGGTGCTTCTCTATTAAGCTAACACAACACCTACCATAAAACTTATCACCACGGCACCTCTCACAAAACCAACTTTAAACGCACTTAACGAATACATGAAACTTTCAAAAACCACGAAAGGATTTACCAACAGGTGGATATCGGCAACCTCCTTCGGACTGATACCCCTTTTCTCCATACCAGTCATGACGGCAGGAATGCACTTGCCCTCAATGATGGTCTACCGCTTTGCCTTTGGATGCCTGGGGCTCCTGGCAGTACTTTTATGGAAACGAACAGACATGAGGGTTACCAAAATAGAACTGGCGGAAATCAGCCTGTTGGCACTCTTCTATGATGTGGAAGCGCTCCTCATGATATTGGGTTACAACTATATGCCCAGCGGAGTGGCCACAACGTTGGTGTTCTCCTATCCCATTTGGACAGAGCTCCTGATGCTACTGTTCTTTCATGAGCGCTTCTCATGGGCGACCATCGGTGCCATGGCTCTCGCCGTACTGGGCGTGGCCTGCATGTCCAACTTAGGTGGCGACACCGACATTCAGCCATTGGGGATTGTCATCGAACTGGCTGCGGGGTTCTCTTATGCGCTTTACATGGTTTCGATGCCACACATGAGAGTACGCCACATGGGCAGCCTGAAACTCACATTCTACGTCTTCCTGATGGGAATGGTGTTCTTTGCCCTCTTCTCCTTCGTCTTCTTCAACGGAATAGAATGGGTAGAAAGTTCCAATGTGCTTACCAATCTAATCTTGCTGGGCTTGGTCTCTACAGCCTTGAGCAACGTGATGCTCATACCCGCCATTGAGCAAATAGGAGCAACGCTGACGTCCATTCTCGGAGCGTTTGAGCCCCTGACGGCCATGATCATTTCCTTGGCGGTCTTTGGCGACACGCTCACGCCAACAATCATCGCAGGTTTTATTTTTATCATCGGTGCCGTATTCACACTCATTGTCCTAAAAATGAAACGCCATGAAGCATAAGCAAGCCATACTTTCATGCGCAACCATCATGCTGAGCGCATCAGTGTGGGCACAGACTCAAGGGCAACGTCAAGTGACCTTCGACACCACCACGCCCTTCGTTCATGACCCGGTAATGGCTTACGAGAACGGCGTTTACCACATATACAGTACCGGCAACAACATTGGGCATATGACATCGACGAATCGCCACACTTGGCACGTGGAACGAGACGGGGTCATCCAGGACATACCGGCATGGACACATGACAGTGTACCAGGTTTTCGAAGGCACATATGGGCTCCCGACATCATTCGATGGAGAGGCCGTTGGTGGTTGGCTTACAGTTGTTCCACCTTCGGGAAGAACACTTCCGCTATTGGGCTACTGTCAAACAAGACCCTCAACGATGACAATTGGAAAGACAACGGATGCCTGCTGGCCAGTCAAGAACGACGCGACAACTGGAACGCCATTGACCCAGCGTTTGCCATCGACAGCAAAGACAGCCTTTGGTTGGCATGGGGGTCATTCTGGGATGGCATCCAATTGGCACCTCTCGAGATGCGCAACGGGAAACCGCAATTGGCTGGTCACCCACGAACAATTGCCCGACGATACAAAAAGGACACAACCGACCAACCTGTGAATTCCACTTCAAGGTATGCCGGAACAAATGCCATCGAGGCACCATTTATAATGCATCACGATGGGCTTTATTACCTGTTCGTCAGTTGGGACTACTGCTGCCGGGGTGCGCAAAGCACTTACAGGGTGGTGGTCGGGCGAAGCAAAGATATCATAGGACCCTACATCGACAAGGAAGGGGTGCCCATGTACGCGGGAGGAGGAACACCGGTCATCACTGGTGATGGCAAGCTTTTTGAGGCTGCGGGGCACTGCGCCGCATACCATTTGCCCGACAAAGACCTGTTTATCTGTCACGGTTACAGCATTCCTCAACAAGGCCAAAGCATCCTAATCCAGCGAGACATCACATGGAAAGATGGTTGGCCACGACTAAATGATAGCGTATCGAAGCACAAAAAATAAAACAACGCGAACACAAGAAACAATCACACTTTCCTAAAAATGAACATGAACAAGAAAGCACTCTTAATGAGCGCAATGGTTGTGACCGCCATGGCAACACACGCTCAAAAAGACAATGCTCCGACCATGGGTTGGAGCTCCTGGAACACCTATCGCGTAGCCATCAGCGACAGTCTTATCCGCCATCAGGCCGACTGCATGGTAAAGACTGGCCTGAAAGATGCGGGCTACAGCTACATCAATATCGACGATGGTTTCCAAGGCGGACGCGGGGAAGACAGCAGGCTGAAAATCAATCTGCACCGGTTTCCCAATGGCCTGAAGCCAGTAGCAGACTACATTCATTCGCTGGGTCTGAAGGCTGGCATCTACTCGGACGCTGGCCGAAACACTTGTGGCAACTACTACGACAAGGACACGCTTGCAGTGGGTGTCGGCTTTTACGGGCACGACTACACCGACGCGCAATTCTACTTCAAGGAGATGGGCTTCGATTTCATCAAAATAGACTATTGCGGGGGCGATGCACCACAAAACATCGACCGCCTGCAGCTCGATGAGGAAACACGATACACCGACATTCGGAAGGCCATCGATGCGACAGGCCTCAAAGGCATACGCATGAATGTGTGCCGATGGAACTATCCTGGCACATGGGTAAGCAAGGTTGCCGACTCATGGCGCACCACACACGACATCTACGACAGCTGGAAGTCGGTGGCTGGAATCTTGCACGAAAACCTTTATCTTGCGGGCTACAGCAGCGACGGCCACTACAACGACATGGATATGCTCGAAGTGGGAAGGTCGATGACAGACGAGGAAGACAAGACACACTTCGGAATGTGGTGCGTCATGGAGAGTCCGCTGCTCATTGGATGCGACTTAGGATCCATCAAGCCGCAAACCCTCGAACTGCTCAAAAATCCAGAGCTCATTGCCCTCTCACAGGACACGCCACACCAACAAGCATACCCCGTAGCACTTTCGAATGGGGTTTACATCCTTGTAAAAGACGTGAAGACCTTGCACGGGTTGCAGCGCGCGGTAGCTTTTTACAACCCAGCGAGCACCAACGCCATCGCCACGCTGGTCTTCCGCAACATAGACTTGGCTGGGGCTGTGAAGGTGCGCAACGTATTTGAGCGCAAAGATGAAGGCACACACAAGGGGGAGACCATGCAAGTCGACGTACCTGGGCACGGTTGCCGTATATTCGTCCTCACCGCAGCAAAACGCCTCGACCGTCATCGTTATGAGGCAGAAACAGCTTATATCTCCGACTACCAGGAGCTATGGAACAACCAAGCGAAGAAAACTGGTATTTACGAGTATGACAATAATTGCTCAGCAGGCATGAAAGCAACATGGCTTGGCTGCTCAGCGAAGAACGACTTACAATGGCAAAACGTGTATGTGGCCAAGGGGGGCAAGAAGACGCTCAGCTTTAAGTGTCTTTCTCCCGACAAGCGCCATTTCACGGTTAGCGTCAATGGCCAAGATGTCGCAACGCTGAATGTGGGTGGAAATGAAACCGTCAGTGTGAAGGCTAAACTTAAACAAGGGAACAATATCATTCGCTTGTACAACAATACTGCATGGATGCCTGATGTAGACTTTATGTCTATTCAATAGGGTACAAAGCTAAAAAAATTTATGCTAATTGCCTAAAAACAGGTGTCAGCAGTTAAAATAAGCTAAACATTTGAAACTTTTTAGGCTTAAAGCACGTCTACATTATAAATTTGCAAAAGTCTATTCAACTGATAGCAGCAAGCAATAACTAAAAAGTAAGAATATGAAAAAGAACATTTTTGTACTGGCCATACTTGGCGCCGCGTTGCTTGTCACAAGTTGCGCAAGCAAGAAAGACCTGCAAAACTGCCAGAATGAGAACAAGGAACTGACATCCAACTATCAAGATGCCAAAGAGAAACTGGCCGCCTCACAAGCTCGCGTCAGCTCGCTTGAAGACCAACTGGCACAGCAGAAAAAGGATTATGCCGCTCTGCAGAAGAGCCTCGACAAGAGCCTTTCTAACACAAGCGATAACAATGTGAACATCTCTAAGCTGGTCGACCAAATCAACGAGTCGAACCAATACATCCGCCATTTGGTGGAAGTGAAGAGCAAGAGCGACTCACTCAACATGGTGTTGACCAATAACCTGACCCGTTCACTGTCGAAAGAAGAAATGAAAGAGGTTGATGTTCAGGTGCTGAAAGGTGTTGTCTACATCTCCCTGGCCGACAACATGCTCTACAAGAGCGGCAGCTATGAGGTCAATGATCGCGCCCAGGAGACACTCTCAAAGATTGCCAAGATCATCATGGACTACAAGGACTATGACGTACTGATTGAGGGTAACACCGACAATGTGCCCATCAACACTGACGCAGCTTCAATGAAGAACATCCGCAACAACTGGGACTTGTCTGCCCTCCGTGCCTCATCTGTAGTCCAATATCTCATCGACCATTTCGGAGTAGAGCCCAAGCGACTGACTGCTGGCGGACGTGGAGAGTTCAACCCTGTCGCCTCCAACGATACAGAGGTTGGCAAGCAGCGTAACCGTCGCACGCAAATCATTATCACTCCAAAACTTGACCAGTTTATGGACTTGATTGACAAGGCTCCGGAAGAGTAGCCACCGGGCAACCGTCATCTAACAATCACGGGCATAAAAGTCACAACAAATGACTTTTATGCCCGTGATTTGTTATTATAGACTATTCTCATTAGGGTAACATAGCAGTCTGCCCCCGCACATATCTCCGTTTCAAAAGCATTATCTACCACTACGCTTAACCAATTGCCGCACCTGGTCAACAAACTGCTTATCCGCCAACAAGTCCTCAATGTTGAGGTGCATGCGGTAGCGCCAATAGTGGTGTGGGTTGGAAGGGATGTTGATACGTTCCGCATTGGGATTGGCAAGGCGCAACCGTTCACTGATGGCCAACCAGTCTTGAATGCTCAAGATGCACAACATGGAACTGGAAGCCAGTTGGCTGGCTACAATGTCGCGAGCCAAATTGCCAGGCAACGGATGAGGAGCCTCACCCTCTTTTCCCATCATGACATGATAGTATTCCTGCGTGCGCTGTAGGTCTTCGTCCCACCATTGACGCATGGTAGGCATGTCGTGTGTAGAGAACGTGCATACAGAGCGATAGGGGTTGCGGTCGGGATGACTGAAGCGAACAAACGCTTCCTTGGGCATGGACTGAATCTCAAGGGAAAGAATCTTCAACTCATTCATCACCCATGGCACACAGGCCGGCACCATCCCCAGGTCTTCAGCACACACTAACATACGTGTAGCCTGAACCAGCTGCGGTAATTTGCGCATGGCCTCATGATACCAGAAGTGGTTGTTGCGGTGATAAAAGAAGTCTTCATGTATGCGGTTAAAAGCAGCTTTGTCGTTGTCCGAGAGGGTAGCATACGCATTATCAGCCTGTGCCGCAATACGCGGATGAAACACGTGGATATTCCTATGGTCACGCAAGAACAGCACGTTGCTGATCAAGGCATACAGCCCATCACGCGTTTGTTCAAGGACCAGGCACTTTCGCGTACGCTCTTTCTCATCGGAGACATTCTTCAGAACCTGTTTCTTCATGCTGCAGAAGTGGCTTTCCACTTTTCGTTGGGTAGCAAACTGCGGTCGCAAGTCCCAGTGGTCTGCATCTTTTCTCATAAGAAACTGCTCCTTCACCTCACTGGCACGAGGCCCAAAAACATGAGCCAGCATCTCTTCAGTGATGAGCGGTTCACAGTAAAGCCGCTCATGGAACTGCAGTCCGAAGTTTTCTATCTCCTCTATTGTCATGGGCAGAGCAGGTTGAAACTGCCCCAGCAAGCCATAGACGGATGATACAGGAATCTCCCAAATACGGAAGAACCCCAAAACATGGTCAATTCGGTAAGCGTCAAAATACTTCGCCATATTTTGAAAGCGGCGTTTCCACCACAGGCAACCATCCTTCAACATCTCGTCCCAATTGTAGGTCGGGAAACCCCAGTTCTGCCCATTGACAGAGAAAGCGTCAGGCGGAGCCCCAGCCTGTCCGTTCAGATTGAAGTATTTTGGTTCCATCCACACGTCACAGCCCTCACGGTTTACCCCAATGGGTATGTCGCCCTTAAGGATGACATGATGCAGGCGCGCATACTGATGAGCCTCGGCCAATTGTTTGCTAAGCACATACTGCACATAGTACCAGAACTGCACCTCCTTATAAGCCTTGGTGCGCGGGTTTGTCAAAACCTCTCGCCAAGCCTCATCCCAAAGGTTGTAATCAGGCCACATTTTGAAGTTTGGCGTTCCATACCGGTCGCGCAAGGTAGAATAAGCCGCATAGGGCACAAGCCATTGGCTCGCTTGCTCAAAGAATTCCTTGTAGTCATCGGAGCACATAGTCTGCTTGCCTTCTTGCACAAAGAGGAGTCGCAAGTATGCTATCTTGGTCTGCATCACTTGTTCGTAGTCTATTTGCGGTAGCGCGTTGAGCTGTTTTCTCACTGTTTCAAAACGCGCGCGTTGCTCCGCATCTTTTAGAGGCGGCAACTGTGTGAGGTCCACATATTGCGGGTGAAGCGCAAAGACCGAAATGCAGCTGTAGGGATATGAGTCGTCCTTGGTGTGGTGAAGCGTTGTGTCGTTCACAGGCAAGATTTGCAAGACACGCTGTCCTGTGCTCCACACAAGGTCTATCATTTTCTTCAGGTCGCCAAAGTCGCCCACACCGAAGCTGGAGGCCGACCGCAAGGAAAACACAGGCACAAGCGTCCCAGCCAGCCGCGTGTCGCAAATGGGGAAAAAGGCCATGGGGAAGTTCAAGACGGTCACCTGTCCACGACGAGGCGATGACAGTTCAAGAGAGCGGTTGCATCCTGTTTCCCAGATGGTGACATCAGGCTGCCTGTCGTCGAAGGCCACAAACTTAAACTCATGGTGCCCAGCTCCTAAAGTTTCGGCATCCACGTCGGCCACCCACACATTGTGGTCATGTTCCGTGAGAGCGATGGCCTTCGACGGATCCCATATTCCCAAGCTCTCTGCCCCACCCACGAGAAAGAGACGTTGATGGTCGAGCAACTGTGGCGCGCGCACTGACAATCGCAAGGTACATGCAAACCCCGTCGGCTCCAAGCGTTCCAGCGTGTGGGGATGTATGCAGTCAGTATAGGCCGACGTATAGAGGTAGGCGTCCTCAGGGATGTCTGCCCAATAGTCGTAGACGAGATACTCTGAAGCCATCGTCGCCGTCAGTTCCAAGCGATGGGTCAGCAATGTCCATTCGCGTCTCAGCTCTTTCCCTTCGCGCTCCAAGGCATAATAATAAGTGAGGGTACCCATCGATGGTTCTGCCACCAGCCTCACTTGCCAATGTTCGCCGTCAAGTGTTGTCATGCGAAGGCTACGTGCTCCACGATCAATACCAGTCGCTCGAAGCACCAGCTCTTCGCCGAATCGTGTCTTATAGGTTATGTTAAAAAGTATGTTCATAGATTTAAAGTTAGTTTCATCTCAATCGATACGAATGGCCAGCGACAGGCTGTTGCCACCAATTCCAACCCGGTAGCGACTGTCCTCGCCAGTCAGCTTGTCACCAAGCCAATAGCCAAGGCAAGTGCCTCCCACGCCAATTGCGGCTCCAGCTACCACGTCCTGCCACTCATGACGGTTACGGGTCAGGCGGTCTATTGCCACTCCGGTTGCCACAGCATAGCCCGCGACACTGATCCATGGTGACACATGCCTGAACTCCTTGTCAAGGATGGCCGCGCCAGCAAAGGCCACCGTTGTGTGTCCAGATGGAAAAGCGCGATTGTCGGTGTCATCGGGGCGGCGCTCGCGAATGGCATGTTTCAAGGCCCAAGCCGTTCCGCAAGCCAGCACGTAGCTCGTGGCCGTGTTGACAGCGAGCCGATGCCACGAGCTGGCACTCTCCACGCCAAAGGCTTTCAAGGCATAGGCCGATGCCACTGGCACGAACCGCAACCAGTTGTCGGGGCCGTCGCCATGGTAGGCTTTTTGCGCCCGCACAGGGGTCATGGCGATCCAAGCCATGGCGATGAGAAGCCAGCAATACCAGAAGGGTGTGGCTATCGACAGGCGGTTATTACAATTTACCTTGTTCATGATATGAATAATAGTTGCCATCCGTCACGATGACATGGTCGAGAAAATAGATACGCATCGTTTCGCAAGCCTTTCTTAAGCGCTCCGTGAGCTGGTCGTCCTGGCGCGACGGGTGGCTGTTGCCACTCGGATGGTTGTGGCAGGCAGCCAGCACGGTGGCATTGTTGAGCAGCGCCTCGCGCATGATGACACGCACGTCGACAGCTGTTTCCGTGATGCCGCCATGGCTGATGCGCTCCTCCTTGATGAGCTTGAACCGCTGGTTCATCAGCAAGATGTGGAACTCCTCCACGTCGAGGTCTTGCAACTTGGGGTGCATGAGGTCGTAGATGGCTGATGCCGACCCAAGCTCCGACCGTTCCTCGGCTTTTTCGCGCGCCCTGCGCTTGCCCAACTCACAGGCAGCAAGAATGGTGATGGCCTTTGCCGGTCCGATGCCCTTGAAAGCCTGCAGGTCGCGGATGGTCATCTTTCCCAAGGTGTTGAGATTATTGTGACAGCCGACCAAGACATCCTTCATCAGGTCGACAGCACTCTGTTGTGGCGTGCCCGACCCGATGAGGATGGCCAGCAACTCAGCGTTGGAGAGAGCCTCAGCCCCCAAACGCTCAAGACGTTCACGCGGACGGTCTTCCGCGGCCCAGTCGGTAATGGTTAGGTTTGGCATGGCTTATGGATCAACATCTGTCTGCGCACGGCTTATTGGTAGAAATTGCGCTTGTACGCCTCAAACTCTTCCTTGCCCAGCACGCATCTCTCCCACCAGGCTTTCAGGAATCCGCAGCCATAGCCCATGAGCTGGGTGAACGCGGCACGCACAGCAAGAGCAGCAACAAGTAGGCTCCCAGTCTTGCAATTGGCATTCAGGAATATCAGCGCAGCATAACAGGCCAGCAAGGCCAGCGACAACGCGCTGATCGCCAGTGGCAAGGCTTGCTCCATGCCATAGCCCATCTCAAACAGGGCCACCGCTGCCGCGATGCCTCCCAGAAAGAGTAGCAGCAACATGACGACACCAACCGTGAACACGGCAGGCAGTAGGTGTACCACCTTCAGCGAGTCGGGATATTTCTTATAGAGATTGATGCGGGCAATGCCGCTGTTGAAAACCTGCCGCCAAAACTTTTTGAAGTCGGTGCGCCGCTTGTGGTAGACCCACGCGTCGGGGAAGAGGCGTGTCTTGAAGCCTGCCTTGATGATGCGGATGGAGAAGTCGATATCCTCGCCAAAACGCATCTTCGAGAAACCGCCGAGCTGGTTGTAGACTTCGCGGCGGATGCCCATATTGAAAGAACGGGGATAAAACTTGTCGAGCTTTTTCTTACCGCCCCGTATGCCTCCTGTGGTAAAGAAGGAGGTCATCGAATAGGAAATGGCTTTCTGCACAGGCGTGAAGGAGTCGGCAGCGCGGTCAGGCCCGCCAAAGGCATCGCATGGCTCACGGCGGAGCTCGTCGTCAACAGCCTGGAGATAGCCCTCTGGCAGCACCACGTCGGAGTCGAGAATCAGCACATAATCGCCCGTTGCGTGCTCTACGCCGTAGTTGCGGCTTTGCCCAGGGCCGCTGTTCTCCTTCGCTAAATAACGCAATTTCAACTGCCCTTCGTAACGCTCACAAACCATGCGGCAGGGTGTTTGCGAACCGTCTTCCACGATGATGACCTCAAAGTCTTTCAGCGATTGAGCCAACAGACTGTGGAGAAGCTCATCCACTTCATCAGGACGGTTGTAAACAGGAATCACCAAACTGTATTTCATGTCTTTGCGGTTAAATGTGGCTCATGGCCACGGGTTAAGAAAAAAGGGCAAGAAGGCTACGCCCCATGGAATTGCCATGGCACACGTCAACCTTCTTACCCTTGCGCTATCTCGGTGTGAGCGAGTTACTTCTTCTCAGTCACGCGGCTCACATAGCTACCATCCTCTGTGTTGATGGTGATGACATCGCCCTCATTGATGAACAGGGGGACACGTACCTCGGCGCCCGTTTCCAGCGTGGCAGGCTTGGTAGCGTTGGTGGCGGTGTTGCCCTTCACGCCCGGCTCAGAGTGAGTCACAGTGAGGTTGGTCTTGGGAGGCATCTCAGCTGAGAGGATGGAGCCGTCGTCGGCAGAGATCTGCACGTCGACAATGTCGCCCTCCTTCATGTACTCGCCACCCGTGATAAGGTCGCGGCTGATGGGGAACTGCTCAAAGGTCTCCTGGTTCATGAAGATGCAACCTGTGGGATCCTCGTAAAGATACTGATAAGAGCGATGCTCCACACGCACGTCATCGAGCTTGAAACCCACCTGGAACGTGCGGTCAAGAACACGGCCGTCAGCCACGTTCTTCAGCTTGGTGTTCATGACGGTGTTGCCCTTGCCTGGCTTGCGGTGCTCAAACCAGATGCACTTCCAGATGCCGCCGTCCATGCGGATGCAAGTGCCTTTTTTGATTTCCTGTGAATTAATCATTGTTCGTCTATCTATGATATAGTTACTGATGTCTTTTTAACGGCTGCAAAGATACTACATTTTTATAGAAAACGCATAAAATGAGGCCGAAAAAACGCTTATTTCTTTGCCGTTTAAAAAATAATGAGTAATTTTGCAGCCCAAAAGGAATGCTTTAGCCATTCCTCGCGTCACAAGCAATAACAAACAATTAAATAACAAAAAAATGAAAAGAACATTCCAGCCTCACAATCGTCGCCGTGTGAACAAGCATGGCTTCCGCGAGAGAATGGCCACCAAGAACGGCCGTCGCGTGCTGGCTTCTCGTCGCGCCCATGGCCGCAAGAAGCTGACCGTCTCTGACGAGAATCACGGTAAGTAATCGCTCGGACACACTCCGACAGACGATAAAAAGCAGCATGAAAGCATACGCCTTTCACGCTGCTTTTTGCGTTGAGGACGAGTGCAGACCAACAACTGGAGCGATTCTTCCCACTCGGAAAAACTACGACAATCAGACTCTCAAGAATGGCACATTCGCAGGCAGAAACCTCGGCGTACGCAAATATGCTAAATTTCAAGGCTATTACACAACCAGCTGAAAATCAATCTACTGTAACTATATTTTAGTTTTAGACATTTTTTTCCAACCGCTTGCCTAATGATTAAGGCTTTATCGTCTCTCGATTCAATCCATGTCATTTCTAAACAAGGCCGTCATCGACGCATAATTCGACACCTTCCGTGAGCAAATAAAGCACAAATCTCCACTAAAAACACACAAAACCCTTCATTGGATTGACATTTTACAGTCATTGACCCTTGCCAAGCAAGCCGACAGTCAGCTAAAAGGCAAGCACAAGAAGGAGCTGTTTTTTCAGAACTTTCCTTACAGACAGCATTGCCCCAAGCATCTTCAAATAGCATTAAACGCAAAAAAATAATGAGAAAAAGCGGGTGGCTTTTTGGGCTTTCGAGCTATTTGCACTATCTTTGTGGAAAAATACAACACCGATGACGGCATCAGAATTCTTCGGAAAGTTCAAAAGCAAATACCTGTGGGGCAACCTGGCAGCCATGGCACTCGTCTTAGCAGCGCTCATCATGGGGGCCGAATATGGCATAGGCATTTACACCCATCACGGCGAATCGATAGTCATCCCCAACATCGTACACAAGAAATACGACAACGCAGAGCACGTGCTCGACCAACTCGGGTTGCGCATCGAGGTGGGCGACACGGGCTACGTGAAGACATTGCCACCCGGTTGCATCCTGGAGCAAAACCCCGAGCCAGGAGAGCGCGTGAAGTCAGGGCACATCATCTACGTCACCATCAACGCCAGCCAAACGCCTACGCTGACATTGCCCGACATCATCGACAACAGTTCGCTGCGCGAGGCCATGGCAAAGCTGACGGCCATGGGCTTCAAGGTGGCACCCCCACAGTTTGTGCCAGGAGAGAAAGACTGGGTCTACGGCGTGGTCGTAGGTGGACGGCACGTGTCATTCGGCGACAAGATCCCTGTCGACTCGCCAGTCACTATACAGGTCGGAAACGGGCAACGCGACACGAGCGATTCCGTGAACTACATCAACATGGAGACCGACGACAACTTCGAAGAAGAGGGGACTGGCGACACGGACCCATTTGAGGAAGTGAAAGAACAGCCCGCACAACCTACCGAGCCTGCCGAACCAAGCAAGGGGGAGCCCGCGCCAAAGGGCGAATGACGACCCATGGACGGCAAGCCATAGGCAAGCAACGCGACAACTCAAAAAAAACAAGCAAAGACAACTATCAATGACAGACTATACCGAGGATCCGGAACTCATAGAGGACGATGAGCTAAGCACCGTCGACCCAACGACCGACGGACAACCCCTTTACGAGCACTGGAAAATGCAAGTGGACACGGGACAGGCACCCACGCGCGTGGACAAATTCCTTGCCGAGCACATGCAGCACTCCAGCCGAAACCGCATACAGACTGCAGCCGACGCCGGTTGTATCTTCGTGGGCGACAGACCTGTGAAAAGCAACTACAAGGTCAGGCCTGGCGACATCATCACACTGAGGCTCAGCCGACCTAAACACGACACAACTATCCACGCCGAGGACATCCCGCTCGACATCGTCTACGAGGACGACGACCTCATGGTGGTCAACAAGCCCGTTGGCATGGTGGTGCACCCTGGAGCTGGCAACTTCAGCGGGACGCTCATCAACGCCGTGGCTTGGCACATGAGAAACGTGGCATCGTTTGACGCCAACGACCCAGCTGTGGGACTGGTCCACCGCATCGACAAAGACACCAGCGGCTTGCTCGTGGTGGCCAAGACACCCGAGGCCAAGACTTCGCTTGGCAAGCAGTTCTTCAACAAGACCACACACCGAAGCTACAACGCGCTGGTCTGGGGGAATCTCGTGGAGGACGAGGGGCGCATAGAGGGCAACATCGGGCGCGATCCGAAAGACAGGCTCCGCATGAAGGTGTTCGACCCCAGCTCTGGCATTGGCAAGCCAGCCGTCACCCACTGGCGGGTCATCGAACGATTTGGCTACACCACCCTTGTGGAATGTGTGCTCGAAACGGGGCGCACCCACCAGATCAGGGCTCACATGAAGCATATCGGGCACCCCCTCTTTGCCGACGAGCGCTACGGAGGCTCCGAAATCTTGCGCGGACAGCGCAGCTCCAGCTATCGAGCCTTCATCCGAAACTGCTTCGCGCTCTGCCCGAGGCAGGCTCTCCACGCCAAGACGCTCGGCTTCGTGCACCCACGCACCGGACAGCAAATGGACTTCGACTCGCCGTGGCCAGCCGACCTCTCGGCACTCATCGACCACTGGAGAGCCTTCATCAGCGGCACAAGGCGCGAAGATTAGCGCACCACACATCCTTTTAGACATACAAAAACACAACAATAAAAACAAGATGAAAGATCTAAAAAGAAACATTGCCATCGTCTGTGGTGGCGACTCCTCGGAGCACGACGTGTCCATGAAGTCGGCCCAGGGACTGTATTCATTCTTTGACAAGGAACGTTACGATGTGTACATCGTGGATGTGAAAGGAAGCGATTGGCACGTAGAATTTGAGGACGGAAACGTAGCGCGCATCGACAGGAACGACTTCTCGTTCATCGGAAAGAACGGAAAAGCGGTAGTCTTCGATTACGCCTACATCACCATACACGGCACGCCTGGCGAGAACGGCATCATGCAGGGCTACTTCGACCTCATACACCTTCCCTACTCCACCAGCGGTGTACTGGTAGAGGCCATGACCTTCAACAAGTATGTGCTCAACAACTATCTCCGAGCTTTTGGTGTGCACGTGGCCGACAGCATCCTGCTGCGACTGGGCGACAGCTACGACGAGAACGAAATCGAGAAGCGACTGGGCATGCCTGTCTTCGTGAAACCAGCGGCCGACGGCAGCAGCTTCGGCGTGTCGAAGGTCAAAAACGCCGACCAATTGGCTCCCGCCCTGCGTGTGGCTTTCATGGAAAGCAATGAGGTGATGATCGAAAGTTACATGAAAGGGACTGAGATTTCCATCGGATGCTACAAGACTCGCCAAAAGACCGTGGTCTTCCCGGCTACCGAAGTGGTAACCAAGAACGAGTTCTTCGACTATGACGCCAAGTACAACGGGCAGGTACAGGAAATCACCCCAGCACGCATCGCGGACGAGACAGCCAAGAATGTGGCTGAGGAAACAAGCAAGATTTACGACATCCTCCACTGCAACGGCATTATCCGCATCGACTACATCATCACGAAAGACGCCAAGGGAAACGACGTGGTCAACATGCTCGAGATCAACACCACACCGGGCATGACCCCGACAAGCTTCATACCGCAGCAGGTGCGGGCAGCTGGCCTCAACATCAAGGATGTGCTGACTGACATCGTGGAGAACCAATTCTGATACCCGTGCAGGCACAACCAACAATCACACGTGATTATGACCATACCCGAGAAATTCAAAGACATAAGGCCTTTTGAGCCCGAGGAGCTGCCTGAGGTCTACGACCGACTACTGGCCAACCCGCAGTTCAAGGCGGTTGTGCGACACCTTTACCCCGACGTGCCGTTCGACATGATTGCTGCCAAGATGCGCTCATGCCACACTTGCCTCGACTTCCAAGTGCAGTTCTGCTACAAGTTCCTCGAAAACTTAATGAGAAAGGCGAGCCTGGGCTTGGACATGGACTACCGCGCGGTGGACAACAACAAGCGATACACGTTCATGAGCAACCACCGGGACATCGTGCTCGACTCAGCCTTGCTCGACAAGCTGCTCATCGACGCGGGCTTCACGACAACCTGCGAGATTGCCATCGGCGACAACTTGCTCTCTTTGCCTTGGGTGAAAGACCTCGTGAGACTCAACAAAAGCTTCATCGTGAAACGCGGATTGCCCATGCGCGAAATGATCGTGGCCAGCAAAACGCTGTCGGAATACATGCACTTCGCCATCAAGGAGAAGCACGAAAACATCTGGATCGCGCAAAGGGCGGGCCGCGCCAAGGACTCCAACGACCGCACGGCAGATGGCGTGCTCAAGATGATGACGATGGGTGGTGACGGTTCTGTCACCGAAAAACTCAAGGAAATGCATATCGTACCGCTCACCATTTCCTATGAGTATGACCCATGCGACTTCCTAAAAGCCAAGGAGTTTCAGCAGCGGCGCGACAATCCCCAGTGGAAAAAAGGTCCCACAGACGACATCGTTTCCATGCAAACGGGTATCATGGGATACAAAGGGCACGTGCACTATCACTGCGCCCCTTGCATCGACGAGTTTCTCGACAGCATACCACACGACACGCCAAAGGGTGACATTTACCGCATCATAGCCGACCACATTGACCATGAGATACATCGCAACTACAGGCTGTACCCATCCAACTATGTGGCACTCGATGAGTTGCAGCAGAATGATTCGCACCGCGAGCACTACGCTGAAGAAGACACGGTCTTGTTTGACAGGTACATCTCGTCGCAGATTGCAAAGATAGACCTGCCCGACAAAGATGAGGATTATCTTCGCCAATGCCTTCTGAGGATGTATGCAAACCCAACAATCAACTATCTGGCAGCGCGAAAAGGATGAAGCATTGGGGTCGAGCACACAAACGTTTGGCAAAGATTCTCCTTGCCTTAGATATGCTGTCGGTTGTGACGGGATGCTCCACTGATGGCTATGAGACTGGCGACGGACGATACAGCTACCTTCGGGCAGACTTCTGCATGGCGCACGTGACAGCATCCAAGACCGTCAATTACATCTTGACGGATCAAGGTGACACGGTACACCTCGCCACTCCAACCACAGCCCGCTGGCTCCCTGCGGCCGACACACTCTGCCGTGCCTTGGCCTACTACGACAACCACACGAAACAGGTGTTCAGCTTATCGCAAGTGATGGTTACAAGACCTATGGACAAGACCAAGGCAGACAGCGCGCCTACCGACCCGCTTACACTGGAAAGCGCATGGATAGGCGGAGGATTCCTGAATGTCGGTTTCTCCGTGAAGTCAGGCAAATCAGACGAGGTGGATACCCGTCAGACGATAGGGCTCATGGTGGATTCCGTTAAACGAGAAGACAACCACGTGAGCGATGTGACACTCCGCATGCTGCATGGGCAAAACAACGTGCCCCAATACTACACCGTCAAGGGATACCTCAGCATGCCCATTCCGCCCGAATGGCAACAGGCTCGGCTGACCGTTGTTGCCAACGACTATCGCGGCAACCTAACCTTGATCGCCGAATAAACCCACTGACATGAATCGAGTAGGAGGTAAATGCTAATCATAAAAGGCATTTGCCTCCTATTTTCACACTTACCGACCTCCCACACCACCGTACGTGCGGTTCCGCATACGGTGGTTTCGTGCTTTCTCATCTCCCAATGTGTGGCAAATTGTTTTCAGCTATCCCTTTGAGTAGCGTCACTTCTATCCTATTGTCGGATTCCGTCCTTTCGTCTTGGATAGAGATTTCCTTTCGGACATCTGATGAGAGATCTCGTAAGGTAACATTCATTGAAGTTTCCCACCCTTAGAAAGATGGCATAAAATAACAGTTTCTCAAAAATAATTGGTAACTTTATGGTGTCCAAACATTTGGTTGACAACTA
>DJOD01000010.1 GCA_002437115.1 Prevotella sp. UBA6447
ACTACCGCTGAATAGTTACAAACCGCAAAAGCGGAGTTAATGGATGTTAATCGCTAATTTGCAGCAAACTAATCATTTTCTGACATAAACAATGCGAGATTGATTTCTTGCAAACAATGGGAACTTTATGGTATCATTTACGCTTGATGCCATAAAGTTCCTTTTGATTTACAGATACTTACAAAATGCATACTGGTTCAAGCGTGGAACCGCCTGGTATGCCTGGTTGCGAGAACTTGCCGTAGCCCATCTCGGCTGGCACGTACACCTCCCACCTATCGCCCACGCACATCTGCTGCATGGCGACAATCCATCCCTCGATAAGGTCTGAAAGGCGGAAGGCCGCAGGCGTTCCGCCGCGACTGGAGTCAAATTTCCGTCCATTGATAGTCCAACCCGTGTAGTGAGCCGTGACGATGCTGCGCCGCGATGGGTGGTGACCATCGTTTTTCCCATCGGCCAACACCTTATAATACACCCCTTTTCCAAGAGGCTTCACACCCTCCTCTCGCGCCTTTTCCTCCAACCATTGGCGATTGGCAAGCGCATAAGATTTCTTCACCATAGAACTATCTGTTTAATCGGTTGCGCCAAAGTGACAAGGCTGTGATCTTCGTCTCACTGGCCTTCCCCACCATAAAACAAGGGGCAAAACAGGCAAACAAGAAGCATTCCTTCATCCGTTTTGCAATTTCGAGTCTACAGAAGATTCGAGCATCTTTCTTATCTCATCAAGGCTTTCACCCATGGTCTGCGCAATTACGCTAACTGTCATTCCACTTTTATATAGTGAAGTGGCAATATTTCTTATTTGCTCGTCCCGCTGCTGGATCTGCTCGTCCCGCTGCTGGATCTGCTCGTCCTTACGTCGAAGCTGCTCGTTTCTTGCCTTCAATTCCTTTTCGCGCTGCATGATAGCCGTGTCGCGGTCTTCGATGGCTTTGTAATACTCGTCCTCCACATTCATGTCCTGACGCATATCAGAGTCGGCGGCGGCGGCTGTGAGCATGTGGAGCATGTACATCATGTCGGCATCGTCCTCATATTTGCGCTCGTCTATGTTGAGTACCTGCTTGTCGGTTGCGTCCTTGCGCGATTGGTCGAAAACACTGAGAACTTTCTCTAGCCGGTTGTTCACACGTCCCCTCAGGCGCGGTATCTGCACGATGATGCTGTTGTGCGTGAGGCTCTCCACGAAGGGCTCCTCCCTGCCCTCCTCGACAACCTTTCCGTCATAGTCGTACACATCATGGTTGACATAGACCACGGGAGCCTCAATGTTTCCCACCTTGTGTCCCAACAAGTACACCGCCACCATAGGATAAGCGAACCCCTTTGGAGAGTCTTTGCGGACATTCATCTTGTTGCTGTATTGCGCGCCAAGGTATTGCCTGAAGCGCAAGGTCTCCGTGTCGAGCCATGTCTTCTGAAGCTCTATCAGCACGACACGCTCTTTCAGAACCCCGCTTTCCGCATCCTTCTCGCGCACGGTCGCAGCAAAGTCGATGCGGAACATCGACAGCGTGTCGCGCGTGGCGTTTACATATTCGTGCGGTCGCATCTCCACTTTCACCACCTCCTTCTTCAGCAAGGCGGAGAGGATGGTCTTCGATATGCGCTCGTCGGACATGATATACTTGAACACTGAGTCGTAGATAGGATTTGCCACATGTAGTATCATAAGCGTACCTTGAGTTTGGTTTGACAATACGCTTGCAAACTTACATATTTTTTCGCGAAATTCCGCCAACCGCGACCTGGAAAAATGCAAATTGCCTTGCCAACGCTACAAAAAGGCAAGGGCCTGACCCCATGCGCGGAATCCGGCCCTTTTAGGTTGTCATTCCAAGGGGCTGGCCATCGGCCAACACCCCAGGGATATGTTGCTTGTCAGCAGTGAGCTGACGCGAGCGTTTACCTCACGCTCACCTTCTTCACGACGGTGGCACCCGACACGTTGATGCACACCAGGTAGACACCGCTGTTGAGTTGCGTGTGTGCGGATGTGCTCACCAGTTGTCCGTTCACCGTGAGCACGTGCACACGGGCGCCAGCCGGCAAGTTGCCGATGGAGAGAGCGCCCTGGCTCACCTCAATGGCCAGCTGCCTACCGCCGATGGCCACGATGCCCGTTGCCTCCACGTTGTCCTTGAAGATGGCGATGTCGCGACGGAGCTTCTTGACAGCCAGGTCGATGTCATCTTGGTTGGTGCTCTCCAGCGCCTTGGCGTTCTTGGCGTAAGAGTCCTTCAAGTCTTGCAGGTAGTCGGGATCGCAGGCAATCTCGCCGGCGGTGGCCTGGCGGATTAGCTCCTTGGCCTCGGCCAGCAGCTCGTTGAGCTCCGTGTAATCGCAAGGCACATAGGTAGCCTTGAAGGCCGCGATGGCCTCCTTCAGTGTCTCCACCTCCGCGTCGACGGTGGCCTGGTTGCACAGGTTGTCGCTCTTCAGCGTATCTGCGTGCGCCACAGCGTCCTGCAAGGCTGTGAAGGCAGCCTCGGGATACTTGCCGGGACCCTCGCCCTTAAAGAGCTTGGCCTCCTCCAGCACCTGGTTGGCCTCAGTCACCTGGGCAGTCAGGGCCGCATAGTCGATGGTGACCTGCGCCTTGGCAAACAACTCACCAGCAGCCTTGAGCGCCTCCGTGGCGGCATCCAGTTGTTCCTGGGTGGCCTCGCCATTGTTCAGCACCGCCTTCGCCTCAGCGATGGCAGCCTTATAAGTGTCGATGGCAGCCTGCGGATACTGCTTGTCGAAGTCGCCCGCCACAGCCTGTGCGGCTACGGTCTCAGCCGCTGCGATGGCCACAGTGAGCGAGTCCTTGTTGATCACATCCTCAGCGTGGGCCTTGCCCACATAAGTGTCGATGGTGGCCAGCAGGTCGGTGGTCACCGCGTCGAGCTCCTCCTGCGAGGCAGCCTTGTTGGCCTTGGTGCGCGCGGCAGCGATGGCGGCACGGAAGGCTGCGATGTCCTCGGCGAAGTATTGTCCCTTCTTGTAGCCCTCCACCATGGCATTGGCTGCGTTGTTGGCCTTCTCCAGGGCAGCGTTGAACGCCACGCGGTCGAGCTTCACGCCGACGTAAGCCGTGATGGTAAAGTAGGCGTTTGCGTTGCCCGCGCCTGCCTTGTCGCTGTAGAGAGCCGTACCCGATGCTGTGCCGTCAGAGCCCAGGAAGGTATTGGTCGTGGCAAACTTTAGGCCGAGATACTTGCCTTCGAGGCGCACCACCTGCAGGTAGGCAGCCGTGGTGTCCTTGTCCGACCACAGGGTGTTGTAGCTTCCATCGCGCATCAGATACGTTCCATCGGCCACTGAGCGGATGCGGTATACATTCTCCAGGTCCTCATAGGCTACTTCCTCGAGTGTCATGAGCTGCAGGTCAGCCGCACCCTCCTCGGGCTTGGCAGTGATGACCGCGCTGCCGCTGACGGTGGCGCTGAGCAGGTTGCCGCTCGAGTGGGTCACCACATAGGTCTGTGTGGCATCAAACTCCGTTAGGGGGTTGAAGCCATCCTTGAAGGCCGCGATGGCGTTGTTGAGCGTCTCCACCTGCACGTTGGCCTCCTCGTAGGAGGTGATGTTCTTCAGGGCTTCCTCCGCAATTGCCACAGCCTTCGTAAGCTCATCGTAGGCGGTCTGCGAAACCTGCCAATATTCGGTGCCCACCTCGGTGTCGGCCAAGAGCTTCTTGGCCTCGGCGATGACGGCCGAAAGAACCGCCGTCGGTGTGTGAACCTGTATGTACCAGTAGTTCTTTCCGTCCTGTCCATTCTTGTTGCTGAACACTGGCGAGCCCGCGTCGGTCTTGTCCACACCCATGACAGAGCCCGATCCCTCGTTCTTGATTTGGATGTAGGAGCCATAGTCGACCACGTTGAAGATAGCATCAGCCTTTGTCAGATCGGCATCGGCACCCGACTTAGTGTCCCACGAACCACTGCGGAACACATAGTTGCCATTGGCGTCGCGGAGGTTGTAACCGACCTTCTCAGCACCCTCGGGAGCCGGTAAGAAGTAGAACACCTGCGTGCTGTCGTTCATGTCGGCGGCAACAATCTGCACTGTTCCTCCACCTGTGGTGAGAGCCAGTGAGCCAGAAGCCACATTGGTGAAGTTGTATCCCACGCCTACCTGGAAAGCTGGTACGACAGCGGCCTTATAAGCATCGATGGCAGCAAGCAGGGTCGTCGTAGCCTCGTCGATCGTCTCCTGCATGGGGTTCTGGAGTACGCCTTGCGCTGTGGCAATGGCCTGACTCAAGGCCTGGCGCGCCGTGGCCGGATACTGCCCGCGCTCATCGCCCTCAGTGGTAGTGGCGAGCAAGTTCTCGGCCGAGGCGATGGCTTTCTCGAGCTTGGCGGTCGACACGTCGCTTGTGGCCTCCACCTCGCCTAAGAAGAAACAATCGAAGCTTGACGCGGCGTTGAGCCAACCCAGGTTGACCACCACATAGGGAGCCGAGGCAGTAAACACGATTTGTGTCTGTACCCACTTGTTGCCCTCATACTGGATGGTGCCTATCTGCGTGTTGGTGGCAGTCTCGCTCGACGAGGAGTAGAGGCGACTGTACTGCGTGTTGCTCGACATGCCGCCCTGTGTACGGTAGGCCCAGCAACTGAACACGTAGGTCTTGCCTTCCTCCACGGCCCAGCCTGTCTTGATCGACTGAGGCTTGCCACTGCCCGCGCCACCCAGCGCGTGCACACAGGCACTTCCGTCTGGACCACCCGTCGGCTGGATTTCAAAATAGTCGGCTGAGAGGTCGGAGCCGTCGCCTGCCTTCCATCCGGCCAGGCCGTCGTTAAACTCGGGGTTGGTCACCAGGTTATCGCCCTTGACGAGGTAGACCACGTCGTCTACCGTTACCTTTTCGCCCACCTTTGGCAGGTAACTCTGCGCGCTGAGCGCCACACTCTGCAAGATTCCCAACAGCACCAACAGCAATGTCGGGAGAAAGGTAAGTTTTGTTCTCATGATTCTGATTTTTAGATGAATAAATATTATGAATTACTGAAAATAAGATTTTTGGATTATGCCATGTTCGTTTTGGTGACAAGTGAACCATTTGGTTCTCAAAAGGGGTTCATAGGGGGGTATGTTTCTTTATAAAATTAGGCCTTTATCGTGCACAATAGAGGGCAAATCTTCGCTCAATAGGGACTTAACTGTGGGTCAAAAAGAAGGTCTATCGAACTATCATAAGGCATATTTTTCTGGAAAAAGTGCCTCTGCAATATACAGAAAGTCATTGTCTGTCCGCCGAAGGGCACAAAACCATCGACAGGCGCGCTAAAACGCAAGACGGAAAACGACGTGTTTTTTCATGACCACCTTGCCACCCGTTCCCGTCAGTTGTATAATCGGTTCCGACTGCTGTCGTTGGCTGGCAAGGCCGTCACACGCGACGAGGGACCATCGTGGCGCAGCAGCGCGCTGCCGCCATAGCTTGCCGGAGTCGCCTCGCGGCGGATGGCACGAGACAGGTCGACGGCATCAACGGCCACAGGCCTAACCATCAGCTCCGGCACGTTGTAGCTCTTGAAGAGGCGCAGGTCATCGTCGGCGCGGCGCTGGGGCAACAAGAAAGGCTTATGCACGCGCCCTTGGCGGTCGAAGTAGGCAAAGTAGACGCGCGTGTAGTTGCCGTCTTGGCGGCGCGAGGTGAACATCACCCACCGTCCGTTGCTTGACCACACGTGATAACTGTCACTCTTGGGCGAGTTGGCGGCGCGCAGGGGCGTGGCGTAGCCGTTGCCAAGATTGACGACCCAAAGGTCCGAAGACTGATGCCACACATGGAACTGCCCGTAGTCGGCCAGCGAGAAGAGTAGGTAACGTCCGTCGGGCGACACACGTGGCAATGCCGCGCTCTTGCCCATGGCAACCGCGTCGAACACGAGGCGGCGGTCGCCGAAGCGGCGCGTCGTGGTGTCGAAGCTGCGTGCGTAGATGTTGTAGTGAAGGCTCTGGTAGGCGCTGTCGAGCTCGTTGTCGATGTCGCCCGTCTGCTGCTCCAGGTGGGCAGAGGTGTAATAGAGCGTGCGCCCGTCGGGGCTCCAGGCCGGGAAGGTCTCCAGCTCGTCCTTGCGCTTGTCGATGTCGTACACCTTGTTGGCCTTCACATCATAGAGCACCAGGTCGCTGGCATAGTCGATGACTTCTACCTTCTGCACGTCGCGCGTGTGGAACACCTGCCCTGTCTCGTTCACTGAGTAGGCGATGAACTTTTCCGTGGGGTGCCACTGTGCATAGACACCCGCCGAGAGCGTGCTGTCGGTCTTGAGGTTCACCTTGGTGATATGCTTGCCGTCGATGAGCACCGTGCCACCCATGGCCTGGCGCACGTGGAACTGCGAGCGACCGTTGCGCCCGTAGTTGGCGGGTATGTGGCAGTTGACACATTGGCCATTGTCGCCGTCGCTGAGCATCATGTTGTCGTAGACCACCCGCGTGTCGAAGGAGGTGAGGTCGCGCTGGTTGATGGTCAGCTCCTCATAGTCGACATACGACGGCTCGATGAGTCGGTAGGTCATATAGGGGTCGATGGGCTCGGGTGCTATGTCGTAGGAGAGGGTGTTGTATCGTTTCCACCCTTCGCCCTTCTTGTCCACGTAGATGTCGACGTGCACCTGGTGCCCCTTGGCGCCCTCCAGCAGTGCGTGCCACGCGTCGACGGGTATGTCGACATCGCGCCCTTCGAGCGTCATGCCCTCGCGGTCCGCGTCGCTGTAGATGTGGGTCAGCCAGCCGTCGCCCTCCTCATTGATGCGAAAGTTGAGCGGCGCGATGTTGGGGGGCAGCGTGGCACCCGCGTTGTCGGCGGGATAGACGGCAGCCACACGACCAGCCTCAGTGGCCTGCTCGGGCAACGAGGGGTTACACGACAACAGGATCAGGGTCAGGGTCAGAGCCGCGAGCAGGATATGTGTTATCTTCATGATGTCAGGTAGTTTTTAGTCCGTTGATAAAAAAGTAGTAGTACCAGTAGGTGCCGCCAAACTGTGGGCGGAGTACCTGCGCGTTGCTGGCATCGTCGCCGTTCTGGGCCGATGCCTGTATCAGTTCGTCGAACGCCTTGCGCACGTCGGCATCGATGGGCAGCTTCGAGGTGTCCACCTGCCCGCCCGACAACTGGCCGATAAGCAAGGCCGCCTCCTGGTAGTGGCGCGGCATATGGCCGTGCCACGTGGGCAGGAGCATCATCAGGCGAGGCCAGGCAGCCTGCAGGTTCTTGGTGATGAGGTTGTTCATCAGCGACAGCTCCACGATGGGACGCGAGCCACCATCGCTGTAGGCAAAGCTGTTGAGGAGGTACATCTCGATGAGGCCGCCATCGCCGTCGAGCACGTCGCCATACTGGAGCAGGGGCCTAATTTTGGCCATCTCGCCATCAGCCTTGACGCGCTCAGGATGGCCGACATAAGGCATATAGCGGTCAACGAAATCGGAGCACCAGGGGTTGCGGCTCAGCTCCGTGAGACACTTGCGTGCCAGCACAGGCTCGCCATTGAGCAAGGCACACTTGGCCATCATCTTCAGGTAGTAGGGTCGGTGTCCATACTCCACCAGGTCTTCCATCGCCCAACGGTAGGCATAGTTGACCTTGCCATAGAGGTAATAGAGCAGGTGGGCGCTGGTGAGCCGCAGATACTGCTGCCCACGGGGCGCGCGGTAAGGGGCATCGCCGTCCTGGAAGTGGAACAGCTCGTCGCCCATGCGTCCCGTCTCGTAGAGTGCCAGGCGCGTCAGCACCACCTCGGCGCGCGTGGGCTCATGGTCGGAAGCGCGGCTCTGGGCTATCATCGCCTCATAGTCGCCCTGAAGGGCTGCCTGCTTCAGGCGCAGGATGGAGAGGAAGTTGTCGTCCTTGAAGGAGCAATGCCAGCACACGCCCGCCGACATCACGAACACACCCAGGGCGCACCACCCCGTCCAGCGGGGCAGGGCCAGGCCGCGTGCCACGGCCAAGGCTGCAACAACGGAAAAGGCTGACAGCACGGGGGCGAACAAGCCCTTTTCGGCATCAGTCCAAAGGTAGTCGGGCAGGCCGGCGGTGTAGAGGTCTTCCTCACGCATCATGAACAGCCCCTGGGCATAAAGAAGCTGGGGCAGGAACAGGGCGCACAACGCCAAGCCGGCCAACAACGCCAACGGCTGCTTGCGCGACGTGGCGCGCCGGAGGCCAGCCAGCTCGGACAGCGCCACCACGCCACAGGCCACCAGGGCGTAGATACCCATGAGCCAATAGCCCAGCGTGGTGACAAGGATGATCCACAGAATCTTGAGTCCCCAGTGGGTGGCACGAAGCCAGCCACCAACAAGCAACATGGCCACCAACAAGCCCACGGGAGCCGTGAAAGCCACAGCGGGCACCTTGAGCAGGTAGACCATGTAGCCCACCTGTGTGTAGTTGAGCAGCAACGCCACCGACGGCAACCAGCAGAAGCCTTCTTTCTCGTCGCTCACGCGCAAGCCCCACTTGACGCTGTAGGCCAGTGCAGACAGCACCGCGCCCAACAGCAGCGCGCCCAGCCAAGGACGAGCCATACTGCCCTGCAACAGCGAAGCCACATAAAACACACCTCCGCACACCCGCCGCAACATGTCGACGGCAAAGGTGTCGGTCAGGTAGAAGGGAGTCAGCTCGGCCGTCTCCCGCACAAAGGGCAGGAGTTCGGCCAGCAGCAGGAACAAGGTCAACGCGACCATGCCCAGGGGATACAAGATTCGTCTTTTCATAATGCTATTTTCAAGGTCTTGGTTTGTCCTTGTTGCACGGTCTTAACGATGTAGGGGCCACGGGGCAACAGAGATTCGAGGTCAAGCTCGGCCTTGTGGCCGGACAGCGATAAGGTCTTACGGACAGCAACCACGCCCGAGCCCAGGGCGTAGACGGTGACCTGCACGGGCGAGTAAAGCTGGGAGGTGTAGGTCAGCGTGCCGTTGGAGAAGCCGAGGGCGGCCTCCTTCACCTTGTCAGTGACAATCTGGATGGCCGTGGTCTGGTCGATGAGCTTCTTGTTGTTCTCGCGGTAGGTCTTGCTGAACATGTCGGCCTCCTCATAGTCGGCATGGGCCTTCGAGTCGAAATAGACGCCGAAGCTCTGGTGGGTGTTCTTGGCGTTGTCGCTGAGATAGAGGGAGGTGCCTGCCTGCGTGCTGTTGCCCGAGACGGTGAGCACCGTGGCATCGTCGGTGTTGACCAGACGGTAATAGCCATCCTCCTGGAGCTCAAACTTCCACACCTGCGAGGCTTCGTCGCTTGCGGCTTGCCAGCGCGTCGTGCCAAACACCGACTGCAGGTACTTGCCAGTGCTCTTGTCCTCTACCTTGAACTCCTGGCTGTTGGCCGTGGCATGAAGCACGAGGCAGAGGTTCGACTCGCCATCGTCCTCCAGCGTCAGCGTGGTCTTGGGGCGCGACACCATGCGGTTTGAGTATTTCTCAAGCAGGTAAAACTCCATGCCGTCTGTGAGCTGGGCCGCACGCTTCATTTGGTACATGTTGTCGAAGACGCTCAAGTCCCATGAGTCGTGCCAAGTGACGGTGGGGTAGCCCGAGCGGACGCTGAGCGGCAGCCACACGTAGGTGGACGACTGCACGTTGCTTGAGTTCCAGCGGTCGCCGTAGTAGATGAAACACTTGTCGTGTCCTGGCACGGGAATGACGTATGCGCTCTGGCTCTGGTAGGTGTTGGTGAGCCCCTTGTCCACACAGAAGTTGATGCCCGTGGTGCCATCGCTGGCCTTGAAGTCGGCAGGAGCGTTCCAAGTGCCCATCAAGTCGGTGGTCCACATATAACGGCCTGGGTTGGCGGTCCAACCGGTGCATCCTGAGAACAGGCCGTAATAGGTGTCACCCACCTTGAACAAGGAAGCGGCTTCATACTTGCGCCCCTTCAACTGCATGTTCTGCTGGTCGGTCGGCGCGAGATAGTCGTCGGTGAGCAACTCACAGTTGGTGTTTGTGTTCATGTTGGTCGAGTAAATGTGGTACGCCTTCCCGTCGGTGTCCACGAAGAGGGTCTGGTCGCGCGAGTCGCGGTTGTTGGGGCGAAACACGTCTACCAGCGTGTAGGGGCCTTCCACCTTGTCGGCCTGGCACACGGCTACCTTGGCCTGGCCGTAGTCGTTGCCGTTCTCCCAATGAATCCACATCACCCATTTGCCTGTCTTCTCATTGTATATCACCTTGGGGCGTTCAAGGGTGCGCCCGCTGGCAATATCGCGGTTCTCGTCGGTCTTGGTGCCCGTGGGGGTGACAGCCAGGTTGAGCTTCTTCCAGTTGTAGAGGTCGGTAGAGGTGTAACAACTGATACCGGCACTCTTTCCTCCATTGCGGTTTTCTCCAAACCAGTAATACTTGCCGTCAACATACTGGATGCATCCTCCATGGGCGTTGATGGCTGCGCCGCTGGTGTCTTTCCACGTCTGCCCGGGCTTGAAGGTGTTGTCTGCCATGGCGGTCAACCCCATGGCCAGCAGGAGCAACGATGTGTAGGTAATCTTTTTCATGTCGTTTGCTTGTTTTATTGCTATTTGCTGTTTGCTTGATAAGGGGGTGTGGACGGGCTGGGATTTCCCGTCCACACCGCTCTTCATATTAGGGTAATTAAACCTTTGTTCTTTTCAGTTGTCAGTAGGAGACCTTGGCCACCTGGCGCTTGCCGTCCTTGAACGCGGCCACCACGTAGATGCCACTTCTGGGAAGGGCGATGCCCGTGCCTTCGGTATAGGCGGGAAGGCTGGCAACCAGCACGCCGCCCGCGTTGTAGACCATCACACGCGAACCGTCGGCCACATCCTTGAGTTGGAGCATGCCATTGACAACGTAGGCCTTCAGGCGGTTGTCAGCGTTGTTGTTCACGTCCTTGATGGCTGTCTCCACTTCCTGGGCGGTGAGACCTGGCATCACGGGAGCGTAGGCTCCGGTGTTGTCGAAGGCAAAATACTGGATATCAGCTCCCGTGTTATCGAAGCCTATCTGCTGCTGCACGTTGCGGCTCATGCCCGTGAGCTTCACGTCGTCGACCTTCAGGGCCGTGATCGACGCGCCCCACTTATCGCGCTCCAGGCTGCAGATCACACGGATTTGCTTCGTGTTGGCCAGCGGCGTGAAGTCGGCGGCGTAAGTCTGGTAATCGTCGCTCGTCACAGGGATGGTCACCTTGTTGTCGGCATTCTGAAGGTCTTCAATGCGCAAGGTGGCGAGCTGCGTGCCGTCCTTCTTGATGCCGCCCTTGGCAAGGGCCGAGAAGGAGTAAATTTCGTTGGGAGCCACATCCACAATCTGCGAGATTTGCGCGGCGCTCCAGCCGTCGCTCCACATGTAACGCTTCACGGAGAGCACGTGGTTGTTCTGATCCACGTCATTGTCGCGCTCCTCGTTCACGATCTCCTGCGTCGAGTTGTACTGGTCGTAGGGATAGACGTCCCAGCCTTCGATCTTGTCCACCAGGTTGCGGCTCTTCGAGAAGTCCCACTCGCCCTCAAAGCCCGGGTTCTTCAGCAGGTTGCGCGTCTGTTTACCGTTCTCTACGCTCCAGTCGGGCTGCAACGCCAGGTCGGCCACGCGGAAGGTGTCGACGGGCAGGCCGTCGCGGTAGATGAACACGCGCTTATCGGGGGTCACGGCATAGCGGTAGGTGTGGTACAGCCCGTCGGTGTTGTAGAACGTACCACCGTTGGCCGGGTTGCTGATGCCCTTGTTCGACACAAACACGTCGGAACTGTTCTTCATGCCCATACTGGTGGAGTTGATGTAGCTCTTGAAGCCCACCTTGTCTGCCGACACGGCAAATGGGAGAAGTTCCTGAGAAGCGTCGTCAACCTTGGCGCGCACCTCCACAGAGTAGCCGTCGCTACCAGGCGCGAAACCTTCGAAGGTCATCTCTGCATCGGTACCGCCCGAGTAGGCGGGATTGGCAGAGATGTCCTTGGCTTCCAGGTCGGAGCCTGTGGCATGGATATGCACATAAGCCCTGAGATCACCACTGCGGAGGATGACTTGTCCGTCCTTGTGGCTCTTCGTGGTGAGATGGGTTACAGTTACCTCGGTGGCACCACTGCCAGCCTTGATGAGGGTCGGCTTCACGGCAAAGCCGTTGGTCACAGACACCTGGACATCTTGGCTCAGGTTGGCGTTGTCAACCGTGAACATCTCCGACGCGTTGGTGCCATTGATGGTGAGCGAGTCG
>DJOD01000045.1 GCA_002437115.1 Prevotella sp. UBA6447
TTAGAATTAACAGAGTATTGTTATTAGAGAAATAATAGCTTAAAAACTGAAAATAATAGCTTAAAATCCAGAATAATAGCTATCATTTCTTCTCTTCTCTATCCCTTTACACACAGCCTGTTACAAATCTCGCAAGAACGCCAGCCCTTTCTTCGGAGAAAATGGCCAGCCCTTGGAACGAAGGAAAACGGAAAAAGCCCTGGCGCGCAAGCCGACCACATAGCGGAAGCAGACCAAGGGGCCTGGCGCGCGGCTTGCCCGCAAGGGCTTATGAAGTTATCGCAAACTCTAATGGGCAGAAGAGGAACGGTAGGTAACAGGCGTAACGTCGTCTTTCTTCAGCACATCATAGATATCCTGGGGTTTGGTCTTCACAGGCCCGCGCATGAAAATGGTGGCATTGTAACTCTTCATGAACTGGTGATAGAAGTCGGGATCTTCCTGCGGAAGCTCGAACGCCTTCGAAGGACGACCTTTTTTGTCGATGTGAGCAATGTAGGGACGCGTGTAGACACCATCGTCGCGGCGACTGGAGAAGACTATCCAGCGTCCGTTTGACGACCACTCATGATAGCTCTCAGCACTGTTGGAGTTGGCCGCCGTAAGCGGATAAGTCTTCATGGTCTTGAGGTCAGTCATCCACAGGTCGGCGTCGCGGTGCCATACATGGAAGCATCCCCAGCCACCCAGACTGAAGAGCAGGAACCTGCCGTCGGGCGACACACGCGGAAAAGTGGCACTCTTGCCCATGCCTGCCGCGTCGAACACAAGCTCGCGAGGGCCGAAGGTGCGCGTCTTCGCATCAAAAGGCAGACGATACAGGCTATACTTGATTTCCTTGGCGCGGGCGATGGCCTCAACATCATGGGGCACCGTGTCGTGGTATTCGAAATGGGCGCTGGAATAATAGAGGTACTTGCCGTCGGGCGACCAGCAAGGAAACACCTCAAACTCTGTGGAGTCGTTGAGGATAGTCGACACCTCGTTTTTGTCGGGATCAAAGAGAATGAGGTCACTTTGCTGGTCGAGCACCTCAATCTTGTTGATGTCGCGCGTGTGGAAGCTCTGCATGGTCTTGTCGGTGGAGTAGGCCAAGAGCTTCAGCGTGGGGTGCCAAGCCGGGTAGACACCAGACGACAGGATGCTGTCGTTGTTCATGTTCACCTTCTGCATCTTGCCGTCATACTCGATAAACGTTCCGCCATGGTTCTGGCGAGCGTGAAACTGGTAACGGTCGGGGTTGTAGTTTTGCACATTGTGGCAGTTGATGCACTGCCCGTCGCTGTCGTTGGCCGCAAGCATGTTGTTGTAGACGACCGTCTCCTCATAGTTCTCCAGGCACCGCTGGTTGATGGTCAGCTCTTCATAAGTGACATACGAAGGAGCGATGAGACGGTAAGAAATGTAAGGGTCAATGCTGTCGGGACTGACCGTGATGGTGAAGGGCTTGTAATGGGTCCACTGGCCTCGCACTTGGGCATAGACATCCACCCGTATGTCGTTGCCTTTGGCAGCGGCGGCCAGTGACTTCCAAGCGTTAAGGTCGGGTTGGGCCTTTCGGCCAGCACAGACAATCTCGTCGTTACCGTAGCTGTAACGCGTCACCACATCCTCTGCGGGCGACGTGAGCTCCATCGACAGCGGGGCTATGTTTACCGGCACGGTGACATGGGTGTAGTCTGGATAGATGGCTGGCAACTGGGGTGTCTCGCTGTATTGTGCGGGAACCTCCGCGCTGCCACACCCCACAAGGCTTAGCGACAAAAAGAGTATCAATGTGAGCGCAACACCATGGCAAGCGCGCAGTCTTGGGCAGTATGTGTTATTCTTCAATTTCATATCTATTGGTTTGTGATTCGTAAGTTTGCAATGTTCATCGGCGGGCTCTACAGGCATCAATAGCTCTTGAGACCTCGTATGAGGAAATACTCATAATAGAATGTGCCGCCAAAGCGTGGGTAGAGCAGCGGCTTCATCTGCTCCTCGCTCATGCCCTGCAACTGCTGGGCTGCAGCCATGAAGTCGTTGTAGTTTTGCTTCACCTCAGGGTCGAAAGGCATGTGGCTGATGTCCACGTTGTTCTCCAGGTGCCCATAGAGATAGGCGGCTTCCTGGTAATGGACGGGCATGCGCTGGCCAGGGTGCAGACGCACATACTGGGCAAACTGAGTCCAGAAGATGGGTATTTGCTTCGACTGCAGGGCGGCCAGCAGGCAAGCCTCCTGGTAGACGGGGTCGTTAGAGGTTTCGTTGGCAAAGCTGTTGAGCAGGTAAAGCTCCACAAGCGTGTTGTCGGAGGTCAGCGCGTCGCGCCCCCTCAAGAAATGGAGGATGGGTTTCATCTCCGGGTCGCGCTTGATGAGACTGCGGTTGGAGAGGTAAGGTTCATAGTGCTCAGCAAACTCCTTATAATATTTAGTGTACTTCAAGATGTCGACATACTTCTTGGCCACCTTCATCTCGCCATTGAGGATGGCACACTTGAGCATATACTTCAGGTAGTCGACGCGCCACCCGAACTCCACTCCGTCTTCCAGGCACCAGCGGTAACAGAAGTTTAGCTTGCCGTAATGGTAATAGATGAGCTTTCCGCCCGTCTGGGTAAGCCTGACCTGGAAAGGCGCATTGCACATGGCACCACCGTTCTTGTAGTGATACATGTTGTCGCCTGCCGTCCCCAGGCGGAAGAGCGCGAGGTTCTTCAACATCCACATCATGCGGGTGGGTTCCTCATCGTCGTCAAGGGTCTGGTAGGTCTGCAGCACGGCATCCCAATTGAGGTTTTCCACCTCGTGAGTCATGATAAGCTCACGACGGAAATTCTTGTCCTTGTACCAGCCGAGCCAAGTGCCTGCCACAAGCACAACTACAGCCAAGGTATTGGCCACGACGGCATACCAACGACGACGAAGGGCAGCGGGCCAAGCACCATATGCCAGAGCCATCATGGCCAGGGAAACGGTGAGCAAGACGAATGGCAGATAGTAAACGGGGAACTCGCCGAGGAAACAATACACAGGCAACGCCGTGGAGTAGATACCCGCCTCAGGGGTTTGGCAATAGAGGAAACGATAGCAAAAGAGAGGTATGAAAACAATGGCCGCAAGAGCCACAAGGTTTGAAACGACCTTCCCCAAGACACCCGACCGGGTGCCCGCAGACAGTCGCCAAGCTATTAGCGCCATCAGACCTGTGGCCATCAGACCGTAATAGCCCAACAGGGGATAAGCCACAGCCGTGCTGGCGATCATGTAAAGGTTGCGGAGCTGCCAACGCGAAGGGATGACGCGGTAGAGCCACACCAAGCCCACGGCTGCGGCCGTTCCTATCGTGGCCACAAAGAAATGACCGCGAAGCTTCAAGTAGAAAATCCAATAACCAAGGTCTACATCGGTGATAAGCAGCAACACGACAGGCACTAACAGCACCGTGGAAGCATAGGCGGGAATATGGAAAGTGCGCCTGACAAGCCACACCAGCAGCAACCACCATAAGCTCAACAGCGCCACTCCTATCCAAGGATGGTAGAAATACTGTGTAAAATAGGTTCCCAACCAAGTGAGAAAGCCTCCCGAAACAACCATTTGCTGCTGGAAAAACAAGGGGGTGTACAGGAACAGGTTAAGCTCCTGCACCCGGAAAAGGAAGTCGGAGTCGTAAGCCAAGAGGGCTGCCGCAATGGCTATGAGTGCCAATACGGGAAGCGTGTAGCCGCCAAGGGTACCTACAAACGATGGCTTGTGATTGGAAGAGAAATCGGCATGGGGCTCTTGCCGATAATGGGTGCCGCCCGGCCGGGGGGCACCTGAGCCATGTACGTGTGCCTGGCTCTCTGTTGACTGATGTTTTAAATTCATTTCATAAAGGTCGTTAGGACAACACAAAAGTAATAAATAAATGTGAATAACATATAGGTTTGTGGGAAAAACAAATGAAAACAAGATGGATTTGTGGCTTTTTGGACGCGCCCTTACCATAAACCGCAAGGCTGCGGCTCGCTTTCTCCCAACGCACTAAGCACCAAAACTGGCCAACAGCCATGTCGTGATGACAAAAAAGAAAGCCCAGCCACACAAAGCGTGCGGCTGGGCCTAAAAAGATTATGATGCGGACAACAATAGGCATTGTCCACTGGCTCGAGGTTGCTTACTCAGCAGTCTCGTTGTTCTCTTCACGGTTGTTGTTACGTGGCTGACGCTCGCGTCCGCTACGGTCATCACGACGCGGACGACGCTCGCCACGCGGACGACGCTCGCGCTCCACGTAACCTTCAGGCTTTTCAATGAGCACACGGTGAGAGAGCTTGTACTTACCCGTCTTCGGGTCGATCTCAAGGAGCTTCACCTGGATGTGGTCACCTTCCTTGATGCCAGCCTCTTCGACAGTCTCCAGGCGCTTCCAAGCAATCTCGGAGATATGCAACAAACCTTCCTTGCCTGGCATGATCTCAACAAAGCATCCGTAAGGCATGATGCTCTTCACGATGCCATCATAGACCTCGCCTACCTCAGGAATGGCCACAATGGCACGAATCTTCTTAATGGCAGCGTCGATAGACTCCTTGTTGGGCGCGCTAACCTGCACATGGCCAACACCGTCGGCCTCGTCTATGGTGATTGTAGAGCCTGTTTCCTCTTGCATCTGCTGGATGATCTTACCGCCCGGGCCTATCACAGCACCGATAAACTCCTTCGGAATGTCGAAGGCTTCAATGCGGGGCACCTGCGGCTTCATCTCGGCACGAGGCTCAGAGATGGTCTTCATCATCTCGTTCATAATATGCTCACGGCCAGCCTTGGCCTGCATCAAAGCACGCTCTATAACCTCGAATGACAAGCCGTCACACTTGATATCCATCTGGGTAGCTGTAAGGCCATTCTTCGTTCCCGTGGTCTTGAAGTCCATGTCACCAAGGTGATCCTCATCACCAAGAATATCAGAAAGGATGGCGAACTTGTCTTCACCTGGATTGTGGATGAGCCCCATGGCAATGCCCGCAACAGGATTCTTGATGGGCACACCCGCGTCCATCAAGGCAAGGGTTCCACCACAGACGCTGGCCATCGACGATGAGCCATTCGACTCAAGAATGTCACTCACCACACGAACCGTATAAGGATAGTTGGCAGGAATCTGTCCCTTGAGGGCACGCCATGCCAAATGACCATGACCAATCTCGCGACGGCCTGGGCCGCGCTGGCTCTTAGCCTCACCGGTAGAGAACGGAGGGAAATTGTAATGAAGCAGGAAACGTTGGTAACCGCGCGTAACGGCTCCGTCAACGAGTTTCTCGTCAAGCTTAGTTCCCAGGGTCACCGTGGCAAGAGACATGGTCTCGCCACGCTGGAAGATGGCTGATCCGTGAGGCATAGGAAGCGGAGACACCTCACACCAGATGGGGCGAACCTCATCCGTCTTGCGGCCATCCATGCGCAGCCCCTCGTCAAGGATGCAACGGCGCATGGCATCGCGCATGGTGTCACCCCAATAACGGCCTGCCTCAGCGTGCTTCTCTTCAAGCTCTTCCTCGGAAAGGTCACTATGCGCAGCGTCGTACTTCTCAAGGAAGTCGGCGATTGTCTTGTCGAAAGCGTCATTGCGCTCCTGCTTGGGCAAGGTCTTGTGGATGATGTCATAGGCGGGCTGGTAGAGCTCGGCGTGGATTTGCTTGCGCAAGTCCTCGTCGTTTATCTCATCGTTGTACGCGCGCTTGACATCTGTGCCCAGCTCCTTGGCCAGCTCGTCCTGCAAGTCACACATCGGCTTGATAGCTTCTTGCGCAGCTTTCAGGGCACCAATCAAGTCTTGTTCTGACACCTCGCTCATCTCACCCTCAACCATCATCAAGTTATCCTTGGTGCAACCGACCATGATGTCAAGATCGGCATCCTTCATCTGGTCGAAGGTCGGGTCTATGACATACTCGCCGTTGATGCGAGCGACACGGCACTCGGAAATGGTGTGCTCAAAAGGTATAGTGGAGCAGGCCATGGCAGCTGAAGCTGCGAAGCCAGCGAGAGCATCGGGCTGATCCTTACCGTCGCTCGAAAGCAACCAGATCTGCACGAAAACCTCACAGTGGAAATCAGAGGGGAACAAGGGGCGCAGGGCGCGGTCTACAAGACGAGAAACAAGGATTTCTTCGTCGCTGGCTTTACTCTCACGCTTGGTAAAGCCTCCAGGGAAACGGCCTGTAGCATAATACTTTTCCCTGTAGTCTACTGTCACCGGCATGAAATCGGTGCCGGGAACTGCTTCTTTGGCTGCCGTGACGGTGGCGAGCAACACGGTGTTGTTCATACGAAGAACAACAGAACCGTCGGCTTGCTTGGCAACCTTTCCGGTCTCAATTGAGATGGTCCTTCCATCTGGCAATTGGACGGTCTTTGTAATTACGTTCATCTAAAAATTAAAAAAATCTTATTGTTTTGACTGACATCTAAAAATATCTGTGGGCAAAGATACCTATTAAAAACGGAAATGGCAAGCATTTTTTGACGAAAATATGAACTGGGAGAACTTTTTTGTTCTTTTAAGATAATTAATCTGCAAAAGTTTTGCAGCCATCTAATCTTTTTCTTACTTTTGCTATCTGTAACTACTATCTAACTCAAACAAGCTTATGAGAAAATTTTACAAGCATCTACTGATTGGATTGCTTCTTTGTTCTGCCACCGTATCAAGGGCAGCGACAATGAGTTTCACAACCAGCAAGGCGGTGGGAGAAAACTTTTCCATCGCCATGAACCCAGGGGTGGAAGTCACCGTCACCTGGGCCGACGGTTCCAAGGAGACCTTTATCAGCGACGGAACATTGCAGTCGATTACCCTGGCATCGCAAAAGTTCACTTTAGACATCGACACAGATGTCACTTCTCTTTATGTGGCGGGCAACCAGCTCACATCCATGGACTTGACAAGTATTGCCAATTCACTCAAGAAATTGTATTGCGGCAACAACGAACTGTCAACGCTGAACCTCAACAACTTCAAGAACCTGTCGGAAGTAGACGCTCAAGGCAATCGGCTGACAGCGCTGAAAGTATACGGTCCCAAAAGCATCAACGGCTCAAACAACCAACTGGCATCGTTTGCAATTTCACAACTCACTAGCCTGAAGCAACTCTTCATGGCCGACAACCAGCTGAAGGGAATTGGCACAACACAAATGACAGCTCTCGAATACCTATTCGTTCAGCGCAACGACATCAAGACCCTTAAGCTCAACAAGAATCCATTGCTCAAAGTGGCGGCCCTGTCTGACAATGAGTTGAGCACATGCAACCTTTCGGGCGCAAGCAAGCTGGAGGAACTATGGGCTGGAGGCAACCAGCTGGAACAACTTGACATAACGTCATGTGGGTCACTTCATTATCTTGTCGCGCCCAGCAGCCAACTGAAAACAATCCTTTGGAACGAGGCCTGCAAGAAGACGCTGTCTTACGTGGACATTAGGGACAACCGTCTGTTCTACAACTCTTTCCCGACCATTCGTAACAACGACGTGCTCACAACAGCCCTTCTCACGCCGCAAAACCCGTATCCGCTGGTGGAAGAGGGATTCGTCTATGCCAACGTGGAAAACAACTGGAGCTCGGCCAAGCTCCAACCTATGGCGACCAACGGATGGGGAGCTTCATCAGCTCCATCACTGACAATCACCGACAGCGAGGGAAAAACCTTAAAGGAAAGCGACGACGCGGCCACGGGCGACTACAAGAGCTACCTGCGCCGCATCACTTTCTGGGACTCTTCCGTAGGAAAGACCGTGACCATCAGTGCCACATCCATTTATTATCCAAACGTTGCCTTGACTACAACCCCGTTCCTCGTGACCACTCCAACGGGCATCAAAGGCAACACCACCGACAACAGCGACAAGAAGGCCGACGTTTATTACAACCTCAACGGACAGCGCGTGGACAAGCCCTCTCACGGCATCTATGTCTCCAACGGCAAGAAAGTCATCATCCGATAAACTGAATCATCATGAACATACATAAGATTTTCACTGTCGCCGCGGCAGCAATCCTCTCATTGGGCGCCAACGCGCAAACCAAGCTTGACCACAGCACCACCGCGCCCAAGATAATCATCCCCGGCGACACCATTACCTTAGGATACAACAGCGACTTCGCCCTAGTTCCCATCAACGCTTCCTGCGGCTACACGCCCAGCACTTCTGAGACATGGGTCAAGCTGCAAAAAGACGCCAATGGCAACCTTGCCATGTTCTCAGAGTTCAACGTGAGCGGCGTGGATCGCTATGCCACAGTGACGCTGACCAGCATAGACGGCTCATACAGCAAAACCCTTGTTGTCGACCAGCAACCCAACACGATGGAAGGTGCGGCTTCAAGAAGCAGCGACAAGAAGATAACCGTCAAGTCAGCCTCAGCCAACCAGAGCATGGGCGGCTATGGCATCGAAAACACATACGACGGCTCAACAAACACATTCTACCATTCGCCTTGGGGCAGCACAGCCACCACATTCCCCGTGGTTCTCACCTATCGGCTGACCACCCCTAATCATTTGAACTACGCGGTCTACACGCCTCGCCAAGACGGCAACTGGAATGGCAACTGGGGCAAAGTGGATGTCGAATACCAGTTGCCAGACAGCACATGGGTTACCTTACGCAGCTCCGACTTGGGACAGGCTAATTCCGACGCCCAAATCAAGTTTGGCGACGATGGCATCGAGAACGTGTGCGCCGTGCGCTACACCATCCACGACGGTTACGCAGGCTTTGCCAGTTGCGCAGAGATGGCTTTCTATGAGCGAGACACCACGACAGCCAAGTATCTGCGCCAATATTTCGCAGACGATCTCTGCACCACCTTGCAGCCTGGAATCACCAAGGCCAACGCGGTCAAGATCAAAGACCAGTTCGTGAAGCGCTTGGTGTACTCGCTGCTCGATGGCAACTACTCCACCAAGTTCCGCGTGGGCGAATACCGCGCCTACAAGCCTTATAGCGCGTTGCAGCAGGAGCTCAAGACCTCCAACAACTACTGCAACCATGAAAACCCCACTGGCATTTTTGTGAAAGAGGGCGAACGGATAGCCGTCATCGTGGAAGGCATCACCGACTACCCTGTGGGCATGAAGATCCGCAACTTCGGACCCACCGTTTTCGCCGAGAGCAACTACACCCTTTCAAACGGTGTAAACATCATCACGGCCAGCAACAGGGGAAACATCTACGTGAACTATTACACCAACGATTTTGCCAAAGCACCAAATGTGAAAATCCACTTCGCCATGTGCACGGAGAACGGTTATTTCGACTTGACCAAGGGCATGACCAATGACGACTGGAAAAAAATCATCAACAATGCCACAGGCGACTGCATGGACTTGCTCGGCTACCATTGCCAAGTCAACTTCCCTGCGGCAACCCTGAAGAAGAACTGCAAGGATGCCGTATGGCTTGTCAACACTTACGACAGCATCGTCTCCTCTGAATTCCGCATGATGGGTCTCTATGAGTATAACCGCGTCTATGGCAACCACATGACCGTGATTTGCGTGGCCAAGTCAGGAGGCCTCTACCATGCCAGCAACGACGGCATGTGCGTGCCCTTAAACGCTGTCGACCAGCCTACCTCGTCAGACCCTTCCTACTTCGACTACTGGGGAGCTGGCCATGAGCTGGGTCACAACAACCAGACTGACGGTGTGCTTTGGATTGGTTTGACCGAGGTGACCAACAACCTCCTGGCCGCCTTCGCGCAAGACCGAGTGCAGCCCAACGGATTCCACCGCATCGAGAACGAGAGCAACGGCGACAAGAACTACAATTTCGTCAACCAGATTATCAAGCCAAACATCATCAACCCGAACAGCACCTTCCACCAGAACTATGATGTGTGGACCACGATGGTGCCCTTCTGGGGCATCCATTGCTACACCTTCGCTGCCGGTGTCGACTCGCTGGCCTACCCGCATGTTTTCGAGAAGATGCGCACCATGGACCTTCCTCAGAAAAACAACGGCATCGGACAGAACGCCGACTACACAGCCGACGGTGAGCAGCAGCTCAACTTCGTGAAGCAGGTATGCGACATGACACAAATCGACTTCACCGATTACTTCCATCTCTGCGGCATGATGATGCCATACAACAAGGTCGTCGGCGACTACGCCAACCGCCGCCTGCTCATCACGCAAGACATGGTCGACGAGCTCCAGGCCTACATCAACAGCAAGCATTACACGAAGGCTCCAGCCGGCCTGTACCTAATCAACATCTACAACACCGACGCTTTCCGCAACAAGGCCACCGTGCCCGAAGGCATTGCCGTGGGAACAGGATGCACCGTGTCGGGCGGCAAGGTCACCATCAAGCATGCCTCTTGGCCCAACGTGGTAGGCTTCAAGGCATACGACGTTGACAACAACCTGGTCGAAATCTACAGCTACGGCTACGGCTACGAAGGCAGCGACAACAACTACAAGCCCTCCTACACCAAGGCCACACTGGCCAGCAACGTCGCCTACATCAACGCCGTGAGCTACGACGGCACCGAGACACGCTGCTACAAGAAATAAAAACGGCCACGGAAATAGCGACAACAACCTCAAGGGGAGGCATTAGCGCGACACGCTAACGCCTCCCCTTGTCGCATACATGGCTTGGCCACCAAAGAGACGCGCCCCTGTTGCCTGCTCACAAGCAAGCACACCATCCCCCAACATCCGGCACCACAAGCACCTCAAGAAACCTGTTTCCTGCCGCGATTGCAAACTCTTGCGCATCCAAAGACCATTTTGCACACTATTGCAAACCATTTTTCTTGCCTTCCTGGAGCGTTTGCGCTACCTTTGCCAACAGAAAACCAAACAAGCAATCAGACATGACGAGTCAACACCTTCTGCTCTTCGCGCCCTTCACCACCCGCGAGTGGTTCCTGATGGGCATCTTCGTGGTCACCTACGTCGCCTTGCTGGTGGTAACGGTGCAAAACAGCAGGCGCAAGATGCAAATCCTCAAGGAGCGGCTCAAGAAGGCTCGGAAGATGCAGGCCGAGCAACAGGCCACAAGCCGCCAGAACCTTGAGGAGGGTCGGAAGCGGGTGGCCGAGCTGCAAGAACTCATCCACAAGCTCGGCGACGAAAACGACATGATGCGCCTGGAACTCGAGGAAAAGGAAGCACGCCTCGACTACAACAACAAGGTGGCGGCCATCGAAAAGGAAAAACGCAACCGCGCCGACCACATTATCTTCTCCTCGCCCGTCTACATACGCCTGCAAGACCTGCTTGACCGAGGCGAGAGCATGGGCAACGAGGAGCAGTCGCAGCTCGACAAGGTGGTCAACTCCGTCTACACCGGCTTCACCTCACAGCTGTTCGACCTCTACCGCATGACCTCACAGGAATATGCCGTCTGCCTGCTCATCAAGGCGCGGTTCGCACCAAAAGACATCGCCACGCTGACCGCCCACAGCAAAGAGAGCGTGGCAAGCACACGCAGCCGGCTCTTCCAGAAAGTATTCCGCCGCAAAGGATCGACCAAGGAATGGGACGACTTCGTGCTGTCCATCTGACGCGCAGCCACACAGCGGAAAACAAGAACAAGCGCAAACATTCACACATTCTAAAACCTCATCCATCATGTTAGACTACATCTCATCCAACCTTTGGCAACTTTGGACGGTCATCGCCGTCGCCTGCCTCATCATGGAGCTTGTCTCCGGAGGATTCTTCATCATCTGCTTCTCGGTCGGAGCGGGCGCCGCAGCCGTCGCCACGCTGGTCGGGGGGCTGGGGTGGCAGGTGCTCACATTCGTGGTGTTCTCCGCCCTAAGCATATTCTTGGTGCGCCCCTTCGCCCTCAAGTTCTTGCATGAGGACAAGCCCATCCCCGTGAGCAACGCCGACGCCATCATCGGGCGCGTGGGACGCGTCAGCGAGACCATCGTGGCAGGAAACTTCGGACGCGTGGCCATCGACGGCGACGACTGGAAGGCACAGGCATCGACCACACCGCGAGACATCGCTGTGGGCGAGCTCGTCAAAGTGACAGGCCGCGAGAGCATCATCATCGACGTGATGCCAGCCGCTGCGGAGCCGTCCTTCAGCCAACCCCAATAAGCCAACAAACATTTACAAACCTTTAACTCTTACAAATTATGTCTTACTTACTTATCGCACTCGTGGTGTGCGTGTTGATCTTCGCCAAGATGGCGCTGGTCATCATACCACAGTCTGAAACCAAGATCGTCGAGCGCCTCGGCCGCTACTATGCCACCCTCAAGCCCGGCATCAACGTCATCATCCCCTTCATCGACCGCGCCAAGGAAATCGTCACCATGGCCAATGGCCGATACGTCTACACAAGCCACATCGACCTCCGAGAGCAGGTGTTCGACTTCGCAAAGCAAAACGTAATCACCAAGGACAACATCCAGATGGAAATCAACGCGCTGCTCTACTTCCAAATCGTGGACCCCTTCAAGGCCGTCTACGAAATCAACAACCTGCCAAACGCCATCGAGAAACTGACACAGACCACCCTGCGTAACATCATCGGTGACATGGAGCTCGACCAAACGCTCACATCACGCGACGTGATCAACAGCAAGTTGCGCGGCGTGCTCGACGACGCCACCAACAAGTGGGGCATCAAGGTCAACCGCGTGGAGCTGCAAGACATCATCCCGCCAAAAAGCGTGTTGCAGGCCATGGAGAAGCAGATGCAGGCCGAGCGCGACAAGCGTGCCACCATCCTCAACTCCGAGGGCACGAAGCAAGCACAAATCCTCAAGTCGGAAGGAGAGAAGCAAGCCAAGATCAACCGCGCCGAGGCCGACAAGCAACAGGCCATCCTGCTGGCTGAGGGTGAGGCACAAGCGCGCATACGCAAGGCCGAAGCCGAGGCGCAGGCCATTGACCGCATCACCGAGGCGGTGGGCAAGAGCAGCAACCCCGCCAACTACCTGCTGGCTCAAAACTACATCAAGATGATGCAAGACCTGGCCACGGGCGACAAGACGAAGACCGTGTTCCTGCCCTATGAGGCCACCAATATCATGGGAAGCCTGGGCGGCATCAAGGAACTTTTCAAGCAGTAACCGTATCGTTTCACGGCTCTTAGGGCGCAAGCCAGCGAATGTTGCTCGCCGTGGCTTGCTCCCTTTTCCGTTTCCAGATAATCAAGCTCTGCCTCTTTTCACATCCTTTCCACCAGTCTTTGCGAGACAAGCAAGCCCACCGATAAAACCATCACTATTCCAAGACAGAAAATTTAAACTATTATTTCACAAATTATAGCTTAAATTTCCAAAATAATAGCTATTATTCCGCAAATTACAGCTATTATTTTCCGCCATTTCTTAGCTCTTGATTTTCAACAGGTTACAAATCACATCACAACAATAGTCAAAGAGGAAACTCTCGAAGTTCTAACAAGAAATTAAGGTTAGCCAACACGCAATTGGAAAATTATTATTTTACAAAATAACAAATCGGAAGTTATCAATTAAAAACACGCCAATCATTTTACGATTTGAAAGTTCTTTTAAAATTACAAACCAACACTTTGTAGCAGTTTTTAAATAAAGGATAATAAAGCAACTTGCCATTTCGAAAGAAAAAACACTATCTTTGCAAACAGTTTGATAGGAAAAGTTATTGTTTTATTGATTTATTGTTAAGTTTATGGGGAAAGGATTGTATAATGCCTCCTACGAACACGACGCTTGTGGCGTAGGCATGGTCGTGAACATTCACGGCAATAAAAGCCATGATCTTGTTGACAACGCACTGAAGGTGCTCGAAAACCTGCGCCATCGGGGTGCAGAGGGCGCTGACGGCAAGACGGGCGACGGCGCGGGCATTTTGCTGCAAATACCACACGAATTCATTCTGCTCCAAGGCATCCCGGTGCCCGAAAAGGGCAAGTATGGAACAGGACTGGTGTTTCTTCCCAAGGACGAGGATTGCCAGCAGCAGATCCTGTCAATCATGATTGAGGAGATTGAGCGCGAGGGGCTGAGCTTGACGCATCTCCGCACGGTGCCCACCAACCCAGGATGCCTGGGCGAAGCCGCCCTGGCCACGGAACCCGACATCAAGCAAGTGTTCATCACCGGCGTAACCGACGACAAGGTGCCAACGTTCGAGCGCACATTATACATTATACGAAAGAAGATAGAGAACCGGGTGGCCCAGTTTGGGGCGCAACACCCGGAGTTGCCCGTCAAGGACTTCTACGTGTGCTCGCTCTCCAGCAAGAGCATCATATATAAGGGCATGCTCTCCAGCTTGCAGCTCAGGCAATACTACCCCGACCTGACCAACAACTACTTCACCAGCGGCTTGGCAATTGTCCACAGCCGCTTCTCCACCAACACCTTCCCCACATGGAGCCTGGCGCAGCCGTTCCGCATGGTTGCCCACAACGGTGAGATCAACACCATCCGCGGAAACCGAGGGTGGATGAAGGCTCGAGAATCGGTGCTGTCAAGCAACGCCCTGGGCGACATTCGCGAAATCACGCCTATCGTGCAGCCGGGCATGAGCGACTCGGCCAGCCTTGACAACGTGTTCGAGTTCTTCGTCATGAGCGGCCTGTCGCTGCCTCACGCCATGTCAATCATGATTCCTGAGAGCTTCAATGACAAGAACCCCATATCCGAAGACCTGAAAGCCTTCTACGAGTACCACTCCATCCTGATGGAGCCCTGGGACGGGCCTGCAGCCCTGCTCTTCTCCGACGGGCGCTTTGCCGGTGGCATGCTCGACCGAAACGGCCTACGCCCCGCGCGTTACACCATCACCAAGAACGACACCATGGTGGTAGCCTCAGAGGTTGGGGTCATGGACTTCGACCCGACGGAAATTGCCGAGAAAGGACGGTTGCAACCAGGAAAGATTTTGCTCATTGACACACAAGAAGGCAAGATTTACTACGATGGAGAGATACGCGAGCGCCTGGCAGCTGAGCATCCTTACCGTCAATGGCTCAACACCAACCGCATACAACTTGAGAAGATACACAGCGGCCGAAAGATAAGCAACGCGATTGAAGACCTGCGCAGCAAGTGTGTGGAGTTTGGCTTCGGACGCGAGGACATCGAAGACACCATCATACCCATGGCCGTGAAAGGGCAGGAGCCCACGGCCTCAATGGGCAACGACACGCCGCTTGCCGTGCTCAGCGACCGCCCGCAGATTTTCTTCAATTATTTCCGCCAGCAGTTCGCGCAAGTCACCAACCCTGCCATCGACTCCATCCGCGAGAATCTCGTGATGAGCCTCACCGAGTATATCGGACGCGTCGGGACGGGCATCCTCAACCCGAACGAGTCAAACTGCAAGATGGTGCGCCTGCCCCACCCCATCCTGACCAACACACAGCTCGACATTCTCTGCAACATTCGCTACAAGGGCTTCAACACCATCAAGCTTCCCATTCTCTTTGAAGCCAAACGAGGCGAAAGTGGCCTGCGCGACGCCCTCGACCGATTGTGCCACGATGCAGAAAAGAGTGTCGATGATGGATACAACTACATCATCCTCACCGACCGCAACGTGGATGAGGCACACGTCGCCATACCGTCTTTGCTGGCCGTGAGTGCCGTGCACCACTACCTCATCTCGGTGGGCAAGCGCGTGCAGACCGCCTTGATTGTCGAGTCGGGCGAGATTCGCGAGGTAATGCACGCTGCCCTGCTATTGGGGTATGGAGCTTCTGCTCTCTGCCCATACATGACATACGCCATCCTCGACGACCTCGTCAAGCAGCGAAAGATACAGGAAAACTACCCCACAGCCGAGGCCAACTACATCAAGGCCGTCAAGAAAGGCTTGTTTAAGATTATGGCCAAGATGGGCATTTCCACCATCCGCAGTTACCGAGGCGCCAAGATTTTCGAGGCTGTCGGCTTATCGGAATCACTCCTGAAAAACTATTTCGGGACCGACCACAGCTCCATAGGCGGTGTCGGGTTGAAGACCATCGCACACGACGCCATTGCCCTTCACGACGAGGCTTTCCGCCTGGAAAAGGCCAGCCGTTTCGACTCTTACGTGGAGAAGCCACTGCCAACGCTCGGACAATTCCACTGGAGGCGCGATGGCATACGCCACGCCTGGAACCCAGACACAATCGCCACCTTGCAGTTGGCTACCCGACGGGGCGACTACCAGCTGTTCAAGAAATACACCCAGATGGCCGACGAGAAGGACGAACCGATTTTCATCCGCGACTTTTTCGACTTCAAGCGAGCCGCAGGAGGCCCCATCAGCCTGTCGGAAGTGGAGCCGGTGGAGTCAATCGTCAAGCATTTCGTGACAGGAGCTATGTCGTTTGGCGCCTTGAGCAAAGAGGCGCACGAAGCCCTCGCGCTGGCCATGAACAAGCTCGGCGCACGTTCCAACACAGGTGAGGGAGGTGAAGACGAGGAGCGATTCCACTCGTCGGTCGACGGCATCTCACTTTCGAGCAAGACCAAACAAGTGGCTTCCGGACGATTCGGCGTCACGACCGAGTACCTGGTTAACGCCGAAGAGATACAGATCAAGGTGGCCCAGGGTGCCAAGCCTGGCGAAGGCGGACAGCTCCCAGGCTTCAAGGTCAATGAGATCATCGCCAAGACACGCCATTCCATTCCTGGCATATCGCTCATCTCGCCACCGCCTCACCACGACATTTACTCCATTGAAGACTTGAAACAGCTCATCTTCGACCTAAAGAATGTCAACCCGCGCGCGGCCATTTCCGTGAAACTGGTGGCCGAGAGTGGCGTAGGAACGATTGCCGCTGGTGTCGTGAAAGCAAAGGCTGACCTCATCGTCATCTCTGGTGCCGAGGGTGGAACAGGTGCCAGCCCAGCCTCAAGCATGCGCTTCGCGGGCATCTCACCCGAGATAGGGCTGGCCGAAACACAGCAAACCTTGGTCAAGAATGGCTTGCGTTCGTTAGTTCGCCTACAGGTGGACGGACAGCTCAAGACAGGACGCGATGTCATCATGACAGCTCTGCTCGGCGCCGAGGAGTTCGGATTTGGCACGGCAGCTCTCGTCACCTTGGGCTGTGTCATGATGCGCAAGTGCTCACAAAACACCTGCCCCATGGGCGTGGCCACACAAGATCCAAAGTTGCGCGCCCACTTCATGGGCAACTATCACCATGTGGTCAACTTCTTCACGTTCCTCGCCGAGGAAGTGCGCGAATACTTGTCGCAGATGGGTTACCGCAAGCTCAACGACATCATTGGCCACACGGAACTCATCGTGCGCAAGCCATTGGCAGCCAAGCCTGCCTCAACACTTGCCAAGGACAAGGACGAGGCGACAGCCATCACGCGCAAGTGGAACTCACTCGACTTCTCAAACTTGCTCCATCAGGAGCACGGAGACGCGTCGTTCTACTGCACAAAGAGCCAGGAACACGACCTCGAAGGCGTGCTCGACGAGCAGATGATCAAGGCAGCGGCCAACACCATCGAGACCGGCGGCGAGATTGACCTCGATTACAGCATCCGTAACACCAACCGCGCCGTGGGCGCAATGCTGTCGGGTTACATGGAACTGCAACGCGCTGAGAAAATCGAAAAGGAGATGCACGCCACTGGCGAGGATGTCGGCACCGTTACCAAGCGGCTGGCCAAAGACCGCGCTGCGCAAATCAACGTGAAGTTCAAGGGGTCGGCAGGACAAAGCTTTGGCGCCTTCCTGGTAAACGGTGTGGACTTCAAGCTTGAGGGCGACACCAACGACTACTTCGCAAAAGGGCTCTCAGGCGGACGCGTCTCCATCCTTCCGCCCATCCGTTCAAACTTCGCTGCAGAAGACAACATCATCGCCGGAAACACGGGCCTTTATGGCGCCACAAGTGGTGAACTATACGTCAACGGTAAGGTGGGCGAGCGATTTGGTGTCAGAAACTCAGGTGCAGTGGCTGTCATAGAGGGGGCAGGCGACCATTGTTGCGAATATATGACCGGTGGGCGCGTCGTGGTGCTCGGAGAGACAGGGCGCAACTTTGCGGCTGGCATGAGCGGCGGCGTGGCATACGTTTGGGACAAGAACCACAACTTCGACTACTTCTGCAACATGGATATGGTAGAGATCAACCTTGTGGAAGAGAGCAGCTACCGAAAGGAACTGCATGAGCTCATCCGTCAGCACTACCTTTACACGGGATCCAAGCTGGCTCGCACCATGCTCGACGATTGGAACCACTACGTTGAGGACTTCATCCAGGTTGTGCCCATTGAGTACAAGCGGGTGCTGCAAGAGGAGCAAGTGCGCAAGTTGCAGCAAAAGATCGCCGACATGCAGAGAGATTATTAACAACGTGTAACAGCAACAAAGCATCATCATTTATCATGGGAAATCCAAGAGCTTTTCTGACAATAGACCGCAAAGAGGCCGGCTACCGGCCCATACACGATAGAATACACGACTACGGAGAGGTGGAGCAAACTCTCAACTCACACGACCGCCAACTGCAAGCAAGCCGTTGCATGGATTGCGGCGTGCCCTTCTGCCACTGGGCATGCCCTCTGGGCAACAAGCCGCCCGAGTGGAACGATGCACTCTATAAGGGCGACTGGAAGTTGGCCTACGAGCTTCTCAACGCCACCAACGACTTCCCCGAATTCACGGGGCGTATCTGCCCCGCACTCTGTGAAAAGGCTTGCGTGCTCAACCTCATCGAGCACCAACCCACCACTAACCGCGAAGACGAGGCTGCCATCACCGAGCACGCTTGGGAGGAAGACTACATCCGTCCCGTCATTCCTGAGCGCAACGGAAAGAAAGTGGCCGTCGTCGGGGCGGGTCCTGCTGGCCTCGTGGCCGCCAACAGGCTCAACCACATGGGCTACAGCGTCACCATCTATGACGCACGGGAGAACGCTGGCGGACTGCTCCGCTACGGAATCCCCAACTTCAAGCTCAACAAGGAGGTCATTGATCGGCGCATGGCCTTGTTACGACAAGAAGGTGTCGAATTTTCGTTTGGCGTGCATGTTGTGGTCGACAAGAAGCAAGTGGGCGACATACAGAACGACCCTACACTGGCTAAGGACAAGTTGAAGACCTTTGATGAGCTGTCAAGTCAATTTGATGCCGTCGTGGTCAGCACCGGTACTCCACAGGCAAGAGACCTCAAGATACCCGGGCGAAACCTCAAAGGAGTTTATTTTGCGCTGGAGATGCTGTCGCAGCAAAACCGCGTTCTCGCCGGCGAGGAGTTCAAGAAAGACGAGCTCGTCAACGCCAAAGACAAGGACGTGCTGGTCATCGGCGGTGGCGACACGGGTTCCGACTGCATAGGCACCGCACATCGGCAAGGCGCGCGAAGCGTCACCCAAATCGAAATCATGCCAAAGCCGCCAGTGGGACCCGACGATCCCAAGAACCCTTGGCCCAACTGGCCACGCACCCTGAAAACCACCTCGTCGCATGAGGAAGGATGCGTGAGACGTTGGAACATCAACTCACTTGAGTTTATCGGAAAGGACGGCAAGCTGACAGGCGTACGCGTCCAGCCCATCGACTGGAAGCCCAATCCTGAAGGTGGGCGCCCCATCATGGTGGAGGCAGGAAAGCCAGAGGTCATCAAGGCACAAATTGTGCTGTTGGCCATGGGCTTCCTTAGGCCTGAGCAGCCACAGTTTGCCAAGAACGTGTTCCTCGCCGGCGACGCGGCCAGCGGCGCAAGCCTCGTGGTGCGAGCCATGGCCAGCGGTCGAGACACGGCCACGAAAGTCGACGAATTTCTGAACAGCTAACAATCTATAGTTCAAAAAAGCACAAAAGACGGTAACGATTTTCCTATCATTACGCGTTTCGGGCATTTCCCTGAAGGTCAGTTGTGACCTTGGGAAATGCCTTTTCTGTTTGCCACAAGCGAGTGGTTACCCTCACGCAGCAGACGGCCATTTAGCAACAGAAAGATTCGCTGGAATGCAATAATCAGCCCAAGGCAACCGTTTGGGTAGTATGCGGTGGACTGACAGAATACGCCAAATGAAGATTATCCTCGTCGTCGCGGCCATTCTCATAGCCACGGGGTCACTGGTCGCGTCGCATTTCCTGACGCGCAACCTGGAGCAGCAGGAGCAATCGCGCATGGAAGTATGGGCCGAGGCCATGCGAACCCTCAACAAAGCCGATGAGAACACCGACTTGGGACTGGTGCTGACCGTGCTCAACGAGAACAACACCATACCAGTCATCGTGCTCGATTCGCACGAAAACGTGTCTGATTTCCGCAATCTGGACATCAAGGCCGACAACTATGATGACAGTCTCAAGCTGGCACGCAAAGAGGGGCACAGGCTGTTAGCCATCCACCGCAACATCCGCATCTACCTTGATGAGCATACACACGACTACATCGACGTGTGTTACGACGACTCGTTGGTGCTTAAGCGGCTGGCCTTATACCCTTACGTCCAACTGGGGGTAGTGCTGCTCTTTGTGGTGGTGGCCATCATAGCGTTGCTCACTTCCAAGCGGGCTGAGCAAAACAAGGTATGGGTCGGCCTGTCGAAAGAGACCGCCCACCAACTCGGCACCCCCATCAGCAGCCTTATGGCCTGGGTAGAGATACTCAAGGAGCAGTATCCTGCCGACGACCTCATACCCGAGCTCGACAAGGACGTGAAGCGCCTGCAGCTTATCGCCGACCGCTTTTCAAAAATCGGGTCACAGCCTGAGCTAATGCCAACGAGCCTCAACGAGGTGATGGATCACGTCATCGACTACATGGACCGCCGCACCAGCAAGCGCGTGAAGATGGTGAAAGACTTCCCTGACCACGACATCATCGTCAACCTCAACGCCTCGCTCTTCGAGTGGGTCATAGAGAACCTGTCGAAGAATGCCGTCGACGCCATGGGCGGTGAGTCGGGGACTATTACCCTCCATGTGGAGGAAACACCCACCAAGGCCATCATCGAGGTGAGCGACACGGGCAAGGGCATCCGCAAGAAAGACTTGCGCAACGTGTTCAAGCCAGGCTTCACCACCAAGAAACGGGGCTGGGGACTGGGACTGAGTCTTGCCAAACGCATCGTGGAGGAATATCACAAGGGACGCATCTGGGTGAAAAGTTCCGAGGTGGGACGAGGCACAACCTTCCGCATCGAGCTGAAAAAGGAATAGGACTAACCCGTGCTGCGTGAGCATCATAGCGCCCCTGTCTTTAAAAAAAGCAGGCCTCCCACAGCCTAAGGCTTCAAGCTCAAGGCTGTGGGAGGCCACCATGTTTACCCCGTCTCAATTAAGCATTTCCGTCATCGACCACCTTTCCGTCAAACAGTCGCACCACGCGGTGAGCCAACTGCGCGTCGTGCTCGTTGTGGGTCACCATAACGATGGTGGTGCCTTCTTGGTTAAGTTCGGTGAGCAAACTCATCACCTCGGCGCCATTCTTCGAGTCGAGGTTACCCGTAGGCTCATCGGCGAGGATGAGCTTAGGTCCGAACACCACGGCGCGGGCTATGGCCACGCGCTGCTGCTGTCCGCCCGAGAGCTGGTGGGGGAAGTGCTTGGCGCGGTGGGCGATGTTCATGCGGCGCATCACCTCCTCCACTTTCGCCTTGCGTTCGGCCTTCGGTATGCCCAGGTAAGCCAGCGGCAGGGCGATGTTTTCCTCCACGTTGAGCTCGTCGATGAGGTTGAAGCTCTGGAACACGAACCCCACCCGTCCTTTGCGGATGGCCGTGCGCTCGTTCTCCTTGAGGCCGGCCACCTCCTTGTCACCCAGCCAATATTGTCCGCTTGTGGGATTGTCGAGCAATCCCAAGATGTTGAGCAGGGTGGACTTGCCACAGCCCGACGGACCCATGATGGCCACAAACTCGCCATCGTTCACCTCAAAACTAACCTTGTCCAGCGCAATGGTCTCCACCTCATCGGTACGGAACACCTTGCATAAGTCTTGCACTTTAATCATCTTTATTTTGTTTTTTCTTTGTTTTCGATTCTTTTTCATGTTACGGAAAGGCGGCTTGGCAACGCCGGCCAATCGCCTTTCCAGTCTCTTTTTACTCGTCTTTCAGGTATTTCACGGGGTTGGACATCGCCACCTTGCGACAGTTGACCACGATTGAGAAGCTGATGACGAGAAGTATGGCCGCGGTCACGAGCAGGAAGCCCCATGGCGCAATGTGGATGCGCACCGTGAAGTTTTGCAGCCACTTGGCGGCGATGAGCCACGCCCCCACGCAACCGACGAGCACGCTGGGCAGCGCCACGCGCAGGATGTCCTTCACAAACAGGCGGAGGATGTCGCTCACCCGGGCGCCATTGACCTTGCGGATGGCAATCTCCTTGCTGCGGCGAGCCACCTCATCGGAAGAGTAGCCCACCAGTCCGAGGATGGCGATGACGAAGACCACGATGCCGCCCACGAGGATGCCGTTACGGAAGTTGCGCTGCGACACATACTGGCGCTCATACTCCGAGGCGTAGCTCACCAGCTTCACATCCTTTCCCGGGAACAACTTCTCCACCTTTTGTCGCACATCGAGCATCGTCTGCTCCGTCAGCTCATTCATCTTCAGCAGGATCTGGCCCGTGTTTCCCGAAGCCGAATAGAACACCATGCTGGGCTGGTCGGCCATGCCGTTGTCCTGTGTGGCACCCCCCAACTGGATGCTGCTGTACACGCCCACAATCTTGACAAAGGGATGGCTCTCATTGCAGTGCTCCGACACGAAGATACGCTTGCCGACCACACCGTCTTTCCATCCGGCGGCCTTGGCCAGCTTCTGGGCGAAGCGCTCGTCAACCATGACCTGGCGCGAGGTGTCGCTGCGGTCGGTGAAGAAGGAGCCCTGGGTGATCTTGACGCCAAGCATCTTGAAGAAGTTGTCGCCCACGAAGTACAAGTCTTGTGCGTTGAACAATTCCTGGTCGCTGCCGGGCAGCGACACGTTGTTGCACGAGCCAAACCATCCGTCCAGGGGCAGGTAGCTGGAGGTGGACACCAGCGACACATGGGGGTCACGGCTCATCTCGTCGAGGCAACGGCGGCAGTCGTCGTTCTGCATGCCCTGCACGCTGAGGATGGCCACATTGTCATACGTGTAGCCTGGGTCGAGGTTGGTCACCTTGTTGTATTGGGCGCTGATGATCCAGAGCAAGCTCAACATCAGCCCCACAATGGCAAACTCGCCAGCCAGCAGCGCGAGCTTCCAGCGCCGACGGTTCTCAGCCCATCCGCGAAACGCGCTGGTGACAGGTGTCTTGAGAAACAGCCAGCCTGGCACCACGCCACCGATAAAGACAACGATCACCACGATGGCCACGAGAATCCACGCACCCTGGTTGAAGAGCAGGGCGGCCACCGGCGCCGAAAGGAAGTCCTCGACAGTGCCCTTGCAGACGAACACCAGCAGGGCGGCCAGCACCACCGACAGTGCCACGTGGACGACAGCCTCCGAGAGCGTCTGGGCGTAGAGGTTGCCCTTCTCGGCGCCGAAACACTTGCGCACGGCCATCTCGCGCGAGCGGCTCACGGTGTTGCTGACGATGATGAGTAGGTAGTTCATGACCGAGGTGAAGAGCAGCACGAAGGCCACGATGCTCAGGATCCACTTCATCATCTGCACATAGGCGTCGCTGCAGTAATAGTCGTTGAGCGTCTTGAAGTCGACATCGGTCTTGGCACCGGCCTTGGCCATCGCCGCCATGTCGATGTTGTCGTTGAGCATTTTGGTCATGTAGGGGCGCAGCTCGCTGATGTCGTGGCCCTTGGCCAGGCGCACATACGACTTGTAGCGGTCGTTGCCCACCCAGTTGTCGGTGCCGTCGTAGGTGAACTGCCCGATGTCCTTCATGGCCAGGAACGCGTCTTGGCCATGCATCGAGGAGCCCCAGGGGAACGCCTCAAATACGCCACCGATGGTGAACGTGACGCCCGGGCAGTCGTCTATGGTGAAGCGGCGACCCACGACGTCGCCGCCGATGGTCTTGGCCAGGTCTGAGCTGACCATGACACAGTTCTTGGTGGAAAGTACCTTCTTGGCGTCGCCGGCGAGGATGCGCTGCGGAAAGACATCGAAGAAGCAACTGTCGGCCAGCATAACGCTCGACTTCACAGCGTTGCCATCGCCCTCGCTGTCCTTCGACTGTCCCTGCAGGCGCAACTGCGTGTCTTTGCCCCACTGGTTGGTGATGCGCGTGGCAGCCTCCACCATGGGCACGTATTTCTTGATGCCCGGCGCCCACGCGCCGGGTGTGTTGGGGCAGTCCTGCATGTCGCTCATGTCGCCCACCTTGTATTTCTCTATTACATGATAGGTGCGGTCGGCCCCCGCGAAATGGGTGTCGAAGGTCTGCTCATAGTAGATCTCGGCGATGATGACCGAGCTGATGGCCAGTCCCAGGCCAAGACACAGGATCTTGGCGAAGTTGTGCTGGCCGCGGCGGGCCAGTCCTGAAAAGGCTTTCGTGAAATAATTCATGTTTAATGTTTTTTCGTTATATCGCGTGTGATGTGTTGTCAGTTATGTCATGGGCCAATGTGCTGCACTCAGTGCTTGAGCACGAGTGTCTGGTTGTCCTTGAACGCCTCATAGCCGCTGGTGATGACGCGCTCGCCGGGCTCCAGGCCCTCGATGACCTCATAGTATTGCGGGTTCTGCCGCCCGATGGTGATGTTGCGGCGATAAGCCTTCTTGCCGCTCTTGTCGAGCACGAAGATCCACTGTCCGCCCGTCACGCTGTAGAACGTCCCCTTGGGGATGAGCACGGCGCGCTTCGACTCGCCGAGCTGCAGGTCGACATAGTAGGTCTGCCCGGTGCGTATGTTTTGCGGGCGCGCGCCACGGAACACGAAGTCGATCTTGAACCGTCCGTCGGTCACTTCCGGGTAGACCTTGCGCACCTCGAGGGTGTAGCGCTTGCCATTCTGCTCGAAGGTCCCGGTGAGTCCCGGGTGCACACGGTCCACATAGTGCTCGTCGACCTGCGCCTGCACCTTGTAGTCGGAGAGGTCGTTGATGACGCCTATCTTCTGGCCAGGCTGTATGTTCTGGCCCAGCTCGATGTCGAGCTGTCCCACCTCACCGTCGATGGTGGAGCGCACGTCGAGCTTGGCCTTGCGCTCACGCACAAGCTGCACGTTGCGCTGCATCGACTCAAGATTGTCGGCCATCTGGCTCATCTGCGCGCGGCGGAGTTGCGTGCTCTTCTTCAGGCGTTGCTTGATAAGGGTGTTTTTCTGCTGGGCGAGCTTGTATTCCTCCTGGGCCTTGAGATAGTCCTCGCGCGAGTTGAGCTGTTCCTTCTGCAGCGCGCGCTGGTGGTCGTAGGCGCGTTTCTTCGAGGTGACGTCCATGTCATACTGGGCGGCCTCGGTCTTGTTGTTGAGCATGTCTTGCTCGAGCGACAGCTCGGTGTTGCGAAGCATGTCTTGCTTCTCGGCCAGTTCGCTCTCGGCGTTAAGGATTTGTAGGTCAAGGTTTGAGTTGCTGAGCCTCACGATGACATCGCCCTTGTGCACGTGTGTGCCTTCTTCCACCACTTTCTCGAGCACCAGGCCACCCTCCTCGGGCGAGATCTGCACCACCTGGATGGGCGCCACGCTGCCGTCGACCGACACGTAGTCGTCAAACTGGCCGCTGGTCACGTCGCCAATGTTCAGGCTCTTGGCATCTACGTTGAGCGAGGAGCTGAAGTTGCCAAGCGCGAGCCACAGCAGGGTGCCCACAAACACCACGCCACCTCCGATCCATGGCCAATACTTGCGAGGCAGGGCATATTTCTTTTTCTCTATCTTGATATCCATTGTCGTATGTTGTTTTGAAGGGTTGTTATGTTGATTTATGAGATATATCGTAAGTTGTCTGTCAGCCTATTGGTCGAGATATTCCACCAGGCGGCGCTTCATGACGAGCAACAAGCGCGACTGCAGGAGCTTGATGCGCGACTGCAGGAGGGTCTGCGCTGCCGTGTGCAGGTCGAAGGTAGAGAGCATGCCCTCCTCAAACTTGCGGCTCGAGAGGTGGTAGGCCAACGAGTCGGCGACCACCTTGCGCTCCATCTGCGCCACCTCGCGGCTGTAGCCTGCCAGGTCGGCTTGGGCCTGGGCGCGGTCGTCGCTGAGCTTGCGGCGCGCATCGTCAAGGTCAAGCTGAGCCTTCTGCCACTCGCTCTTGGCTCTCCGCGCCGATCGCCAGCGGCTGGGGGCGAAGAGAGGAATGGAAAGCGACAGGTAGACGTATTCGCCGAGATTGTTCTTCATCTGCGAGCCGAATCCGTCTGCGCTGCCACTTCCCCGAGAGAGATTACGGTAATAGTTGGTCTGCACGCCGCCACCCAGGGAGAGATGGGGCAGCAGGTTGCCCTTGGCCATGAGCCAGGCATACTTGAGGTCTTTCACTTTCCGCTCCTCCAACTCAACGCTGAGCTGCCCGCGCCCAACGGCCTCCCATGTGCTCTCGGGAGCCTTATCAGAAAGGCAGAGCGTGTCGCCCACGGGATAGTTCATCTCACTCTTGAGAGCCATCAGGGCCAGCCGGGCCTGGTTTTGCTGGTGCAGCAGGTTGTAGTCGTCTTCCGCCACTTGGCTCTCCATCTGCGCCACGTCGGGGCGCGACTTCTCGCCAAGTTCAAGGAGGCGTTGAGTTTTGAGGAGAAGGGCGCGGCTGTCGGCAAGTTTCTCCTCGGCGAGAGCCACACTCTTCTGGTTGTATATGGCATCTACAAACTTCGTCATCACGGCCAGCGCCTTGTCGTCGGCCTCCTTCTGCAAAGTAGTGGCAGCCTGGGCACGCGCGTTCTTGGCGCGGCGGAAGGCGTTGAGCGTCTGGCCGCCGTCGAAGAGGCTAACCGACGCCTCCACCGTATAGTAATTGTTGAAGGTGGTGATGGTGTTATACGTGTTGGTCTCGGGGTCCACATTGCGGCCCCAAGCGTATTGCCCGCTCACCTGCCCGCTCACGGTGGGCAGGAAGTCGAGCGCGGCCGTGCGGGCGTCGTTGTGGCTCTGCGTGAGCTCGATGCGGCTGCGGCGCACGCTGTTGGCGTGGCTCACGGCGTAGCTGATGCAGCTGTCGAGCGTCCAAGAGGTTTGGGCGTTAGCGGCCGTGCAGGCCAGCGTCAGGATAAATGTGCTAATCGTTCTTTTCATACACCCACTATCTATGCCAAAGCCGTGCCAAAAACACAAGCGACTAATAATGAGCGTTTTACAAAAACACCACAAATCAGCAACTGTCCAATAATTGGACAACCGCGTACAAAAAATAGACACAGCGCACAACCATCTGGACCTCAGAAAAGCATGGAAAATCATGTTGTCAAGATTTATTGTGCAAAACTTCGTCACGGATTACGGATGAAATAGAGCGCGAAAATGGCGTTTTTTCCAAATCAACCGGAAATTTACACCAGGCAACTTTGCGATAAAGGGTCTTTCATGTTGCGATAAAGGGTCTATCGCGATACGACGAAGCATCGATCGCAACATGAAAGACCCCTTATCGCAACACAATAGAACCCATTTTATGATAAAAAATATTAGTTTTTTAAGTAAAATGCCATTTATGTTTTCACAACCAACTGTTTTTTAGATAATTACAACAAAGTCCATATTTTTGCGTATCTTCACAAAAATATTTTATCGTTGAAAACAGACGAAATTTCAGACCTCACTTTGTCCATTTTCTTCCAGGTGACCCAAAGCCCATTTGTAGTGGCTTCATAACCAAACATGAAAATCAAAGTCTACCCTGAAAAGTCAGCATAAGAAAAGGGTGGACCAACCTCACGGCAAGCCCACCCTGTAAACTTAAACAACTAATAAAATAAGGTAAATCAAGGTAAAGAAAAAGCCTATGATTATTAGAGGTTTATAGGGTATAAACTTTCTTGTGTTTTCTTATTTTTGCCTATTATTGGTACATTTTAGGTACTACTTTAGGTACTTTAACTTAATTAGCTTGCTTATATCACAGAAAAGTAGTATCTTCGCAGTGGTTAAATGATGATAGTGTACCTAAATGAGTACCTATATTATTTTTTTTTAGATTATGGCAAGAACAAAGAAAGCAGTTAAAGCAAAAGAACCTGTTAAGGTTTGGTTTAAGCCTTTGAGAAATGGTAATAAAGCCATCTACCTAAGATGCTATGTGGCAAATACAGGTGGCAAGGGTTACAAGTATGAAAATCTGGGTATGTACTTAGTGCCAGAAGTGGATGCAGCTACAAAGAACCAGAACAAAAACACCTTGATGGCTGTTGAGGCTATAAAGGCACAAAGAATTATAGATGCAGCAAATGGCAAGGCTTCTATAAAGAAAGCAGATAGAACTAAGAAAACCCTGTTGGTAGATTGGATGCAGCATTATGCAGAAGTAAAAGCAAAGTTAGGACAGAGCAAAAGCAACGCTGTAACAATTAATAATGTGCTGTTGCATCTGATTAAGTACAAAGGTGGTAAGATAACTATGGCACAGGTTGATAAAGCCTATTGTGAGGGCTTTGTGCTGTATCTTGCAAATGGTACTACTATAGGAACAAGCAAGCCAAAGAAAACAGGTGAGCATAAAGAAAAGCCTATTGCAGCATCTACAGCCAGACTTTATTTTAATACCTTTGTAACAGCATTAAATGAAGCTGTTAGGGATGGAGTGATTGATAAGAACCCAACAGCCCAACTAAAGAAAGAAGAGAAGAAACCTTTGAAAAGAAGTGGCAATGATAGAGGGTATCTGGAGATAGAGGAGGTTAAGAAACTGATGGAAACCCCCTGTAATGATGAGCAAATAAAGATGGCTTTTCTGTTTGCTTGCTTCTGTGGGCTAAGACTATCTGATATAAAAGATTTGAAATGGCAAGATGTGAAGTATGATGCAGATGGCAAGGCTGTAGTTAGTAAAATACAGGTTAAGACAAGACAAAGTATTGTTGTGCCTTTGTCTGCAAATGCTTTGGAATGGTTGCCAGATAGAGGCAAGGCAAAAGATAAAGATGCAGTGTTTGATTTGCCCACCCATTTTACAATAAATAGAAGTGTAAAGAAATGGGCAAAGGATGCACAGATAGAGAAGAATGTAACGTTTCACCTTTCCAGACATACGTTTGCCACAACTTTGCTAACTTTAGGTGCTGACATATACACAACAAGCAAGCTATTAGGACACCAGAATTTAAGAACAACTCAGATTTATGCAGAGGTTGTTTCTAAAAAGAAAGTTGAAGCTGTGAACTTGATGGATAGTGTTTTTAAAAGCTAAATGTATAGACTAAGTGGAGGATGGGAGAGATACCCCACCCCCCCTGTTTACAAATTTTCTTATATAATTTAGCTCACTCTAATATTTTTTTTAATTTTTCAATTATGGCACGACCAAAGAAAGAGGATACATACAGAAATTATAATCATAAAACAAAACTGTCTTCAAAAGGGATTAAAGCTTTATGCAATTTTGGGGAACACCTAAAAGAACAAGGAATAGATGTAAAGTCTTTAAATATAGCGTCTTTAACAGCAAGATTGGCAACTGGGAGGAGTGACTTTTGGGAAGAGGAAGAACCACCTACTGAAATTAATCCTTTGAAGTGTACTTTGTCTAAAAAGCAAGTTGAGCAGATGTTAACTTTATTAAATAGCAGCATCTTATCGGTAGCGGTTACAGTGGAGCAAGCTATGAACTTTTTGAAAGGTGAGTTGGCTGCACCTGTAGTTATAGCAAATACTCGCTTATTCTCTTTTTTATTGAAGAACTTATCAGACAAAGGACTAATATGTTCAAACTATCAGACAACAATACAACGATTGAACCTATATGTTTCCAAACAGGGAAAAAGGATAACTCAACGCAAAATTAGCAGTGCTTTGACTATTATAGATAGAGACTATGCAAATTTGGTTTATAAATGGAACAAGCCTTTAACTCATTGTCAGACAGTCAGATTAGGGAAATATAAAGAAATAGAAAAAATATGTAATAAATTGGCTCAATAATTACATATTGCTTTGTTTTCCATATTTGCTTATCTTTGCACCATCAAACAACAGGTTAGGCAACTTTCTGGGGTTGCCGTTTGTCTGTTGGTTGTGTGGGAGCAAGATGTATCGACCAGAAGAGCATCCCCACTTTGTTTTATCTCTAATAAAAATAATATGAAAGAGATAATATTAAAGCAGTTGGCAGATATTAGGCAGTTTAGCTTGTTGGCTGCTAAGAACGTGTTGGACATGGATGATATTGTCGCTCTTACAGGGCTTTCAAGAAGTTATATTTATAAACTGACCTGCAAGAAAGAGATACCATATTATAAACCCAATGGCAAGCTAATTTATTTTGACCGCCAAGAGGTTGAGAATTGGATGAAGCAGAATAGAGTGAACTCTATTGCTGAGGCTGAACAGGAAGCTTCTAAGTACTTAATGGAGAAGGGGGGTAAGCTATGATTATCACAGATTATTATAAGTTTGAAAAAACAGCTTTGCTTTCTGTAACAAGAATGGATTGTACAGCCTCAACAAAAAGCTATCCAGAGTTTGAGGATAAGAGAAAAACAAGAAGCAATAAACAAACTACAAAGAAAGATGCTAATTATGTAGGGGCTTTGACTTGTTACTATGGTGATGTGCCAGAAAAGTTTGGCAATGATGCCAGAAGAAAAGCGGATAAATCGGTATCAGTAGGTAGCAAAAATCTTAGTAGTGTTTATGTTCCAGATGTAACTTTACCTTATGCCTTTGGCGATGTGCAGGGCACAGCAGATGCAATTTTGTTTGTATTTGGTGATAACTTTGAAGTTATTAATGGGAGAGTGAACCAAGGAGCAGTAATGGAAATGTTTATTTGTAGAGGGCAAAGTAAGAATTGCCAAGCCCTTTATAACTTGCTTTGTGATGGTGGTCTGGATAGTGAAATAGAGGCTTTTAGAAAGCAAGCGGTTACTGATTTGGTAACCCCTTTGATTGCACCTGTTGAGGCTGAAAAGGGCTAAACTCTATAGTAAGTTGTTTAAAGTTCTAATTTTAGTAACCGCCTATGTTTGATACTATAAATTTTAGGCTAACAAGAAGTGATTATAATGGGGCTGACTTTCTTAGTGAAGTGCCCTGTTATATCACTGATATTTCAGAGCATCATTATAACAATGGTGTTGTGATTACAGGTAATTTGGGAAACCTTAAAATATCTTGCAATGAGTACCAGATTAAAGTAAAGGATGGTAGTTTGTGTAAATGGTATTTGGGGGATAACTTGCAGACTATGGGGAGAAAGGACACAGAAAGGGCTGTTGAAAAATTGTCTGACCTGTTGCATATACCTATGGGTAAAGCACAGATTACAAGAATAGATGTGAGCCAAAACTTTATAATGAAACACCCACCATCTGTTTATTTGAACCATCTGGGAGCACTGAAAGGTGCAGTCCGATTGGAAGAGCCAAACACCCTGTATTATAGAAAACAAGATTATGGGCTTTGCTTCTATGATAAGACAAGGGAGCAGAATGCCAAGAAAGAACACTTGTCAGAGCTCTATGCAGATAGAAATGTTTTGAGATATGAGCAAAGATATACAAGGAGGCTTGCAAAGCATCTGAGAGTACCAGAAGTTAGGGCTTCTATGTTATATGATGAGGCTTTTTATATTGAGTTGCTAAACAGATGGAGGGATGACTATAAAGCTATCCAGAAAATTAATGATGTTCAATTAAACTTTGAATGTATGAGGAATAGAAAAGACTTGAATAGAATGGGAGTGCTTTCTTTGGTTGAAAGTGTTGGTGGGCTTAATGCAATGCTCAACCAGATAGCAGAGGCACAGCAACAGGGCAAGCTGAACAAGAAACAAGCCTTTGATTTGAGGCAAGCTGTAAAGGATGCCTGTGCTGTAAAAGATGGCTTAGTGGTGGAAAATGAAGCAATAGCAGAACTTAGCAAGAAAGTTGTTGAGGCAGTAAGGTTTTATAGATAATTTTGTTTTGGGTTTTCTACTGCAAATAATGAGTGGAATTATTGTATATAGATAACCCAAGCAAATGATTAAAAATATTTTTATGGCAAGATTCAATATATAGCCCTGTTGGTCAAATGCAATAGCAAACCAACAGGGCTTTTAACTTAATAGTGATTTGCTTTAATATAGAGATAAAGGATAAATTGTGCATACGTTCTGTGTTTTTAACATTAAAACTCTTTGATTGTCCAGATAAATTTACTACATTTGCAAAAGAAACCCCACTGATGGTGCTTTTTGCACTGCAATATCATTTAACCCATCTTGCTATAAGGTGGGGTTTTTCATGCACTTTAGGTACTACTTTAGGTACTTAGTGTGTAAATTATACCTATTTAAAGCCTATTTCATTTGCTGTAACTATCTGAAAATTAAAAGGCTACACCATTTCACAATGATGCAGCCTGCAAACTTAAACAACCAATAAAAGAAATAGATTGCCTATTGAAAAATACACAATTCTTAAAAATGTCGCCATCGCTTATCGGATGAAGAGCAACTCGCGATACTTCGGCAACATCCAGAGCTCGTCGGCCACCACCAGTTCGAGCTTGTCAATCTGGTAGCGGATGGGCTGGAAGAACGTCTCCACGGTGTCGTGATAGGCGATAGCCTTCTCGCGCTCGTCTTGAATCTTGTTGGCCACCTTCCGGGCGTTCACCATATCCTCCACGTTCTTCTCGATGGTGGCGGTGCGCTCCGAGATCTGTTCGATGATGTTCATAATGCGCTCGGAGAGTTTCTTGCCCTTCTCGGCGCCGTAGATGGCCATGAGGTTCTGCACGTCCTTGGCAATCATCGACTGGTAGTGAGTGGCCACAGGGATGATGTGGTTGAGTGAGAGGTCGCCCAGCACACGAGCCTCAATCTGTATTTTCTTGGTATAGGTCTCCCATTTCACCTCGTTGCGCGCCTCAAGTTCATTCTTCTTCATCACGCCCGTCGACTCAAACATCTTGATGGTCTCGGGGTCGAGGTAACGGTCGAAGATGACCGGAGCCGACTTCTCGGTGTCGAGGCCACGCTTGGCAGCCTCAGCGACCCACTCGTCAGAGTATCCGTTGCCGTCGAAATGGATGGGTGCGCAAGTCTTGATATCGTCGCGAACCACGCTCAGGATAGCCGCAAACTTGTCTTCGCCCTTGGCGATGAGCTTGTCAACGCGTGTCTTGAAATCGGTGAGAGCCTCTGCCACAGCCGTGTTGAGCACAATCTGCGCGCTGGCGCAGTTGGCACTTGACCCCACGGCGCGGAACTCAAAGCGGTTGCCGGTGAAGGCGAATGGGCTGGTGCGGTTGCGGTCGGTGTTGTCGCGCATGATATCGGGAATCTCGGGGATGTCAATCTGTACGCCTTCCTTTCCCTTGATGACGAGGGCGTCCTTGTCCGCCTTCATGATATGCTCGAGCACATCGCTCACGCTGCGACCCAGGAAAGAGGAAATAATGGCAGGAGGTGCCTCGTTGGCACCCAGGCGATGGGCGTTTCCAGCATCCATAATCGAGGCCTTCAGCAGTCCGTTGTGGCGATAAACGCCCATCAGTGTCTCCACGATGAACACCACGAAACGCAAGTTGTCCTCGCGCGTCTTGCCGGTGCCATGGAGCAATATGCCTGTGTCTGTGGAAAGCGACCAGTTATTGTGCTTTCCAGAGCCATTGATGCCGTCAAACGGTTTCTCATGGAGCAACACCTCGAAGCCGTGCTTATGAGCCACGCGCTTCATCAGGCTCATGAGCAACATGTTGTGGTCGACAGCCAGGTTTGTCTCCTCAAATATCGGGGCGCACTCAAACTGGTTGGGCGCCACCTCGTTGTGACGAGTCTTCACAGGGATGCCCAGTTCCAGGGCCTGTATCTCAAGGTCTTTCATAAACGCGGCCACGCGCTCAGGGATGGTGCCGAAGTAATGGTCGTCCATCTGCTGGTTCTTGGCACTCTCGTGGCCCATCAGCGTGCGACCCGTGAGGATGAGATCGGGACGGGCAGCATAAAGATCCTCGTCGACAAGGAAATATTCCTGCTCCCAGCCCAGGTTGCTGACCACCTTCTTCACGTCGGGATAGAAATAGTGGCACACATCCGTGGCGGCCACGTTGACGGCATGTAGCGCGCGGAGCAGGGGAGCCTTGTAGTCGAGGGCCTCACCCGTGTAGGAAATGAAAATGGTTGGGATGCAAAGCGTGTCGTCGATGATGAACACCGGCGACGTGGGATCCCAGGCCGAGTAGCCGCGCGCCTCAAAGGTGGAGCGTATGCCACCAGAGGGGAAGCTCGAAGCGTCGGGCTCCTGCTGCACGAGTAGCTTACCAGAGAATTCCTCTATCATGCCACCCTTGCCGTCGTGCTCGATGAAAGAGTCGTGCTTCTCAGCTGTGCCCTCGGTCAGAGGCTGGAACCAGTGGGTGTAATGGGTCACACCATTCTCGTCGGCCCACTGCTTCATACCCTTAGCCACCTCGTCGGCGATACCGCGGTCGAGCTGAGCGCCATTGTCAATCACGTCGATGAGCTTTGTGTAGACGTCAGCCGGAAGATACTTGTACATCTTCTGACGATTGAACACTTTCTTGGCGAAGTACTCCGATGGTCTCTCAACAGGAGTTATCACCGACACTGGCTTCTTTTTGGAAGCATCAGCAACTGCCTGAAATCTTAAGTTTTCCATACTCGTTGAATATTTCTTTTGCTTGTTTGTTTATACTTGATTATTTGTTCATCCACTGGCGGATGCGCTCCATGGCTCTTACACAATCGGCACGGTCGCCAAAGCTGGTGAGCCTGATAAAGCCTTCGCCAGAAGGGCCAAAGCCGACACCTGGTGTGCAGACGATTTGTGCTCCGTAGAGCAGTTCCTCGAAGAACTGCCATGACGGCTTTCCGCCCGGCGTCTTCACCCAGAGGTAGGGGGCGTCGGTGCCACCATACACCGTGAAGCCAAGCTCGTTCAGCGTCTCATGCATGATGCGCGCGTTCTCCATGTAATAATTGATGGTCTCTTGTGTCTGGCGCTTGCCCTCGGGGGTGTAGATGGCCTCGGCGGCGCGCTGCGAGATGTAGCTTGTGCCATTGAACTTGGTCGACTGGCGGCGCAGCCAAAAGGAATTGAGCGGCATGCGCTCGCCGTCCATGGTAACAGCGGTCAGCTCCTTGGGGACCACTGTGTAGCCACAACGCACTCCTGTAAAGCCTGCTGTCTTCGAATAGCTGTGAAACTCGATGGCCACCTTGCGCGCACCACGTATCTCGTAGATGCTGTGGGGGATGTTCTCGTCGCGGATGTAAGCCTCGTAAGCCGCGTCGTAAAAGATGATCGACTCGTTGTGGATGGCGTAGTTGACCCACTTGCGAAGCTCCTCACGGGTAATGACCATGCCTGTGGGATTGTTGGGATAGCACAGGTAAATCATGTCAACGCGGTGGTCAGGGATGGCTGGCACGAACTTGTTTTCCTCTGTGCAAGGCATATAAGTGACGTTACTCCAGTGCCCGTTCTCGAAATAGCCAGCCCGCCCGTTCATCACATTTGAGTCGACATAGACGGGATAGATGGGGTCTGTGACCGCCATGGAGTTGTCCCAACGCACCAGTTCTCCAATATTGCCCGTGTCGCTCTTGGCTCCGTCGTTCACAAAAATCTCGTCGGGGTCGAGGTGCACGCCACGCGGAAGAAAGTCGTTCTTTACAATGGCCTCACGAAGCCACAAGTATCCTTGCTCAGGGCCGTAGCCATGGAAGGTCTCCTTATGAGCCATGTCGTCGACAGCTTTGTGCATGGCCTCGATGACCGCTGGACAAAGCGGTTGCGTTACATCGCCTATGCCGAGGCTGATCACATCGGCCTTTGGGTGGGTAGCCTTGAAGGCATTCACCTTCTTGGCTATGTCTGCGAAAAGATAATTCTTCTGCAGCCTGAGGAAATGCTCGTTGATTAATGCCATATCAATGTTTTCTTTTATGTTGTTTTAAGTCTATTTTCTGTTTCTGCCACATTTTTCTGCCATCCCGTTCGGGTAGCCGACCCACGTCGCGGGTCACTTTTCGGGCAAGGGTATGTCACCTTCGAAAACAAAGGCCGCAGGACCAGTCATGTACACGTGGCCGTCATCGGCCGACCAGCTGATGTCGAGCGTTCCGCCATCCATGATGACAGACGAGTGGCGCGATGCCAGCCCAAGTTTCGCCGCAGCTACCGCCGTGGCACAAGCTCCCGTGCCACAAGCCATCGTGATGCCACTGCCGCGTTCCCACACGCGTGTCCTTATTTGGTCTTCGCCGACAAGCTGCGCAAACTCAATGTTGCACCGCTCGGGAAAGGCCTCATTCCTTTCCAGCTGTTTGCCAGTTTCGGCAATGTCGAGTCCTTCCATTCTGTCCACAAATATCACATAATGTGGGTTGCCCATCGACACAAACGCAGCCTTGCGCACATTTCCTTCGAGCGATGAGGGGAGGCTGACCGTTGCGCCCGTGTACTGCTCAGCCTGTTCGAACCGAGGCTTCAGCATGTCCACCGTGACGCTCGCCACCTTGTCATCGTCCGTCAGGTGAAGCTTCAGCACCTTGACTCCCGAAAGCGTCTGCAGCCTGATGACAGTTTGATGGCATATGCCTTTCTCATAAAGGTACTTGCCTATGCACCGGCTGGCGTTGCCACACATCATTGCCTCTGAACCGTCGGCATTGAAGATGCGCATCGAATAATCTGCTTCTGTGTTGTTGTGAGGTCGACCAATCAAGACCAGTCCGTCGCTGCCAATGCCCGTATGGTAACGGCTCCAGGCGATGGATGCCGCCGCAGGGTCTGGCACATCATATTCCATGGTGTCTACATAGATGTAGTCGTTGCCCGCTCCGTGCATCTTGGTGAAATGGACCAGCTGTGTCATATTGCGTCAAATTTTAACGATTCTATCAACCTTTTGTCTGAAATACGTTGCAAAGATAAGACTAAAAGTTAGGATAATCACCAATACCGCACTATTTTCTGCCTTTATTTTTATACAAAATATCAATTTGAAAGCGATAATGACGATTTTTAAATCAAACCGAAAGGCTTTTTGCTTTCAAATCTTACAATTTGCTAATCTAACAAAAATCAATATTTCAAAATGTTTTTGTTATATATCAAATATTATCAGATTGTCGTAATTTTGCGGTTGCAACTTAACAAAAAGCAAGAAATACAAACGTTTAACTCACAACTTTAGCAACCATGTGTGGAATAGTAGGTATCTTCAACATCCAGGAGCAAACTCCTAAATTGAGACAGAAAGCATTGCGGATGAGCCAAAAGATCAGGCACCGCGGTCCCGACTGGAGTGGCATCTACACGGGCGGTTCGGCCATTCTTTGCCATGAGCGTCTCAGCATCGTGGATCCCGAATCGGGTCGGCAGCCCTTGTTTTCACCCGACAAGAAACAGGTGCTGGCAGTCAATGGCGAGATTTATAACCACCAAGACCTGCGGTCAGAGTTTGCAGACTACGCTTTCCAAACGGGTTCCGACTGCGAGGTCATTTTGCCGCTGATGCGCCAAGGCAACATCGTCGGCGGTTTGAATCGCCTCTCGGGCATATTCGCCTTTGCCTTATACGATCGCGATGACGACTCGTTCCTCATCGCCCGCGACCCCATCGGGGTCATACCTTTATACATAGGTTACGACGACGATGGAACCATCTACGTGGCCTCGGAGCTGAAAGCGCTTGAGGGCCAGTGTGACCGCTACGAACCTTTTCTTCCTGGACATTATTATTGGAGCAAAGATCCAGGCATGAAGCCCTACTATAGCCTCACGGGCGAGGCTGGGGCACAGGGGTTCAAGGACGTGAGCTTCTGGGGGAAACATGTGTCGGAACTGAGCTATGAAGAGAGCGTGAAAGCCGTACGCGACAGCTTGATGGATGCCGTGAAGCGGCAACTTATGAGCGACGTGCCATACGGCGTGTTGTTGTCGGGCGGCCTCGACTCCAGCGTCATCTCGGCAATCGCGCAGAAATACTCTGCCAAGCGCATCGAAAATGACGGCAAGACAGAAGCCTATTGGCCGCGCCTCCACTCGTTTGCCGTCGGCCTCAAGGGCGCACCCGACTTGGCCAAGGCACGATTGGTGGCCGACCACATAGGCACGGTACACCATGAGATCAACTATACCATCCAAGAGGGGCTCGACGCCATCCGCGATGTCATCTATTTCATCGAGACCTATGACGTGACCACCGTGCGCGCCTCCACCCCCATGTACCTGCTGGCACGTGTCATCAAGTCAATGGGCATCAAGATGGTGCTGTCGGGCGAGGGTGCCGACGAGATTTTCGGCGGATACCTTTACTTCCACCGCGCACCCAACGCCGCCGAGTTTCACAAGGAAACGATCCGCAAGCTCTCCAAGCTCTATCTCTACGACTGCCTCCGTGCCAACAAGAGCCTGTCGGCATGGGGTGTCGAGGGGCGTGTGCCGTTCCTCGATCGCGAGTTTCTCGACGTGGCGATGAGTCTCAACCCGGAGTACAAGTTGTGCCCAGGCAAGACCATCGAGAAGAAAATTGTGCGCGACGCCTTTGCCGACCTGTTGCCCGAGGAGGTGGTTTGGCGACAAAAAGAACAATTCTCCGACGGTGTGGGCTACTCTTGGATTGACACGCTGAAGCAGATAGCCGCCAGCACCGTCAGCGATGAGCAGATGGCGCATGCGGCCGAGCGTTTTCCCATCAACCCTCCCCAGAACAAGGAGGAATACTGTTATCGCTCCATCTTCGCCGAGCACTTCCCCAGCGATTCGGCGGCGCGATCCGTACCCAGCGTGCCCAGCGTGGCGTGCTCCACAGCGGAGGCGCTGGCTTGGGACGCCTCATTCAAGAACCTCAACGACCCCAGCGGACGCGCTGTGAAGGGCGTGCATGAGCAGGCTTACTAACCAATCCGACAAAATAAGGCATCCTTGACATACCATCCGTGGCAGCAAGGATGCTTTTTTTAATAAAAGGCACCTACATTCATCAAAAAAAACATTCTGCAAATCTTTTCCAAGATATCATAACACACCTGCCCGCTTTTGCTTGTATCTTTGCAAACACAATAATCAAACAACACAACATGTCACACAACAAGCGAAAGTTACACACAGTCGCCATCTTCATGCTGGCTCCGACTTATGCCCTGGCACAGGTCGCCACGCCCACCGACACCACATCCGCCGACACCTTGGAGCACGCCACACAGCTCCATGAGGTGGTGGTGAGCAAGGGCAAGATGCCCACGCGCCGCCTGGCGGGGGCGCAAAACTCACTTTACATCAGCCGTGACGAACTGTTCAAGGCCGCCTGTTGCAACTTAGGTGAAAGCTTTGTCACCAATCCCAGCGTGGACGTGAACTACAGCGATGCCACCACGGGCGCCCAGCAAATCAAGCTTCTCGGGCTGAGCGGCACCTATGTGCAGCTCCTCACCGAGGCGCAGCCCGCATACCGAGGCGCGGCCCTGCCCTACCAGCTCAGCTACATCCCAGGCAACTGGATGAAGAGCATCCAGGTGTCGAAGGGTAACTCGTCGGTGAAAAACGGTTATGAGGCCATGACAGGCCAGATCAACGTGGAATACTTGAAGCCCGAGGACGACACAGGGGCGGACATCAGCCTGTACGGCAACACAATGACCCGTTTCGTGGCCGATGCCGATGCCAACTTCCACATCCGGGGAAACAAAAACATCAGCACCGAGCTACTGGGGCACTTCGAGAACAATTGGAGTCATCACGACGGCAACGGCGACGGCTTCCAGGACGACCCCAACGTGAGGCAGTATAACCTGCAAAACCGATGGTATGCCAAAGCCGGCAACTACCTGTTTCACGGCGGACTGGAAATGATCCGCGAAAACCGGGGGAGCGGACAGGTGGAAGGTCACACCCACTCGGCCGACTGCATGAAACTGTACCGCATTGGGTTGGAAAACAACCACTATGGCGCCTATATGAAGCATGCCCTCATCACCGACGCGACTCACGGAGGGAACCTCGCCCTCATGGGACGCGTGTCGATGCATCTGCAAGATGCCTTCTACGGCAAGCGCACTTACAACGTGAACGAGAAGAACGCCAACGCCCAACTGATGTACGAGACGGGTATTGGGAAAGACCATAATGTGTCGGCTGGCCTAAGCCTCAACTACGATTACCTGCACGAGAACTACAACTTGGGCAACGCTCCCACACAAGCCATAACGCGAGAGACCACCCCTGGAGGCTACGCGCAGTATACCTTCAACCACAACAACCACCTCATCGCCATGGCCGGCTTGCGCGTAGACCACAGCAACCTATACGGCACGTTCCTCACCCCGCGTTTCCACCTGAAGTGGCAGCCCAACGATGCCTTCACCCTACGGCTGAGCGTAGGCAAAGGCTACCGATCGCCCCACGCGCTGGCCGAGAACAACTACCTGCTGGCAAGTGGACGACAAATTATCATCGACAAGCCACAGCAGGAAGCGGCGTGGAACTACGGAGCCAACATCGCCCTCTACATTCCCCTGGCTGGCAATACGCTCAAAGTCAACGCGGAGTATTACTACACCGACTTCACGCGACAGCTCATCATCGACTACGACAGCAGCCCATACGCCCTGCACCTCACCAACCTCGACGGGCGCAGCTATTCGCACACCATGCAGGTGGACGCCTCCTATCCCTTGGCACGGGGGCTCAACGTGACGGCGGCCTACCGTTACAACCTGGTAAAGTCGACCTATGGTGGCAAGCGACTGTGGAAGCCCCTACAGAGTCGCTACAAGGCCCTCTTGAGCGCCTCCTACCGCGACCCGCTGGAGCTGTGGCAACTCGATGCCACCATCGCCCTCAACGGAGGTGGCCGCCTGCCTGCCTACAACACCACTGCCGATGGAAAGCCCGTGCGCCCCACTCGCTTCGGGGCTTATGAGAACCTCACGGCACAGGTCACCCGCCACTTCCGCCACTTCTCGGTGTTCCTGGGCGGCGAGAACCTCACCAACCGTAAGCAGAAAGACCCCATCCTGGGAGCCTCTAACCCCTGGGCCGACACTTTTGAGCCCACCCTGGTTTACGCGCCCATCACGGGCATAACAGGATATATTGGAATTAGGATTAACATAGGACACAGATTATGAGAAAAGTTATCATGACGCTGGCCATCGCCCTGGTGGGCGTGGCAGCACAAGCAAAAGACATCAAGACCGTCATCTTCACCACCCAGCCGCAGATGCACTGCGCCAACTGCGAGAAGAAGATCAAGGGCAACCTGCGCTACGAGAAGGGCGTGAAGCGCATCGACACCAGCGTCGACGAGCAAAAGGTCACGGTGAAGTATGACGCCGACAAGACCTCCGCCGACAAGTTGCAGAAAGCCTTCGAGAAGTTCGGCTACAAGGCCCGCCAAGTGAAGGCCGACGAGAAAGTGAAGCGCGAGGCCTCACAGGGCTGCAGCAACATGTAAGCCTGGGCATCAAGCCCACATCACAACGCAAAGGGTGGGAACATTCCTTCAATGGAGCGTCCCGCCCTTTGAGAGTTTTTCCTCTAAGTTTTTATTTTTTTTGCAAGAACATCTTTATTCCTAAAGCCAATAGGAAAATGTACAAAGCCGAAATCAATATGATTTCGACAAAGCTAAATTCAAATAATGTTCGTAAAACCTTACCTAAAAATAAAGACGAGCACGCTCAATATAGGCAAAATTTCGTTTTTCCTTTTGCACTCACGAACATACATCGTCACTATCATAAATGATAAAACTATAACACTAATGATACCAAACACCATTCTCACATAAACTCTAAAAACGCCTACATTAAATATGGGATGGCAAGTGATTAAAATTTTCCACCGCTTATCAAATTCACTGCACGACCAACTCTGCATATCGAACCAGCAGACGCTCCCCGAGTTTTACTTGTATTTGCATGAGCATTATATATATTTATTGCATCACACAGCTGCAAAAGTTGAAAGTTTCTTTTCATTGTCTGTTTAGCTTTAATTGAAACCTAAAATTATTTATTTTGCAAAAATAAAGTTTTTTCTTTCAATAAAACAAAGTTTTTAGTCCAAAATACGCTTCATTTAAAAGAAATTCCGCAGAAAGTCTCTTACTCAATATGAGAAAAGTTTTAAGTAATGTGCGGCAAGAAAACAAAAAAAAGTTCTTTCTCCATGTCACAATCCTGCTACCTTTGCGTAATACAATCGAACAAGAACAAGAAATGACGACCGAAGAATACCAAAACGAAGCGGCCCACCTGCGCCCCAGCTTGCTCAGCGAAGCCATGCAATACGTGCGGCGCGACGACGTGGCCGAGGACATCGTGCAGGACTGCCTGGTGCGCCTGTGGGACAGGTGCGGCCAGTTGCGCAGTCCCATGGCGCCGCTGGCAAGGGTCGTCACCCGTAACCTCTGCCTTGACTTCATCCGTCGCACACCCCACACCAAGGACGTGTCGCTCATGGGCAAGGCCGACGACACCGACGACACGGCGCAACACCACGAGGCCGTGGAACGCATGATGGACATCGTGACCGAGCTGCCCATCGTGGGACAGACGGTGCTTCGGATGCGCCATATCGAGGGGCGCGAGATGGGCGACATAGCCCACACCTTGGGAATGACCGAGGCGGCTGTCAGGAAAGCACTCAGCCGAGCGCGCATGGCCGTCAGGGAAAGATACTTGAAACGATTTCAGCAAAACGAGATATGAACGAGAACAAAGCAAAACAACTGGTCGACCGATACTTTGAGGGCACCACGACACTCGGCGAGGAGCAGGAGCTCTACGCCTACTTCACGTCGACCCACGTCAGCGCCGAGCTCACGCCGCTCAAGCAGATGTTTCTCGACATGTGCCAGTTGCAGGGCTGCGAGCCTGCCCCCGTGACCCAGGTGGTCAGCATCAAGCCTCAACGGCGTTGGCGGAAGGCAGCCATCGCCGCAGCCATGGTGGCAACAGCGGGTATCGTGGCGAGCCTGTGGTTCGCACAGGCCAACAGCACCCAATATGAAATGATAGCCTACGGCCAACGCCAGACCGACCGCGAGGCAGTGATGCGCGAGGTCAGCCGCACACTCGACAATGCCCAGGGAAGCACGCCCAACGTGGGCGCCGAACTGAAAGACGCTTTCGCGCAATATCAATAATCCTTTATGACATGAAACAAAAATTCATCCTTTCCATGCTGCTGATGATGGCGGTGACCACCGCCAGCGCACAGTCGGCCAGCCTGAAAGTGACCCGAATCTTCGAGGGCAAGGTGCTGCCGCTCGACCGCATGGTGGTGACCAAGGTGAAGGGACGTGCCCTCAGCAAGTACGGACTCAACTACTACCGCAGCGCCCGTTTCGTGGCCAACCGACAGGAACGGAACGAGTGTATCGAGGCCGTGGAGCAAGACCTACGCGCCGACAAGCCCACATCATCAGCACAGAAACGGTCGGAGAGGCGCACATCCATCGCCTTCAAACTCAAACAGCAAGGTGCCAACAACCGATACGTGAGCTTCGTCTGCACCAAGGAGGGCAACAAGCGGTATGCCATCACCGTAATCTACATGGAGGGCCCCGTGAAGAGCCTCAGCGAACTCAACAAAATGATCAACAAATAAAAAAGCAAGATAACCATGAAAAAACTTCTTCTCCTGGCGGCCATGACGGTCGCAACCATCGCTCAAGCCACCGAACCGGGCGACACCGTAACCGTGAACAAGGCCCAGCGGGTGACCATCGTCAGCAACGACTCGCTCCTCCGCGTGAACGTGAGCGGCACCGAGGACTGCCCCGACTACCACTACGAGACCACCCTGCGCAACACCGACGGCAACTACGAGAGCTCATCGGTGGGCGACCTGTTCAACTTCAACCTACCTGGCAAGTTCACCAAGAGCCATAAGCGACATCCTACCTACGACTCGGAGCTCCATTTATTCGTCGGGTTCAGCGGTGCCACGGGCAACAACGCCATGAAGACCAATCTCTGGAACGGAGCCAACATCGGCACCTACCTCGACTTTGGCATCCACCCCTGGCGCAACGGCCACCGCTTCTCCATCGGCCTTGGCGTGGAATGGAAAAACTACCGCACGACAGCACGCCAGCAGTTTGTCAAGGCCGACAACGGCTCGGTGTCGGTAGAGCCACTCGGCGATGCCGTCGACCCGAAGTTCTCGCGCATCAAGACCTTTGGCACGATCTTCCCCATCATGTACACCTACGAGAAGCACGATTGGGGCTTCTCGCTCGGAGCCATCGTCAACTGCAACTCCCACTCGAGCATCAAGACGCGCTACACCCTCGACGGCAAGAAATACAAGCAGACAGCCAAGGACCTGCACCACAACACGCCGACCGTCGACCTCATGGCGACATTCATCAACCCGCTGATGGACATCTACGTGAAGTACAGCCCCTGCGAGGTGCTTGACACTGAGTTCGGCCCTAAGTTCCACAGCCTGTCGCTCGGCATCATCATCTGACACCACTACAGGGCAAACCCATATCTCTCTTTTCATCCCCGCCCAGACCTCACCGCCACGCATTTGGCGACAAAATGAGGACTTGGCGGGGATGTTCTCTCATGGTAACCGCTCATCGCAAGCCGCTCCTTCGGCATGCGAAACCAAGATGGGATGCCATCAGAAAGCTACCTGGGGGCAATAAAAACGGGGAGAGAGAAAATCAAGTAGGCACAAAAATAAAAAGGAGTTAAAGCCTTGCGGACTCCAACTCCTTTGTTTACGCGCTCCAGGATGGGCTTGAACCAACGACCCCCTGATTAACAGTCAGGTGCTCTAACCAACTGAGCTACTGAAGCATTAAGTTGCGCATCATTTCTGAATTGCGAGTGCAAAGATAGTGACTTTCCTGGAAACCTCCAAACTTTTTGGAGCATTTTTTCACTTGAAGGCCATTTTTCTTGTTTTTGTTGTACGACATGGCCGTATCCACCCCTCTACAAGCCTTCATAGTATCAGTAATACGAATTGCCGTACTTGACATAGATTCCTTAACCACCATCTATTATGTTAACATTTACTAAATACTCCTACAATTTCATAAATTACATATAAAGTTTAAATAGAATGAGGATTATTATATATTTTTGTATTTATCAATACTCTGTTAATTCTAA
>DJOD01000025.1 GCA_002437115.1 Prevotella sp. UBA6447
AATCATAGATGCGACTTTCGTTGAAGCCCCCAAGCAGAGGAACACCAAGGAGGAGAACCGGCAGATCAAGGCGTGTAACGGAAAAGACCTTTGGAATAGCGAGGAGGGTGACTCCGAGAATGGGACGTATGTCTCATGGCCTTACGAAATGACATTAGCCTCATTCAATGAGAATGGAACCTATTACGGAACAGGCTATTTCGGAACAGGAAGAGGAACGTGGTCAAAAAAGGGAAACGTTGTAAACACGTATTTCGATGGACAGCTTTACGTATCCTACCAAATCATCTCTGTCAACTCAAATCATGCGGAGATGACCATTGATGGATCATCTCTCTGGATCAAGTGTACAAAGCGATAAAATCCAATAATCAAATTTTGCCCCCCAATCTCGTAGCCAAAGGCTATGGGATTGAGGCTTTCGCATATCTGCACTGCGCCAAGCATCCTTGGACGTTTGCGCACACAAATCATAAAGAATATCAAAATGCCAATCGAAGCGTTAAATTATTCAATTTTCTTTTGGAACTTATTGGGGAAAAGACTATATTTGCGGTGTCATTCATAACACAATGGCAGGCTGGAGTAACTCCCAACCTTAGTAACCTTTAAAACTACAACTCGTGGCAAGTGGGCTCGCCCACAAGCCCCAATGAGCGATTATTACTATGGAAGTTGAAAAAATCATGCAACAGCTGGAGCGCAAGCATCCAGGCGAGTCTGAATTTCTTCAGGCGGTTCGCGAAGTGCTCATATCAGTGAAGGATGTCTACAACCGGCACCCAGAATTTGAGAAAGCGAAAATCATGGAACGCATGGTGGAGCCCGAGCGCATCATCACCTTCCGCGTGCCATGGGTCGACGACAAGGGCGAGGTGCAGGTCAACATCGGCTACCGCGTACAGTTCAACAGTGCCATAGGCCCCTACAAGGGCGGGTTGCGCTTCCACGCTTCGGTCAACTTGAGCATTCTGAAGTTCCTGGGCTTCGAGCAGACCTTCAAGAACGCGCTCACCACCCTGCCCATGGGCGGCGGCAAGGGCGGTTCCGACTTCTCACCTCGCGGCAAGAGCGACGCAGAGATTATGAGGTTCTGCCAGAGCTTCATGCAGGAGCTGTACAAGTATGTGGGACCCGACATGGACATACCCGCTGGTGACATCGGCGTGGGCGGACGCGAAATCGGATACCTTTTCGGCGAATACAAGCGCCTGACAAGCATGTTCCAAGGCGCTACGCTCACGGGCAAGGGCCTGGAGTATGGTGGCAGCATCCTCAGGCCTGAGGCCACGGGCTACGGCGCGCTCTACTTCGTTCACCACATGCTTGACACACGCGGCATAGACCTCAAGGGCAAGACCATCGCCGTGTCGGGATTCGGCAACGTGGCATGGGGAGCTGTGAAGAAAGCAACCCAACTGGGTGCCAAGGTCATCACCATCAGCGGACCCGACGGATACATTTATGACCCAGAGGGTGTTAGCGGTGAGAAGATTGACTACCTGCTGGAGCTACGCGCAAGCGGAAACGACGTGTGCCAGCCATACGCTGATGAGTTCCCAGAAGCAACGTTCTATGCCGGCAAGAAGCCGTGGGAGCAGAAGGCGGACATCTACCTGACCTGTGCAACGCAAAACGAGCTCGACGGCAACGACGCTGAGAAAATCTTGGCACAGAAACCTGTGTGTGTGGCTGAGGTGAGCAACATGGGCTGCACCGCCGAGGCGGTGGAGAAATTTGTCGAGGCGCACCAGCTCTTCGCACCAGGCAAGGCAGTTAACGCGGGTGGCGTGGCCACATCGGGACTGGAAATGAGCCAAAACATCATGCGGCTGCACTGGAGCGACTGCGAAGTCGACGAGAAGCTCCACTTCATCATGAAGAGCATACACGAGCAATGCGTGAGATACGGCACGGAGCCCGACGGATACATCGACTATGTGAAGGGTGCCAACATAGCGGGCTTCATGAAGGTGGCCAAGGCCATGCTCGCGCAAGGAATCGTCTGACAGACGGGCTGACATTGCATATAAACTAAAAAAATTGTGGATTATAGAAGAATTGTATTATTCGTAGGCATAACAGCATTCTTAGGTCTTACCCCAGTGCAGGCTCAAACGCATAGGGGTAAGGCCTCTTATTATTCAAAAAGGGCAACAGGGGCACGCACAGCAAGCGGAGTGCGATTGCACCACGACAGCTTGACTTGCGCCCACCGCAACTATCCCTTCGGAACCCTGCTGAGGGTAAAGAACCTCTCGAACGGCAAGGAAATAACCGTGAAGGTGAATGACCGCGGTCCCTACGGGCGCGGGCGAATCATCGACCTGAGCTACGGAGCGGCGCGGGCGCTGGGCATGCTCTCACAAGGCGTGGCCATGGTGGAGGTGAGGCGCGTGGACGGCCTCAACCCACCCTATCGCATGGACGACGAGCCGGAGCGCGGCTTGCCCGACTTCGAGTTTGACTTCTCAAAGGCAGCCTACAGCTTCATAGAAGACTGGAAAGACGAGGACGGAGAGGTGGACCGGGGCATGACCAAGGAAGAAATGATGGTGAAACAGAAAATGCCCACGCAAAAACAAGCGCAAGAGAAACGGAAAAAGATACTGGCCAAGAACCGCCCACACAACACAGGCGACAACGACAGGAGCGACATCAATGCTCAGGCGCGCCACCCCGCCAAGTCGGCTGCTGCAGGAAAGACAAGGCATCGGCAAAACGCTGCCAAAGAGAAAGACCCGGCGTTCTGGAGCGGCGTGTTCGACCGCGTGAAAAACTGGTTTGGAAACTAAGACGATTGAAAAGGAACACGCAAGCAGACAAAAGCAAACAGATAGATGAAAGAGAAGAGAACTTTCAAGGATTGGGTGATTGCCACCCGACCCTGGTCGTTCCCCGCATCGGTCATGCCCATCTTGATCATGTGGGGATTTTTAGCGTATATGGGAAAACAGGGAACCACCGTCAACTGGCTCAACGCGCTGCTGTGCATGCCCCTGTTGGTCTTGGCGCACGCAGGTGGCAACATGGTCAGCGATTATTTCGACTACACCCAACAAGTGGATCTCAAAGATAGCCCCAACGGAGTGACCTGGATACACGACGGAACCTTCCAGGCCAAGACCATCCTCGGGTATGGCATCGTCCTGCTGGTGGTAGCCATGCCCATCGGCCTATTCTTGCTGGCCAACTCGTCGTGGCAAGCGTTGTGGATGGGAATCATGGGGATGGCACTGCCTGCGCTCTACCCTTGGATGAAAGCACACGCGCTGGGCGACGTAAACATCCTGGTCAGCTTTGCGCTGCTACCCGCCTTCGGAACGGCCTACGTGGCAACAGGGCGCTATATGCCTGAAACGCTGCTCGTCATCCTGCCACTGGGACTGCTGACGGTGGCCATCTTGCACGCCAACAACACGCGCGACATGGCCAACGACACACGAGCCGGACTGAGGACGCTCTGCGCTGTCATGGGACTGGCGAAAGCCAAGAAGGTGTATGTAGCGGAAGTGGCGCTGCCCTATGTGCTGACGCTGGCCTGCATCGTGATGGGCTGCGCGCCCTGGGCTGTGCTCATCATCGCGGCAACCCTCCCTGTGGCGCGACGCAACGTCAGCGCCATGATGAGGGCACAGCAGGGTAAGGAATACCTGGGCATAGCCACGCTCGACAAGAGCAGTGCGCAACTGCAAGCGATGTTTGGCGTGCTATGCGCCATGGGATACCTGGTGGGAGGATGGATCGGATGACCTACAGCTCGCAAATGGGAAAGGTGGTGGTGGCAGTCATCATGGCCGCGCTCCTCTGGTTTGTCATGTTCTCACCATGGACTGTCCCGCACGTCAACTTCTGGTACACTATGACAGCCTCGGCGATGACGCTGGCCACGCTGGCGTCGATGTGGTGCAAGGAGTGGTGGCGCGATGTAAGGGTGTCGTGGAAGAGCGTGGCAGCGGGCATGGCCATAGCCTTCGGGCTGTGGTGGGTGTTCTGGACGGGCGACAAGGTGTCGCAATGGATGTTCAGCTTTGCTAGGCCCGAGGTGAACATGATTTACGAAATGAGGTCGGGCACATCGCCTGCTGTCATCGCCTTCTTGCTGCTGCTCATCATCGGGCCGGCTGAGGAAATATTCTGGCGGGGCTTCATACAACGGCGCATGATGGCAAAATGGGGCAAAAACTGGGGCTATGTGGCGGCAACAGCCTGCTACACCTTGGTCCATGTGCCTTCGCTCAACTTCATGCTGGTTGTAGCGGCGGCCGTGGTGGGCTGCTGCTGGGGGCTCATCTATCGTCTCTTCCCCAAGAGCCTCACGGCGCTCATCGTGTCGCACGCCATCTGGGACGCTTGCGCGTTTGTTTGGTTCCCGTTCTGACACAAGAACGCAACAAAAGCTCCATCAAAAAACAGGGGAATGTGCTGACGCGGATTGCGAACGCACATTCCCCTTTTTCTAAAAGCTTTAATAACAATCGTCACGCTCCAACAAACGGGTGAACGCAATCACTTGACAGTTGGAATGTTGAACTCTGTGACCTTAGATATATGGGTGTTACCCTGGATGACGCTGACGCAAAACTTGGCGGAGCCATTCTTCAAGCGACGGTCAGCTTTCACCAAGGCTGTGTAGCGGATGCCCTTGCCAGGCTCAATTTGCTCAACATGCATATTTGGCGAAACGAACAGGTGCTGGTTGCCCGTGGCTTCCAACACCGTGGGCTGCACATCATAGACTGTTTGCGTGCCCCGATTCATCACCTCAAAGATAATCTTGCACAGCTCGCCACGCTGAATCTTGCCGTCTTGGTTGTCATCCACAAAACGGGCATTGACAATCTCGATGGAAGGCGTGTACTTCAGGCTTTGAGCCAATTCGTCGACGCTCGACTGTAGAGGCATTGTGGTCTCGGGCTGTTGGGCTGTGTAGTCGCCCGTGTAGTCACTGGAGCCAAAGTCGTAGATGCGGTCATCGCCACTGTTGGAGGAATCAAAACCACTGCCATAGGTTGCCGACTGGGTATCGCGCGTAACCCTACGACTGGCCTTGTCGCGCTTATACTGGTCTATCTCTTGCTGTTGCTTTTTGTCTTGAGCCTGCCCCACGGCTCCACCGATGATGGCACCGCCAGCCATGCCGACAATCGTGCCGATGTCTGACCCACGAGGGCCTCCAGCTATACCGCCAATGGCCAATCCCAAGACACCGCCCAAGCTGGTGCCCATATAGGCCCCAGAGCCTGCATAGCTACCGCAAGCACTCATGAGAACGGCGGAAGAAAGCAAGATGACAATGTTTCTTTTCATAAAGTACATAATCATTATCTACCGCAAAGGTAAGGGAAACATGGCAAACAAGCCGGACTGTTTCCCTAAAACCTCATAGGGATTTCCCCATAAATGACATTTTCGGGAAATGGCAGCAGCTACACTAAGGGTTAAGCGAGGTGTGGCTGACCACGAAGACTGTTTCATCTCCACAGACATTGCGTACTTTCAAGCGCAGAGGCTTGTTGGCGGAAAGGACCGTGCCATCCCAGAAGCAGAGTTCTTCTTGCCGTTGATGGTCGCCGTTCCTGTCTTCTCTATCCTTATTTCCACGTCGCTATGCCAAGGGGCAGATTTGTCGGCATGAGCGCAATCCACGGAGAGCCATTCGATGGTCTCCAAACCCTCGTCGATGAGTCTGATAGGTACAAACTTCGTTTTCTTGCCATCGGCTTTCTTCTTCGCCGCCTGTTGCTCGCCCTTGAAATTGAACTCATCGACCTTTCTCCTGACTTGGTTGCTATGGAAGAACTTCATCTTGATGCGCCAGCCCATGGACATTCCCAAGGCATCCTTCGCCTCTTCGACAGTCCAGTCGGCTTTGTCTTCCAGCACTACCTCGTCAAGCACTTGCTTCAATTCTCTCAACTCAAATTCGATAAGGGTGTGTTGATTTTCCGAATCGATGAATTTCTTCATCTTGTCAATATCTTCTGGCTATAGTTAATTAATGCGTTGCAAACTTAGCCCAGTTATAGCTCATTGATAGGCATAGCATTTCTTTGGCTTGATTTTGGCATTGCTTCAGTACTGTCTGATAAGCCTTGAACCAATTTAGGTAATTCTGAAGGTACTTTGTGGCCACCCCGAAAAAAGTCCTGTCAATCCAACATTTCAACAAGTTGTGCAGCGCATTGACATGCTGTATGTGGAATACCGTCCGTTGTACGTGTTGCTCCCGTTTGCCA
>DJOD01000020.1:0-31645 GCA_002437115.1 Prevotella sp. UBA6447
CGATTGCCTTCATTTAAATTGAACATGTCTTTTTTCAGGCAAAGTTCGCATGTTAATGGGATATGGACAAGACGGCTAATTTCGGATGGTTACGAAATAAGCGTGTGGATGCAATGTGGATTACAGAAAATCACCTATTGTTTGTGTGATGGTTATTGTTCTCAAAACATATCGAAGAGGATCTTTCTCTACTCTTGCTGCTGTTGTTGTTATGGCGCAATTACGTTAGCAAACATTTGTGACGGCGTGAAGAATAGTTTTTGAAATACAATGGGGTAGCAGTTGTCAAGTGTAGGTTATGGGCTATGGCTCATGTAAAATCAAGTTTATTTGATATTTTTATCAAAATGTTTTGTGAATTGTTAGAAAGTTTGTAAATTTGGAGCGAAATGCAGAGTTCCAATCTGTTAGCAACCATTCGAGGGGGCAAGATTAGATATTCTGGATTTCTTCCCGACAACATAGGAAAGTGGCAAGAGAGCGGGCGTGTCATTTGGATGCACACTTAGGTTACTGCAAGATTCCTAAGTGCTGAGCTTGTTGCTTGGTGTCGTGAACATCCAGTATTGAGAACTGTTAGTTCTATTTATACGTAACGGCGAATGTCGAGACGACATTCGCCGTTTTTCCTTCCCTGCCGTATTGTATCTTCCATAGGAATGTCCTTGCGTCAGAAACCCTTTTTATTGTAAATATTGGAGGATGAAATGTTCGGCAATGGGTAGGAAGCGATCATGCCCTTTGCTGTTCAGGTGCGCGTGGTCGTGTGTCCCTCCTTGAAAAAATATCTTTCTGAAGTTGTCGTCTCGGGCGAAGATGTTGCTGTTATGGTACGCGTCGAACACGGGAATACCCATTGATCCACAAATCTCTTTGGTTGTGTTTACAATAATTTTAAAGTTGGGATTGTCGTTGGCCCATGGCGTAAACCAAAAGATATATGCCTTGGGATATTTTTCGATGAGCCCCTTGCAGAGCTTGGTGCATTGTTGGCGATAATTGTCCAGAGTTGTTGTGGAGTCGGTTACGCTGTCCGCTAGCCGTGCGGCATCGTTGTGGCCTGCAATGACCACGATGATGTCCAACGAGTCGTTCATCTGTTTGTAGCGGTTGACAACAGCCGGTCCCCATGTTTTCATGTCTATGGAAACGCAACTGCCATTTCGTCCGTAGTTGTAATAGGTCATGCCATGTTTCTTTGCCAGTTTGTAGTGCCATGCGTATTCCACTGGATTTTGGTGGTTTTTGACATAGCTGTCTCCGATGACTCCTATGCGCTTGCCTTTAAGCGGATCGACCTGTGCCGAGACGCGCAGGCACACAGTCATGGCCACAGCCAATAAGAATAATGCTTTTTTCATGATAGGGGAAAATGTTTAAATGATAGTCCTGCTTTTATGGAGGCGTTGGCGAACGCGTACCCTCTTTTTTCTGGGTGCCGCTTAGCCATTGCAAAGTTAATAAAATGAAGACATTATCTGTATGCTTTACACTATTTTTTGTAACTTTGCATATCAATTTGTAGTTGGGAAAGATGATTTCTGTAGAAAACTTAAAGGTAGAGTTTGGCGTTCGCCCTCTCTTCCATGATGTTAGTTTTGTGGTCAATGACCATGACCGTATAGCCCTTGTCGGCAAGAATGGAGCTGGCAAGTCAACGATGCTTAAAATTCTTTGTGGTTTGCAGCAGCCCACGTCAGGTGTGGTTGCCATCCCTAATGACACCACCATAGGCTATTTGCCACAGGTGATGAAGATATCCGACGACACCACCGTTCGCGAAGAGACACGCAAGGCTTTTGCCGACCACGTGGAGATGAGAAGTCGCCTTGACCGTATGCAGCAAGAGATGACAGACCGCACAGACTATGACAGTCCGGACTATATGGCTCTCGTGGACCGCTTTACCCTTGAGCACGACCGCTTTATGATGATGGGCGGCGAGAATTATGAGGCCGAGATGGAACGCACGCTGGTAGGCCTTGGTTTTGAGCGCGGCGACTTCGACCGTCCGACGCGTGAGTTTTCTGGTGGCTGGCGCATGCGCATAGAGCTTGCCAAGATTTTGTTGCGCCATCCAGACGTGTTGTTGCTTGACGAGCCCACCAACCATCTCGACATTGAGAGCATAAGTTGGCTGGAGACCTTCCTTTCTCAAAGTAGCAGTGCGGTAGTGCTTGTCAGCCACGACCGCGCGTTCATCAACAATGTTACCAACCGCACCATAGAAATCACCTGTGGACACATTGAGGATTACCGGGTGAAATATGACCAATACCTCGTGTTGCGAAAGGAACGGCGTGAGCAGCAGTTGAGAGCTTACGAGAACCAACAGAAGGAGATAGCCGACATCAAGGCTTTCATAGACCGCTTCCGTTACCAGGCCACGAAGGCCGTACAGGTGCAGCAGCGCATCAAACAGTTGGAAAAGATAGTTCCCATCGAAGTGGATGAGGTCGACCAGAAGGTGATGCATCTTAAGTTTCCTCCCTGTTTGCGTTCGGGCGACTATCCAGTCATCTGCGATGATGTGCGCAAGGATTATGGAGAGCATACGGTCTTCTCTCATGTGGACATGACCATCAAACGCGGTGAGAAAGTGGCTTTCGTCGGCAAGAATGGCGAGGGAAAATCCACGCTTGTTAAATGTATCATGGGACAGATCCCTTACACGGGAACCTTGAAGATAGGCCACAATGTGCAGATAGGCTACTTCGCCCAAAACCAAGCCCAACTATTGGATGAGAACCTTACCATCTACGACACGATAGACCAGGTGGCTACGGGTGAGATGCGCCTGAAGATCAACGACCTGCTGGGAGCTTTCATGTTTGGAGGCGAAGTTTCTGAGAAAAAGGTGAAAGTGCTCTCTGGCGGCGAGCGCTCACGGCTTGCGATGATACGTCTCTTGCTTGAACCCGTGAACCTGCTGATTCTCGACGAGCCTACCAACCATCTTGACATACCGTCGAAAGACGTGCTGAAGGAGGCCATCAGGGCTTTCGACGGCACTGCGATAATCGTTTCTCACGACCGTGAGTTCCTTGATGGGCTTGTGACGAAGGTCTATGAGTTCGGTGGCGGAAAGGTGGTGGAACACTTGGGAGGTATCTACGACTACCTTCGTGTTCACAATGCAGAAACCATCCATGAGGCCCTCGACACGATTCAGACAAGTCCGACGGAACCTTCCTCGGAGTCCCATGCCGAGAAATCGGGCGGTAAGCAGAGTTACCAAGACCACAAGGAACAGCAGAAAAAAATAAGGAAGGCCAGCCGCGACGTGGAGGAGTCGGAAAAGAAGATTGCCAAGATGGAGGCGCGCATTAAGGAACTCGACCAGCTCTTCATGGTTCCCGAGAATGCTTCGAACATGGAGTTGGTGACCGAATACACGTCGACCAAAGAAGCCTTGGACAAGGAAAACGACCACTGGCTGGAGCTTTCTGAAAAACTGGAGCAGTTGCAAGGTGGCTGCTGAAGCTCCTTGTGCCCCTCTATTGCCACCGAAAGCCAGCCCCTTTCCTGGCAGGCAACGACTTATTAAGTAATCATTCAAATATAATCAACCATGAAAGTGAAACAACTTTTACCTGTGCTCCTGTTTGCCACAGCCCCTGTCTGTAGTGGCTTGGCACAGAACAAGTCAGGTCTCGTCTTGTCGGATCTTGATAAGACCGTGAGCCCCGCCACCGACTTCTACCAGTTTGCCACTGGTGGCTGGCAGAAAGCTCATCCCCTGCCTGCGGCCTACAGCCGTTATGGTAGCTTTGACATGCTCCAGGAAAATGTCAATAAGCAAATCAACACCATCCTGACCGACTTGTCGAAAAAGAAGTATAAGCCCGGCACCAACGAGCGAAAGATCAGCGACTTCTACAAGTTGGCCATGGATTCCGTACGCCGTAACCAGGAGGGCATAGTCCCCGTGAAGCCCCTGCTCGACGAGATGGAGTGTGCCAAGACTGTTGACGCGCTGCGCCAGGTGCAGCTGAAGTATGCCAAGTTGGGCATTGGCGTTCCGTTTGGTTCCTACTTCGGTGCCGACGACAAGAATGTCACCATGAACATCTTGAGCCTCGGACAGGGTGGGCTGACGCTTGGCCAGAAAGACTGGTATGTCAACACCGACAAGGCCACGCGTGACATTCGCGAGGCTTTCAAGAAACACATCGTGCGTATGTTTGAGCTCTACGGCTTCAGCCATGCTGACGCGCAGCGTAAGATGCAGTCGGTGTTCCGCTTCGAGACCGAGCTGGCCCTGGTCTCCAAGAGCAATGTGGAGCTGCGCGACCCGCAAGCCAACTACAACAAGATGACCCTTGCCCAGTTTGAGGAAAATTATCCCAACATTCCTTTGAAGGCCTTGTCGCAGGCCGAGGGAATTGACACCAGGTATATTCAGGAGATGAATGTGGGGCAGCCAGCCTTCTTCGTGGGGCTTGATAAGCTGTTGCCCCTGCTCAGCTCCGACGATTTGCGTGCCATCATGGAGTGGGATGTCATCCAGGGGAGTGCCTCCTACTTGAGCGACAATATCCGCCAAGCCAATTTTGAGTTTTTCGGAAAGGCCATGAGTGGCCGTAAGGAAGACTACCCCTTGTGGAAACGAGCTACCAACCAGGTGCAGGCCGCCATGGGCGAGGCTCTTGGGAAGATGTACTGTGACCGCTATTTTCCAGCCCAGTCGAAAAAGATGATGGAGGAGCTGGTGCGCAACCTCCAGACAAGCCTGGGTGAGCGCATCGATGCCCAGACCTGGATGAGCGACTCCACCAAGGCCAACGCCCACAAGAAGCTCGACAAGTTTTATGTGAAGATCGGCTATCCCAACAAGTGGACAGACTACAGCAAGCTGACCATCAACCCCAGCAAGAGCTTCTACGAGAATGTGGTTGCCGCGCGTATCTTTGCCCACGACAAGCAGATTGCCGACAAGGCAGGCAAGCCCGTGGATCGTGACGAGTGGTATATGACTCCGCAGACTGTAAACGCCTACTATAACCCCACCACCAACGAGATTTGCTTCCCGGCTGGCATCCTGCAGCGTCCTTTCTTCGATCCCAAGGCCGATGCCGCTTTCAACTATGGTGCCATCGGCGTGGTGATTGGTCATGAGATGACACACGGATTCGATGACCAAGGGCGCCAGTATGATGCCGACGGCAACCTCCACGACTGGTGGACGGCCGCTGATGCCAAGGGCTTCGAGCAACGCGCAAAGCTCTATTCCGACTTTTTCGATGCCATTGAGGTGCTTCCCGGCCTCCATTCCAACGGCAAATTCACGTTGGGCGAGAACCTGGCCGACCACGGAGGCTTGCAGGTTGCCTTCAATGCTTTCAAGCATGTCTTGGCCAAGCACCCGCTGAAAAACAAGGACGGCTTCACGCCCGAGCAACGCTTCTTCCTCGCTTATGCCGGCGTTTGGGGTCAGAACATCACCGACCAGGAAATCCGCAACCGCGTGAAGCGCGACCCCCATGCTCTTGGCGAATGGCGTGTCAATGGTGCCCTGCCGCACATCAATGCCTGGTATGAGGCGTTTGGCGTGAAGAAAGGCGACAAGATGTATATTCCAGAGAGCGAGCGTTTGCAGCTTTGGTAAAATAAACCTAAAAGGGACCATCGGGGAAAGCACCTGATGTTCCCTCAACCTTTGCCCCGAAGGAAACGGCGGTGGCGGTATCCGTGACCGGCAGCAGGCCGTTGGCTTCGGGGCTTTTTGGTGCTCGCCCATGTCCATTGGCTGTCGAAGGGACCGGATGGTACGACGAGGCGCGATGCTTACTTGGCACCCTTGCTATGCGCTTATGTATCTCCTTGTGTGTCAATAAGATAGAGATGCTTGGAAATAATAGCTATTATTTTTAGAATAATAGCTATTATTTTTAGAATTTAAGCTATTATTTTCAATCCTTTGGTGTCTGTCTCTCAGTGTGGCGATGCCAATCTTTGCGTGGAGGGATGCGGCCTGTGTCGAAGGAACTTTAAAATGTGGAGACCTTTGGATATTATTTTTCAAGCAGTTACGTGTTTTCTCCTATATTATTATTATCTTTGTACGGATAAAAGAGAAAGGAACCTTGCATGCCACTAAGACTACCCGATAGGCTTCCAGCCATCGAACTGCTGAAGAAAGAGAACATCTTTGTCATGGATGAGAGTCGTGCCCATTCGCAGATGGTGCGTCCGCTGAAGATTGTGGTACTCAACCTGATGCCTCTGAAGATAACCACCGAGACCGACCTTATCCGCCTGCTCTCCAACACCCCGTTGCAGATAGAGATCAACTTCATGAAGCTCAAGAACCACACCCCCAAGAACACTCCCATTGAGCACATGATGATGTTCTACAAGGATTTCGACATCTTGAAGCAGCAGAAATGGGATGGCATGATAGTTACAGGCGCTCCCATCGAGCAGCTCGACTTTGAGGATGTGGAATACTGGGACGAGATCACGGGCATCTTCGACTGGGCCCGCACGCACGTCACTTCCACGCTCTACATCTGTTGGGCAGCTCAGGCAGGCCTTTACCATTTCTACAACATCCCCAAGCATCCGCTTCCCAAGAAGATGTTCGGCATCTTCCACCAGCTTGTGCTCGTAGACCACCTGCCCATCTTCCGGGGTTTCGACGATGAGTTCATGATGCCCCATAGCCGTCACACCGAGGTGCGCCGCGAGGAGATAGAGCGCGTGTCCGACCTGACGGTCCTGGCGGAGTCGCCTGAGAGTGGCGTGAGCATCGTCATGGCGCGCGGTGGCCGCGAATTCTTCATCACAGGCCATCTGGAGTATGCCCCTGACACGCTCGACAAGGAGTATAAACGCGACTTTGGCAAGCGCGACGACGTGGAGATGCCTAAGAACTATTATCGCGACAACGACCCCGAAAAGGGTCCCCTGGTCACTTGGCGTGCCCACGCCAACCTGTTGTTCAGCAACTGGATTAACTATTACGTTTACCAAGAGACCCCTTACAACATCGACGAAATCCGTTGATGCGCCCCTGGTGCGCAGGGAGGCGGTTGCCGCCCCGACCAGTCTCAACAACCTTTAATAAGCTGAAAATGAGAACATTGGAACTGTTGGCACCTGCCAAAGACCTTGCATGTGGCCTCGCCGCCATTGATCATGGTGCTGATGCCGTGTATGTTGGAGCAGAGAAGTTTGGCGCACGTGCTGCCGCTGGCAACTCACTGAGCGACATCCAGCGCCTCACCGACTATGCCCACCAGTTTGGCGCCAAGGTCTATGTCACGGTCAACACCATAGTTTATGAGCAAGAGCTCTCGGCCTCGCAGCAGTTGATCACCGAGCTGGCGCGCATAGGTGTTGATGCCCTGCTCGTGCAAGACATGTGTACCCTGGCCATGCGCAAGGTGGCCATGCGTGAAGTGGGTCATGCCCCGCAGCTCCATGCCTCCACCCAGTGCGACACTCGCACGGCCGAGAAGGCGCGTTGGTTGCGCGACCTTGGTTTCACTCGTGTGGTGCTGGCTCGCGAGCTGTCGCTCGATGAGATTCAGGCTATTCATCGTGAGGTGCCCGACGTGGAGTTGGAAGTGTTCGTGCATGGTGCCTTGTGCGTCAGTTATTCGGGTGTGTGCTACGCTTCTCAATATTGTTTTCAGCGTTCGGCCAACCGTGGCGAGTGTGCGCAATTCTGCCGAATGAAGTTCGACTTGGTGGATGCTGACGGCAAGGTCGTTGAGCACGACCGCCATCTACTCTCACTGAAAGACCTTTGCCAGATCGACCACCTCGAAGAATTGGCCGACGCCGGTGCCTCGTCGTTTAAGATTGAGGGTCGCTTGAAGGATGCGGGCTACGTGAAAAACGTGGTCTCGGCCTATAGTCGTCGTCTCGACGACCTGGTGAAGCGTCGTCCGACTGACTACCGACGCGCATCGTTTGGAACGGTAGAGCGTCATTTTGAACCATCGTTGCGTAAGACGTTCAACCGTGGTTTCACCACTTATTTTCTTAAGGGACGCCAGCCCGACATCGCCTCCTTCGACACACCAAAAGCCTTGGGCGAATATGTGGGCAAGGTGAAAGAGGTTCGTCGCGATTCGTTCAACGTGGCTGGAACTGCCGCCTTTGCAAATGGAGACGGCCTCTGCTACCTCACCCAAGACCGAGAGCTCGAAGGCTTCCGCGTGAACCGCGCTGTGGGCAACCGCCTTTATCCCTTCAAGATGCCACAGGGGCTGAAGCCAGGCACGGGTCTCTATCGCAACAACGATGTGGCCTTCGAGAAGCTCCTCGCAGGACAGACCGCCGAGCGTAAGATTCACATCGCCATGACCTTTGGCCTGACTCATGACGGTTTCTCGCTGAGGCTTTGTGCTCCGTTCCTTGCCGAGAAGGCTCAGGTCCAGGTGGCATTCGACCACCAGCTGGCCAAGAAGTCCCAGGGCGACAACATCGTCCGCCAACTCTCGAAGTTGGGTGCTACGCCTTACACAAGCGACGACGTGGTCATCGCCGACCAGGCCGACCACTATTTTATCCCCTCAAGCCTGCTCTCCGACCTGCGCCGCGAGGGTGTCGAGGCTCTTTCGGCTCTCATTTGCAAGTCCACGTCACAGTCTGGCTCCGCCGCAGCACCCGCTGGATCGACTCCAGCCATGGCCCAAGCGTGGCAACCTGTCTATGAGCGACATCCTTATCTTTTCAACATATCCAACTCACAGGCTCGTGCCTTCTATGAGGACCATGGCCTGAGTGTTGTCCATCCAGCCTTCGAGGTGAACGGTGGAGGAGGGCAGGCACCGTTGCTCATGCAGTGCCGCCACTGCATCCGCTATGCCCTTGGCCACTGTGTGCGTCGTGGCGGCAGTCGGCCCATGTGGCATGAGCCCCTAACGCTGCGCCTTGGCGATGGCCGCCGCTTCCAGTTGGAGTTTGATTGCAAAGCCTGCCAAATGAATGTCTATGGTGAGAAATAATCCTATGAGAAGATTCTTCCTCAGACAAGGTCTCCTTGTCGCGCTTGTGACCCTTGTGCTGACGCAGTTGCTGTCATCATGCTATGTGTCGCATTATCGTACGCATGCCGCGTTCCAATATAGTGAGCGACAGATTGATTCCTTGTCGTTCTTCTCATCCCACCATTACACCAACAACTACAACTTCATAGTCAAGGCCGACAGCCTCACGTTGCTCCGCCAGATGCCCGAGGAGTATCTGGAAGGCATGCAAACCGACTCATTCACGGTTCGCAAGGGCGATCATCTTGTGGTGGCCGACATTCGTATGGTGCCCACCGACAAGGTCGACTCCGTGTGGGTACAGTTGGCCAATGACAATTCCGAGTTTGGTTGGACGCGCGAGACGCGCATGTTGCCCTGCGTGATGCCAGACGACCCCATCTCGCAGTTCATCTCGGCCTTTTCCGACACCCATGTCATCATCTTCCTGGTGATTATCGTCATCATTGCCGCTTCTTACCTGTTTTGGAGCATTCGCAAGAACAAGGCCCATCTGGTGCATGTCAACGACATTGAGTCGTTCTATCCCACGCTCTTGTGCCTCATCGTAGCGTCGTCGGCCACGTTCTACGCCAGTCTGCAGACTTTTGCCCCGCAGATGTGGGTCCACTTCTATTATCACCCCACGCTCAATCCCTTCTCCGTTCCTTTTGCGCTGAGCATCTTCCTTGTTTCCGTGTGGGCCATGCTCATCGTGGGGCTTGCGGCTCTCGATGACGTGCGCCACCAGTTGCCGTTCGACGAGGCATTGCTATATCTGGGTGGCCTGGCCGCTGTCTGTGCCGTCGATTATATAGTCTTCAGCGTCACGTCGCTCTATTTTGTGGGCTATGTTTTGCTGGCCGCCTATATCTTCACGGCTCTTTGGCAGTATTTCCATAAGGGGCGAGCTCGCTACACCTGTGGCAATTGCGGAGCCAAGTTGCGTCGGAAAGGCCGTTGCCCTTATTGTGGCGCGCTCAATGAGTAGGCATTGCATCTGAGGGAGTCTCACATTTCCCGGAATGTCTTCTTCAAGAGCTTTTTCGTCTCCTTGGCCACGTCATAAGGCAGAGGCTGCAGGCAGTCGGGTAGGGTGAAGTCGGCTGTCTCCGACTTGTCTTTCAGTTCCGTTTTGGCCTGTTTCGTTTTCTTTGGCTTTCCCGTTAAGCATAAAACGAGAAATGTCAACAAATATTTTGAGTAAACTAATTTGGCTCGCTTACCTTTATATTGCGCAGCCTCTTGCCTTAGTGTTGTACATCTATGCTCTTAGAAGCGTACAACTATTTTTTTGAAAAATTATATTCTTGATGTTACCTTTTCGTGTTTCATGTCGTTATTATAGTGAGCAAGCTCAAAATATACGATAGTTTAACGTATAAATTAAAAAAAGTAATTATGGATATAACAACAATGATTGTCACATTGGGAACATCAGTAGTATTACCCTGTGTGTGTGTAGGATTTGGAGTTTGGAATCTTACCAACAAGACGAAGAAAAAGACAGAAATCATCATGGCTGCCATAGAGAAAACCCCAAGCGCCAACATGGAAGACTTCTTAAAGAGCTTCGATTCACAAAAAAGTCTCAAAGAGAAGACTCTCAAAAAGTTAGAGATTGGTCTTGTTTTTTTTGCCATTGGTTTGGGATGTCTTTTCTTCACAGTTTGGCTGGTAGCCAATGGCCGTCAAGGTGATGCCACCCCATGGTGCTTTGCCAGCTTAATTCCCCTCTTCGTTGGCACATCTTACATTGCAGTTTATTTTATTAGCAAAAAAGAACTGAAAAGAGAAATCGAAGACGAAGAACAGCAGTTGCTGACGGAAAAGCAATAAACAAGGGTGACAAAGCTAATGACAAGAACAGAATTCATCCATATTGTAAGTGGTGAGCAAGAGCAACTCAGAAGATTCTTGCTCGCCCTATGCTGTGGCAACCGTGATGAAGCCGATGACGTAGCCCAAGAGGCATTGGTGAAGGCATATCTTTCTTTGAGTCGATATCAAGACCAAGGCAATTTTCTTGCTTGGATCTACAAAATAGCTTACAACACTTTTCTTGACTACAAAAAGAGATTACGTACCTTATATACGCTCGATTCTTGTCATCAGGTAGCCAGTAACATGACCGCCGACAAATCATTCCAATACCAAGAACTATACTCTGCCTTAGACAAACTTTCTGACAAAGAGCGCACTGTCATCCTGCTCTTTTATATCAAGGGATATTCCGTCAAAGAAATCAGCCAAATTATAGAATGTAGCAGCGATGCTGTCAAGATGCAACTTTCGAGAGGCCGCCAGCATCTGAAACATTTACTCAAGGACAACGATTAAAACAAAAAGACTATGACAAAAGACAAAGAACTAGAGCAACTCTTCAATAGTTTCAAGCCCAATTTAGGCGACAGCGACCACTTTATGAAAACGCTTAACAGCAGACTGAAGATGGTAGAATATGTGAAGCAGATACAAGCAGCACAGGCTCGTCAATACAAGTTGGGTATAATTGCAGCATTCATTGCGGGCTTCATCGCAAGCTTGTTCACACTTGCTTTCGTCGTTTACATGCCTACCACAGCTTCCCTATTCACGTTCAGCTTCAATGCTGCACCTTTCATGTTCACCGCACAGAACAGCCATATTATTACCCTTGTCGTAATTTCCATCATAACAGCGTCCAGTATTTACGGTATGGCATACAACATTACCACTCTGCCTACCATCATGAGCAAGAATTCGAAAAAGTAACATTCGGAAAGTCGCTTGATAAGATTGTCGGAAAGCAGCTTCTATACTTCCATATTTCTTACCTTATTTGAATTTTATCCAAGTTATGCTTAGTGTGACATCTAATAATCCATCAAAACGGCAAGGCATTTTCTGAGTGACATGACTTAACACATCATTTTCCATCTTTTGGTAAATTTTCTCAAAATATGCATTCTTATTACTCTTTTGAGCGTAGTAAAGCAATATGGCTGGTTTCCCATTGAGAAGATCATTCCCTAGTTTCTCTCAGCAACAGCAAGTTCGTTTAAGAATAATGGAATCTATGTAGTTCATGATGATTACTTATGTGGTCTATATTCGATAGGCTCAATCTTGTACCCCATTCTCTCAATTCTACGAAGTAGTCCTTTTTCTTTACCACAAAGGACAAGATGCCGATCCCCTACAACAATGAGAGTGTTTCCATTTCTTAGCAGTTCTCTGATGGATGCTATCCACCGCTCATTCATGGCATGTACTTTAATAGGCATTTCCTTGCTCTTGAGTCGCCATAGTTCGTGGTATTCCTAACAAATGAGGATTGCCTGCATGGCGGAATTGCTGTAACTTTGCACCGTGAAAAATAGAGAGCAAAGACACATAACCCATACAACACAATCCATGAAGCAGAACATAATGACGGTCATGGCCGTTGCCATGGCCTCCTCCGCGCCAGCAGAGGCTGGCATTGTTAATCCCGCAGACACATCGCTTGTGCGTGATCTCGACAACGTGGTGGTTGTCAGCCAACCCAAGGAACAGTATAGCTTGCGACAGCAGCCCATCAGTGCTTCCATGTTTGACGGTCGGAAGTCTGAAGCTCATGGGGCAACAGACTTGCGTAAGCTGTCTGCTTACGTCCCCAATTTTACCATGCCCAACTATGGGTCGCGCTACACCTCGGCGATGTATGTGCGTGGCATCGGCTCGCGTGTCAACTCGCCGGCAGTAGGCATCTACGTGGATGGTATGCCCCTGATGAGCAAGTCGGCTTTCAACACCCATTTCTATGACCTTGCTCGCGTTGACGTGTTGCACGGGCCGCAATCCACCCTTTACGGTCTCAACAGTGAGGGCGGACTGGTGCGCATCTACACCAAGAGCCCCATGGACTATCAGGGCACCGACATCAAGTTCGGCATCGGCACCCACTTCCAGCGCAACGCCGAGGTGTCACACTATCAGAAGGTGAACGACAAGTTCGCTTTCTCCCTGGCTGCGTTCTACGATGGGCAGAATGGTTTCTATAAGAACCAGGCCACGGGCGAGCGTGCCGACAAGGGCAATGAGGCCGGTGGACGGCTGAAGATAGTCTTCCGCCCCAACGAGCGCTGGAACGTCAACTATGTGGCCGACTACCAATATGTGCGCCAAAACGGCTTCCCTTATGGCCTACTCGATGAGAGCGGGCACACCGCACAGCCCAACACCAACTGGCAAAACAACTATAGGCGAAACGTGTTCAATACGGCTCTCAATGCTTGTTTTCATGCAAACGCCTTCGATTTCACGTCAATCACAAGCTACCAGTATCTCAAGGATTATATGCTCATGGACATCGACTACCAGCCCGTGGACTATATGCACATGGAGGAACGCCAGTTCCAGAATGCCTTCACCCAGGAGCTCGTGCTGAAGAGCCGTCGACCAGTGGGGGGATTTTGGAATTGGGCGCTCGGCGCCTTTGGCGGCTTCTCTTGGTTGAAGACAGGCAGTGCCATCCACTTTGATTCCGACATGGACACATTCCTGGGTAACACTGTGCAACAGTCGATGTACGATGCCATGGTGCGGTCGATGGCTGGACGGTTCATGGCCAGTGGCATGGGTGCCGAAGCGGCCACAGCCATGGCCAAGACCACCATTGAGCGAGCTGGAGGCGTGGGTGTCACGGCCGACATGAGCGATGTGCCTGGAAGTTATCATACGCCCACCTTCAACCTCGGTGCGTTTCATGAGTCAAACTTCACCATCACGTCACGCCTGACAGCCACCCTCGGCCTGCGTTACGACTGGAGTGCGGTGTCGGTCGACTACGACACCCATGCGGCTATGTCAATGCTGGTTCATGTCATGGGACAAGAGGCCAGTGCCACCATATCCTCGCGGCTTGTCGACGAGCGACACAATCAGTTTGGCAAGCTGCTGCCCAAGTTGGGTCTGACCTATCGCCTGGCCGACAATGGCAGCAACGTCTATGCCTTGGTCAGCGAGGGCTATCGTGCCGGTGGTTACAACATCCAGATGTTCTCCGACATCCTGCAAGCCGAGTTGCAGGCCAATAGTTCGCAACGTGCCGACTATGACATTCCCCACAGCCGTGCCGACTATGACCGCATCAACAAGACGATAGCCTTCAAGCCCGAGACCAGTTGGAACTATGAGGCAGGCACTCATCTCAACATCTTTGGCGGTAGCGTGCAATTTGACCTCTCCGCCTTCTTCATGCGTATCTGCAACCAGCAGATATCGGTCATGGCGAGTCGTTATGGCTTTGGGCGTATTATGACCAATGCAGGCAAGAGCAACAGCTGCGGCATTGAGGCCACTTTGCGAGGCCACGCCTTCGACGACCGACTCTCATGGATGGCCAGTTATGGTTATACTCACGCCGTGTTCAAGGAGTATAAAGACAGCTTGAGCACGGGGAATGTCATTACAGTTGTCGATTACAAGGACAAGCGCGTGCCCTTTGTACCTGAGCACACGATAGCAATCATGGCCGACTATTGCTTTCCTGTGTCGTGTTCCGCCTTGCGGAGCATCACGCTGGGAGCTGATGTCAATGGTCAAGGAAAGACATATTGGGATGAGGCCAACACCAAGAGCCAACGGTTCTATGCAGTAGTAGGGGCTCATCTCGCCTTAGACATGGGGCGCGTGCAGTTCAACGTGTGGGGCCGCAATCTTACTGATAACCGCCATCAGGTATTTGCTGTCAACAGCAGTGCCACAGGAAAGAACCTGTGGTTTGCTCAACGGGCCAATCCCATCCAGTTTGGCGCCGACTTGAAACTGAAATTATGATATAACTCGTGGGTGGTTAATTTTACCCGAACAAACCTACACTTTGTCGGAAGTATGCCAGTTGTTGCGTGGGCGATGCCTCGTGTCAACTGGTATTGTCAAATATGCATCAAGTGGTTCCATCTTAACCCTATACGCTACTTTTTAAATTTTTTTCCTTCATACGACCTGTAAGTTTCAGCATTTTTTTATAAATTTGCAAAATATCGCAAACTGAAAGTCAGTAAGGAAAGAAGATGAAGCAAATAGCATATATGGCCCTATTGGCACTAACGCTGTTGTCAGCCAGCTGTGGCAATGGGGCGAGGAAGGATTTTAACAGGCTTTTAGTGGAGCTGGCAGACAACGACCATACCATCGACTGCAACGATTGGCAAAAGATTGCCGAATTCTTGGATCGCAACAAAGCCCATTTTAAGGAGTTTTACGACCACGGGCAGATTGATGTGGACGTGGTGAAGGACTATATTGGCGATTTTTTTGATCGTCGCCGCCCCAGCAAGCATATTGATTTTGTGGGCATAGGCGGAAAGCAACCCACTTTTCACATCTACCTGGAACGTAGCGGATCAATGGGGCCTTATGATAGTCGAAATGGTGACGGGGCGTTTCGCGCGGCGGTCATGGCTCTGCAAAACAACTTGCCGGGAAAGGTGACTCTTGATAGCGTGGGAGAGAAAGGCTATACGGACTTCCGACAGATATTCGACAAAATTCTCAACCAGACTACAGACGACCAGGTGAGCATCCTGGTTACAGACCTCATCTATTCGGTTAAGAATATGCAAGGAGTCAATCCACGGCGTGTGTTTAGCGAGATTGAAGGCATGACCAATGCCGTCTTCAAGGACGAGGTGAAACGCAAGTCGTTGCTGGTGGTGCGCATGATGGGTTCGTATGACGGACCTTATTATAGTTACGACAACACCGTCAAGCCGTTTGCGGGGCGAAGGCCCTACTACATCATTATCGTTGCATCAAACGACAATATGGTAAGGCTTACACACGACGCTACTCTGCGTTCTTTTGCCGACATGGAACGAATGCGTGGATACGACAACATGTGCCTCATGACGGCAGATGAGCTTTACAAGCCCTATTACTCGTTCTTGTTGAGCAACAGAGACGTGCGTGGCCGCTTTCGGCCAGAGCGGGGGCAGGACAGCCGTGTACATGACCTCACTGACATTATGCCCGACCGCAACTCCGGCGACGTGCGTTTGGTTTTGGCCGTTGACCTTAGTCATCTTTTCATAGACCAACGTTATCTGTTGGATGTGAGTAATTATAAGGTGAAAGCCGACGATGACGTACGCATCAAGGCCATTAGGAAGATAGACAAGGCGGACATCACACCGACCGAGAAGAAGTATCTTGGAACGGCTACGCATATCTTTGTGTTGCAGGCTCCAAAGATTACCCATCGACAAGAGGTGGAAATCAAGCTCCTCAACCGGTTGCCGCAGTGGATAACGGCTTCGTCAACCGATAGTGACATCACACCAGATGGCGTGACTACTTTTGGCTTGAGATATCTTTTGGGAGGCATCTTTAACAGCTATAACCGCAACGCAGACGATGATCATGCATATTTTGAACTTGAATTAGAACTTGATAAATGAAAAATGCATTATGTTTGGGCATTGGGTTGTTGGTAACACTTCTCTTTATGCTTTCTCCATCCTCGGTATTTGAGGCTGGCTTCTACGAGACAGAGTTCTCCAATGAGATGTACAATGAGAATCTCTATCTTGTGGTAGCTGTTGTTACGGCAGCCGTATCATGGGGGGCGGCTGCGTTATTTTACTATGTGATTAATAGTGTCAGTTTCAGCCGATGGTACCATTGGCTTGTCACTATGTGCGCGGCCTCGTTGTTGACTGTGGCCATAGACTACATGTATCCTAACAGTGTGTTCTCTGATTTGGGCTACGACTTCACGTCGCAGTTGGCAAGTTTTTGTCTCTTTAACTTTGTCGTGGCGGCATTTTTTTTTGTGCTGGCCAGTTTTTCCATGCGTTGGTGGAGTTCCAATTGTCGACATACGCCCATACCTGAATGACGGTGGGATGAACTTCATGGCAATACAAAGGGAATTGTCTTGATGAGAGTGGTCTCATACTTCCCAATGATGCAGGTGGCGTGATGTTCTATGTTGCGTCTGGTTCACAATGAAGTAATCTCTAAAAGTGTAAAAGTTTTATGCGATTGTTCCTTTTTCTTGTAGGTGGTACAGGCTCGCGGGTCATGCGGCCGCTTATCATGCAGTTTGCTGCTGGCATTCATCCTATGGATGAGGCGGGATGCCCCATTCCCTTGGAAGTGATACCCATTATCGTGGATCCACACAAGGCGAATGAAGATTTGAAGCGCACCGAGAACTTGTTGCGCTGGTATCGTTCCATCAGGCAGGTGCTTTACGGGACGAAAGCGGATGTGACAAAAGGTTTTTTCTCAGTGAAAATATCTACGTTGAGCGATGTGTTGCCTGCTGGATCACCACTCAATGACACATTCCTATTTAACTTGGGAACGATAGAGTCGAAGAAGTTTCAAGACTTCATCTCCTTCAATACACTCGACACGGCCAACCAAACTCTGTGTTCGATGCTGTTCTCCAAAGAACAGTTGCAGACAAAAATGGACATAGGGTTTGTGGGATCGCCCAATATTGGCTCCGTGGCCCTCAACCAGTTTAAGGACAGCGAGGAGTTCAAGCAGTTTTCCAACGTCTTCCAAAGAAGCGACCGCATCTTCATCGTGTCGTCGATCTTTGGCGGCACGGGTGCGGCGGGCTATCCCATCATCGTGAAGAACATTCGCAATGCGGCCAGCAACGCCACCATCAACAACCGGGGTGACCTGCGCGATGCCAAGATTGGGGCACTGACAGTGCTACCTTATTTCAATGTCCAGCAAGACGAGAACAGCCCTATCTCGCGTGCAGATTTCATATCAAAGACTAAGTCTGCGCTTTTTTATTACCACGACAACCTAACGGGGTTGCACCAGGGAGGGGTCGATTTGCCCATGTCGAAAATCAATGCTTGTTATTATTTGGGCGATGAGGTGCCATCTACGCCTTATTTTAATGATCCTGGTGGCAATGGTCAACGTAATGATGCCCATGTGGTCGAATACGTGGGAGCTTTGTCTGTTATCGACTTCCTTTCTATCCCAGATAATCAGTTAGTTACACGGGACGGTAATGCGCAAAACCCCATATACAAAGAATATGGCTTGGCAAACGACAAGCAGACGCTCTCGCTGAAAGACTTTGGGGCGGCAACGCGCCAACATGTAAACAAGTCTATGGTCAAATTCTATTTGGCTTACCAGTATATCACCAACCAGTTTGGCAAGGACTTGGGTCGCGGATATACGCAGGATAAGCCGGAAATTGTCCAAGGCTTTCTTTCCACCAGTTTCTATAATACGCTGACCTCTGATTTCTTTGTGGCTTATCGCATGTGGCTTAGGGAATTGGCGGGCAACCAACGCAGTTTCCAGCCGTTTAATTTGCTTTCCGTCCAGATGGCAGACGCCATCAATGATGTAGCACCAAAGAAGAGCTTTTTTGGTGGGGAAATCTCTTATAAGACGCTCTTGAGTGCGCTCAACAAGCGGTCTCAAGTTGCTGTTAAGGCTGGTCGATTCCATTCGGGAGAGATCGCGCTTCGCTTTTTTTCACTTCTCGATGAGGCTCTTGATGGTCTGGTTGAGGAAAAGTACAATGGTTTAGTTTAGTCATGAGTAAAATTCTTTCATACAACAAAAAGGTGTCAGGTGAAGGATGGATACCTCTTACCAACCAATATAGTGCCGATGAGATTAACATGATAGAGGATCCTAATGGCGGTCTCTCGGTACAACCCCGTACAGCCATACCTTCACCTTTCGCGCAGATGGACTTGGTGAAGAATGCGTTCAGACGCTTATCCATGAATCCTCGGCTCAATGGTGAGCTTATGGATGAACGTTTGGTTGGCAATGCGTTGGATGTTGCTCAGTTGTTCTTCAACTTGCCGGAGCTCTCTTCAATGTTGCATGTGGTTGAGTGGAACAAGGCGACCGCACTCCAAGCCTTGCAAGGTAATCCGAACCATCGGTTGCTGGGCGATACCATAGCCATGTTCCTTGAGCAGGACAAGGAGGCGTTTAACTTTGATCGCATGGACAGGCTTTATTTCTTGGTGTATGGCAATCAGGTTATAGGCGGCACATCGCCAGTTACGCTCTTCATGGCTACTCCCAATGCGTGTGTAGGGCAATATGAAATCCCTGTTGAACAGAACGTTAATATCTTTGATCTCACACGACCGCTTTACATGCGTGAACCCAAGTTCGTGAAATGTTTCTATGCGCTTTTCACGGCTTATCCAGAACTAAAAAATCTTTGTGGGGAAGTGAATGCATACCTCATTACATGTTTTGACATGCTCTCCCCAGGATTGCAAAGGGAAATACTGACGGACATAGGAACCCCAACAGCCATGGATTTGAGTAGCCAAGACCGCGCCTTACAGTTTCTTTCTGCCAATTTTGAGCAGGCTGACGGAGGCATCGAGGCACTTGGCGTTCCTTTCTATTGTGCTCGTCCTGCTGACATACAAGAGGCTATCCAAAAGAGCGACTTCTTGATTGATCCAACCATTCAGCCAGAAGGCGAACGCTTGCCCCTTGTGTTGCAGAACCATCTCAATGCCCCGCAAGCCGACCCGTTTAGGTACATCACGGCCAATTGGGATGACTTGATTGACATTAAGCCTGCTGATTATGCACCTGAACCTGATAAACGTATCTTGCCAGCCACATCGCACCAGTACCCCTGGCTCACGGCTGCCGACTTTTTCCAGCCGGCACTCATCAAGCTTGATTATACGATGGACCGCAATTGCTTCTTTGACGGCAATTTGTCGATGGGGAGCCGTGAGACCGATGCCAACGATTTTCTTTTGCCACTTAGTAAAACCTACTTTAAATACTTCACCACGCAAGACCTTATGGGAACCATTGGTGGCCGTCCTCGATTTGAGTTGGTGCATACGCAGAGTGGCCGACAAGAAATGGTGAAGGCCATCTTGAGAGTGCCAGTGCAAAAGGTAGGCCATTTCATCACATTGGAGCGCACCTACATTCCAGCCGTAGGCATGGATATGCGTTATGACATCGACAACGACCGTGGACGTTTGCTGACGGTTCCTTTCTCAATCAGCATCTTCCCGTTTGTGAGGACAAATACCTTGAAGCAATACAATGTACAGTTGGTTGACCGGGCTTTGGGACTGATGGAAAATTGTCATCTGCACCTTCATTTCCACAAACAAGGAAGTCATGTGGCATCAGACAAACTGCTGCCGACCGTGAAACGATCAAGGTCGTTGAAGAGCGAGAAGCGCGTGGGGGCAGACTATTATCGTTTGGCAGAGCTTTTCGACTATGTGATGGTCTCCTTGACCGACGAACGCCAGGCTTTGGTTTGTGAAGGCGTGGTTTGTCCCCGTTGGCCCGTTTATGTGGAAGGGCACGACGCGTTTGCTTTTGCTGTTGATTTCGGCACGACGAATACCCATGTGGAATGTATGCGACAAGGGCAGATGCCTGAACCACTCTGCGTCAGTTCGGATGCCAAGGAACGGTTGGTGGCCACGCTCTACAACGGCGAGCACATCCTTTATGATGTCATGTTGAAACAGGAATTCTTGCCCAAGGACATAGGAGGTGATTATGGTTTTCCGCAGCGAACCGTACTTTCTGAGAGCGAGCGTCTTGATGCTGAGAATGTGGATGAGATAGTGGCACTGGGCGACGCCAACATTCCTTTCACCTATGAGAAAGAGTCTATAGGTTACGGAAACCGAATAGTCCCAAACTTAAAGTGGTCGACCAAGATAGCCACGTCGAAACGTGTGCGTGCCTATTTGACGGAATTGGCACTCTTGATGCGAACCAAGGTGTTGCTTGAGAATGGTGACATCAGCAAGACTCGTTTGGTGTGGTTTTACCCATTGGCGATGAAAGTGGGCAATGTTCGCAAAATGAATGAAATGTGGCACAAGACCTTTTCTGAGGTGTTTGGTTTCGAGCCAGATGAGCACAGCCTTATCCAGATGCCTGAGTCGGTAGCTCCGTATTATTTCTACAGGGCAAGTAGCCAGTTCCGTGGTTCTGCTTCCACGGTGGCTTCCATCGATATTGGTGGCGGGTCGAGCGATGTGGCGGTCTTCGAGTCTAACGCACAGCAACCCACCATTCTCTCCTCGTTCCGCTTCGCTGCCAACGTCCTCTTTGGCGACGGCTTTTCTGAGGTACCCCATGGCGACACCAATCCTATGTTGCTGAAATATGTGGATTACTTCAAAAGGCTGTTTGATGCAGACGATGACCGTTATGGAGAGTTGAACGGGATTCTCGAAGATATCACTGCTAAGCGCAAGAGCGAGGACATCAACGCTTTCCTCTTCTCCGTGGTGGGTAATAAGGCAGTGGGAGGCAATGATGTGTTTTCCTACAATTTGCGGCTCAATGAGGATGGCCATTTGAAGGTGGTGTTCATTTATTTCTATGCAGCCCTTATCTATTACGTGGCTCGCATGATGCGACACCGCCATTTTGTCAAGCCTCGTTCAGTGATGTTTTCTGGCACAGGTTCCAAGGTTCTCGACATTGTGGGCAGCAAGCGCGATCTTGACTTGATTTCTCAAGCTATCTTTGAACGGGTCTATGGAGAGCGTTACGATGCCGACGGCTTTTCTGTCGTCATGGAGCGCAAGGAACCTAAGCAGATAACATGTCGTGGGGCACTCATGCAGGTGCGCGATGCCAACGGGTGTGCCAGCATCGACCAGCTCAACAGGTTGATGGACGGAATCGACAATCACGTGAAGTACAACTATTCGGCCATTGCCAAGGAAGACCTAACCTATGCCGACATGGACATTCCTGCTGTTCGTCAGCAGATTGTAGATGCTGTCAGGGAGTTCAACAATTTCTTTAGTCAGTTGTGCGATGACCTGCGTGTGGTAGACCGTTTCCTTGTCGATAACCAGAGTCTTGTCAAGTTCAAGCAACTGGTTAACCGAGATCTTAATCACCACTTGGTCAACGGATGGAACTACGTCAACAAGGATGCTACTGACCATAATGCCTCCGACCGTATAGAAGATACAGTGTTCTTCTATCCCATCATAGGCAGTATACGTGACAACTTGATAAATAATTTGTAAGGATGTTTGGCAGCAAGAATTATATGACAGAAGAGGATGTTGTCGCGATGATCAACCCTCTTCGTGAGCGCATCGACCAGTTGGAAACGCTTGTCAGGCAGCAGACATCTGCATTGAGCGCCCTTCGCGTTGCCGTTGATGAGGCCAAAGGGCAGATAGGGCAGTTACTGGATTCACACGTCGCCTTGCCTTCGTTGCCTGATGACAAGGTGGCAACAGGCCATGCGAGCGCGTCAGGTGAGTCATCTTTCCCTTCCACGTTCTATTTTTCCATGCCCTTGACAGAAGGGGTGTTTGTTGACGGAACCACAGAGGAGCGGGTTGGCAAGAGCATCTATCTGTTGCGCACAGACGATGGGTTGAACGGCCGCTTCGAGATGTTGTCAACCCCTGATGCCATTGCCACAGCCATGATTAGCGTAAGCCAGTTTGTGAAACCTGTCTGTCGTGTCGAAGGCAGCACCCATCGTCAGCCACATGGTGTCGTTACGCTTGAAAAGGGCGTGGCCCAGCAAGCTGGTGGTGTGTGGAAAGTGGTCAAGAAAGCTACAGTTCAGTTTCTTTAAGATTGTGTGCCAACCATGGAAGTGAAATGCCCAAGATGTCGATTCCGTTTTGAGATGCCCGCAACACCTGGTGAAACCGTGCTCCAATGTTTTTGCCCACGGTGTGGTCACCCTTTTTCCTACGACCTTTCCGCGACCCAAACTTCCCCTGAAGCCCCTATCGCTCCAAGAGACTCGTGCAACAGCGTGGAAGTCACCCCACCGCCCATTTCGCCTTACCGTGAGGAAGACGGCACGACTGACGACGATCTTGGCAAGCACCTTGACGAGGCGAGAGCGAATCGCTCGCTGCAAAAAGAGTCCGACGGCACCATCTTCAATTACTGTAGGGAAGGCCGTGAAGGCATTTCCGCCAGTGGCAGCACACCCCAGCGCGTCGTGATGGCACCTACTCCCGAAAAGAAGCATGGCTGTTTTCGTCGCTTTCTCCTTCTGATGGCGGGTCTTGCTGCGGCTGTCTTTTTGATGGTGCGTTATTGCGATTCAGAAAAACATTATTCTGCACATGATGTGAACGTGACTGATGGCAGCCATCCCCACGATGCCTCAGGCCTCATAGTTGCCACACAGGGCAATGACGAGTATGCCGATTCGCTGGCAGAAGACGAAACTTCTTCCGACGAGGAACTGCCCTCATGGGTGGAAGGCTCCTGGCATGCCGACACGGAGTTTGGCAGCATCGACGTGACCATTGACGGCAACACCATCAGCGAGACAGATGAAGGAGAGACTTGCAAGGGTACCTTTCGCTATCGGCGAAACATCCTCTATTGTGATTTTGGCGACGGCCAGACGTATGAATACCGTCTTGACCCCGACAGCCGTCGCATTGACGCGGGGCAGGGCATCTACATGAGTAAGGCCGACTGACGGCCTCCTACTCTTATCGTTTCCTCACCCTGGCGAGCCACTGCTGGAACTCGCCCTCGTAGCCGTTGAACACATTGATGTCGACTGTTCCGTGTATGCCGGCCACATGGCCGTCTGGTGCCAGTTGCCAAATCCACAGCTTCACGTCGGGTTTGTATTCGCCATAACGAGCTATCCACACTGGATAAGTGTGCTTGATGTCGGGAGCCGCGTCGAGATATCTGTTGACAAAAGTCTGGCTGACATAGAGGATGGGTTGCATCCCCGTGTGCTTTTCCACGGTATGCAACCAGCTGCGTACGCGCCGCCACATGGCAATGGCACCTCCCATTTGCTTTACCTGCGAGGGGTAGGGCTCCAAGTCGAGCACGGGTGGCAAGTCACCTTTCTGAATGTGCGAGTGGTTGAGAAAGTAGAGTGCTTGTTGTGCGCCAGTTGTGCGATGCGAGAAGAAATGATAGGAGCCCACAGGGTATCCGTTTCTCCTGGCTGCGGCATAGTCGGAGGCATAGTAGGGATTAAGCACTGATGCACCTTCGGTCGACTTGATGAAGATAAACGACACCTTGTAGTTGACTTCCCCCTGTATGTTTTTTTTCGACAAGGTTCCCAAGTGGGATATGCGCAGCCGTTTCCAGTCGATGTCATAGCGCTTTCGTCCTTTGACATGTTGGTGTTTTGACAAATCAATCCCGTAGATGCGGTCAGCAGTATAGCTCAACCGTTCACCCTTGTAGACATCTTTTTTCCATTCGCCCACACGGAAGTAGCGGTGTTGCGACGAGAATCCGAAGCCTGTGCGCTCATCGGCTTTCCATTGCCCCTCATAGTAGGTGCCATTGTTGTCATGGTAGTTGCCATACCCGTTGGCCCTGAGGTGCTGGTCGAATCCGCCGCAGTACACGCCTGCCGAGTCGCGCCTCGTTCCCGCGATGATGGTGTCGTGGTTCCACACGCCCTCAATCTTGCGCCCCAGGGAATCGTATACAAGCCCTCGTCCCTGCCGCAGGCCGTTTTTCCATTGTCCGCTGTATGCCACAGAGTCGCCCACGAGGAGCACCCCCATGCCGTTTCGCTTGCCATTGGTCGTTTGCCCCCGGTAGGTAATGTTGCCTTTCTTAATGGTCACCACGTCGGTGCTTCGGATTTCGCACCCATACAGGGCAAGTAGCGCGACGGCCAAGCTGATGTGTCTAACTGATTTGCAAACCATGGCTCTTATTGGGTCACTTGATCATTAGAAATTACCCCAAGGAATTTTCCGTGGCTTGAGAACACGGGGCTCCCGTCGGGCGCAAACAGGCGGGGGAAGTCGTGGCGCCAGCCCGCCGAGTATGTACCCTCCACGATGAGCACATTGTTTGTCGTGCCACTGGCGTTAACCTTCACCGTAAATATTTTTTTGGACAGCGTGAAGTTCAAGGGCGTGTTGCGAACGGCATAAGTCGCCCACGGCTTCGAGTGGTCAGCCGTCCGTAGGATGACGGGCTTCCCAAGTTGCCCAACGGGGGTGACGATGGGCTCACACTGGGTTCGGTGCAGCCGACCGTCGCCGTCGCACCAGGCCACGCTGTAATGGCCAACTCTCAGCAGGCGTGTTTTCTTGTGCGCCAGGTGCGCCTTTAAGGCCTTGTAGATGGCGGCCAGTGAGTCGGTCTCATGGTTTTGTTTGGTTGCGTATTTGGCGATGCGTTGGTAACCCTCGTCCTGCACGCCGTGGCATCGCAGGTAGTATTGCAGTTCCTTGCGTTCCGTTTCCTTGCGGTGGAGCAAAGCCCCCAGCGTGTCGGTCTTGGCCGCGATGAGGTGGGGCAGGCTGTCGGGCATGAGCCATGGTCCTTGGTCGGTGCTTCTTTTTCCTTGTTGGATGGTCAGCACGCGGCCAGAGCAGCTGGGCCACCACCAGTGCTTGTTGATCCAAGTGCCTTGCCCGTGTACCGAGTCTGTGGCCACGGTGATGGTGTCGTCTCCTGCCACGACACATAGATTCGACAGCCCGTCTACCAGACACACTGATCTTCGCATGTCATCTTCGTTGGCAGGAAGTGTCCTTGTGCCCAGCCACGCGAGCGTTGCGACGGGCACTACGATGGCCATTGCCGCCATGCGGTGGCGGGTTAAGGTATGCAGGAACGTGGTGCGGTGAGACTTTGGGGATGTGTGTTTTGTTTTCACGATGTTCTCCCTTCTTATGAATGCAAAATTACAAAATATTCTGATACGGCGCATGGTGTTTCTTGTCTTTTTGTTAACTTTGTCGTGTCATGAAATGGAAATCAATCGACCGTGAAATTCTCGGCCTTGCCCTACCGTGTATTGTGAGTAACATCACGGTTCCCCTGTTGGGGCTCGTCGACTTGTCTATCGTAGGTCACATCGGGTCGGCCACCTACATCGCAGCCATATCCGTTGGCACCATGGTTTTCAATGTGGTGTATTGGCTGATGGGCTTTTTGCGCATGGGCACCAGTGGCATGACGGCGCAGGCCCATGGCCGCCACGATGGCGCTGGTATGCGTCGCCTGTTGCGTCGGGCGTTGCTCTTGTCGCTGGCCATCGGCCTTGCCTTCGTGGTGTTTCAGGTTCCCCTGCTGCGGCTGGCCTTCTGGGTGATAGACCCGTCTGAGACCGTCCGCCCGTTTGTCTCCACCTATTTTGGCATCGTTGTTTGGGGAGCGCCCGCCATGCTGGGCATCTATGGGCTCACGGGATGGTCGGTGGGTGCACAAACCACCCGCATTCCCATGTGGGTGGCCATTTTCCAGAATGTGGTCAACATCGTGGCCTCGCTATTCTTCGTCTTTGTGCTTCGCTGGGGATTGGCGGGCGTGGCCGCTGGCACGCTCATGGCGCAGTGGGGCGGTTTCCTGTTGGCTGCCTTTCTGGTGGCTCGCAGGTTGCGGGGTGTTTCACGTGTGTCGTGCCCGGTGGCCTCGGCGGAGCGGTGGCGGGCCACCCGGGCTGACTTCGACATCTTTCTGCGCACGGTGTGCCTGGTGGCCGTCAACCTGTCATTCACGTCGTTTGGCGCGCGCCAAGGCGACTTGATGTTGGCCGTCAACACATTGCTCATGACCTTTTTTACCTTGTTCTCTTATGTCATGGATGGCTTCGCGTTTGCGGGTGAGGCTCTTTCGGGAAAAGCATACGGTGCTGCTGACGGTGTCGGGGTTCGCCAGGTCGTTGGCCGACTCATGGGCTGGGGGTGGTTGCTGGCTTTGTGCTTCGTGTCGGCGTATCTGCTGGGTGGCGAGGGCTTGCTGTCGGTCATCACCGACGATGCGCGGGTGGTTGATGCGGCGCGTGGCTACCTGTTTTGGACATGGCTCATTCCCGTGGTGGGTATGGCGGCGTTTGTCTACGATGGCATTTTTGTAGGCCTCACGGCCACGCGAGGCATGTTGGTTTCTTCGTTTCTTGCGGCCAGCATGTTCTTCATGGTGTTCCTTCTCTTGTACCAACATTGGGGCAATCATGCTTTGTGGATTGCATATTTATGCTTCCTTTCAGGGCGATGTTTGGTGCAATATACAATATATGAGTGCAAAATTATCGAAAAACTATAAGTTTTCGTTTTGCTTTTCTCCTTGTGTTGCGTAAAATTATGTCGAAGTGGCAATAAAATTACAAGAAATGCTTTCCGTTTGAAGTCTTTTTCGTAATTTTGCATACAAAGATGGTTGTTTTGCATATTATTCGAAGCGCCGTCTGTTATTCTAAAACCGCAAAAAGATGAAGAAAGAATACCTGATCTACAAGTTGAGTGATGAAGTGAAGAACTCATGCAAGATTCCACGCGAGGCTTTTGCCAAGTATGGCGTGAAGCGTGGCTTGCGCAACGAGGATGGCTCGGGTGTTCTGGTCGGTTTGACAAACATCGGAAACGTCATTGGTTACGAGCGCGACGAGCAGGGGGTGCTCAGACCCAGCGATGGCAAGTTGTATTATCGGGGATATGAGCTCAACGACCTCGTGGAGCCGTTGCTCCGCGAGAAGCGCTTCGGCTTTGAGGAAATAGCCTATCTGCTGCTTTCGGGGCAGTTGCCCGACGAGGAAGAGCTGGAGGCGTTTCGCGAGTTGCTCAATGACAACATGCTGCTTGACCATCGCACCACGGTCAATATCATCGACCTGGAGGGAGCCAACATCATGAACATCTTGGCGCGAAGCGTGTTGGAGATGTACACCTACGACCCCAACCCTGATGACATTTCGCGCGATAATCTCATGCGCCAGTCCATTGGCCTCATCGCCAAGTTCCCCACCATCATCGCCTACGCCTACAACATCTATCGCCACTCGGTGCAGGGCCGTAGCCTCCACATACGCCACCCGCTCGAGGGGAAGACCATAGCCGAGAACTTCCTCTACATGATCAAGCATACCGACTACACCGACCTCGACGCGCGCATGCTCGACCTGTTGCTCATCATCCAGGCTGAGCATGGAGGTGGCAACAACTCCACTTTCACCGTGCGTGTCACCTCTTCGACCCGCACCGACACCTATTCGAGCATAGCTGCGGGCATCGGGTCGCTAAAGGGACCTCTGCATGGAGGGGCCAACATCAAGGTCATCAATATGTTCCATCACCTGAAGGAACACATCAGCGACTGGAAAAACATCGACGAAATCGACACCTATCTTTATCGTCTGCTCAATAAGGAGGCTTACGACAAGACAGGGCTCATTTATGGTATCGGGCATGCCGTCTACACCATGAGCGATCCGCGTGCCGTACAGCTCAAGAAGTTGGCTGGCGAACTGGCTAAGGAAAAAGGGCGCGTGGAGGAGTATGAGTTTCTGAAGCTCATCGAGCAGGAGGGCGTGAAGTGTGTGACTGCCTTCCGTAAGAGCACAAAGCCCATCTGTGCCAATCTCGATTTCTACAGTGGATTCATCTATGAGATGATAGGTTTGCCCGTAGAGATTTACACGCCCATTTTTGCCATGGCGCGCATCGTGGGCTGGACGGCACACCGCATGGAGGAGCTCAACTTCGATGGGCGCCGTATCATTCGCCCGGCCTACAAGAATATCCTCAGTCCCAAGGAGTATGTGCCCCTGAAGGATCGTTAGCCATCTTCCCCTTCCTGTTGCTTTCCAAGGTGCCTGCTTCCATGTGGATTAGTGCACCTTATAGGTGCTTTTCGTGCGCAAGCCAGTCATGCGAGACCTTCAAAGGCAAGGTGATGGCTAAGTCAATGGATGGTGATGACTATCTAACCGTAAAAAATAATAGCTATTATTTCTAAAATTTAAGCTATTATTTTATGGCGTTCATATCTCGTTGATTTTCGGGGGGAATGCATTGAGCATGGCGACAATGGGTTTCTATGCCATCGTTGAGGGTGAGCAACAGAACTGCTCGTTTCATGATAGTTGCTCCTTTCTTCTTACCACTTCCTGGTGATAGTCCTTCAAATGTGCGGCCGCCTTTTCTGCCGCAGTTTGCGCATAGGTGTTATCGGGGTCTTGCTTCAGGTCGATGCGCATGGTGTGGGCGCGGGTGATGAGGTCTTTCACCACCTCGCCTCCACAGATGAGACCAGCCGTTCCAACGACCCAGACAGCAGAGCTGGGAATGGTGTGGCGTGCCGTGCACGAGCGCATGTCCTTGGCAGGGCAGATGCAGTGGAAGCGGCAACTGATGTCCTCCTGCTCAATGCTCTCGATGGGCTCTTCGGGGCTGTAGACCACCTTGAGGTGCTTTATGTCGGTCTTGCGCAGTTTCTTGCGGATCACCTTGGCCAGGGGGTCGTTGATGGTCTTGAAGATGTCGGTCACGCGCCATTGTGTGGCGTCGAGTTTGTAGGCGGCGCCCATACACGAGATGAGGGGCACACCCAAGTCGTGGCATCGGCGGATGATGTCGAGCTTGGCGCTCACCGTGTCGATGCAGTCCACCACATAGTCATATTGTGAGAGGTCAAACTGGTTGGCGTTGCTGGGCAGGTAGAAGCACTGGTGCTTGCGCACGATGCAACGCGGATTGATGTCGTGAATGCGCTGTTCGGCCACGTCCACCTTGTGCTTGCCCACGGTGGAGATGGTGGCCAGTATTTGCCGGTTGCAGTTGGTCAGACACACGCGGTCGTCGTCCCAGATGTCCATATAGCCCACGCCCGACCGGGCGAGCACTTCCACCACGTAGCCGCCCACGCCGCCCACGCCGAAGATGGCCACGCGTGAGCCGCTCAGCGTGTCGATGGCGGGTTTGCCAACCAGAAGTTGTGTGCGGGAGAATTGGTTTTGCATTTGTCTTTTTACCTTTGAGAGTGCAAAGGTACTGATTTTTAGACACTCAATGATGATACTTTGCCAAGATATTTTTAGATTTATGGGCATATTACAGTTGTTTTTGTTTAACTTTGTGCCCGAGAAACAACACTTTCAAGTTCTAAGTAAATTATTATGGAGCAGAAAAGGCAAATCAGTAAGATAGAACTTCGCAACTTGCAGATGTCTGACTATGACCAGCTCGCAGGTTCTTTCCATCGCATCTATGCCGACCGTGACGTGTTTTGGACACATGAGCAAATCAAGAAGCTGATTACAATCTTCCCGGAAGGGCAAGTGGTGATCATTGCTGACGATAAGATTGTGGGGTGCGCGCTTAGCATCATTGTCAATTATGAGATGGTGAAGGGCGACCACACCTATGCGCAAGTGACCGGGAACGAGACGTTTGACACCCACGACCCCAAGGGCAATATCCTTTATGGCATAGAGGTGTTCATACATCCCGACTACCGGGGCTTGCGCCTGGGGCGCCGCATGTATGAATACCGCAAGGAACTGTGTGAGAAGCTCAACCTCAAGGCCATCATGTTTGGTGGACGAATACCCAATTTTCACAAGTATGCCGACAAGATGCGTCCCAAGGAATACATAGAAAAGGTGAGGGCCAGAGAAATCTACGACCCCGTGCTCAACTTCCAATTGTCCAACGATTTCCACGTGCGCCGCGTCATGCGCAACTACCTCCCCAACGATGAGGAGTCGTGCCACTATGCCTGCCTGTTGCAATGGGACAACATCTATTACGAACCCCTGCAAGACCAGAAAAAGGTGGAGCGCAAGCCTTCCGTGCGCATAGGTTTGGTGCAGTGGCAGATGCGCCCTTATAAGAATGTGGATGACCTCGTGGAGCAGGCCGAGTTTTTTGTCGACTCCGTGTCGAGCTACAAGGCCGACTTCATCGTCTTCCCCGAATATTTCAACGCGCCGCTCATGGCCCCGTTCAATAAGATGGGCGAAGCCCAGGCCATCCGCTCCCTCGCGCAGTACACGGAGATGATACGCGACCGCTTTCGGGAGCTCGCCATTAGCTACAACATCAACATCATCACGGGCTCCATGCCTTATGTGAAGGCCAACGGTGGCGGACTCTATAACGTGGGGTTCCTCTGCCGGCGCAATGGCCAGGTCGACATGTATGAGAAGATACACGTCACGCCCGACGAGGAGAAATATTGGGGGCTGTCGAAGGGCAACCGCATCCAGACCTTCGATACCGACTGCGGCCGCATCGGAGTCTTGATATGCTATGATGTGGAGTTCCCCGAACTCTCGCGCATCATGGCCGACGATGGCATGCAGATACTCTTTGTGCCCTTCATGACCGACACGCAGAACGCCTACAACCGTGTGCGCCTCTGCGCCCAGGCCCGCGCCATTGAGAACGAGTGCTACGTCGCCATTGCCGGAAGCGTGGGCAACCTGCCGCGTGTGCAGAACATGGATGTGCAATATGCCCAGTCGGCCGTGTTCACGCCTTGCGACTTTGCTTTCCCTTATGATGGTCGCCGCTCGGAAGCTACACCCAACACGGAGATGATCCTCATCTCTGATGTCGATCTCAGCCAGCTCTCGGAGCTCCACACCTATGGCTCGACGAGAAACCTCCAGGACAGGAGAAAAGACCTGTACCAGGTGAAGAGGGTGTGAGCTTTTTCATCAGCTTGTGCGGAATAACTCAGGCTTGAGAGGTAAGAAAAGGGTGGGGCATTGGTGTCCCGCCTTTTTTGTTCTCCGTCAGCTTGCTTCTTTCAATACTTTTGCTTATCTTTGCAGCGTCTTGTTGCTTGATTGCCGTCATAGTGTTGGCGGCGCTAATCGGCGGCTCGACCTATTTTAAATTGAAAGACGTGTACTGACGTTTTCTTCTGATCTTTCGAAACGTAGGAAATTTCAAATG
>DJOD01000020.1:31756-38921 GCA_002437115.1 Prevotella sp. UBA6447
GTGCCCCCTTCGCAAGGAGGGGACATACTATGTGTTGTCATATATATACAAGATTGGCGTAGGTGTCTGTTGCTTCTTATTCTTGGTATCATTGGTATCCTACACCACGAAAGACAAGGATAATGAAGTGCATGATTCCTATGCCTTTCTTTTTTTGATAGCACAACGACCCTCAACAATTATTTATGCGCTCCGCTTGGGGAATCAGTGGCGCACCGACGACAGGCAGACACTGAAATGGTGAAAACAACAGGCTTGGAGATTATGAAATGGCAGGAATATTCTTCTGCCCAACTCTTGTATTATGCTTGGCAGTTGTCACGCAAAAGGGGTGGTGCGGATGATGACAAACTGACGGGTGTGCTCTCCGAGGCACGCGTGGATCTGAATCCACATCAGGTGATGGCGGCCCTTTTCGCCTTCCAGTCGCCTTTCTCCAAGGGTGTCATCCTCGCCGACGAGGTGGGATTGGGCAAGACCATTGAGGCTGGCATCGTCATCAGCCAGTTCTGGGCTGAGCATAAGCGTCGTGTGCTCATTGTCGCTCCAGCCACGCTTCGCCGACAGTGGAGCATGGAAATGGAGGACAAGTTCTTTCTCCCTTCCATCATTCTCGAAAAGAAGAAGGGTGTTTCCCTCGATCATCTTCATGATGGCAAGCAAATCTATATTTGCTCTTATCAGTTTGCCGCCCGACAGGCAGACCTCCTCTCTCGCACCCGTTGGGACCTGGTGGTCTATGATGAGGCGCACAAGCTCCGCAATGTCTATAAGACTACGCCTTCTATGGCTTCTCGACTTAAGGCAGCCTTTGCCGATTGCCATAAACTACTCCTTACGGCCACTCCTTTGCAAAACAACATCGAGGAGCTCTATGGCCTCGTAAGTGTCATAGACGATCATTACTTCGGCGACTTGAAGAGTTTTAAGGCGCAATATTGCTATGGCAACAGGAGCGACGACATCGCCTTCACCGACCTCCGCAAGCGCCTGAAGCCTATCGTGCATCGCACCCTCCGCAAGCAGGTGACCGAGTATGTGAAATACACCTCTCGTATTCCGATGTCGCAAGAATATTATCCAGCGATTGAGGAGCAGAAACTCTACAATGAAATCAGCGAGTATCTTCGCCGTGATGATACTTATGGCTTGCCCAACAGTCAACGACAACTCATTACGCTGATTTTCCGCAAACTCATGTCTTCTTCTACCTTTGCCATTGGTTATACGCTGAAGACACTCATCAATCGTTTGCAAAACAAGATTGCTCCTTACGAGCAAAGGCAACCACATGAAGCGGATGGTTCCATCTCGATGGTAGCCGAGGATATGTTTGGCGATGATTGGGACGAATGGAACGAAACAGGACAAATGGAAGGCGAAGCACAAGAAGTGGAATTGCTTACGCCCGACGAAATTGCTGGAATCAAGGACGAAATCAAGGAACTTCAGCGATTGCATCATCTTGCCACCAGCATCAGCAGCAACAAGAAGGGTGATTGTCTTCTCTCTGCTCTGCATACTGGTTTTCAAAAGATGGAGCAACTGGGGGCCAACCGCAAGGCTCTGATATTCACTGAGAGTACCAGGACGCAGCTCTACCTGAAGCAACTTTTGGAGGATAACGGCTATCAAGGCAAGATAGTCCTATTCAATGGCAGCAACAACGACGAGACCTCCCGGCAAATATATAAGGATTGGAAAGCTCGCAATGCGGGAACTTCCGCCATTACCCCTTCTTTGTCTGCCAATAAGCGTCAGGCAATCGTGGATTATTTCCGCGAGCAAGCGGAGATTATGATAGCCACTGAGGCGGCTTCCGAAGGAATCAACCTTCAGTTTTGTTCGCTCATCGTCAACTATGATTTGCCGTGGAACCCCCAACGGGTTGAGCAGCGCATCGGCCGCTGTCATCGCTACGGACAGAAGAATGATGTAGTGGTGTTCAATTTTATCAATAAGGCGAATGCTGCCGACATTCGTGTTTTTCAATTACTTTCCGAAAAATTTCATCTCTTTGATGGCGTCTTTGGCTCGAGCGATGAGGTGCTGGGCAGCATCGAGTCGGGCGTGGATTTCGAGAAGCGAATGCTCAACATCTATCAGCAGTGTCGTACGCCTGAGGAAATCAACTCCGCCTTCGACCAAATCCAGCAGGAGATGGATGCCAGTATCAAGGCGACAATGCGAGACACCCGAAAGCAACTGCTCGAAAACTTCGATGAGGATGTGGTGGGCTTGCTGAAGATTCGCCAAGGCAAGGACATGGGCAACCTGAACAAGTTTCATCGTTGGCTGTGGAACATCACCATCAGTACGTTGGGAAGCGATGCCCTGGAAATCATCGACGAGCAAGCCCTTGTCTTCCGTCTGAAATGCAATCCTTATCCCGATGTCGAGGCTGAGCCTGGCATCTATCAGATTACCACCGCCCAAAGCCCTTACATCAATTATCGTCTTTCGCATCCGTTGGCACAGAAGGTCATTGCGGTTTGTAAGGAGAAGGGAAGCTGTTTGGCGAACACGAAAGTTGGTGATGGGAATCCGAGCGTTTGTTTTGATTACACTTTGTATCATTATAAGGTAGCCGACATCGAGCAATGTCCTTGCGAGACAGGTTGGCTACAGGCTCGTTTGCTTTCCTTTGTGTCGGAAGGTCAAACGGAAGACCACATTTTGCTCACCGCCCTTTCTGAGAATGGCAAGTCCTTGGGGCAGGAGTTTGCCGAGAAGCTGCTCAATCTTCCTTCATTCGAGACAGGGGAGGAAAAGACGAGCCAGATAAAGGCTAATGCTTCCAGTTCACACCATTTGGCACTTGCAGACTTGGCGAAGAAACTATCCGCGGTTTATGACTTGCAGCGAGCTAAGTTGACTGCCGATATCGAGGAGCGCAACAAGGCGTTGCTCGATGATGAAATACAGCACATCGAGAAGTGGGCGGAAGACCAGCAACTCTCCTTGGAAAAAGAGCTGAACGACATCAAGGCGAAAATCAAGGAGAAGAAGCGAATCTTGAATCGCTCAGAGAACGCCCAGCAAACTTTGGCACTCGAAAAAGAGCTGAACATCCTCCAACGACAGCAGAAGCGAAAGCGAGCTGACATCTTTGACTTGGAAGATGAAATCGAAGAGAAGCGAGATGGGATGATCGGCAAGGTGAAAGCCTTTATCCAACAGCATATTACGGAGACTCCGCTCTTCGTGGTACATTGGAAATTGAAAAGGCAAGACGAATCAGTAGCTAATCATATAGTAGGAGCACAACAATGACATTATACGAACAGAAATTTAGAGATATTCTCGCGGAAATACTGCAACTCGACCATGCTGAGTTAGATTTCGGCATTTATCGCATTATGAATCAGAAGCGTAAGGACATCGAGGCGTTCTTGAACAATCGTCTCGTGCCTGAGGTAAATGCAATTCTGAAGGCGAATGCAAGTGAGCAAACCGACTTGGCGGCTATGGAGAACGATGTGTTCTCTCATCTGGCGAAGTTCTTTAGCCGTTATTACGAGGGTGGCGACTTCATCTCGAAGCGTCGTTACAAGGATGACGCTTACGCCATTCCTTACAATGGCGAGGAGGTGAAATTGTATTGGGCGAATGCCGACCAATATTACATCAAGACCTCGGAGTATTTCAAGAATTATGCTTTCCGCTTGCCAAAGAGCCGCAGAAAGGTTCATTTCGTGCTTCGTGACGCTGAGACCGAGCAGAACAATAACAAGGCGGCAAACAATATGGAGCGTCGCTTCCAAATCTGTGTGGAGGATAGTCTCGCTGTAGTAGATGGCGAACTGAATATCTATTTCACTTACGAGCTGATGCCGAAGGCTACCAAGCAGGAGGCATTGATAAAGGATGCTGAGGCTCAGATCGTTTCTCTGCTTTCTGATGAAAAGTATGCAGACTTCTCTGAGTTGGTAACGGAGAAAGTGCCCACCGATAAGAACAAAGACCGTACCCTGTTGATGAAGCATCTGCAAGACTATACGGCAAAGAACAACTTTGATTATTTTATCCATAAAGACCTTGGTGGCTTCCTTCGCCGAGAGTTGGACTTCTACATCAAGAACGAAGTGATGTTCTTGGATGATTTGGATGTCAACCATATTACGTCGCATTTGGCACAGGTCAAAGCCATCAAGCAAGTGGGAGAGAAAATCATAGCTTTCCTTGCCCAGCTCGAAGACTTTCAAAAGAAACTTTGGCTCAAGAAGAAGTTTGTGGTCGGCTGTGATTATTGCATCACGCTCGACCGTATTCCTCGTACCCTCTATCCTGAGATTATCGCCAATGAAGCACAACGCAAGGAGTGGGTGAAACTCTTTGCCATCGACGAAATCAAAGGCGATATGATGACGGAGGGGTATAGTGAGCCATTAACCGAGAAGTTCCTCGAAGACAATCCGTTCCTTGTGCTTGACACCAAGTTCTTTAGTGCCGAGTTCAAGCATAAACTCGTGGGGAGCATGGAGAATGTGGATGAGGAGTGTAACGGATTGCTGATAAATAGTGAGAACTTCCAGGCTTTGGAGTTGTTGCAGGAGAATTATAGAAATTCTATTCAAGATATTTATGCCGATCCGCCATACAACACGAGTGCTTCCGAAATCATGTACAAAAATTCATATAAACATTCTTCTTGGTTGGCTCTTATGTATAGTCGTTTATCTTTGGGTAAGAGCCTTTTAAATAAAAGAGGTATACAATGTACGACAATAGATGATGTTGAACAAAGTAAATTAAGTCTTTTGCTTGGCAATGTATTTGAGGAAATACCCGATGCTGTTACTATAAGAATAAAACCTTCAGGCCGTCCTATTCCAAATGGCTTTGCAATATCTCATGAATATGCTTTATTTTCAAAAAAATCCTCAGACACAGCAATTACTCGTTTGACACACAGTAAGGCTCAGGCTGCACGTTATAGAGAACAGGATGAGAATGGGCGTTTTTTGTGGGAATTGTTACGTAAGGCTGGTTCCAACTCTTTTAGAGAAAATAGGCCAACCATGTATTATCCTTTTTTTGTAGATAAAGAAAGTTTAACCGTTCGTCTGCCAAAAATGCAATATGATGAAAGCAGAGCCGAATACATAGTGGCAGACAAACCAACAGAAAAAGAACAAGTTGTGTTTCCTATTAAAGACGATGGAAAACAAGGGTGTTGGTATTATGGTGTTGAACGTGCAGAAAAGGAGCAATATGAGTTAAAAGCCATTCATAATAATAGAGGAAGTTTTGACTTGTATCGTAGGCGTAGACCTAATGAGGGCGTACAGCCTACAACCTCTTGGATAGATTCTAAATATTCAGCAACAGAACATGGTACCGATTTGTTGAAGCGATTATTTGGACAACAAGAAAAGTTCTCTTATCCGAAGTCTATATTTGCAGTAGAGGATTGTTTAAGAGTTTCTGATTGTCAGAAAAGTTGTAGTGTATTGGATTATTTTGCAGGTTCCGGTACGACTGGTCATGCAGTCATTAACCTCAATCGAGAAGATGGCGGCAATCGAAAATACATCCTTTGCGAGATGGCAGAGTACTTCAATTCAGTCACTAAGCCTCGTATCGAAAAAGTAATCTATTCCGAGGATTGGAAGGACGGCAAGCCAGTCTCCCGCAAGGGCATTTCCCAATGCTTCAAGTACATCCGCTTGGAGCAATACGAGGATACGCTCAACAACTTGCAGCCCAAGAGCCAGCATCTCGAATTCAAGGCGGGCGATGAAAAGGTGGGCTTCGAGGAAACTTATTTCCTCCGCTATATGCTCGATACGGAAACGAAGGGAGACCTCTTCAACTTGGAGTGGTTTAAGAATCCTTTCGCCATGTCGCTCAAGACCACCAAGGACAATGAATTGGTGGATACACCAGTCGATATGGTCGAGACCTTCAACTACCTCATTGGCTTGAACGTAGAGACGCTCCGCTATCCTAAGGAGGGGTACTGCGTGGTGGAAGGTTACACACATATCGGCAACGAGCACACCCTCGTGATTTGGAGAGACTGCAACAAGGTGAGCAACGAAGCACTCAATGAGTTCTTCCGCAAGCAAGCCTACAGCACCACCGACTCTGAATTTGACAAGATTTATGTGAATGGCGACAACACCTTGCCAAACATCAAGACCGATGAGGAGCATTGGAAGGTGGTGCTCATTGAGGAGGAGTTTAAGAAACGTATGTTCGAATAAAGTTATGGCCAAAAAACAACAGAAGAAAGGACGGCTGCAACAGGCTCTGGTCCTGTTCCACTACATACTGAACCTCTTTGGGTGCAAGGATCTGGAGGCACTGTCGCGCGACCTCAAGGAACCCTTGCTCGAAGGCGTGAACGATGATGGCGAGTCGCGCCTCTACCAGGCGTTGTGCCAGCGGCTCTACGCTACCGGGCTACTCACCATGGAGCGTTTGCACTATTATGACGAGCACATCGTGCGCTTCACGCGAGAGATCAATGAGAAACGTGATGAACCCATCACGTGGAAATACTTCCAGTATCTTTCTTTGTTGTTCACCGAGATTTATCTTGACCAGTACTTCGCCGACGCACAGGCACTATGCGACAGTCTCAACCGATTTCTGCACGACGACTTCAACCATCGCCCCGACACGTGGCATGAGCTGCCAGACTTCACCGTCGACGACCTGAACAAACTCGCATTTTGGAACGCCACAGGCTCGGGCAAGACCCTGCTGATGCATGTCAACATCAAGCAATATCTCTATTATGCTGAGCATTACCATGCCAAGAAGCTCAACCGCATCATCGTGCTCACGCCCAACGAAGGACTGAGCCGACAGCACTTGGATGAGCTCTATGCTTCAGGTATGCAAGCCTGCCTTTTCAGCAAGCAGACAGGAGCCCTGTTTCGTGGCAAGATGGTGGAGGTGATCGACATCAACAAACTGGCAGAGAATGACGGCGACAAGACCGTAGCCGTGGAAGCCTTTGAGGGCAACAACCTCGTGCTGGTGGATGAAGGTCATAAAGGTTCGAGCGGTGACGTATGGATGAGCTATCGCCAACGGATCACCGAGGAAGGCTTTTCGTTTGAATACTCTGCCACATTCGGGCAAGCCATCTCTGCCAAGAGCAATGCCAAGGAACGAAAGGCGATGTTCAACCAGTATGGCAAGGCAACGCTCT
>DJOD01000053.1:0-25762 GCA_002437115.1 Prevotella sp. UBA6447
TAGTTGTCAACCAAATGTTTGGACACCATAAAGTTACCAATTATTTTTGAGAAACTGTTATTTTATGCCATCTTTCTAAAGGTGGGAAACTTCAGTTATCTCAGTATGGCCGACACCGGCTGTATCATCTTGCCTAAGTGCAAGTATGAGGCTCCCGCGCTCTTCCGCGTCGACGACCTGTATTTCGGCTTGTTTTCGGGTTGCACGTCGTGGGATTCCAACAGGAGCCGTTATGCATGGGGACGTTGTTTGCTCGATTAGTGGCAGAAAGCTCAGCCCGACAAGGCAGAGGCGTGTATCTTCACCACGGCTTATCTCGACAGTGTGGCCGTGGAGCGTCAACAATCGCACGCGACTGCCATCAAGAAGTTGAAAATCGACACGCGACCATTGGCTGCCGACGCGCCTGTCTACGACCTCCAGGGAAGGCGCTGTCCCCAAGGAGCTACGTTAAGGCCGAGCATCTACATCTGTGACGGGAAAGAGATATATGTCAAATAAGGTAAATGGATTGTAAGTAGATTGGTTAGGACAACGAGCTTCGCATCAAACAGGCACAGCTCAAGCTTTTTCGGGCAACATGGACAACGGTGATTGTCCATTGTTGCTCGAATTTTTCATGTTCACCAATCGTCCGATTCGTTCAGGCTACCGTCTGTGCTGCAGGAAATGGGCGTAGTTGTAGAAGGGCTCGGTCACCGCGTCGGCCGATGTCGCTCGGTAGGTGTTGCCGTAGGGGTCTGTGGCGGTGACGGTTATGGTGGATCCCTTATGTCGTGGCACATAATAGAACAGGTGGTTCATGATGAGGTAGCTGTTCTTCTTGCTGACAAACGAGTAGGGCATGGCTTCGGCGTAGCGGTGATGGTAGCCTGTGGCGAAGGCATCTTGTCCTTTGCCGCTGAGCCGTTTCATGGGGGTGGTGATGCTGTCTTCGGTGGCTGTGACCCGCCACCGCGAGTCGGCGTTGAAGATGTTGGCCACGATGATGCCACGGCCGCGTGGCAAGTTCCAGTCGGCAGCATAGCTCTCGCCGTTGAAGTTGGTGTCTGCGTTGAAGAGAGTCATCTGCAGGTGGCGTTCCCATCCGGTCGACTTGTAGAAGCAGTTGGTGATGGCCGTCCCGCCGAAGGTGTAAACGTAGTAGCCGTTTGGCGTTCCGCAGATGTTGATGTTTGACTGCCAAATGTTGCCGCAGGCCGCCGCGTGGCAGTGTTCCAGGAGGTTGCGTCCTTGGTAGTGTATTTCATGGTTGATGGCAAAATGGGTGTGGCCGCAGAAAAGCTCGAAACCACCCTCAAAGCCTTCCAGTAAGCGCAAGATGGGCGACAGGCGCGAGCTGCTGTAATGGCCGCTCTCGGTGGCTATGGCCAGGGGTGTGGCTCCGCTGTGCGGACTGTTGCCGAAGGTCAGCGGCACATGATAGCAGAGCACCACCTTGCGGCTTTTGTCGGTGAGGGCAAGGTCCTGGCGAAGCCATTCCATTTGCGCGTCTGAGAGTTCACCAGGCTGGAAGTAGCCCTTGCTGCGCGTGAACTGCACATTGTTGAAACACACAAAGTGCACGTCCCCACGGTCGAATGAGTAGTCTGTTGGCCCCCAACTGTCTTCCCACTTCTGACGGTAAAGTTGCCGCCCGTCCTGGTCGTGGTTCCCGATGACGGAGAAGACCGTCATGCGCGAGGAACCCAGTGCCGTGCGCATCTGCCGTTCCAAGCCACGGCTGTAGCCCCCGTAGTATTGCACGTCGTCACCCATGCTGATGGCGTAGACGGGTTCGCTGGTAGGTATCTGTCTCAATAAGCTCTTCACGTCTGCCATGGTCTCCGACGTGAAACGCTGGAGGTCGGTCGTCGTTACGCGGTTGTCGTCGGGACCAGTGTAGTAGGGATTGTGTGAGGTGGTGGCCTGCGGGTCTCCAAAAACCACCAGCCGGAAGCTGCGTTCTCGGCCGCCGGGCAACCGCCGCAGCGTGAAATCGTAGATGTCGAGGTTCTTCGACAGTGGTTGGTAAAAACAGGCTGTGCGGTCGTTGGCAGAGTGTACGGGCACCTTGCAGTAGTCGGGCACGGTATAGAAGACGAAGCGAGCCCTGGCGTTGCGTCGCAGTCGATAATGCCCCTTGTCGTCGGTGAGCGTGCAGTTGTATCCATCGCTCACCACCACGTGTGGCATCGCCTTTCCATGCTCATCGCTCAGTGTGCCCATGATGATGGTGTCGGGCGTTTCGGCCGCTTGGAGCACGCTGTCGCGCTGGGGCTTTTGCTGGGATGGCCTTTTCCAATGGCCGACAAGGCGCTGCAAGGCCGCAGGCTGGTGGAGCGGTTGGACGGAGTGGCGTGCCAGGTGGAGCACGCTGGCCACCACGGTGCACATCACGATGATTGTGCCAAGGAAGATAAGGAAGGTATGCTTTTGTTTCATTCCCATCAGTATTTGTCTGTTGGCAAAGGTAGCAATCTTTGCCGACATGGCCTCACTATAGCTTCTGTTTTTCGTTCCTGGGTTCGCCTGTCATGCCATTCTCTTAAGGCAGATGCGAAAATGCCACGATTGCGTTAGTGAAAATACCATAATGTAGCGAAGCGGAATTCCACAAAAAAGTTGCACCTTTGCACCCAAAACAAATAATGGAGGATAAGAGTATGAACTTTGTTTTTGTTTCACCCAATTTCCCACACACCTACTGGGAGTTTTGTAGGCGCCTCAGGCAAGACGGCGTGACAGTGCTGGGCATTTCCGATGCTCCCTACGATGAGCTTGACGACCGCCTGAAAGAGTCGCTTACGGAATATTACAGGGTCGATTCGCTTGAAGATTACGACCGTGTGTACCGGGCTGTGGCCTTCTTCGCGTTCAAATATGGCCGCATTGATTGGATAGAATCCAACAATGAGTATTGGCTCCAGCAAGATGCCCGGCTACGTACTGACTTCCACATCACCACAGGCATTGATGCTGAGCACGTGGAGCGCATCAAGGAAAAGTCGCAGATGAATGTCTACTATGCAAAGGGGGGCATCCCCACAGCAAGGCAACTGAAGGCGGCAGCGGGGCTTGAGGCGGCCATTGCCTTCGCGCGAGCAACAGGTTATCCGCTCATCGCCAAGCCAAACGTGGGCGTGGGGGCGAGCGACACGCACAAGATACATGACGAAGGCGAGCTGCGCCACTTCTTTGCCGCAAAATCCAACTATGCGTCTTATGTCATCGAGGAATTCATCACGGGCGAGATATGTTCTTACGATGCTGTCATCGCGAGGGAGTGCAACCCGCTTTTTGAATCGATGACCGTATGGCCACCGTCAATCATGGACATTGTCAACAAGAAGCTCGACCTTTCTTATTATGTAGACAAGGAAATGCCTGAGGCGTTGCGGCAATTGGGACGGCGCACCGTGAAGACCTTCGGCGTGAGCAACCGATTTGTCCACCTGGAGTTTTTCCGCCTCGACAGGAATCGCGATGGACTGGGAAGGAAGGGCGACTTTGTGGCCCTGGAGGTCAACATGCGACCTGCTGGGGGCTACACGCCCGACATGATTAACTTTGCCCATTCAACGGATGTCTACAAGATATGGGCGGACATGGTGGCCTACGGCGAGAGCCGCGCGCCTGTCGGCAAGCAGTATTACTGTGCTTTTGCAAGTCGGCGCGACATCTATCGCTATGCCCACACCCATGAGGATATTGTCAATCGGTACGACGCAAACTTGGTGATGTGTGAGCGGATGCCGGATCTCTTCAAGGATGCCATGGGTCAGCAAATGTATACGGTAAGGCTCGACACGCGTCAGGAAGTAGAAGAATTTGTGGCCTATGTTCACCAGAAGGTGTGAGGGTGGCCGTCTTTCATTAACAAAAGCAGCAATGGAAACAAAATACGTGAAGAAATACAGCCCCTCGCTGGGCCGTGACATGGAGTACAAGGTTTATGGCAACAAGGGCAAGGGGGTGCTTGTCTTCCCATCGCAAAATGGCCGTTTTTACGATTACCAAGACTTCGACATGGTGGCCTCGCTCTCCCAATACATCGACGGGGCTAAGATACATCTCATCTGTGTGGACAGCATCGACAAGGAAACGTGGTCGGCAGCGGGTGGCGATGAGCGCCAGCGTATCGCCTTGCACGAGCGGTGGTACCATTATGTCACCGACGAGCTGATTCCCGAGGTCACTGTGCCAGGCGAGACGTTGATGGTGACGGGGTGCAGCATGGGCGGCTTCCACGCGGCCAACTTCTTCTTCCGTCGCCCGGAACTCTTCGACACGTTGATCGCTCTCAGTGGCATCTATTATGCCAGCTATTTCTTCCCTAACTACCACGATCCGCTTGTCTACGACAACTCGCCCTACGACTATCTGCACAATATGCCCGAAGACCACCCCTTCCTCAACTTCTATCGGCAAAAAAACATCATCCTCTGCGTCGGGCAGGGCAACTGGGAGGAGGAGCTGCTTGACAGCACGCGCAAGATGGATGCCCTGCTTAAAGCCAAGGGCATTCCCGCGTGGGTTGATTACTGGGGACCTGACGTGGCGCACGATTGGGCATGGTGGCGTAAGCAAATCGTCTATTTCATGGACAAGTTGCTTTCGTGGAACAACATGGACTATATCATATAATAGCTCATGTCTCTCTGGTTGTCATTTCGGTTTGCGATCACACTTAGTGACCAGGAGATATTTTTTTGCAGGCTTAGGATAAAAAGTGCCTTTTACCTTTGCAGGCACGATAAAAATGCTTATTTTTGCTCTCTAAAGCATCAATATCATGAAAGAGAGCAAATACATACGTTTTGACTGGGCAATGAAACGCCTACTCAGGCAAAAGGCCAACTTTGGCATCCTTGAGGGTTTTCTCACAACGCTGCTTGGCATGAAAATCAAAATCAAGTGCCTGCTTGAGAGTGAGAGTAACCAGGACGATGAGGACGACAAGTACAACCGTGTGGATATGCTGGCTGAGAACGACAAAAGTGAGCTCTTTCTCATTGAAGTGCAGAACAACACGGAATATGCCTATTTTCAGCGTATGCTTTTCGGCACCTCCAAGTTGGTTACCGAATATATTAAAAAGGGCCAGGGATACGAGAACGTGCGGAAGGTTTACAGCGTAAACATCGTGTATTTCGCCCTTGGAAAAGGCACAGACATAGTGTACCACGGCAAGACAGAGTTTAAGGGTATACACAATGGTGATGTGCTTGAGCTCAGTCCCTTCCAAAGGCAGAAGTTTAATGTTGATGCCGTCAGCGATCTCTATCCGGAATATTACATCTTGAAGGTCAACGATTTCGACCGCATGGCGAAGAACTCGTTGGAGGAGTGGGTATATTATCTCAACACGGGAGATGTGCCCAAGGGAGCCAAGGCTCCTGGCATGGAGGAAGTGAAAGAGCAATTAACTATCAACAGGATGAACAAGTCGGAGCGGACGGCCTATTATAAGCACCTTGATAATATTGTTATTTTGCGAGATAATATCTATACCGAACGCGAGGAAGGAAGACTGGAAGGCAGAGCAGAGGGACGTGAGCAGGGTCGAGCGGAAGGTCGGGCGGAAGGTCGGGCGGAAGGTCGAGCGGAAGGTCGAGCGGAAGGACGAGCGGAAGGACGAGCGGAAGGACGTGTGGAAGGTCGTGCGGAAGGTCGTGCGGAAGGCTTGGAGCAGGGTCGAGTGGAGGAACGTAGGGAGAATGCTAAGAAGATGAAGAGGCTGGGCGTTCCGGCTGTTACCATCCAACAAGTGACAGGCTTGTCGTTGGAAGAAATAGAAAAAATGCCGTGAGGCTTCTGGCAAATAACCGATATCCAATATCCAAACGAATGTGTATACACCAAATAAGAAAACGACATGAATACCTTTGCTAATCCCCTCGAATACTTGTTTCATGACGACCTTTGCCATTACTTACGCTCGCTGGGGCGCATTGATGACCCTTTTCCCGAGGCACCCGATATCGAGGCACGTTGGCTTGAGGTTGCCAAGAGTTATATGCCAGATGGCATGCGTGAGTTTGCCGACTGCCCGGTGGTTTCCTTTGCATGGATGATGTATGTGGGAATGGCTATCGCCAAATATTGGGATACCGACTGGCTGCTCTACGGAAAGGTAGAAGACCTCTATGCTTACCTGCGCGACCAGCGCGACTTCGACCACATGGACGATTACATCTGTGAGCAGGTGTTGCTTCTTTCTCAAGCCGACCACGACCGACTTACGAAAGTTGTGGCAGAGTGTGCCGCCCGCACCCACACCTTGCTGCTTCATCAGCACCTTGAGCCAGCCACGCGCCAAGCTTTCGATGCCTACGTGGCTGCCATTCACCAGATGTATCTCATGGGCATGGCCATGGAGCTCAAGACACTTGGCTACCATATGACCAAGGTAGGATGATGCGTCGTTTGCGAACAGCTTTTTCACACATATTTCTTTCCGGAAAGGTCTCAGCCTGATGGGAAAAAGGTATCTTTGCAAGAAGAAAAATAAAACGAACATTCATATCCTAAAACAACAAAGCTATGATTAGATTAAATGTCTTTTTCGAGAAAAAGGAGAATGTCAAGGCCGAGGACATCCAGGCCTTGTGCAAGCAGTTGGTTGAGAAGTCGTTGGGCGACAATGGTAATGTTGCTTACGACTATTTTGTGAGCGGCACACGCGATGGTGTGATGATGATCTGCGAGACTTGGCAGAACGAGGATGTGCTGAAAGTCCACATGGCTTCTGAGCATTTCACCACATTAGTTCCCAAGATAGAGGCACTCACAAAGAACGGACTGAAGCTGGAAAAATTCAATTTCTGAACCGAATGTCAACATACTTACGATATTCTTTGGTTCAGACCCATGTATGCCATTGGCTAATGTTAGCCAATGGCTTTTCTTTTTTTGAGCCAGCTCTCCCTCCTCCATATTGTGGCTTCGTCGTTCTATCCGAACACAGCGCACAAGTCTTTCAGCTACATACGCAACTTGTTGAATATCAACGGATAGCATACTGTAAAATAATAGCTATTATTTCCAGAATTTAAGCTATTATTTTTCGCGAAAGGATGGCAACTCATGTAGCGAACGAATCTAGCGGAGCTGCCACCTGATGGACACATAAACATCGAATAACTCGTATTGTGCGACTCTCCAATTTTAAACCATCCGCTTTATACGGCAAGCGTCTACGCATTTAATGGATGACCCTTTTTGTCATGAAAGTAAGTCATTAATGTGTAATCCCTTTGCAGTAGCCCCACTTTTTTGTAACTTTGCAAGAGGAAACGCATAACTAAAGACTCTATAACCGATGAATACAAAGACTTTGGTAAACCTGCTCCTTCTCGTGCTGCTCGCGGTGGGGGCGCACGCAAAGAAGGCAAAAGTGCCGAGTGAGAAACAGATGGCTGGTTACGTGATGGTCTATCATAAGGATGCCGACCATGGCCTCCACATGGCCTACAGTTGGGACGGATGGCAATGGACAGCCCTCAACGACGACAAGCCCATCATGGCGGGCGACACCATCGCCGAACAGAAAGGCATACGCGACCCATACATCTACCGGGGGCCTGGCGGAGCTTTCTACGTGGCCATGACCGACCTCCATATCTTCGCAAAGCGCGATGGGCTGCGCGCCACGGAATGGGAGCGCGATTTCAACAAGTATGATTGGGGCAACAACCGTGGTCTCGTGTTGCTCAAGTCGTTTGACCTCATACATTGGAAACGCACCAATCTCGACTTCTCAAGCCTCACCTGCCCCACGGGCGATAAGGATGCCGAGGGAAAGCCCTTGCCTTGGTCGGAAGTGGGATGTGTCTGGGCTCCCGAAATGGTGACCACGAAGGACGGGCGCATCATGCTCCATTTCACCACGCGATTCCAGCGTGGCCGCAACCACATACGCTATGTGTTCATGGATACTGACTTCTCGCACATGACAAGCGCGCCCAAACTGCTTTTCCGCGCGCCACTGGGTAGCAATGGGCAACCGGTGAAGAACACCATCGATTCGGACATCACGCTTGTGGGCGATACCTACCACCTTTTTGCTACGCAGAATGGCCATCCCATGCACGCCATTAGCCACGACGTGACGGGGCCTTACACGCAGGTGCCTTTTGACGACGAAGTGCCCCAGGTGCATGAGGCTCCCATGCTTTGGAAACGCATCGGTGAGCCGTGGTACATCCTTATGCAAGACCGCTACAGCATGAATCCTCACAACTTTTACTTTGTAAAGACTAAGGACTTGAAGGAGTTTACGCCCGTTGGCTACTTTGACGAGCCTGGGTGCCCTATGAGGCGCACCAACTTCTCCGAGCAGAAGCACGGTGCCGTGGTGCAAGTAACCAAGAAGGAGCTTAGTGAGCTCATCAAGCACTGGGGCAATAAATGATGTGAGGATCAGCCCAATGTCGTATATGTGTGGTCAGTCTAAAGAAAGTGCTCATCAGGCATTGGTGGCTGACAGTTGTTTCCTTCACGCCTTGGATGTGACGACTTGATGTTAATGTATCTCTATGGCTCGGATGCTCATGGTGGCGTCAACAACCCGAAGAACAGCAGCCTCCCGATAAGAATGTTTGAGGGAAAGTAATAAAAAGATGGCGAAGCTAACAGTAGTTGTCAGCTTCGCCATCTTTCTTTGTTATAATTCAGGATTTGGGTGCCACAGCCCGCTCTTGTTAAAGACCGAGTCCCTTCAGGGCTTTGCTGGCAGCCTCGTTTACTTTTTCGTTGGCTTTTTTCTGACCCTCTTTCACCTTTTCGGCTGCTTTGCTTTGTGCCTTGTTCACTTTTTCTGCAACCTTGCTTTTAGCTTTGTTCACTTCCTCGGCAGCCTTGCTCTCGGCAGTTGTCTTGGCATTGTTAACCGCGTTGGCAGCAGCCGTCTTGGCAGCCTCCTTCGCGGCTTCTGGAGCACTCTCAAGGAACTTTTTGGCGGCTTCTGGAGCAGCCTTCAGTGCTGCATTGGCAGCCTCGGCGGTGGTGGCAGCTGAGGCTGCTTTCTGAATGTAGGGGGCGGCCAATTTCACGACATCGTCCTTTACCGCTTGCTTGGCCTCCTCAGCTGTAGTGGCGGCTGTGATGGGAAGGTTCTTGATGCTCTCCACAAGGTTTGCGATGGTGGTGTTGCCGTCGGTCATGGTCTTGATGCTTTCGGCGTTTTGGGTCAAGAAGTGCTGTACTGACTGTCCGTAGGCCTTAGCCTCCTCCAGCTTGCCAGCATTGACCAAAGCCTTGTAGGTGGCCTCCAGGGTGGCCAGCGTGGTGGTTAGTGACTTGGAGTCGTTGCTCTGCAGAGCCTGTGACACTTGGTCGGTCAGAGTGATAATAGTCTGCTTGGTCTCCTCGCTGAGAGCTGGTGCGCTATCTGCAACCGCACTGTCGGTCTGCTCGGTCGCACTGTCTGTGCCCGAAGTGTTCTTGTTGGTGTTGCCTCCGCAACTGCTGAGCGTGATGGCAGCTATGGTGACGGCTGCAATAAGTGTTTTTTTCATGATTACTTGATTTTTATAACATTATTTCATGCAAAGCGCTATTGGGTCGTCTTCCGTATGGCACATAGTGGCACTTAGCGGATGCGGTCCATGCTTTTCACAAGTTTGTCGTCGGCCTTCACACCGCGACGGGCCAACGCCAAGAGAATGATGGCCACCAACGGCAGGCAGGCTGCGAAGCGCACATGGAAGGTAACTCCTCCTGTGGGCAGACTGGCCAGTGCGCTGAACACGTAATAGCCATACCACAACAGGCAGAGCACTATGCTCACCACACAGAGGCGCATCTGCAAGGCACGGCGGCGATACTGGAAAATGGTGAGTAACGACAAGCCGGCGGCGACGACCAGCCCGACAAACGGGATGGGGTGCGCCACGAAGCCCTGCTCGCCGAGGAGTCCCAGGTTATACCACAGCGTAGCCGTACCCATCCCCTGTGGCTCCAGGCAACCTATCGGCAGGCAGAGACAGGCCAATAGCGTAGCGACGGCCAAAAGCAGGTAGACGGTTTGTATGCGCTGAATCATTGTGCCTCTTCCTCCTGGTTGTCTTGCGAGGGATCGCGCCAGTATATTTTACCCTCTATAAACTCCTGCGTAGCCAGCAGGGTGGGTTTGGGTAACTTCTCGTAGTAGCGGCTAATCTCAATCTGCTCGCGATTCTCGAACACCTCGTCAAGCGAATCGTTGTAGGAAGCAAATTCTTGCAGCTTCTTGTTTAGGTCTTGCTTGATTTCCACACCAATCTGGTTGGCGCGCTTACCGATGATGGCCACGCTCTCGTAGATGTTGCCTGTGCTCTTCCACAGCTCAGGCAGTTCGCGTGTCTGGGTGTTTACTGGGGCATTTGATTTTTTATAATCCATATCTGAAAGATAAATATTGTTGTTTGATGTATGTTGTTTGATGATTCGTTACCCTTCTCATTCACCCTGCACACCACCAGTGACCTTCTTGCACTTGGCAATGAGCTGCTCGGCGAGCTTGCGCGACTTTGAGTCGGGATACTCGTTGATAAAACCGTAGCACTCGTCTTCGGCGTTCTGGTAGCGGTCGAGCTTCTTCGACTCCACGCTCTGCTGCGCCAGCTCAAACTTACTCTTCATGATGAGCAACGCAAAGTCCTCACGCTTGTTGGTGTAGGGATAGTCTTTCAGGGCGTTCTCGGAAGTTACGATGCATGCCTCATAGTTGTTGCCGCCCTCTGTGCAGTTGCCGAAATAGGAACCGAGGTTGTAATAGAGCTGGGCCGAATAAAGCTCCTTCTGCACGAGCTTGTCCTGTAGCTTGAAGAGCTGAGCCTGTGCCTGATCCTTCATCTTGGCATCTGGAAACATGTCGAGGTAGTCTTGGAAGGCGGAGATGGCTTGCATCGTCTGTGACTGGTCGAGGCGTGCCTCTGGCGTGCAGAGGTATAGGCTTTGACCCACGTAGAAAGCAGCCATCTCGGCATAGAAGCCACGTGGGTACGACTTGACATAACGCTTGAATGTCTCTGCTGCCGTCTCATAGTCTCGGTTGCAATATTCGGCCATGCCAAGCATATAAAGGCTTTCTTGCGCGTCGGCCGTACCCTTCTCCTGCGTGATGACATCTTGCAAGATGGTCGTGGCGCGCATATACTTGCCATTTGCAAAACACTCCTTGGCGTACTCGTATTTGTAGCGGAAATCGGGAGTCTTATACACTTGGTTGAATTCTCTTGCACAACCGCTCAAGAGGAGCAACAGTGTGAAAGCTATGAGAATGTTATTCTTCATGTTCTGATTTTAGGATTGCAAAATTACAACTATTTCCCCACTTAGCCAAGGAGCACCCCTCATTTTTAGCAAAAAATAGGACTTGTAGGTTTCTGGCATCCGTTTCTGTGTTGGTTAGGAGACAAACGCTCGACAGCACAGTGTTTTAGACTCGTAGGAGAGGGGGATTGCGAAAGATATAAAACGGTGCGCACACGGTCGGAATTGTGAAAGCGTGGGTAATATTTGAGCCCAAACAACAACCAACAATCCCAAACGCGGGCGCACCGTGTTTTTTCCTTTGGACTTCGCTTGCCAATGGCTCACGTGCCCTTTAGGTTACTCATCAGTGGCTGGACACGTAATCGGTGATCCACTGCCCAACTTCCTTGGTGCCATAATGCTTGCCACCCTCAATCTGTATTTCGGGTGTGCGCACATTCTGCAACAGACTCTCGTTGCATGCCTTTCGAATCAGCGCACCTTCTTCCTTTAGGCCAAAGTGTTCAAGCATCATCGCCGCCGAGAGAATTTGTGCCAATGGGTTGGCCAGGTTCTTGCCGGCGGCCTGTGGCCATGAGCCGTGAACAGGCTCAAAGAGCGGTGTGTGTGCGCCCAGTGAGGCAGATGGCTGAAGGCCCATCGAACCAGTGATGGCACTCGTCTCGTCGGTAAGGATATCGCCAAACGTGTTTTCCGTGACGATGACATCGAAGAATCGGGGCTCTGTCAGCACGCGCATCGAACAATTGTCGATAAACATGTAGTCGGTTTGCACGTCAGGATATTGTGGCTCCATCTCCTTGGCTATTTGCCTCCACAGGCGCGAGCTGGCCAACACATTAGCCTTGTCGACGACAGTCAGGTGATGATGGCGATGCTGAGCCGTTTCGAAGGCCACTTTCAGGATGCGCTCAATCTCAGGTCGGCTGTAAACGTCGGTGTCGTAGGCCTTGTCGTTGTCTTGGTATTTCTCACCGAAGTACATGCCGCCTGTCAGCTCACGGATCACCATGAAATCGGCACCCTTGATGAGGTTTTCCTTCAAGGGCGACATGTGAAGCAGACAGTCGAAGGTGGCTACAGGGCGTACGTTGGCAAAGAGGCCGAGCTTTTTGCGCATGGCCAGCAATCCGGTCTCAGGACGCACTTTCAACGTGGGGTCGTTGTCGAAGCGCGGGTCGCCCACGGCAGCAAAGAGCACGGCGTCGGCCTCCATGCAGGTCTTGAAGGTGGCATCGGGGAATGGGTCGCCACAAGCATCGATGGCATGAGCGCCACAAATGGCCTCGTGATACACAAACTCATGTCCAAACTTCTTTGCCACGGCGTTGAGCACGTGGATAGCCTGCGGCATGATTTCTGGCCCGATACCGTCGCCGGGCAATACAGCGATATTCAGTTTCATGTTATCTTATGTTTTTAATGGTTATTCTTTCCATGGCTCCTCTTCATTTCCTCCTCGTCTTCCACGATGTTGAGCATCTTGAAGGTGGCCTTGATGGCCGCTTCCGTTTGGTCGGCATCCAAGCCATGGGTGCGGATGACGCGTTCTCCATCACCTTGCCAGGTGATGATGGTTTGCACCAAGGCATCTGTCCGGCCTCCCGGTGGGATGGTCACGGTGTAGTTGGCCAGCCGGGGGAATGTTCGGTTGAGATTGTCCTTGTAAACCTTGCGCAAGGCGCGCACAAAGGCATCGTATTGTCCGTCGCCCGTGGCGTCGGCGGTGTATTCCTTGCCGTTAATCTCCACCTTGATGCTCGCGATGGGTTTCAAGCCATAGGAGGTGGAGACCATGTAGCTCAGGAGTTTCACCCGTTCCACGGGCGTGTTGTGTTTCAGCACATCAGCGATGATGTAGGGCAGGTCGTCTTGTGTCACCACTTCCTTGCGGTCGCCCAGTTCGGTGATGCGCCGCGTCACGCTTCGTGTCTGCTCAGGTGTCAGTTCCAGCCCAAGCTCCTCGAGGTTCATCTCAATGTTGGCCTTGCCCGAGTTCTTGCCCAAGGCATATTCGCGTTTCCGTCCAAAGCGCGCAGGCACAAGGTCGTTACTGTAGAGCTTGTCTTTGTTGTCGCCGTCAGCGTGCACGCCAGCCACCTGGGTAAACACATTGCTGCCCACGATGGGCTGGTTGGGCGACACGGCAATGCCACTGTAGCCTTCCACCAGGCGACTAATCATGTTGAGCTGGTCTTCGTGGATGGAGGTCTTGGCATGGAACTGGTCCTTGAGGATAGCCTGTACGCTGGCCAGCGGGGCGTTACCGCAACGCTCGCCCATCCCGTTCACGGTGACGTGCACGCCCTGGCATCCGCTCAGCACTGCAGCCAGTGTGTTCGAAACTGCAAGGTCGTAGTCGTTGTGAGCATGGAAATCAAAATGCTTGTCGCGGTATCTGCGGTGCATCTTGCGCACATACTCCACACATTGCAGGGGGTTGACGATGCCCAACGTGTCGGGAAGCATGAACCGGCGGATGGGCGTGTCCTTGAGTGCGTCCATCATCTGGTACACATAGTCGGGCGAGTCTTTCATTCCCGAGCTCCAGTCTTCCAGGTAGATGTTGACCTGCATATCTTGGCTGTTGGCATAGTCGAGCACGCGGAGTATATCAGACAGGTGTTCTTCGGGTGTCTTGTGCAGCTGGTGTTCGCAATGCTTCAGCGAGCCTTTTGCCAGCAAGTTGATGACGTGGCAGCCGCATCCTTTGATCCAGTCTACCGACAGTTTGCCATCTACAAAGCCCAACACCTCGACGCGGTCTATGTATCCTTCACGGGCGGCGTAGGCGCAGATGCGACTGACAGCCTCACGCTCACCCTCGGATACACGTGCCGAGGCCACCTCTATGCGGTCTACATTGACATCACGGAGCAGTGAGCGAGCGATGATGAGTTTCTCGTGGGGCAGAAAACTGACCCCGTTGGTCTGCTCGCCGTCGCGCAATGTGCAGTCCATGATTTCAATCTGTGGACTGAAATAGTTCTTGCATCCCGTATCCATCATACGCGTTGCTTTTCGAAAGCCTCCACCTTGTTGCGGTTGGCGACGAGGAAGTCCACGTCGTCGAGGCCGTTCATAAGGCAGTGCTTTTTGTAACCATTGATGTCAAAGTGTTCCGAGTGGCCAGTGGCCAGGTTGGTGACTGTCTGCGCCGGCAAGTCCACGCGCACCTGTGTGGTGTGATCCCTGGCAATGGTGTCGAAGAGTTCTTGTAAGAAAGGTTCGCTCACCACCACTGGGAGCACAAAGTTGTTGAGCTCGTTGTTCTTGTGGATGTCGGCAAAGAAACTGCTGATGACCACTCTGAAGCCATAGCCAGCGATGGCCCATGCGGCATGTTCGCGCGACGAGCCCGAACCAAAGTTCTTTCCGGCCACGAGGATGACACCCGAGTAACTGGGGTCGTTGAGCACGAAGTCCTTCTTCAGGCTGCCGTCCTTGTTGTAGCGCCAGTCACGGAAGAGGTTGTCGCCAAATCCCTCCTTGTCGGTAGCCTTGAGGAAGCGGGCGGGTATGATTTGGTCTGTATCCACATTCTCCAGCGGAAGGGGAATGCAGGAAGAGGTGATGACATCAAATTTCTGTTTCATCGTTATGTGTTGTCTAAGAATTAATAATTAGGCCTTGAGAAACTCGCGAGGGTCGCTGATGCGCCCCGTGATGGCAGCTGCCGCCGCCACGAGCGGCGATGCCAGCACCGTGCGCGCGCCAGGTCCCTGCCGTCCCTCAAAGTTGCGGTTAGACGTAGAGACGCAAAGTTTTCCTGCAGGCACCTTGTCGTCGTTCATGGCCAGGCAGGCCGAGCAGCCCGGTTGGCGGATGGCGAAGCCAGCGGCCTCGAGTTGCTTGTCGAGTCCCTCCTCCTTGATTTGCTTCAGCACGGCCCATGAGCCAGGCACAAGCCAAGCCACCACGTCGGGCGACTTGTGGTGACCTTTCACTACGGAGGCGAAGGCGCGAAAATCCTCTATTCGCCCATTGGTGCAAGCTCCGAGGAAAACGTAGTCAACGGGGTGTCCCAACAGCCGTTGTCCTGGCTCGAACTGCATGTAACGCAGACTCTTTAGGAACGAAGCCTGCTCATTCTCGGCAACCTCTTCGAGTGTGGGCACCGAGCCTGTGATGGCGATTCCCATACCCGGGTTGGTGCCATAGGTGATGCGTGGCTCAATGTCGTTGCCGTCAAATGCCAGTTCACAGTCGAACACGGCGTCGTCACCCGAGCGTAGCGTTCGCCACTTGGCCACCGCCTTGTCCCACGCCTCACCCTTGGGTGCGTACTTACGTCCCTTGAGGTAAGCAAATGTCGTTTCATCGGGAGCGATGAATCCGCCCCTTGCGCCCATCTCGATGGAGAGGTTGCATAGCGTCAGGCGTCCCTCCATGCTCATGTTTTCGATGACGGGGCCGGCGTATTCCACGAAATAGCCTGTGGCTCCCGATGTGGAGAGCTGAGCCATCAGATAAAGTGCCACATCCTTGGCCGTCACGCCCTTTTGTAGTTTTCCGTTGATGGTGATGCGCATTGATTTGGGCTTTTGTTGCAAGATGCACTGTGAGGCCAACACCATCTCGACCTCGGATGTTCCGATGCCAAAGGCCACGGCACCCACGGCACCGTGCGTTGAGGTGTGGGAATCGCCGCAGACGATGGTCATGCCTGGCAATGACAGCCCCGTCTCGGGACCCACCACGTGGATGACACCATTTTCGGGTGTGTTTTTCTTAAACTCAGTGAGGCCAAACTCTTGGCAGTTCTTGTCGAGAGTCTCCACCTGGTGTCGGCCCACGGGGTCGAGCTCAGGGGCTCCCTGGTCGTGCGTCATGATGTTGTGGTCGGGCATGCAGTATACCTGCTTGGGCCTGAACACTTGCAGGTGGCGGCGGCGCAGGCCGTCGAAAGCCTGCGGCGAAGTCACCTCATGGCAATAGAGTCGGTCGATATACAACTGCGTGGGACCGTCTTCCACGACCTGCACGACGTGGCTGTCCCATATCTTATCAAATAATGTGTTCATAGTGTTATTGTCTTTCTCTACCTTATTTCCTAAACTTGTTGATGCAATCGATGTACGCCTCCACGGAGGCCGTCACGATGTCTGTGTTGGCTCCGAAGCCATAGTAGACGTTTCCGTCGTACTCCACTTGCATGTGAACCTTTCCCACGTCGTCCGATCCCTTCGAGATGGCTTGTATGGTAAACTCCTTCAGGGTCATCTGCTTTCTTATGATTCGCTTCAGCGCCTTGATGGCCGCGTCGACAGGGCCGTTCCCGGTGCTGCTCTCCTCAAACTTCTGTCCGGCGATGTCAAGTCCCACGCTGGCTACGCTCCTCACGCCCTTGCCCGTGGTCACTTGCAGGTAGTCGAGTCTCACGGCGTGGTTGGCTGCCGTGTCTGCTCCTGCGAGCATGAGGATGTCGTCGTCGTTGATTTCCTTTTTCTTGTCGGCCAAGTTGAGGAAGGCCTTGTAGATTTTGTCGAGCTTCTCCTCATCCTTGATGTCAACCCCGTTGACCTCCAGCCGATACTTCAGCGCGGCGCGTCCCGAGCGTGCCGTGAGCACAATGGCATTGTTGTCGAGGCCAATGTCCTTCGGGTCGATGATTTCATAGGTCTGCACGTTCTTCAGCACGCCGTCCTGGTGTATGCCACTCGAATGGGCGAAGGCGTTGCGCCCGACGATGGCCTTGTTGGGCTGTATGGGCATGTTCATCAGCGAACTGACCATGCGCGACACGGGATAAATCTTCTGCGTGTTGATGTTCGTGTCGATGCCAATGCCCTTGTGGCACTTGAGAATCATGGCTATCTCCTCCAGCGACGTGTTTCCGGCTCGTTCACCGATGCCATTGATGGTCACTTCCAACTGGCGCGCGCCATTGAGCACGCCCTCGAGGGTGTTGGCCGTTGCCATGCCAAGGTCGTTGTGGCAGTGGGTAGAGAGGATGGCCTTGTCGATGTTCGACACGTGTTCCATCAGGTACTTGATTTTTGCACCAAACTCATTGGGCAAGCAGTAGCCCGTAGTGTCGGGAATGTTGACCACGGTAGCTCCGGCGCCAATGACCGCCTCGACGACACGCGCCAGGTATTCGTTGTCGGTACGACCGGCATCCTCGGCGTAGAACTCCACGTCCTCCACATACTTCTTGGCGTAGGCCGTGGCGCGCACGGCACGCTCCAGGATGTCGTCGCGGTTGGAGTTGAACTTATACTTGATGTGGTAATCGGACGTTCCGATGCCTGTGTGGATGCGCTTGTGTTTGGCATACTGCAGCGATTCGGCAGCCACGTCGATGTCTTTCTCTACGGCACGCGTCAGGGCGCAGATGGTGGGCCATGTCACAGCCTTGGAAATCTCCATCACCGAGTTGTAGTCGCCTGGCGACGAGATGGGGAAGCCCGCCTCGATGACATCCACTCCCAACAGCTCCAGTTGCTTGGCCACCTGAATCTTCTCAACGGTGTTCAGCTGGCATCCGGGCACCTGTTCGCCATCGCGCAGGGTGGTGTCGAAAATAAAAAGTCTGTCGCTCATAATCTGTATGTTTACTGTGTTTTTGTCGTTCATTTCCCAACGAGCCCCCTGCCTGGCGTGTTGCAGGTATGCTGCCAGCAGATACGAAAAAGGCCTTTCCACTACCGGAAGTGGAAAGGCCTCGTATTCGTCATGTGGCTCACATGCATCTACACACTCTCTCACTTCCGGCAGCTTGATGCAGTCGAATACCGATTAGAATGTTAATAGTGCTGGTGTAAGTGTTGGTCATTGTCAATTCTCTTTTGTTTTTCCGACAGCAAAGTTAATCATTTTTTGGTATACGAACAAATAAATTGCAATAAAAAACATGTCGCCAATTGCAAATAATAACCAATAGGCCTGTTTTATGAAGATTATGACACTATTCGGGCTTTGCCGGAGCATTGTAGTTGGTATAGGGTATTAAGGGCGCCAAGCACAAAGGGCTCACCAGACTTGATTGGTCTGATGAGCCCTTTGGCATCAAAACATGGGACCTGCGGGAGGTGCTCCCAGCGGGTCGTCGTCGCCACCCATGTCGTCGAGGTTCATGCGCGAGCCGATATACTCGCCGCCCATGTCGCCTGGCAATGGTGCGGGTGAGGCATCCTCGGGATTGAGGAATCGCGTGTACTGGCCTTGGAAGGCAAGCAACACGTCGCCCGTGGCGCCCTTACGGTGCTTGGCAATGATGATTTGCGCCTTGCCCCGCAGGTCGTGTCCTTTTTCATCCTGGTAGATATGGTAATACTCGGGACGGTGCACGAAGAGCACCATGTCGGCATCCTGCTCGATGGCACCCGACTCACGCAGGTCGCTTAGTTGCGGTCGCTTGCCCTCAAGTCCCTCGCGGTTCTCCACCGTACGGTTGAGCTGCGACAAGGCTATGATAGGTATGTCGAGCTCTTTGGCCAGTCCCTTGAGCGACCTTGAGATGGTAGACACCTCCTCTTGGCGGTTTCCGAAACGCATGCCATTGGCGTTCATGAGTTGCAGGTAGTCGATCATGATGACTTTCACGCCTTTCTCGCGCACCAGTCGGCGTGCCTTGGTGCGCAACTCGAAGATTGACATGCCTGGCGTGTCGTCTATATAAAGAGGTGCGCCCGTGAGTCGTGCCATATACTTGTCGAGCCGCTGCCACTCGTCGGGCAGCAGTTGTCCGTTCATGATTTTGCGTCCCTCGATTTCGCATACATTGGAGATCAGTCGGTTGACGAGCTGCACGTTGTTCATCTCCAGTGAGAAGAAGGCTATGGGCTCTTTGTAGTCGACGGCGATGTTCTTGGCGATGGAGAGCGCGAATGATGTCTTACCCATGGCAGGTCTTCCGGCCAGGATGACGAGGTCACTCTTCTGCCATCCCGAGGTCATGTTGTCGAGTGCTGTATAGCCCGATGGTATGCCCGTCAGTCCTCCCTCCTGCGATGAGGCCTTTTGCAGAATCTCCATGGCCTGGCGAAGCACAGGGTCAATCTGCGTGTAGTCGGTGCGCATGTTTTTCTGCGACAGTTCGAAGAGGTTCGACTCGGCTTCTTGCATGAGGTCGTCCACGTCGACCGTCTGGTCGAAGGCCTTGGTCTCAATGACCGAGGCAAAGGAAATCAGTTGGCGTGCCAGGAATTTCTGTTGCAGGATCTTGGCATGATACTCGATGTGGGCCGAGGAGGCCACGTGGGCCGTGAGGTCCACCACGTAGGTAGGTCCCCCCACGTCATCGAGCGTTCCTTCCTTCTGCAGCTCGTTGGTCACGGTCATGATGTCCACCGGGTTCTGCTCCATGTTGAGCGTTTGTATGGCCTGGTAGATTTTCTGGTGTCGCGGCTCATAGAAGGTTTCCGGGCGGAGCATCTCCGACACCACGGAGAAGGCGTCCTTGTCGATCATGAGTGCTCCGAGCACCACCTTCTCCACGTCGAGGGCCTGCGGCTGCAGGTGTCCATAAGTGGGGTCGATGGGTGTGGTGGCCCGCTTGCGGCGATTATTGCTTGTGTTGCTTGGTTCTGGCATATTGCTTTTATAAGTTACTTGGCATGTGACGCGACAAACCACTTAGGCCCCATGCAGTTCATAGGGTCTTGGTAGCTGTTCGCCCACTTATTTTTTCTTCTTCAGTTTCAGTTGTGGAATGTTTACCTTGTCGCCCACTTTCACTTGCGTGCGTCCGGCGTTTACCGCTTCGATGTAACACTCCATGCCAGGGCCGAGGTATGTGCGGCTGATGCTGGCAATTGTCTGTCCGTCTTTGGCGACGACTGTCCGTGCGATGCCCACTATGTCGTAGGCTCCCGTTCTGACGCGCACGTCCTTGTCGTAGGTTTCCTGCCGCTGACGTGACAGTGTTTCTTTAGCAGTTGGTCTTGCTGCGTTACCTCCACCTTGCGGCTGTGTGGGCTGCGACTGCCTGTCTGCTGCGGGCTCAGTCTGCTGGATGCGTGCTTTTTCCTGTTGCTGCAGTTTTTGGGCAGCCATGTCACTGTCGGCTCTCGCTTGAGCCACGGCCGCAGTGTCGACCGAAGTTTCGAGAAGGGCTTGGCCTCGTGGCGTGCGTGCGTTAAGAATGGCCTCGGCTTCCAAGTGCTCAATGCGGCGGTCGCGTTGCGACAATTGCATGAAAAGGTAGAAGATGCCGCCGCAGCAGGCAAGCAACAGTACGATGGACATGCACATGAACCATCGTGTGAAACGGTGCTGGCGTGTCATCTCCTGCTGCATGACGATGACCTGGTTGCGTGCCTCATCGGCTGCCCGCTCGGTCTCGGTAGCTGGGCTCATCACCTGTGCCTCATCGGCTTGCTCCTCGGTTGTGGTGGGCTGGGGTGATGGGGTAGGGATTGCTGGCTCGTTGGGCTCGGTTGGCTCATTGGGCTCATTGGGCATATTGGGCTCTGTGGGCTCGTTGGGCATATTGGGCTCATCGGGCTTGGTGGGCTCATTCACCACAAATGGCTCCATGGCTGCCTCGGGGTTGGCAAAGTGCTCATCGATGGACGTGAAGTCCACCCCGTCGTTGACGGCGACGGTGTCAAACTGCGAGAAGGGGCGGTTCACCAGGTCGCGCATGGCATTGTCGGGCGTGAAAGTCACCTTGTCGCGCCCCTCGATGATGATAGGCTCGCCCGTGTTCACGTCCACGCTCTTGCGTGGTGCCACGGGCACTACCTTGAACGTGCCCAACCCCTTGACCTTGACCTGCCGGTCGGTCTCGATGGCCTTGACGAGCACGTCAAACATCTTTTCCACAAACTGCTCGGCCGCGTTTCGCTCCAGGCCATACTTGTCGATGAGTGTCTGCGAAAGCTCCTTGTATCCTATCTTGCTCATGTGGGAGAATGTTTTTTAAGCCTTGTTGAGTTTTTCCTTCACGGCGTCCATGGGTCGGAAGTTCAATACGAGCTTGGGTGGCACCAGCATGCGCTGCTGGGTGCTGGGGTTGACGATGACGCGCTCCATGCGCTTCTTCACCTCAAACGCCCCGAAGTTGGGGATGGCCACGCTGTCGCCCTCGTCAAACAGGTTTCCCATCTGCTCGATGACGGCTGTCACCATCTTCTGCGTGTCGGTCTGCGTGTAGCCCGACTGCTGTGCCAGCTCGGCTATGTACTCTTTGTTGTTCATACCTCTCCGTATAAGTCAAACTCGTCGTTCCCGGTGATTTTCACTTGGTAATAATGGCCTGTGCGCAGGGCACGACCCTCAACGGGTATGAGCACCTCTGGATCCACCTCGGGCGAGCAGCTCTCGGTGCGCCCCACATAGTAGGTGCCCTCCTTCCGGTCGATGACCACCAGCTGGGTGGTGCCCACCTTTGCCGCCTCTACCTCATCGCTGATGCCTTGCTGCAGTGCCATGAGCTCGTCGAGGCGGCGCTGCTTCACGTCGGCAGGCACGTCGTCGGCATAATGGAGCTGCGAGTAGGTGCCCTCCTCCTCCGAGTAGGCGAAGGCTCCCATGCGCTCGAAACGCTGGGAGCGCACAAAGTCCATGAGCTCCTCGAAGTCGGCCTCAGTCTCGCCAGGGAAGCCCACCATCAGCGTGGTGCGCAGGGTTATACCCGGCACGCGCTCTCGGATGGTGCGCAGCAAGGCCAGTGCGTCGGCCTTGGTGACGTGGCGGTGCATGCGCTGCAGCACGTGGTCGGAGATGTGCTGCAAGGCTATGTCGAGGTACTTGCAGACGTTCGGGCGCTCGCGCATCACGTCGAGCAGCTCCAGGGGAAACTGGTTGGGGTAGGCGTAGTGGAGCCGTATCCAGCGCACGCCCTTGATGTCGGCCATGCGGCTGATGAGCTCCGCTATGCGCGTGTGGCCATAGAGGTCGGCTCCGTAATAGGTGAGCTCCTGCTCGATGACCTGGAACTCGCTGACGCCCTCGTCCACGAGCTCGCGCACCTCGTCGAGAATCTCCTCCATGGGGCGCGACACGTGCCGTCCCGTGATGAGGGGGATGGCACAGTAGGCGCAGTGGCGGTCGCAACCCTCTGCAATCTTTACATAGGCGTAATGGGAGGGCGTGGTCAGCTTCCGGCGGCTGTTGGCATCTGTGCGGCGGCGCGTGAAGCTGTCGCCGCCATCGGTCGCTGGTGCAGGTCCCAGGTCGGTGAGCAGCTGCCGGTAGTTGAACTTGCCGTAGAACTTGTCCACCTCGGGTATCTCGGTCTCCAGCTCCTTTTGGTAGCGTTGTGAGAGACAGCCCATGACGAAGAGTTTGCGGAGCCGTCCCTCGTTCTTGGCCTGCACAAACTCCAGGATGGTGTTGATGCTCTCCTCGCGGGCACTCTCGATGAAGCCGCAGGTGTTGATGACGGCTATCTCGCCCTGCGGTCGCTTGGCGTCGTGCACGCAGTGGTAGCCCTCGTCCTCAAACTTGCGCATGAGCTGCTCCGAGTCGACGAGGTTTTTCGAGCAGCCCATCGTGATGATGTCTATCTGGTTTTTCTTCACGGTTGGCTATCAGAATAATGAGTCCACAAATTCTTTCTTGTTGAAGAGCTGCAGGTCTTCCATCTTCTCGCCCAGGCCGATGTACTTCACGGGCACCTTGAGCTGGTCGCTGATGCCGATGACCACGCCGCCCTTGGCGGTGCCGTCGAGCTTGGTGATGGCGAGCGACGTGATATTGGTGACAGCCGAGAACTCCTTGGCCTGCTCAAAGGCGTTCTGGCCGGTGGAGCCGTCGAGCACGAGCATCACCTCGTCGGGAGCCGTGGGCACCACCTTCTTCATCACGTCCTTGATTTTCTTCAGCTCGTTCATCAGGCCCACCTTGTTGTGTAGGCGGCCGGCGGTGTCTATGAGCACCACGTCGGCCCCGTTGGCCTGCGCGCTCTGCAACGTGTCGAAGGCCACGCTGGCCGGGTCGGCTCCCATCTGCTGCTTCACCACGGGCACGCCCACACGGTCGCCCCATATCTGTATCTGCTCCACGGCAGCGGCTCGGAAGGTGTCGGCGGCGCCGAGATACACCTTCTTGCCAGCCTGCTTGAACTGCCAGGCCAGCTTGCCGATGGTGGTGGTCTTTCCGACGCCGTTCACGCCCACCACGAGAATCACGTAGGGCTTGTGGTCGGCGGGCAAGTCCCATCCCGAAACGTCGGCGGCGTTGTTCTCGGTGAGCAGCGCGGCAATCTCCTCCTTTAGGATGCGGTTGAGCTCCGATGTTGACACATACTTGTCGCGCGCCACGCGCTCCTCGATGCGGCGGATGATCTTGAGCGTGGTGTCGACACCCACGTCGGAGGTGATGAGCACCTCTTCCAGGTTGTCGAGCACATCATCGTCTACTTTCGACTTGCCGGCGATGGCGCGGCTAATCTTGGAGAAGACGCTCTGCTTGGTCTTTTCCAGGCCTTGGTCGAGGGTCTCCTTCTTTTTCTTGCTGAATAATCCGAATATTCCCATGTTGATTGATTGGTGTGAGCTACGTAGCTGTTTGCGCTGCCCCTGGAGAGGGTTGAATGACACCCCGCGCGGGCGCAGCCTATCTTGGAGCAAAGATACAACAAAAAGTTGAAAATCAGTAAGATTTGAAACAAAATCGTATCACTTCCCAGGTGTGGCCATCAACCCGCAGGCAAAGGGTTTGCGCCTGCCAAAGGAAAGGAATTGCGACAATCTGAAAGTATTTTTCGGATTTTTTAAGCACGTATGACGTATTTTTAGTAACTTTGCACCCAAGTTATCAGTTTTACAACATAATTTTGTATCTATGAAGAAAATTTTACTCTCAATGGTGGCGATGATGTGCATCGCCGCAGGTGCGAACGCACAGAAGATTGGTTCAGGAGTGATGGGCAAAGCCGAGCTCGCCAATGGCGCGGCCAACCTGGTCAGCACGGTGGTGACAGCCAAGGCCAACGCTCCCCGCAAGATCAAGGACGATGAGAAGCTGGTCGGCTATCCCGGTTCCGAGACGCCTGTGGGCTATGAGGGCTGGCCCAGCGTGTCCGACGCGCAGGCTGTTGCCGTGCAGTTTAATGACACGGAGAAGATCAACGCCTTGGATGGTTACCAGGTTGTGGGCATGCGGTTCATTGTGTTGGGCAACCTGGCCGAGGAGGGCGACACGGCGCAGGCTTTTGTATGGTTGTTTGGGTCCGATGAGAATCTTAAGGGTGAAACCAGCTGCGACCTTATCAAGGGCGAGTATGACCTTTGCACATTGGACGGGAAAAACCTCACGATTAAATACAACGACGTGTATTTCGACCAGCCGCTCAGCATCGCCAAGGGTGACCTCGCCCTTCGTTATGGCCTGATTTACACCCAAAACCTCGACAAGAACTCACAGGATGCCTATCCATTCATCTATGGCACCACGACCGAGGTGAACCGCGGCTACTGCTACCTGGTGTACGGCACCTTCAGCAAAAATGGTGGCGAAGGCTGGTACCTGAATGCCGATGAAGAGTACCCCAATACCCCTTGTATCCAGCTGATCGTCAAGGATGGCAACGGTGCCACCTCTGTCATCGGCATCAAGGGCTCCGAAGAGCCTGTGGCAAGCCAGTATTACACGCTCGACGGCAAGCAGCTCTCTGCTCCTCAGAAGGGTCTCAACATCGTCAGGATGAGCGACGGAACAACCCGCAAGGTCGTGAAGTAAGTCTCCCCTTGACCCATGAGGTGGGCGGTTTCCGCCCATGCACATGATAACGTTTCCCCCAGAAAGCTGCGCGATAGCACGGCCTTCTTGGGGATTTTTGCGAACCTTTTACCGTTGAATTTTCTTGAAAAATGTTTTTGCCATTTGCAAATGATTCTCTGCCAATGGCAAATATCGCCTAAAAATCAGTCTTTGCAGATTTTTTGCAAAACGCTGGTATCCAAACCTTTGTAAAACAATGCTTGGCAAACTGTAACAAAATGAGCCTTTTCATTGGCGATAGCTATCTGATAGACGCTCGATAAGGCCTTTATCTAAAGTTGATAAGGCCTTAACTCTTAGTCGACAGAAGCCTAACCTTCGCCTCGCGAGACACTAAAACGGGCCAAAACTTGTCACGCTCACCCCTCGCTGGTGGTCTGCAGTCTCAGCGAACACCGTGTTCTGTCTCCAGAAGTCTACCTGCACGGAGGCGTAAAAGTGGCAACAATCTTGACAACATCACATGCTTTGCGGCGAGGGCTATGATTTTGTCATCAGGCTTGCCATGGGTTGTCTGTTAAAATCCCCTTTGCTTGCGTCTCTCGGCATACATTTGTTCCTTGATGCCCCCGTTTTCCTTGAAATGGCTTTTCTGCCACTCTATCAACCCCTTGATCATGACATCCGTCTGCAGAATCAGCGTGATGGCGATGTTGCATATCGTTTCCGCCGACCGCTCCGACAACTTGCGCGTGTAATCTTCCATCAGCTCATGCAGGCTGGCGCGGTTCACGTTGGTGAGCTTGATTTCCATCTCTGCCGACGTGATGCCATCGATGTTCCCTTCCACGATATCCTGCTTGCCCGAGCGTGCCGCTTGTATCATCTGGTCGATGGTGCGGTCGCC